>JBEIGE010000004.1:0-140375 GCA_040382055.1 Hylemonella sp.
AGGTCTGCCACGAGCGCCGATCGCTGCCTTCGGGACATGCGACCGTGCACGACAAAGGGTGGCGGCGTAAGGCCAGTCAGTCTTGCCTTGATTGCACGCGCAAAAATCCTGGCAGGCGCGCGCATCTCGCGCGATGGACCGTAGAGATTCCCCCCCTGGGGGGTAGGGGGCGCCAATCTCTGGGGCCGCCGCCCGCAGATGCGTTCGCCTGACCAGATTTTCAGACGTGCAGAATGCGGAAGGTTTTTTGCGCCGGACGACTTGGTGAGTTCACGACGCGGCGCCTCATTGATTGCATTGCAATCATCGATTACAATTCAAGCCTATTGCAACCCCGGAGCGCCGCCATGGCCAGCATCACCATCCGCAACCTCGATGACGAGATCAAGCAACGCCTGCGCGTGCGTGCCGCCGAGCACGGCCGCTCGATGGAGGAGGAGGCCCGCGATATCCTTCGCCGGGTCATGAGCGATACCACCTCGCCACGCGACCTGGCCGCGGCCATCCGCGCCCGCGTTTCGCCGGGAGCGCGCGCCGATCTCGAACTGCCCGCCCGCGAGCCGATGCGCGAGCCCCCGCAACTCGGCCGCCAGCCTCGATGATCATCCTCGACACAAACGTCCTCTCGGAACTTCTTCGGCCGGACCCGGCCAAAGAGGTCGAGCGGTGGCTGGCCGCCCTGGACGGCACCAAGGTCTACTTCACCACGGTGGGCGAAGCAGAACTGCGGCACGGCGTGGCCATCCTTCCCTCTGGGAAGCGCCGCAACGCGCTGACCACCGCCATCGAAGTCCTGCTCGAAGAAGACTTCCGCGACCGTATCCTGCCGTTTGATCGCCCCGCAGCGCGCGCCTACGCCGCCATCGCTGCTGAGCGCCGTGCCGTTGGCCGGCCGATCAGCCAGTTTGACTGCCAGATTGCCGCGATTGCCCGCGCCCGCGAAGCTACGGTGGCGACCCGCAATACCAGCGACTATGAGGGCTGCGGTATCGAGTTGATCAACCCCTGGACATTCAGTACCCGCCAGTAAGCAGCCACGACCCACCGACGATGCCCACCTCCACCACTTCCAACCACTGTCTGCGTTACTGGGATCTGGCCGACCACATCCGGATCGACGATGCCATCGCGCTGTGGTGCGGTGTCGAGCCCGCGGAACTGGCCAAGCTCAACTTCGAGACCCAGTGCATGAGCGCCAAGCGTGCAGCCCTGGTCACCGCGCTGCGCGACGGGCGCCTCGGCTACGAAGACCTGGGGCTTCTAACCGGGCAGGGCAAGGTGTTTCGCGGGGCGCCGGTCGACGAACTCATCGAGAAGGGGCGGCTCGTCATTAACAAGGCGAGCCTGCGACGCTGGTTCGAGCAACTGCCCTTTGAAGACCGGCCGGCCTTTCTGTTTGAAGAAGAGCGCCAGCCGGTGTTGCCCGACGGCAGCGATATCGCCGAGATGACCGGGCTGAAAGCCATCGCCTTGATGGCACATCTGCTGGCCAGCTCGTCAGCGAAATACAAGGCCGGCGAGCGACCGAACGCAGAGGCCATCGGCCGCGCGGTGAACGAGGCCGCACAGACCCTGATGCCCAACGACACGCGCGGCCTGCAGGCCTTCAACAAGAAGGTGGGCGAGGCACTCCGGCTCTTCGGGCCCGAGATCACGATCCACCGCAGTCGCTAAGACGGCTGGCCCCGCATTCCTGAACTTCAGGAAATATTCTTGAAGTTCGCTGACGGCTCAACAGCCCGTCGCGACCATGGCGGCATTCCAAATGAATCCAAAGGAATGCCGTCATGCCCAAACAGGCCCGAAGCCACCGCCCCAAGAGCGACGCCGATCTGCGCGCCGAGTTCTGGGCTGCGCCTGACGCGGCGCTCCTCGATCGCAAGACCGCCGCAGCCGGGCTGGGCTACACCGTCGGCTGGCTGGAGTGGGAAGCGACGCACGGGGGCGGGCCTGTGCTCACCAAGCTTGGCCGAAGCGTGCGCTACCGCAAGGCCGACGTGCTGGCTTGGATCGAAGCCAACAGCCGTCGCATCCGCAGCACCGCTGAACTGGGAGCGCAGCGGTGAGCCGGTACCCTGTCTGCGCCCCCGCCGCGTCCAGTCCGACGCGATTCGCACGGCTCGCACATCTTCGCACTACGGGAAGTGCCTCATGTGCCTGGCCATCCTTGGGATTCGCAGGAATCGCACGATTCGCAGCGTCGCGCGCTGAAATCGCGCATCTGGCAGGGGACCGGCCATGAAAGGCGTCCCGATCCGCCGTCTGCCTGCGCCCGACTGGGCCCTGGGTGAGCCGCCGATGCCGCTCACGCGCGACCTGCCCCCCGCATCACCGTTCCCTGAGGCGGCCATGGGCGCCATCGGTGCTGAGGTGGTCGCCCTGATGCACCGGATCATCCAGGCCCCAAGCGCGCTCGTCGGGCAGTCAATCCTCGCGGCCATGAATCAGGCGAGCCAGCCCTACGGCAACGTCTGCATCGACGGCCGCGCCTCGCCCCTTTCGGAATACTTCCTCACGCTCGGTGAGTCGGGCGAGCGCAAATCTGCGGTCGACGGCTGGGCGCTGGCTGGCGTGCTCGAGCACCAGCGAAGCCTGATGGCGCATTACGAACAGGATCGCGACGCCTTCGAGAAGGCCCAGGAGGTCTACGAAACCACATCTCGACGCATCCTCGCCGACAAGAAGCTCAGCCCCGAAGCGAAGCAGGCGCGGCTGTACGAACTGCAAAAGCCCAAGGCGCCGGTCATGCCGCTCCTGATCGTCTCGGAGCCCAGCAGCGAGGCTATTCAGCGTCAACTCATCATTGGCGAGCCGTCGATCGGCCTGGTCAATGACGAGGGCGGGCAGTTCCTCGGTGGCTTTGCGATGTCCCCCGAAAAACGTCTGGGCACCCTGACCACGCTCTCACGCCTGTGGGACCGGGGTGAATTTGACCGGGTGCGGGTGGGCGACGGGTCGGGCAGCTACTACGGCCGACGCCTTTGCCTGCACCTGATGGTGCAGCCGGCCGTGGCCACGAGCCTGCTGGCAGACCCCCTCGCACGCGAGCAGGGCTTTCTGGCGAGGTGCCTCGTGAGCTACCCGCAGTCGACCGCCGGCTCTCGCAGCTACGTGGAGGCGAACCTCGGCGAGGCAGCGGCCTACCAGCGCTACGCAGCCCGCGTGACCGCGTTACTGCGGGGTCCTTGGCCAAAGGCGAGCGACCATGAGCTCGAGCCGCCAAATCTCTTTCTGAGCGCCGAGGCCAAGCGCACCTGGATCGCGATCTACAACGACCTCGAGGCGGGACTCCGACCTCAGGGACCATTTGCCAGCATCCGCTCGCTTGCCGCCAAGGCGCCCGAGCACATTGCTCGACTGGCGGGGACCTTCGCGGTGTTCGAGGGTGATGACGAGATCCACGAAGAACAGGTGGATCGGGCGTTACGGCTTGTTCTGCACTACCTCGATGAAGCCACGCGGCTGTGGGGCGCGGGACAGATCAAGCCGGAACTGCGCATCGCCCAGGAGCTGCTGCAGTGGTGGCGGCTCAAGGTGGGGCCCGGGCGTGTGATCACGCTCACCGACATCTATCGCAACGGACCGGCGGCGATCCGCAGCGCGGCGGTGGCGCGGGCGGTGGTGCGCACGCTGCTCGATCACGGCTGGCTGGTGCCCGGTGAGCACCCGAGGTCCAAGGAAGCCTTCGAGCTGGTGGAGCCCCGATGAAAACACGCCTGCAGCACTTTGACCGTGCGAATCCTGCGAATCGTGCGAATGCAGCGCAACGCCTTGCTGCGGCTGGGTTTACGGGTCCAGGGCCGGGTGTGGCCGCGTGCGAATCGTGCGAACCGCAGTCCCGCGATACCGAATTACTCACCGGCCGACCACGACCCTGGGCGGCCCTTACCCCTGGAGAACACCGTGAATGATGTGACCACTGAATTTCTGCAACGCCCACCCGAGAACGCGACCATGCAGCGGGTGCAGCAATGGTTCGCCCAAGGCAGGCGCCTGGCGTGGCTGCCGATCTTCAGCCAGGTGAACTTCCCTGGGGTACCGGTCGAGATCCTCGAATGGGCCGATCGTGGGTTGTTTCAGAGCGCCTGGCCCATCCTCGAGTTCGAGGACCTCGGCCGACTGCCACCGGGGATCACCGGATGGCTGCTGCCCGAGGGGGATGAGGACACCGACATTGTGGTGGGCCTGTGGGATGGCGCAGCGCACTTCCTTGGGGTGAAGGACCGCCGTACCGGCGAGCCGCAGACGCTTATGTTGAACCGCAAGCGGGACCTCGAGGCCCAGGGGGCGGACCCGGGTACAGAAGCCGGGGATTACCCGGGATGAGCATTTATGACTTGGCTTCTGCCCGGGAAGAAGCGTTCATACAAACCCCAGATGACCGGAGACTTCCATGAGCCCCGATGTACCCGTCGCCGCCCGGTTGGCAGCCCTGCCCACGCTCCCGATGGAGGAGCTCTGGGCGCTGTGGGATCAGCACTTCCCTCGCCGGCCCAGTCACCCCAACCGCAACTACCTGCAGTCCCGCCTGGCCTACCGCATCCAGGAGGTGGCCTACGGCGCGCTGCCTGCCAACGTTCGCAAGGTGCTGGTGGAGGCGGGGGCTAAGCACTCCAGGATCAAATCATCCGCAGGCCGCAGCGCCCAAACCTTGCTCATGCCCGGCACCACCTTGATTCGACAGTGGGATGAGCGCGAGTACCGTGTCACGGTCACGCCCGACGGTCTGTATGCCCTTGATGGCCAGGTGTTCAAAAGCTTGTCGGCTGCAGCGCGCCACATCACGGGAACGCGATGGAACGGGCCGAGATTCTTCGGCCTGCGTGATGGCAACGGAGACGGTCCATGAACATGCCCCTGCCATTGCCGCCCAGGCGCTGCGCGGTGTATTGCCGTGTTTCAAGCGACGAGCGACTGGACCAGTCCTTCAACTCGATCGACGCACAGAAAGAGGCTGGTCACGCCTTCATCAAGAGCCAGAGCCACGAAGGCTGGATCGCGGTGGCTGACGATTACGACGACGGGGGCTTCTCAGGCGGCAATATGGAGCGCCCCGCGCTCAAGCGCTTGATGGCCGACATCGAGGCGGGCAAGGTCGACATCGTCGTGGTCTACAAGATTGACCGGCTGTCGCGATCATTGGCCGACTTTGCGCGTATGGTCGATGTGTTCGACCGCCACCGCGTCAGCTTCAGCGCGGTCACCCAGCAGATCAACTCCGCGACCTCGATGGGGCGGCTGATGTTGAACGTGTTGCTGTCCTTCGCGCAGTTCGAGCGCGAGGTCACAGGCGAGCGCATCCGCGACAAGATCGCCGCAAGCAAGGCCAAGGGCATTTGGATGGGGGGACCGCTTCCGCTGGGCTACGACGTACGCGACCGGCTGCTGGTGATCAATGAGAAGGAGGCCGATCTGGTTCGGCGAATCTTTGATGATTTCGTATCCATTCGCTCGGCCACGTTGATGGCCAAGGCCTATGTCGCTGAGGGCGTACTCACCAAGGGCGGTAAGCGCTTTACCAAGCAGGCGCTCTACAAGATGCTGCATAACCGGATGTACCTCGGCGAGATCGTCCACAAGGGACAGAGCTTCCCCGGTCAGCATCAGGCCATCATCACCCGGGCGCAGTGGGATGCGGTGCATGCGCTGATCGCCACCGATCGCATCGAACGGCGGCGCGAGACCTGGGATCGCCAGCTTGAGCCGGTGCTGTTACGTGGCTTGCTATTCACACAAGACGGAGAGCGACTGGTCCCCAGCTACACGGTCAAGAAGGGGAAAACATACCGCTACTACAGGCCAGTCACACACCGGCAGTTTGGCGCGTGGGCCAGCAAGCATGGCGCGCTGCCTGCGATACCCGTCGAGGAGCTGGTGACCCAGCAGATTGTCGCGGTGCTCTCGGCGCCGCACATGGTGCAGGTAGTGTGGGATCGGATTCGCGAAACTCATCCGGAGCTGTCCGAACCCGAAGTCGTGTTGCCGATGCGGAATTTGGCGGGTCTTTGGCAGCAGTTGTTTCCCGCCGAGCAGTGCCGCCTGGCAAAGCTGCTGATCGAGCGGGTCGTGATGGCAGACGGTGGGCTGGAAATCATCTGGCGCGACCATGGCTGGCAGCAGCTGACCTGTGATCTGCTACCGGGGGCCATTGGCGCGGAGTTGCAAGAGATCGAGGCGGCAGCGTGAGACCCAAACTCCAGACCCTGGGCGCCCCCGTCGCTCGAGAGCGCCAGGACGCTGGCCGGATCAAGCTCTCGACCTTCATCCCGTTGAAGATTCGCAGACGGGGCGCCAGCAAGGTGGTGGTACGGCCCGACGGCCAGCCAGCGGCACCAGGCAGGGCAAGCACCCCGATCGACCAACCCCTGCTGGTGGCGTTGACGCGGGCCTTCTACTGGCAGCAGTTGCTCGGCGATGGCGTGGTCGCCAGCGGCAGCGAGATCGCGAAGCGTGAAGGTCTGCATCACTCGACGGTCAACGAACTGCTCCGATTGACGCTGCTCGAGCCTGCCATCATCCAAGCCATCCTGGCCGGGCAGCAGCCCCGGTGCATGAGTCTGCTGTGGTTTCAGCGGAACCCGTTGCCGACGGACTGGGTGGCGCAGCGGGCGGTGGTCACGGGGTTTGATGTCTGAAATCAGGCCATCACGATCTGGGTGTGGACCTCGACCTTGAGGGCGCGCTTGATGGCCGCAAACACAGCCGAGATGTTGCTCATGGTCGGGTTGCCCGATTTCGACAGCATTCGGTGCAGGCTCTTGGCAGGTTTGTGAATTTCCTCGGCCAGCGCCTCGAAGCCGACCGTGGCGTTCACCAGGTCTCGCAGGATCACCTTCGCTGATTCCGGTTCGCCATTGACAAACAGGGTGATGGCCTCGTCCAGAAGCGCCTGCGCAAAGGCCGGATCGTTCTGAACGCGCGCGGCCACGGTCTCTTTGAAATCGCGAGTCAGTGCCATATTCACTTTCCTTGTCTGGTTGATGCCTTGCGGCGCTTGTAGTCTTCCCACAGCGCGACCGCTTGGTCGATGTCTTTCTGCTGGCGCTTCTTGTTGCCGCCGCCGATCAGGATGATGATCTTCAGACCGTCCTTGGCCAGGTAGATGCGCAAGCCCGGTCCCCAATCGATCTTGTATTCCCCGATACCGCGAAACCACTCGACGTTGGACAGGTTGCCCTGTTCCATCCGGCTGACGGCTACACGCACCTTGGCGGCGGCAACGGCCTCCAGCGACCCGAACCACTTCGCGAAGGGGCTGTCGCCCTCGATCAGCAGGAGTTCTTTGATCTGGTAGTTCATGGGCCGAATGGTAACGTATAAGTCACCATTTCACCAGTTTCGAACTTTCGATGTCGACCGGTGCCCTTGGTTGACAGCGAACTGGCGCGCGTAAGACGTTGATTTCGCTGGGACACCCGCTGCGCCTACCCGCAGGGCAAACGGAGAACAGAGACGGCAATGTCCGACAAAGTGGCCGATTTCGGGCGTTTCGGCGGGCGGCCACCCGCAGCACTGCCCCGCGCTTCCCTGGGGAAAAGCCAAACGAAAAGGGCCCGGAGACTATCCGAGCCCTTGTGAATGGTGGGCTGGCGTCTATTGAATGATCCTCTGCGACCCGCATGGAATATAGGTTTACAAGTTTTCCCTTGCCACCTGTTCCCCCACTTGTTCCCCCGTTTTGCTTCAGCTAGGGCTATCTCGCTTCTACTCTGTAGCCAGTTTTGAACCTACTTCACTTTGATTGAGGTTCGCTCCACCGGTAGACTTTCTCACCCATGAAAGTCACTTCTGCTCCATTGCTGTATGACCAGCGCGCAAGTGTTCCCCCATCTATTCGGGTCGGCTCGCCAAGCAATGCACGCACTTCAGCAGGGCTCATATTGGTCTGCAACTTCCTCCAATTCGAAAGTGACGACGCCCCCTCTCCAGAAACGGCAGGGTTTTGATTGGATGGAGGTTTTCCTGTCGCGGCCTCTAACTTCGTTAGGCGAAGCTTGATTTCCAAAAGCTCTTTTTCCATCTGATCGATCCGGTCAATCCGTTGCGCCGATGAATTGAGCGCGAACGTGAGTGGCAGAAGGCCAATAAGAATTAACCTTAAAAGCTGGTTTACTCTAGCTATTGAGTAGCTCATGTTAGGTCTCCAGTGGATAGCTTCAACTTACAGAGAAGTGGACAAATTCTTACACAGAGACTAATGGCCTTTGTGCTTATCCTGTCTATTGTGTGCAGTTTGATTCAATCCATTTCATTCAGCTAAATCCACCCGCCCCAATCCCAAAAAACCGCCCCACCCGCTCACAAAAAGCTATATCACGTTGCGCCTCACAATCATGTAACCGGTCAAGTAGTCGCTCATACGTGGCGTACCTCATGCCCTTAGGCCGCTGCCAGTGTTCACCCAGCCGGGCCTCTAGCTTTCTTTGTTTTATCCAAGTACGCCCCATCACATCCTCAGATTGCGAACTGTAGGCCACCCGCTGGCAATGCCTGCACGCAAAGCGCCCGGATCGCATGTAGAGCACCGCTACAGGCCGTGCGCACCTTGGGCAGCTAAACCATTGCCGCGTGCCCCCTAAGTTGCAGGGCGTGTGCAATAGCTCCACAGTGTCGTTTATGGTGCGTTGTTCGTCATTGATCGTCACCGAGTATTGCAGCGATAGTGCATGGGGGGAGTGCACGGTAATGCTAATGCTGCCCGCACTTTCACCGCCAATGCTCCATCTCCACGAAAATGTGCACGCGCGCGTGAGGTAGCCCAATCTGGCCCACTGTCGAACATCCACCCGTTTAAGTTGTTCACCTTTAGCCCGGTAGCCCGGCCTGCCAGCGCCCCAGCGTTGCCCACCTTTTGCCATGTTCACACCTCCACAGAAAACGAAATCACTTGGCTAATTCATTACCGGTTCTCAGCAAAAAGGGCCAACTTTGTTTTGATAGCCTTTAAAGCCCTGCACTCCCTAATTGCCCTGTAGGGATGGCAATAGTGCATAGGTGTTCGATGGTCGAAGCAGTGCGCACAATTCAGCCCCATGCCACCCAAACAGCCGTAAACCCAATGCCTATGCGGCCTGCAGGGCAGTTATTGGGGCTAGGGCTTGCTTCGATGGTCGAACCGGACTTTTGGCTACTTGTTCGATGGTCGAACCAATAAACCCCCTCTCCGATTCGGTAGTCGCTGCAACTTGCTTCGATAGTCGAACCTTCCGTTTTTTATTGGCGGTCAATAGTCGCACCGCTGCCCGCGCATCGGCTAAGTTGTTGAACCTGCTCCACTCATTGGTAGCCGGGCCAGAGCGAACCCCGGCCTTGGCAATATCGAACGTAGGTTCGTCAGTAAAGCGAAACAGACTACACAGCTTGCCCCCAAAGGCTATACCGCCTTGCCGGGTTTTCTCAATAAAGCCCAAAGCCTCCAGCCGCTGCAGTGCACTAGAAAGCGTAGAACTGCTACTGATACCCGCGTGGCGCATTTCAGCCAATGTGGCATTGATGTCGCCATTGTTGGTTTGCTTGAGTTTGCGCCTCAGGGCCAGGTACACCCGCACATCAGCGTGCGTGAGTACCCGCCATGCCGGGCTATCCAGAATGGCCCAATACAGGCGAACATGTCCGCCTCTTGGGTCTTTCGGTATCGCGCTGCGCTTCATCTTGCCGTTGAGTCTTGGCTTGCCCCGCTTTCCAGTGCATAGAGGCCCACCCGATGCTTTACGCCCGCTTCGGTGAAGACGGTCTGCCAGTGCGTCACTATCTTGTGGCCCTGCTTGCGTAGCTGCAATATTCGCGCCGGGCAGTGGTACACATCCAAGTAGCGCATGGCCTCAAACGTGGTGATTGAAAACCGCGATAAAGCCTCTAATAGCCGGGCTGCTTGCGAACGGCTTTCAGTGCCATTAAACTCTGCCCTGATCGCTTCTAGGGCTGCTTTCTTTTCGGGGGAAGTGGCCTTATTTTTTTCCATGGCTTGCCTCCTTAAACCGTTGCGAGTTCGATGCGCTTGGCGTGCAAGCGCTGAACCAGCTCACGAATTTCGGCTTCGGATTTGCCTGCTATGCGCGCTGCGTTGATTGCATCTACTTCGAAGTCGGGCCAACCTACTGCCCGCTCACCAATCTTCACAGGTTTAGTAAATAGCCCTGCACGTATCGCGTTGTAAACACTAGCATGACTTTTGTTGCCAGTTTTCCCCTTTACGGCTGGCATTCTGAGAATTGACATCTTTTGCTCACTTTCCAAAACAAGGTTAAGAAAGCTCACAGCATTGGTCTCATAAACCACACCTAGTGACTCCCCAATTTCAATGAGGCACCTTTTGGTGTAAATTCGCGTTTGAAGTGGACGTTCAATCTCTTCATGGCGCAAGCCCCTGAGACTTCCAAAGCCATGCCCGGCTTTGGGAGTCTCTTGCTATGAGCGACAAATTCAATGTGTCCTTTTATAGACGCCACCGTATTTATCTATAACTATGCTAATGTTTAAATTCACTTTAATCGAGTGAAAATCTGTGGGCAATTCAGCAATTTCCTGTTGATAAGTTAAAACCCCACGTTGATTTAAATAAATTTTTTTGTAATCTAATCGGATGTACTTTTTTTACAAAAAATGCTGATTGAAATTTCATCAAGCACTCAGCTAAACCCGCATCAATTTCAGTTAGATATAAGTGCTCTTGCCGCTTTCATCGAGATGACTTCCGCGCCGCGTGCCAGCTTGTCCAAAAAGTCAGCCCATTGCTGTATCTGGTCAAACCGCTGTTTTAGGTATTGCGTGCGGTTGTAACTGCGTCCGTTGGAATCTTTAACCGCGTGGGCTAAATTAGCCTCTATGGCCAGTGGGTCTAGGTTCAATTCGTCAACCAGCATGGTGCGTGCGCTGGCCCTAAAGCCGTGCCATGTTTGTTCTTTGCCAAAGCCTAAAGCGTACAGGCCACTGCGAACCGAGTTGTCGGATATGGGTCTGTCGTGGCTGCGCTCCCCCGGAAACACATAGCGCCCATGGCCTGTAAGTGGGTGCAGGCTGCGAAGTAGCGCCACCGCTTGGGTGGGCAGGGGCACGGCGTGGGGATCGCCCTTTACTTTCTCTTCCTTGGTTCGCTTCATTTTCATGCTCGGAATCGTCCACAGCGCCGCGTCCAGGTCTAGCTCTGCCCACTCCATTTCTCGCAGATTACCGGGCCGCTGGTAGAGCATGGGGGCTAGTTGCAATGCTGTGCGCACAATAGGCCCGCCCTTATAGCCCTTGATGGCGCGCAATAGGTCACCCATGCGCGAAGGCTCCACAATGGCCGCAAAGCTCTTGCCACTGTAGGGGGTAAGCCGAGCCTTTAGTCCTTCGGTGATGTTGCGTTGCTGCGCATCAGCAGTGGGTAGCCAGTAGTCCCAAATTTGCCGCGCCAGCATGAGTGCCCGGTCTGCTGTTTCAAGTGCTCCTCGTTCTTCCACCTTTTGCAGTGCCGCCAATAGCTCCATGGCATGAATTTCGGCAATAGGCCGCTCACCAATCCACGGGAACAGATCGCGCTCCAGTTGGCGCAACATGCGCCCGGCATGGCTTTCGCTCCACTGAGGGGCTTGCTTGCCATACCACTCCAAGGCAATAGCCTTGAAACTGCCCCCACTAGAACGGGTGTTCTTAAGCTTTTCCAGCTTGCGAGCCTGAACAGGATCAACCCCATCGGTTTTTTGCGCCTTTGCTGCATCGCGCGCCGCGCGTGCCTGTTTAGCGCCAACCTCCGGATAACTGCCCAGAGCCATGCGCCCCTCTTTGCCGTCCTTACGGTATTTCCAGAACCAGCGCTTAGAGCCTTTGGGGCTTACCTCCAAGTACAGCCCACCCGAACAGGCCAGCCGCTCCCGTGCTTTGTCAGGTGGGCAAGTGGCGTTTTTACATTCGGCATCGGTCAACATGGGGGAACACCTTTTAGCAACGTGGGGGAACAAACAAGCGTTTTTCTCCAGTGAAACGGGGGAACAGCCCCAAAATTAACCAAAAATCCCCGCTTGTTCCCCCTATTGTTCCCCCGCTTTGGTATGCATGTCAATAGCGGACTTTGTAGGCTATTGCAACGTAAGGCATTGATTTACATAAGAAAAAGGCCACTAGGTGTATGTTCCTAGCGGTTTTTATATGGGGTAATGGTGGAGCTGGCGGGATTTGAACCCGCGTCCGTCAGCCTTTTTCGGGCAGATCTACATGTTTAGCGGTCTGATTTAAATCTCGCCACGGGCATCGCGCAGTCGCACGCTATGCCAATCGCCAGCACCCTATTGTCTTGCCCAAGGTTAAGGTACCCAACCCGGAGCCAGCCGATGAAATTATCTTTACAGCCGGGAGCACCTGACTTGCATCACGTACCCCTTGCCCAGCCCATCGGCCTGCTGTTGTAAAGCTCACTGGCAATTAAGCAGCGAGTGCGAAACGTTCGTCGTGTGCAGTTAAGTTTTTTGAATCTGATTAACGAGCACATTAAGCTCGACATGCACCACACCGCGTCCGAACCCACGTCGAAACCAGTACAGCCCCAAGCTTCGTATTTTAGGCCTTATGCAGGAGTTGCAATAGCTCTATCGGAGAATTGATGCTGGCGTGAGCCCCCCAGGCCGAAAAATCAGCTGCAGCACCCAGATAACCGTAGCTTGCGGCCACTGTAATCATGCCGGCGGCCAATCCGGCAATCACATCACGCTCGTCATCGCCCACATAAAGGCATCTCTCAGGCTCAACCTGCAGTTGCCTGGCCGCTTCAAACAGGGGCTCGGGGTGCGGTTTGGCGTAAGGCGTTGTGTCTCCACTGATGATGGTTTTAGCGGAGTTAAACAGGGACATTGACAGCGTCAGCGGGCCGGTGAACCGTTGGGATTTGTTGGTCACAACGCCCCAGGCAAGCCCCAGACTCTGCAGCTGACCCAGAAGTTCAGCCACTCCGTCAAAAACATAGGTCCGCTCGGTCATGCAGTTTTCGTAATTGACAAAGAACTCCTCGCGCAAGGTCACAAACTCCGGGCTGGAAGGCTCTACGCCGAAAGCGACACCCAGCATGCCACGCGCTCCCGCTCCGGCCATAGGCCGGTAGGCTGCGTAATCCAAAGACGCCATGCCACGGTCCATGCGCATTTTGTCTGCGGCTGCAGCCAGATCCGGTGCGCTGTCGATCAGCGTGCCATCAAGGTCAAACAGCACCGCCTCAATGTTTGGAAAAACAGTCATCGGTCTGCAATTTAACTTTTCTGGGTGGCAAAAAGATAGTTGACGCTGGTATTTGCGCTCATCCAGTAACGGCGGGTCAATGGGTTGTATTCCATGCCGCGTGTACGCATGAGGGTCAGGTCGCCAGCGCGGCAGTAGCTGGCCAGCTCGCTGGGTTGAATCATTTTGCTGTACTCATGTGTGCCTCTGGGCAGAAGATTGAGGATGTATTCGGCCCCCACAATGGCAAACAGGAAGGACTTGGGGTTTCGGTTGAGGGTAGAAAAGAAGACCCATCCACCGGGTTTGACCAATTGGGCGCAGGCCTTGACGACCGAGGCCGGGTCCGGAACATGCTCGAGCATTTCCATGCAGGTCACCACATCAAAGGCTGCCGGCATTTCTGCAGCCATGGCCTCGGCGCTGACTTCGCGGTAAGTTACCCCGGAGGTCTGGGCTTCCAGTGCGTGTAGTTGCGCCACTTTAAGCGCCTTGGTGGATAAATCGATACCAGTGACCGTAGCGCCCTTTCTGGCCATGGCATCGGCCAATATGCCACCGCCGCATCCCACGTCCAAAACGTTTTGCCCGGACAAGGGGCATAAGCTGTTGATCCAGTCGAGCCGCAAGGGGTTGATTTGATGAAGTGGCCGAAATTCGCTCTCGGGATCCCACCAGCGGTGGGCAAGCTCGGAAAATTTAGCCAATTCAGCCGGATCAGCATTCAAAGTTGGGTTCATGGTCGGATTATCGAAAGAAGGAGAACAATAGTTGAACTGCAAACAAAAACCCCGCCGAAGCGGGGTTTTGCAAGGATCAGCGAGATGAATCTCTCATCTCAGGTCTGATTACCTGTTAGGGCGTGTGCCAACCACTTCGATTTCAACACGACGGTTCTTGGCACGGCCTTCGCCAGTCTTGTTGTCAGCAACCGGCTGCTTCTCGCCTTTGCCTTCGGTGTAAACACGGTTTTTCTCCATGCCTTTGGAAACCAAGTAAGCCTTGACAGCTTCGGAACGCTTGACAGACAAAGCCTGGTTGTACTTGTCGTCGCCCACAGAGTCAGTGTGACCCACAGCAATAATCACTTCAAGGTTAATGGCCTTGACTTTGCCAACCAGGTCGTCCAGCTTGGCTTTGCCTTCTGCCTTGAGAACGGCTTTGTCAAAGTCAAAGAATGCATCAGCGGCAAAGGTAACCTTGGTGGCTGCTGGTGGCTGGGGTGCGGGTGCGGGACGAGGCGCTGGAGCAGGTGCTGGTGCAGGTGCTGGTGCAGCGGCGGCGGGACGGGGCGCAGGCGCGGGGGCTGGTGCGGGAGCAGGTGCAGGAGGAACGATTGCGCCATCGCAACCTTTGGCTGCAGTTGCCGGGGTCCAGTTGGCATCACGCCAGCACAGACCTGCACCGCTGGTCCAGGCGTCGCCAGAGGCATTGCGCCAGTTGTCAACGGTTTGTGCGCCAGCAGCAGACGCGAGAATTGCGGCTGCGAACATTGTTGCCACTTTGTTCAAATTTTTCATGGATTCCTCGTGTTCGGAAAAGCGCCTCAGCGCTGCGGTTAAAAGACGTCTTAAATGACCATCACTCAAAACGATGGTTCATTGTGCCACAGACTAATTGATAAAAAAACAACCAAGCGTGTGAGAGCTGCAAAACAGCCCCGCCCGGATGTTGTGACGAAGCCACATAGAGTCAGCCTTAGAATCCAAGGCTGCCCACGCCAGATATAAGCATTTCCCATGAATCAGTTTGCCAAAGAAACCTTGCCCATCAGCCTGGAAGAGGAAATGCGACGCAGCTACCTCGACTACGCGATGAGCGTCATAGTCGGGCGCGCCCTTCCAGATGCACGCGATGGTCTCAAGCCTGTTCATCGAAGAGTTCTGTTTGCGATGCATGAACTCAACAACGACTGGAACCGGCCCTACAAAAAGTCGGCCCGTATCGTGGGCGACGTCATCGGTAAATACCACCCGCATGGTGACCAGTCGGTGTACGACACCATTGTGCGCATGGCGCAGGATTTTTCCATGCGCCATATGTTGGTGGATGGCCAGGGTAATTTCGGATCGGTGGATGGTGACAACGCTGCGGCGATGCGTTACACCGAGATCCGTCTGGCAAAGATCGCCCACGAAATGCTGGCTGACATTGACAAGGAAACCGTTGATTTCGGCCCGAACTACGATGGCTCGGAAAAAGAGCCTCTGGTTCTGCCCAGCAAGCTGCCCAATCTGCTGATCAATGGTTCTGGCGGTATTGCGGTGGGGATGGCCACCAACATTCCGCCCCATAACCTGAACGAAGTGGTGGATGCCTGCCTTCACTTGCTGCGCAATCCTCAAGCCAGTATTGATGAACTGATGGAGTTCATTCCAGCACCCGATTTCCCGACCGCCGGCATTATTTATGGCATCAATGGCGTCAAAGACGGATATCGAACTGGCCGCGGCAAGGTGGTGATGCGGGCCAAGTGCCACTTTGAGGACATTGACCGGGGACAACGTCAGGCCATCATCGTTGATGAGCTGCCCTATCAGGTCAACAAGAAAACCCTGCAGGAACGCATGGCAGAGCTGGTTCACGAGAAGAAGATCGAGGGCATCAGCCACATCCAGGACGAGTCTGACAAATCAGGAATGCGTCTGGTCATCGAGCTCAAACGCGGAGAAGTGCCTGAAGTTGTTTTGAATAACCTGTACAAGCAGACCCAGCTCCAGGACACCTTCGGCATGAATATGGTGGCCCTGATCAATGGCCAGCCAAAACTTTGCAATCTGAAGGACCTGATTGAAGTTTTCCTGAACCACCGCCGTGAAGTGGTGACGCGCAGAACCGTTTTCACGCTGCGCAAAGCACGTGAACGGGGGCACGTTCTGGAAGGTCTGGCTGTAGCTCTGGCAAATATCGATGACTTCATCGCCATTATTCGCAATGCCCCGACGCCGCCGGTTGCCAAAGCCGAGCTGATGGCGCGCCCCTGGGATAGCCAGCTGGTTCGCGAGATGCTGACCCGCTCCCGTGAAGACGGTGTGGCCATCAGCGCAGACGATTACCGCCCGGATGGACTTGAAAAAGCCTACGGCATGGGCAATGACGGTCTGTACAGGCTATCTGACACGCAAGCGCAGGAAATTTTGCAGATGCGCTTGCAGCGGCTGACCGGTCTTGAGCAAGACAAAATCGTGACTGAGTACAAGCAGGTCATGGCCGAAATTGACGATCTGCTCGATATTCTGGCCAAGCCCGCGCGGGTTTCCACCATCATTTCGGATGAACTCGGCACGATTCGTCAGGAGTTTGGCCAATCCAAAATCGGCGCACGCAGAAGCCAGGTGGAGCACAGTTCCTTTGACCTGTCCACCGAAGACCTGATCAAGCCTACCGACATGGTGGTAACACTCAGCCATGGTGGTTACATCAAGAGCCAGTTGCTAGGGGAATACCGGGCGCAAAAACGCGGAGGCCGTGGCAAGCAGGCTGCTGCAGTCAAAGAAGACGACTGGGTGGACCAGCTCTTCATTGCCAATACCCACGATTACATCCTGTGCTTTTCCAATCGGGGCCGGCTTTACTGGCTCAAGGTCTGGGAAGTTCCGCAGGGGGCTCGCGGCTCACGGGGCCGCCCGATTGTCAATATGTTCCCGCTGCAGGATGGCGAAAAAATCACCGTGGTACTGGCCCTGACCGGTGAAAAGCGAAGCTTTCCTGCCGATCAGTACATTTTCATGGCCACCAGATTGGGCACCGTTAAAAAAACCTCACTCGACGAGTTCAGCAACCCTCGCAAGGCCGGCATTATTGCCGTGGACCTGGATGAGGGCGACTTCTTGATTGGCGCCTCGCTGACCGACGGCAAGCACGATGTGATGCTGTTTAGCGATGGCGGCAAAGCGGTTCGCTTTGATGAAAATGATGTGCGCCCGATGGGTCGTAATGCGCGGGGTGTGCGCGGCATGAATCTGGACGAAGGTCAAAGTGTGATTGCCATGCTGGTTGCCGAAGATGAGCACCAGAGTGTGCTCACTGCCACCGTCAATGGCTATGGCAAACGCACCAATATCACCGAATACACCCGCCACGGTCGCGGCACCAAAGGCATGATTGCGATCCAGCAGTCCGAGCGCAATGGCAAAGTGGTTGCCGCCACATTGGTTCATGCCGACGATGAAATCATGCTGATCACCGACAAGGGTGTTTTGGTGCGCACCCGGGTTTCTGAAATCCGTGAGCTGGGGCGTGCAACTCAAGGGGTCACGCTGATTGGTCTCGATGAAGGTGCCAAACTCAGCGGATTGCAGCGGATTGTCGAGAATGATGCCAACCCGGCTGAAGCTGACCCCCTGGACGATGAGCCGCCCGTATAACTTTTCTGCTGGTCCGGCAGCAATGCCTGCCGAAGTGTTGGAGACAGCTGCAGCAGAGATGCTGGACTGGCATGGTAGTGGCATGAGCGTGATGGAGATGAGCCATCGCGGACGGGACTTCATTTCCATTCATGAGCAGGCCATGGCCGACCTGCGTGCGTTGCTGGCCGTGCCGGCAGATTTCAAGATTCTTTTCATGCAGGGCGGCGGCTTGGCTGAAAACGCCATCGTGCCGATGAATTTATCCAGGGCCGCCCCGGTAGACTTTGTCATCACGGGTGCCTGGAGCCAGAAGTCTCAAAAAGAGGCACAGAGATATTGCCGGGCTGACATTGCAGCGTCGTCTGTCACCGATGGCTTTACCAGCATTCCTGAACCTTCCGGGTGGCAGCTTAACCCTCAAGCCAGCTATGTTCACATGTGCTCCAATGAAACCATCCATGGCGTGGAGTTTCATGAGCTTCCTGACCTGAAACAACTCGGCAGTGATGCACCACTGGTGGTTGACTTCTCTTCGCATGTGGCGTCCAGAATGGTTGACTGGAGCCGCGTTGGAGTGGCCTTTGCAGGTGCTCAGAAAAATCTCGGCCCGGCTGGCCTGACGCTGGTGGTGGTGCGTGAAGACCTGTTGGGACACGCGCTGGCATGTTGTCCGAGTGCTTTTGACTACCAGCTGGTGGCCGACCATGACTCGATGTACAACACACCGCCCACTTTTGCCATCTACATGGCGGGCCTTGTCTTTGAGTGGCTGAAAAAGCAACAAGAGAACGGATTGAGCGGCGTTGCTGCCATGGAAGCCCGCAATATCAGGAAATCAAGCCTGCTTTACGACGCCATTGACAGATCCGGCTTCTACATCAACCGCGTTTCACCAGACTGCCGTTCACGCATGAACATCCCCTTTTATCTGAAAGATGAAACGCGCAACGCGGCTTTTTTGAAGGGCGCTGAGCAGCATGGGCTGCTCCAGCTCAAAGGCCACAAGTCTGTGGGCGGCATGCGGGCCAGTCTTTACAACGCCATGCCTGTGGCGGGTGTGGAGGCCTTGGTTGACTACATGCGAGAATTTGAGCGCACGTCCAGTTGATGCACACCACGTCCTATGCCCCACACTTTGTCTGAACTTCGCTTGCTGATCGACAGTCTCGATCAGGAGTTGCTCGTGCTGCTCAATAAACGAGCCGGGCTAGCCCATGAGGTGGGTGTTATCAAGCGGGAGGAAGGGTCTGCAGTATTTCGGCCAGACCGGGAGACCCAGGTCATCACCAAGCTGCAAGACAGCAACCCGGGGCCGCTTAAAAACTCAGGAGTTGCCAGTATCTGGCGGGAGGTGATGTCGGCCTGCCGGGCTCTGGAGGCACCGCAACGGGTGGCCTACCTGGGACCTGCTGGCACATTCAGTGAACAGGCTGCTCTGCAGTTTTTCGGCTCCAGCATTGAGCGTATTTTGTGCAGCAGCATCGATGAGGTTTTCCGGGCCACCGCTGCCGGGAGTGCCGAATTCGGAGTGGTACCGGTGGAGAACTCCACCGAAGGCGTGGTGTCCCGTTCTTTGGATTTGTTCCTGACATCCCCTTTGCATGTGGTGGGAGAAACCAGCCTGCTGGTTCGGCACAACCTGCTGCGCACGGTCAACGCTTTGCAGGGCATTGAGGTGGTTTACGCACACCCGCAAGCACTGGCCCAATGCCACAACTGGTTAACGACCCACCTGCCCGATGTGGAAAGACGCGCAGCAACCAGCAACGCCGAAGGAGCCCGACTGGCTGCGTCCAACCCGGCCTGGGCTGGAATTGCCAGTGACCGCGCCGCTTCGGAATTCGGCCTGCATATTGCCAGCCACGCCATTCAGGATGACGCCTTCAACCGCACGCGCTTCAGTGTGGTCTGCCTGCCGCACACGCTTCCACCTGCTCCGGCTTCGGGCAAAGACTGCATCAGCCTGATTGTGTCTGTGCCTAACCGCCCGGGCGCTGTACATGACTTGCTAGTTCCGCTGAAGCAGCATGGTGTGTCCATGACACGTTTTGAGTCCCGGCCCGCCAGATCCGGGCAATGGGAATACTATTTCTATATAGACCTTCAGGGACATCCTTCGCAACCCCACGTCGCACAGGCACTTGCGGAACTGCAGTCTCTTTGCGCTTTTTACAAGTTGCTGGGTATTTACGCTGCCGGTGAATGATGGCAATTTCACCTATAAAGCAGCATGTTTGATCAACTGGGGCTGATTGGCTGCGGGCTGATGGGCGGCTCTTTTGCGCTGGCGCTCAAGCGCGCGGGTCTGGTCAAACGGGTCGTGGGTTTCAGCAAGTCGCCCGCCACCGCGCAACGCGCGCGTTTGCTCGGTGTGATTGACGACCATGCAGCGTCTGCGCAGTTAGCCGCTTCAGGCTGCGATATCGTGCTGATTGCCGTTCCCGTAGCGGCTACCGAAGCCACCTTCGCATCCATACAGCCCCTGATAACTCCTGACATGCTGGTGATGGACGTGGGATCGACCAAATGCGATGTGATGGATGCGGCCAGACGGACGCTTGGCAAGCAGATTGGCTCATTTGTGCCGGCCCATCCAATCACCGGCAAAGAAGTCTCGGGCGTTGACCATGCGGATGCAGATTTGTACACGGGTAAGCAGGTCATCCTGACCCCGATCGACCTGACTCAGCCCAAGCCCTTGGAAAAGGCGATCGCGATTTGGACAGCACTGGGCTGCAAAGTCAGCCAGATGTCACCCCAAGCCCACGATGCCGCCTTTGCTGCTGTCAGCCACCTGCCGCACCTGCTTGCTTTTGCCCTGATGAATGCCATCTCGGGGCAAGCCGATGGTAAAAATTTTCTGGCTTTGGCCGGCCCGGGATTTCGGGATTTTTCCCGTATTGCAGCCAGCGATCCGCAGGTCTGGCGCGACATTCTGATCTCCAACCGGGACGAGTTACTCAAGCAAACCCGGCTATTCAACAACAGCCTGCAGGCGCTGGAGCTGATGATTTCCAGCGGCTGCAGTGACGCACTGGAGGACCTGATCCGGCAGGCCAGTGATGTACGCGCAGGCTGGCGCATGAACCAAACCAAGAAGTAATGTATTCAACCGCGTTTCTGGATATTCCGCCGCTTGCAGGTGCCCACGGCACGGTTGTTCTGCCGGGCTCAAAAAGTATCTCCAACCGGGTCTTGTTGCTCGCTGCATTGAGTCGAGGGACGACCACTGTGCACGACCTGCTTGACTCAGACGACACCCGCGTCATGCTCACGGCCCTGCGTCAACTGGGCTGTGGTGTGACCCAGCATGGCAGCACGGCTGTCATTGAAGGGCTGGGCAACATATGGCCAGACCAGCAAGCGCGCCTGTTCATGGGAAATGCCGGAACTGCCATGCGGCCTCTGACGGCGGTGCTGGCGGTCATGGGTGGAGATTTCGAGCTCAGCGGTGTACCCCGCATGCATGAACGACCGATAGGGGATCTGGTGGATGCCCTGCGCCAACTCGGTTGCAAGATTGACTATCTGGGTCAGGACGGCTACCCGCCGCTGCGCATCGGCAAGCCCATGCTGGAACTCAATGCGCCGATTGCTGTACGCGGCGATGTCTCCAGCCAGTTTTTGACCGCCCTGCTCATGGCGCTGCCCCTGGTGGCCAGCCGGGACATCACGATTGACGTCGTCGGTGAATTGATTTCCAAGCCGTACATTGAGATCACGCTGAACCTGCTTGAGCGGTTCGGGATTGAAGTCAAGCGTCAAGGCTGGTCGCGTTTTACGATTCCTGAAGGCAGCAACTACCGCACACCCGGCACCATCCATGTTGAGGCCGACGCTTCATCTGCTAGTTATTTCATAGCGCTTGGATCAATAGCTACGAGGGGCAAAGGCAAAAATAGCATCAAGGTGTTGGGTATAGGGGAAAATTCCATTCAAGGTGACATCCGGTTCATGGACGCGGCCAGGCAGATGGGCGCGGTCATTACCAGCGGACCCAACTGGCT
Source organism: Hylemonella sp. (assembly GCA_040382055.1). GTDB lineage: Bacteria > Pseudomonadota > Gammaproteobacteria > Burkholderiales > Burkholderiaceae_C > JBEIGE01. The sequence continues at coordinate 21,542 of JBEIGE010000004.1, forward strand.
TGAAATCACCCGGGGCGAACCCGGCACAGGCTGGCCACTCAAAGCGATTGACTTGGACTGCAACCACATACCGGATGCAGCCATGACTCTGGCCGTGATGGCCTTGTATGCGCAAGGCACCACCACCTTGCGCAATATTGCCAGCTGGCGCGTCAAGGAAACCGATCGCATTGCGGCCATGGCCACGGACTTGCGCAAGTTTGGTGCTACGGTGGTTGAGGGTGCCGACTTTATCCAGGTGACGCCTCCGGAGACTGCATCGGACTGGCAGGCGGCGACCATTCACACCTATGACGATCACCGGGTTGCCATGTGTTTCTCGCTGGCCGCATTCAACCCGGCTCAACGCCCGGTTCGCATAGAAGACCCAAAGTGTGTTGCCAAAACATTTCCGGATTATTTTGAAACCCTGTTTTCTGTGGCTCATGCCATGCCGAATGCCATTCCCGTGATATGTATTGACGGCCCAACGGCTTCCGGCAAAGGCACTCTGGCAGCACGACTGGCCGACAAGCTGGGTTACCACTACCTGGATTCGGGAGCGCTCTACCGTGTGACTGCCCTGGCCGCACGACAGGCAGGCCTTGAACTTAATGCAGACAACGAAGCAGCAATCGCTGCAATTGCACAAAGTCTGCCTGTTTCGTTCGCAGACCAGCAGGTCCTGCTGGATGGCCAGGATGTGACCGAACAGATCCGCAGCGAAGAAGGCGGCATGAACGCTTCGAAGGTTTCGGTGTTGCCTGCGGTGCGCCAGGCGCTGGTGACGCTTCAGCACAGTTTTCGCAGACTGCCTGGCTTGCTGGCCGATGGTCGCGATATGGGAACTGTGATCTTTCCGGATGCAGCCATGAAGGTTTACCTGACTGCCAGCGCCCTGCGTCGTGCCGATCGGCGATATAAACAGTTGATTTCAAAGGGAATTTCGACTACACTCGACAGTCTTCGCGCAGACTTGGAAACGCGTGACGCCAGGGATTCTTCCCGCAGCGTCGCACCTTTAAAGCCCGCGCAAGACGCTTTGCCATTAGACAATTCTGATCTGACGATTGAAAAATCCCTGGAGCAGGTTTCGATGTGGTGGCAGAGCAGACAACCTTTTTGAGCCTCTTAAAGGTTGGGTGTCAAAGGCCCACTTTGCCCTTATCGCGCTGCTTGCGCACTGACGAAGTGGTTCATTAATTTATCTTGCGGTTTATGCCGCACCTTAACCAACGGGTCACACCGTATCCTGTATGTCTGAATCTTTTGCCGATCTGTTTGAAGAGTCCCTGAAACGCACCGAAATGCGCACGGGTGAAGTTATCACCGCTGAAGTTGTTCGCATCGAACATGGCTTTGTGGTGGTTAACGCCGGACTGAAGTCCGAAGCCTATGTGCCAATTGAAGAATTCAAGAGCGACAAGGGTGAACTTGAAGCACAGGTCGGAGACTTTGTATCGGTTGCCATCGGCTCTATCGAAAATGGCTATGGCGACACCATCCTCTCACGTGACACCGCCAAACGTCTTGCTTCCTGGATGAGCCTTGAGAAGGCCCTGGAATCCGGCGAGTTCGTCACCGGCACCACCTCAGGCAAAGTCAAGGGCGGCCTGACTGTTCTTGTCAATGGCATCCGCGCCTTCTTGCCCGGCTCACTGGTGGATACCCGTCCGACCAAAGACTTGTCTCCGTACGAAAACAAAACCCTCGAATTCAAGGTGATCAAGCTCGATCGCAAGCGCAACAATGTTGTACTGAGCCGTCGCGCTGTGGTCGAAGCCTCCATGGGTGAAGAGCGCGCCAAACTGATGCAGAACCTGAAAGAAGGCTCTGTGGTTCACGGTGTGGTCAAGAACATCACCGAGTACGGTGCATTCGTGGATCTGGGTGGTATCGATGGCCTGCTGCACATCACCGACATGGCCTGGCGTCGTGTGCGTCACCCCTCCGAAGTGGTGACAGCAGGTCAGGAAATCACCGCCAAGATCCTGAAATTCGACACCGAGAAAAACCGCGTGTCCCTGGGTCTCAAGCAAATGGGCGACGACCCCTGGATGGGCGTGAATCGCCGCTACCCGCAAGGTACACGCATGTTCGGCAAGATCACCAATATCGCTGATTACGGCGCTTTTGTTGAACTCGAGCCAGGCATCGAGGGTCTTGTGCACGTCTCTGAAATGGACTGGACCAACAAGAACGTTGCGCCATCGAAGATCGTTGCCCTGGGTGACGAAGTTGAAGTGATGGTTCTGGAAATCGATGAGGACAAGCGCCGCATCTCCCTGGGCATGAAGCAGTGCAAGGCCAACCCGTGGCAAGAGTTCGCGCAAAACACCAAGCGTGGCGACCGTGTCAAGGGCCCGATCAAATCCATCACCGATTTCGGCGTGTTCGTGGGACTGGCGGCTGGCATCGACGGCCTGGTGCACCTGTCTGACCTGTCCTGGAACGAAACCGGTGAAGCCGCGGTCCGCAACTACAAAAAGGGTCAGGACGTTGAGGCGCTGGTTCTGGCAGTCGATGTGGAGCGTGAGCGTATTTCCCTGGGAATCAAGCAACTGGACTCCGACCCGTTCACCACTTTTGTGTCCATCAACGACAAAGGTCAGATTGTTACCGGCAAGGTCAAGACAGTTGATCCCAAAGGCGCTGAGATTGACCTTGGCGAAGATGTAATCGGTTACCTGCGTGCTTCCGAGATCAGCCGCGACCGCGTCGAAGACGCTCGCAATGTACTCAAAGAAGGTGATGAAGTCACCGCTGTTGTTGTCAATGTGGATCGCAAGACCCGCAATATCCAGCTGTCCATCAAGGCCAAGGATGCTGCCGATCAGCAGGAAGCAATGGCCACACTGAGCCAGCAGTCTGCCAAGGAAAATGCTGGAACCACGAGTTTGGGAGCCTTGCTGCGCGCCAAGCTGGACAATAACTGAAGTGCTCTAAAGCCCCCGGCTGGTGACGCTACTACCTGTGTAGCGCAACTTGGCCAGGGGCTTTGAAACTGACTTCTGACCGGCTCTAAGATAAGTATCCATGACACGCTCTGACCTCGTCGAAGAACTTGCTGCCCGTTTCAGCCAGTTAACACACCGGGACGCCGAGTTTGCGGTGAAAGCCATTCTGGATGCCATGAATGACTCTCTGGTTAGGGGTTACCGCATTGAAATCAGGGGCTTTGGCAGTTTCTCAGTCAATCGTCGCCCGCCGCGCATGGGGCGCAACCCCAGAAGCGGGGAAAGTGTGGCCATACCTGAAAAAAAAGTGCCGCATTTCAAGACCGGCAAGGCGCTGCGTGAGGCGGTTGACAAGAGAACAGCGGAGCTTGAGCTGCAATCCAAGGGCTGAGGCAAGATGCAATGAGCAAAATCCTGCGGCTGCTTAAGTGGACACTTAAGGCAGCCATTTTTTTTACGCTGTTTGCATTTGCACTGAACAACCAGCATGACGCGACTGTGCATTTTTTCTTTGGCACGCAATGGAGCGCGCCACTGGTAATGGTGGTCCTGCTCGCTTTTACAACCGGGGTTGCCGTTGGTGCAATGGCGATGGTTCCGCGTTGGTGGAAACATCGTCGTGTGGCTCGTCAACTACAAGCACCGGCTGACCTGAACAACCCAACTCCGACCGGCTCGGTGACCCCGCACCATGGAATTTGATCTGAGCTGGATATTGCTGGGCCTGCCACTGGCATTCGGTCTGGGCTGGATGTCATCGCGGCTGGACCTGCGACAACTGCGCATTGATAACCGCCAGACTCCCAGGGCCTATTTCCGGGGCTTGAACTTTTTGCTCAATGAGCAGCAGGACCAGGCCATTGATGCCTTCATCGAGGCCGTTCAAAGCGACCCGGATACATCCGAACTGCACTTTGCCCTGGGTAATCTTTTTCGCAGACGGGGAGAGTATGAACGGGCCGTACGCGTGCATGAGCACCTGCTTTCACGCGGCGACCTCAGCCAGCCTGACCGCCAGCGGGCCCAACATGCACTGGCACTGGATTACCTCAAGGCCGGGCTGCTGGATAGGGCCGATGAGGCGCTGCGCAAACTTGAAGGTACGCCTTTTGAAGCACAGGCACGCCTTGCCATGTTGGCCAACTATGAACGCTCCCGCGACTGGGTCCAGGCGGCGCAGATGGCAAAGAAATTGGATAACACCGAGGTTGGCAGCTTCAGCACCCGTCTGTCCCACTACCAGTGCGAACAAGGCTGTGCACTCCAGGCCCAAGGCCAAACAGATGAAGCTGCTGTAATTTTTGAGCAGGCGATGCTGACAGCGCCAGCAGCGCCGCGCCCTCGCATGCTACTGGCCGAGCTTTACCAAGCCGGCGGAAATGCTGCAAAAGCCTGCGACGTGCTGGAGGCTGCCAGGATTGCTTGCCCGAGTGCCATGCCTTTACTGGCGAGCCCGTTGGCTCAAAGTGCCCTGGCCTCAGGCCGCGGGGCCGAGGTTCTGGAAGTGCTCAAAGCCAGCTACGCGCAAAGCACATCGCTGGACGTGCTCGATGCCATTGTGAAACTTGAAACTGCGGGAACACCCAGCCAATCTGCACGTGACTGGTATGTGCACCATCTGGAAAAAGAGCCCTCGCTGGTGGCTGCTGCACAATGGATAGCTGGTGAAAAATTTGAGCATGAGCAATTTCATCCTCAGGTTCAACGCGCACTGGATCATGCCGTCAAGCCGCTTCAACGTTACCGGTGCGCCGCTTGCGGTTTTGAAGCCAAGCAACATTTCTGGCAATGTCCAGGTTGCCAGACCTGGGACAGTTATCCAGCTCGCAGAATTGAAGAGTTATGAACCTCACAAAAGAACAGATTAACCTGGCACGCGTCCTCGTGGTCGGCGACGCCATGATTGACCGCTACTGGTACGGAGCGGTAGACCGCATCAGCCCTGAAGCTCCGGTACCGGTTGTGCGCATCACGCGCGAAGAGGAACGCGTGGGCGGTGCTGCCAACGTTGCCGCCAATGTGGCGGCCCTGGGCGCAAAGGCTTCGCTGCTGACGGTGGTGGGTGATGATGAGGCCAGCCACAAACTTGAGGCACTGGTTGCCAAAACCGGCATTGCACCTTTCTTTGGTCGCGACCCACAATCCCAGACCACGGTTAAATTACGGGTCATCGGACGGCAGCAGCAACTCATCCGGCTGGATTTTGAAAACGCCCCCAAGCGTGAGGTACTGGCCTCGCAAACGGCCACATTCCTGTCGCTGCTACCAAACCATGATGCCGTTTTATTTTCTGACTACGGCAAGGGTGGACTTGACCACGTGCATGACATGATTGAACACGCACGCGCTGCGGGCAAGGCTGTCTTGATCGACCCCAAGGGTGCAGACTACTCGCGCTACCGCAATGCCACTGTGATCACACCCAACCGTGCCGAGTTGCAACATGTGATCGGCTCGTGGCGCGATGACAACGAACTGCGCATGAAGGCCCAGGAGTTACGCCAACAACTCAGCCTGGAGGCCATTTTGCTCACCCGCAGTGAAGAGGGTATGACCCTGTTTGATGCGCAGGGCGATTTGCATATCAACGCCCAGGCGCGCGAGGTGTTTGATGTCACCGGAGCGGGTGATACGGTGATTGCCACCATGGCGGCATTGCTCGCGGCAGGTTTGACGCTGCGCCAGGCCATGCCTTTGGCCAATCGTGCCGGCGGCATTGTGGTGGGCAAGTTTGGGACGGCCACCTTGAGCTACGACGAACTCTTTGGAGAACAGAAAGCATGACCCGCATCGTTGTAACCGGTGCTGCCGGCTTCATCGGCAGCAACATCATCAAGGGGCTTAACGCAAGGGGCATCCACGACATCATTGCTGTCGATGACATGACCCAAGGCGAGAAGTTCCGTAATCTGGCAGACCTCAGAATTGCAGATTATGTAGACCGGGATGATTTCTATCACCTCTTTGCGCAAAGTCACTACGGACAAGTAGAAGCCATTTTTCATGAGGGCGCCTGCAGCGACACCATGGAGCAGGATGGCAAGTACATGATGCGCAACAACTACAGCCTGTCCTGCGAATTGTTTTTTGCCTGCCAGCGCCGGGGTACCCGTTTGCTGTATGCGTCGTCGGCAGCTACCTATGGCGGATCAGACACGTTTCTCGAAGAGCCCCGGTTTGAGCAACCGCTCAACGTATATGGGTATTCCAAACTGCTGTTTGACCAGCGTATGCGCCGTGAATGTGGCGCTCATTTCGAGCGCAATGACATCGGCAAGTTGAGCCAGGTTGTGGGCTTTCGGTATTTCAATGTTTATGGCCCGCGGGAACAGCACAAAGGCCGCATGGCCAGCGTGGCGTTTCACCAGTTCAATCAGTTCAAAGCCGAGGGGCGCGTGAGGCTGTTTGGTGAATATGGCGGGTATGGGCCGGGACAACAAATGCGGGATTTTGTGTTCATTGACGACGTGGTAGCTGTCAATTTGTGGTTCTTTGACCATCCCGGAAAATCAGGGATATTCAACCTCGGAACAGGTCGGGCACAACCCTTCAATGACATTGCGCTGACAGTTGTCAACGTGCTCCATGGCAAAGACAGACATGGTCCGATGACTCTGTCTGAGATGGTCGAGCTCAAGCTGGTTGAGTACATTGAATTTCCAGATGCGCTGCGTGGCAAGTACCAGTGCTACACCCAAGCTGACCTCAGCGCGCTTCGCGCTGCAGGTTGCGACCATGTTTTTGCAGATGTTGGCACAGGCGTAGCCGCTTACATCTCAAACCTGTCATCGGCCTGATCAGCCTCATGCGTAAAGCACTACTTGCCGGCATCATTGCCTTGATGTCATTTCATGCGCTGGCTGGAATAGAAATCAACCAGGCCAGTGAAGCCGACCTGGATGGCATCAAGGGCATAGGCCCGTCGCTGTCGCGCAAAATTTTGGCAGAGCGTAAAAAAGGTGATTTCTCGGACTGGCATGAATTGCTGAAACGGGTCAGTGGCATAGGCGAGAAAAGCGCGCTCAGGCTCTCAGAAGCCGGCCTGACCGTTGGTGGCTTGCCGTACACCCCTAAGGTTCCGGACAAACAGGTTTTGCCCACCACTCCAAGATAAGCACCCAGACCCGGACGCCGTAGTCAAGCCTCCAGAGCCAGGCTCAGGCCCCAAAGCCCCCGCCGCCAGGGGTATGAATCTCAAACACATCACCGCTTTGCATATCGACCTGCGCGATGTGACCCAAGGCTTGGGCACTGCCGTCTGCGCGCACCACCCGATTGATGCCCACAGCACCGGGCTGCCCCCCCGCCATACCGAAAGCGCCGTTAACGCGGCCGTTTGACAAAATGCTGGCGGTCATCGGTTCGAGGAATTCCACGCGTCTGACGCCACCGTTGCCGCCTTGCCACTTGCCCGCTCCGCCCGAACCATGACGGATTTCGTAGCTCTGGAGCCGCACTGGAAAACGATATTCAAAGATTTCCGGATCAGTCAGTCGGGAGTTCGTCATATGCGTCTGGACCAAGGAGGTGCCGTTAAAACCACCAACCAGGTTGCCGGCACTGTCGTTCACCCCGCCCGCACCACTGCCGCCTGAAATGGTCTCGTAGTACTGATAACGGTCGTTCCCGAATGTAAAGTTGTTCATGGTGCACTGACTCGCAGCCATGATCCCCAAGGCACCCAAGAGTGCATTCGTGATGCACGTCGACGTTTCCACATTGCCTGCCACCACCGAGGCCGGCGGGTTGGGGTTGAGCATGGAGCCGGGTGGGATGATGACCTCAATCGGTTTGAGGCAGCCGGCATTGAGGGGGATGTCATCATCCACCAGGGTTCGAAACACATACAACACGGCAGCCATACATACTGCCGTAGGCGCATTGAAGTTGTTGCTTTGTTGCCAGGATGTACCGGTAAAGTCCACCACTGCACTGCGCTGTGCCGCATTGACCCGGATGGCCACCTCGATCTTCGCGCCATTGTCCAGCGGCAGGCTGAATGCCCCATCTTTAAGGCAGGTGATCACCCGCCGCACCGACTCTTCGGCGTTGTCCTGCACATGGCCCATATAGGCCTGCACCACCTCCAGGCCAAACTGATCCACCATTTTGCGCAGCTCCTGCACACCTTTTTCATTGGCGGCAATCTGCGCCTTGAGGTCAGCCATGTTCTGCTGGGGATTGCGCGAGGGGAACTCCCCGCTTTGCAACAAAGCCAACATCCCGGCTTCACACAGCACGCCGGCGTCGACCAGCTTGAAGTTGTTGATCTGTACACCTTCTTCCTCAATCCGGGTGGAAAACGGGGGCATGGAGCCCGGTGTCGTGCCACCAATGTCAGCGTGGTGGCCTCTGGAGCCCACGTAGAACGTGACACGGGCACCCGGGTGCAGCGGGTCGTCGCTAGGCTTGTCTGTTTCGAGGTAGACCGGCGTAATGACCGTGATGTCCGGCAAATGGGTGCCGCCATGGTAGGGGTCGTTCAGCACAAACACATCGCCCGGCTGCATCCGGCCGCTGTTCTCGCGAATCACGGTTTTGATGCTCTCACCCATGCTGCCCAGATGCACGGGCATATGCGGTGCGTTGGCGATCAGATTGCCACGGGCATCAAACAGCGCACAGGAGAAATCCAGCCTCTCCTTGATGTTGACTGAGTAGGCAGTGTTTTGCAGTTGCAGGCCCATCTGCTCGGCAATATTCATGAAGAGGTTGTTAAACACCTCCAGCAACACCGGGTCTACCGATGTCCCAGCTGCAAATTTAATAGCGCGATCTTCAGTCCTGTCAAGGATGATATGGTCTAAATCAGTTAATTTAGCCTGCCAGCCGGGCTCGACCACGGTGGTGGCGTTCTTCTCGGCAATGATGGCGGGCCCAGGGATGACGTCACCCGGTCGCAGGTCTTCACGCACCACCAATGCAGCTTGGTGCCACTGCCCCCCTGAGAACATGCTGACCGTTTCCCGGCGCGGCACCTCGCGCAGTTCATGAAGTGTTTGACGCGGTTCTTCAGGTGCATCCCCACCCACCACGGCTTCTACGGACACCGCCTCAACCACCAAGCCCTTGCCCTGCATCAAAAAGGCAAAACGCTGCTTGTAGGCCGCCTCAAAACCGCTCTTGATGGCGTCCATACTGCCAAAGGGGACGACCAGGGCAGAGTCGCTGCCTTCATAGCGCACATGAACCCGCTTGAACAAGGTGATGGCCGCAGCACTGAACTTCTGGCGCTGTAATTCAGCCTGTGCTTGAGCAGCAAGGGTATTCAAGCTGTGTTCGACCACCCCCAGCGCATCGGGTGAGAGTTTGACTTCTACGGCCTGCTCACGAATCACGTTCTGATCGGCCAGCCCCATGCCATACGCCGAGAGCACGCCCGCCAGGGGATGCACAAACACCCGCTTCATACCCAGCGCATCGGCGACCAGACAGGCGTGCTGCCCCCCTGCCCCGCCAAAACACTGCAGGGTGTAGCGCGTGACGTCATAGCCGCGCGCCACAGAGATTTTTTTAATCGCATTGGCCATTTGTTGCACAGCAATGTCGATAAACCCTTCGGCCACCGCCTCGGGCGGGCGACCGGTTTGCAGGGCCAGCAGGTCAAACTGACGCTTGACCGCCTCCAGGCTCAGGGGTTCATTGGCTTGTGGCCCGAACACCTTGGGAAAGTAGTTGGGCTGCACCTTGCCCACCATCACGTTGGCATCTGTGACTGCCAAGGAGCCACCGCGCCGGTAGCTGGCGGGTCCCGGGTTGGCCCCGGCACTTTGCGGCCCGACGCGAAAACGCTCGCCATCAAACTTCAGCAGCGAGCCGCCACCGGCCGCCACGGTATGAATACTCATCATGGGCGCGCGCATGCGCACCCCGGCGACCTGGGTTTCAAATTCACGCTCGAACTCGCCTGCATAGTGAGACACATCCGTCGAGGTTCCGCCCATGTCAAACCCGATCACGCGTATGGGCTCCTCGACGCCGCTCACCGGATGCGCCGCTTGGGCCAATTCCGCTGTACGCGCCATGCCCACAATGCCGCCGGCCGGGCCGCTCAGAATCGCATCTTTGCCCTGGAAGGCATGCGCATCGGTCAGGCCGCCGGATGACTGCATGAAAAACAGGCTTACGCCCGGCATTTCAGCCGCCACCTGCTCGACATAGCGGCGCAAAATTGGCGACAGATAGGCGTCAACCACGGTGGTGTCACCCCGGCTGACAAACTTCATCATCGGGCTGACCTCGTGCGAGGTGCTGATCTGCGTGAACCCGACCGATTGCGCAATACCTTTGGCTATTTTTTCGTGCTCGGCATAACGGTAACCATGCATGAAAACGATGGCAACACTGCGTAGCCCTTTTGCAAATTGTTCTTGCAGCTCCTTTTTCAGGAGCAATTCATCCAGCGACTGGACCACGTCGCCATGCGCACCCATGCGCTCCTGCGCCTCGACCACCGCGCTATAGAGCAGCTCGGGCAACACGATATGGCGATCAAACAGGCGCGGCCGGTTTTGATAGGCAATGCGCAATGCATCCCGGAATCCGCGGGTGGTCACCAGCAGGGTGGGCTCGCCCTTGCGCTCGAGCAGGGCGTTGGTGGCCACCGTGGTGCCCATCTTCACGCAGTCCACCAACTCGGGGGTTACCAACTCACCGGTTTTAAGTCCAAGCAGGTGGCGGATACCGGCAATGGCTGCATCGCGGTATTGCTCCGGGTTTTCCGACAACAACTTGTGGGTAAGCAAAGTGCCATCCGGCTTTTTGGCGACGATGTCGGTAAAGGTGCCGCCACGGTCTATCCAGAATTGCCAGCGCTTGGGATGTGTGGTCATAGCAATAGCTCCAAGATGCGAAAAATGAGTGTGGTCAAACCCGGACCATGAAGGTGCCGGTTCCTGGCTGTTTCATAAAGATGCCGCTGAGCGCGCCGCTTGGTCATAGATGCCTGAGAGCAGGCGCAACAAACGGGCAAGCTCGCCGATGTCACGGTTCAGACCGTCATCTGCATTGAGCGCATTGATCAGGCACGATTCACGGATTTCGCGGTAACGGTTGACAAAATCCAGCCCGGCCTGTGTGCTGGCGTAGGTGACGTCTTTGCCACTTTTGCTGGAGATCACGACGCCCAGGCCCTGCAGTTTTTTTAACGAGTAGTTGATCAGATGCGTGTCTTCCACGTTCATGATGAAGCAGATATCTGCCAGGCGCTTGTTGCGAGCCCGGTGTGTCACGTGATGAAGCACCAAAACATCCAGCGGCATCAGGTCTTTCAAGCCAGCCGCACTCATACAGTGCACGATCCAGCGGTGAAAAGCATTGCCCGCAACAATCAGGCCGAATTCGAATTCGCTCATCTCGGCGCTGTTGGGCGAGACCAAGTGTGCGGATGAGACGATCGGTGCCTGGTCAGAGGCCTTGTCCTCGGGGGTAGAGGCTTTGGAATCAGGCTTTTTCACCATGGAGGTCCTTCAGGCTGGCATTGTTGTTGCATAGAAGAAATTGTATTCAGTTAATCTGTAATTTATTAACAAATTGTCAACGATTAGGGAAAACACTGATCAGATTCTGGGAAATCCGAATTACATTGAATGGTCCGAATCGCAATCTCAACCCACTGGAGTTTTTTATGAAACGTCGCCTGTTTGCTGCCAGCACTACCGTCGCTGCGCTTGCCCTGACCTCCCTGAGTGCTTTTGCACAAACCAAATGGGACTTGGCGGCAGCCTATTCGCCAAGCAATTTCCATTCTGAGAACCTGGTTCAGTTCGCCAACGATGTGGACAAAGCCACAGGCGGCAAACTCAAGATCACCGTGCATTCCAACGCCTCGCTCTTCAAAGCACCTGAAATCAAGCGTGCCGTGCAAGGTGGCCAAGCCCAGGCCGGAGAAATTTTGCTGGCGAACTTTCAGAATGAATGGCAAATCTACGGTGCCGATGGCCTGCCCTTCCTGGCTGATAGCTATGACGAAGCCATCAAGCTGTACCGCGCCCAGAAGCCCGTCATGGAAAAGAAACTGGCTGAGCAAGGTCTGATGTTGTTGTACTCGGTGGCCTGGCCACCCCAGGGCCTGTATTCCAAGAAACCCATCGCTTCTGCAGCCGATCTCAAGGGCATCAAATGGCGAGCCTACAGCCCGGCCACCGCCCGCATCGCCGATTTGGTGGGTGCGCAGCCCGTAACCGTGCAAGCGGCGGAACTGTCACAGGCTCTGGCCACCGGCGTGGTCGAATCCACCATGACTTCGGGTGCCACAGGCGTAGATACCAAGATTTTTGAACACCTGAAGTACTACTACGACTTGCAGGCCTGGTTACCCAAAAACTCGGTGATCGTGAATAAAAAGGCCTTTGATGCGCTGGACAAGCCCTCACAGGACGCTTTGCTCAAGGCCGGCGCAGAAGCCGAGGCGCGTGGACTGGTTGCCAGCAAACGCGTGAATACCGAGTCGATTGAGAAGCTCAAGGCCAATGGCGTTCAGGTGTTGCCCCCTTCAGCCGCGCTCAAGGCGGATATGAAAAAAGTGGGTGGCACCATGCTCAATGAATGGCTGGAAAAAACCGGTGCTGAAGGTAAATCCCTGGTCGATGCCTTCAACCGCTAACCCGTTCTAGCAGCACTGAATGTCTGATTCAACCATCCGCAAGGCTGGCGCGCTGCGGCGCAGTCTGGATGGTCTGTATGCGTTGGGCGGCATGCTTGCCGCCCTCTGTGTGCTGACCATTCTGCTGCTCATGATCGGTGGCTCTGTGGGCCGCAGCTTGAACTGGCGGGTCTCCTGGATCAATGACATTGTGTCCTGGCTGTGTGCTGCTGCTGCCTTTCTGGGCATGGCCTACAGCTTTCGCAACGGCGATTTTGTCCGCGTCACGCTGGTGCTTGAATCTGTCAAGCCGGCCGTGCGTCGCTGGCTGGAACTGCTGTCTTTGGGTATTGCAGCCATTGCCATCGGCTACCTTGGTTTTTGGGCCGCCCGCTTCACCTATGAAAGCTGGGAATTCAACGACATCGCTGGCAATATGGTGGCTATCCCCATCTGGATACCCCAGTTGAGTTTTGTTGTTGGCTCGGCCATTCTGGTCATTGCAGTCCTGGACGAATGCGTCTGCGTTCTGCAAGGTGCCAAACCGAGTTATGTAGCCCGTGTAGAAGAGCGCCATGCGCGTGGTGATTTTTCCGAGGAACTGTAATGGGCCTGATTGAAATCGGAGCCCTGTTGCTCTTTCTCATGTTGCTGATGCTCAGCGGCGGTGTCTGGATCGCCATGACCCTGGCCATTGTGGGCTGGGTCGGGCAGGCGTTTTTCACGACCACCCAGCCGGGGAAAAACCTGTTTTCGGCCTTTTGGGAAACCACAGCCAGCTGGGAACTGGCGGCTCTGCCCCTGTTCATCTGGATGGGTGAAATTCTCTACCGCACCAAGCTGTCTGAGCAAATGTTTGATGGTTTGTCCCCCTGGCTGTCCAAGGTGCCCGGGCGACTGATGCACACCACGGTCCTGGGTTGCGGGATTTTCGGCTCTGTGTCAGGCTCATCGGCAGCCACCTGCGCCACCATTGCCAAGGTGGCACTGCCCGAGCTGGAGCGTCGGGGCTACGACAAAAGCCTGGCCTTGGGATCACTGGCTGCAGCCGGCGGCTTGGGCATCCTGATTCCACCGTCCATCACCATGGTGGTCTACGCAGTGGCAGCCGATGCCAGCGTGATCCGGCTTTTCTTGGCGGGCTTCCTGCCTGGCTTTTTGCTGATGGGTTTGTTCTCGGGCTACATCATTTGGTGGAGCCTGAGAAATCCGGACAAGGTGCCGCCACCCGAAGCACCAACCACCTTTGTCCAGAAACTGATCCGCTCCGGTAGCCTCATCCCCTGTGGACTGCTCATCGTCTTTATTGTCTGGGTGCTGGTGGCCGGCATTGCGACTGCCACCGAATGCGCGGCCTGGGGCGTGGTGGGGTCGCTCGCCATTGCCGCTGCCGGTCGCAGTCTGACCCTGCAAAACTTTTGGCAGGGTCTGGTGGGTGCTACCCGCGTGAGCTGCATGATCATGTTCATTCTGGCGGGTGCCGCCTTTCTGACCAAGACCATGGCATTTACCGGCATTCCGCGTGAACTGGCCGAGATGGTTGCTGCGGCCAACTTGTCGCCCTACGGTCTCATTGCCGTGCTGGTGGTGGTCTACCTTATTCTCGGAGCAGCGCTGGACGGTATTTCCATGATCGTGCTGACCAGCGCGGTGGTGTTGCCCATGGTTCAGAAAGCCGGCTTTGACCTGGTCTGGTTCGGCATTTTCATCATCATGCTCATTGAGATAGCCGAGATCACGCCGCCTGTGGGATTTAACCTGTTTGTCCTGCAAAACATGACCGGTACCGACAGCAACCGCATTGCCCGCATGACCCTGCCCTTCTTTGCCTGCATGATTGTGGCCATCGTCTTGATTACCGTTTTCCCGGAAATCGTGACCAGTGTTCCCAACTGGTTCATGGGCATGGAGCGGTAACGACGGTGCTTGCTATTGCCGCCATTTGTATCGGCGCAAGCGTGGGTGCTTTGGGCCGCTGGGGCTTGGGTTTGTGGCTAAGCCCGGGGGCAGTGATTCCCTGGGGCACCTTGGCCGCCAACCTGATCGGTGGCTACCTGATAGGCGTATGTATTGCCGTGTTTGAAAGCCTGCCCCAGCTTGACCCGAACTGGCGGCTGCTGCTGGTAACCGGTTTTTTGGGGGCGCTGACCACCTTTTCCAGCTTTTCAGCAGAGGTGGTCACCATGCTGATGCAACAGCGCTACCTGTTGGCGGCAAGTACGGCTGGCCTGCACCTGGCTGGCTCCTTGCTTCTGACCGTACTGGGAATCAAGAGTACTCTATTTTTGATAGCAAACTACTGGCGTTGAGCAAGCGCTGGCAACATAAATCGTTGCAGCTAATAAGCGTTTGACGCACAGATCTTTGTAGTTTGTAGAATCAGGCCACTCACAATAATTCATAACTTCAGCGTCTAAAGGGTTCCCTATGCCTAGCGTCAAAAATTGTCTGGATCGCAAACCAAACACCATTGTTTCTGTCTCTCCCACCGACAAGGTGGTCAAGGCACTTGAGCTGATGCGCGACAAGCGTGTGCGCTCCATCATCGTGATGGAAGGCGAGAAGTTGGTCGGCATCGTGTCCCAGGGTGACTGTGCCATCAAGGTCTTGCTGCCCGGCGCTGATGCCAAACAAGTGGCCATTGAGACCATCATGACGCCCAACCCCCTCACGGTTGAAATCGATGACAAGCTCGACAGCTGTATGGCAACGATGGTGCAACGCCATATCCGCCATTTGCCGGTGGTCAAGGCAAACCAGGTCATCGGCGTCCTGTCCATCGGCGACATCGTGAAGGAAATTTTGAGTATTCAGGGCAATCAGATCCAGTTTCTGGAAACCTACATCAAGGGTCACGGCGCCAGTTAGTTTCTATCCTTGGCCTGGAAGGCTCGCATTGATAGCGGTTTACAAGGTTGCGGGTCTTGGGGTTTTGTTCACTGAACCACTGCCACCGACTTGACCTGGGCCCAGACTGGCATGCCACTGTACAGCCCCAGCACGCTTGCTGACCGGGCCGTAATGCGGGACAACAGCACGGTGGAGTCATTGCGCAGACGAATCAGCACTTGTGAGGGGTGGATATCGGGCACGATGGTTTCAATGTGCATATGCAGCACATTCTGGATGCTGGTTTGCTCGGGCTTGACCGTGGCCAGGCTAACGTCCCGGGCCAATACGCGCAAACGAACGCGCTGACCAAAGGGCAAGGCGTTGTCTCTGACCCATAGGCTGCCAGACTCAAAATCAACCCGGGCAAGATGCCAGGCGGTATCGCGTTCCTGCACGGTGCCTACCAGCAGCGCTCCCACGTCCTCACCCAACAGCACCGGCGTGTTCACATTGGCCAATACCTCGGCCACCGGCCCGGCAGCCACCACCCTGCCCTGATCCAGCACCACCAGGGTGTCGGCCAGGCGCGCCACTTCGTCTGCCGCATGCGTCACGTACAACATGGGAATGGCCAGTTCATCGCGCAGTCGCTCCAGCCAGGGCAGGATGTCCTGGCGGCGGGCATGGTCCAGCGAGGCCAGTGGTTCATCGAGCAGCAGCAAGCGCGGCTGGGTGGCCAGGGCGCGCGCAATGGCCACACGCTGGCGCTCTCCGCCCGAGAGGGTGTGGCAGCGCCGCTTCATGAGTGCGCCAATGCCCAGCAGTTCGACCACGGCATTGAGCGCCATGCTGTTGTTCTGCGTACCGCTTCGCTGTCCGTAGCGCAGGTTGCCCTCCACATCGAGATGTTCAAACAGGCTGGCCTCCTGAAACACATAGCCCAAGGGCCGACGCCAGGTAGGCACAAAGATGTTTTGGGCATCGTCCTGCCAGACGGCCTCACCCAATTGCACGAGGGCCCGACTGGGCCGCTCCAGTCCGGCAACACAACGCAGCAAGGAGGTTTTGCCCGAACCTGATGGACCAAACAAGACGCTGATGCCTCTGGCGGGCAAGCTCACATCGACCTCAAGCGCAAATGCACTGCGCGACAGCAGCAGCCGGATCCGGTGGGCGGAATCGCTCACAGCATGACACGCTGGCGGCGGCGATGCAGCAAGCCCAGAGAGAGTAGGACCAGGAAGGAAAACGCCACCATGGCCGCTGCCAGGGCATGCGCCTGCGTGTAGTCCATGGCCTCCACATGGCCGTAGATTTGCGTGGAAACCACCTGGGTCTTGCCCGGAATATTGCCGCCGATCATCAACACCACGCCAAATTCACCCACGGTGTGGGCAAAGGTCAAAACCGCCGCCGTCAGGTAGCCGGAACGCGCCAGCGGCAAGGCCACGCTGACAAAAGCTTTCAGGGGGCTGGCCCGAAGTGTTGCGGCCACCTCCATAGGCCGAGCACCAATCGCCTCAAAAGCGTGTTGCAGGGGTTGCACGGCAAAGGGCAGCGAATAGACCAGAGAGCCCAAGACCAAACCGGTAAAGGTAAATGACAAGGTGCCCAGCCCCAGCCACTGGGTGAACTGGCCCAGCCAGCCTTGGGGGCCCAGACTGACCAGGAGGTAAAAACCCAGCACTGTAGGCGGAAGTACCAGCGGCAGCGCCACCACCGCCGCGACCGGGGCGCGCCAGCCTGAACGGGTTTGCGCCAGCCACCAGGCCAGGGGGGTGCCCAGCAACAGCAACAAAACCGTCGTCAGTCCTGCGAGTTTCAGGGTCAGCGCGATGGCGCTCAGGTCGTCATAGGAAAAAGGCAAGGTCAGATTTCATAGCCGAAAGAACGGATGATGGTACGCGCTTTGTCAGTTTTTAAAAAATCCATCAGTGCCAACGCGGCTGGCTGATTGCGACCCGGGTTGAGGAGAACAGCGTCCTGGCGGATGGGTGAATGCAAATTGGCGGGTACCACCCAGCCTGATCCCTGTCTGATACGCTGGTCGCTCATCACCTGTGAAAGCGCCACAAAGCCGATTGCGGCGTTGCCGGTGGCAACAAACTGATAGGCCTGGGCGATGTTTTCCCCCTGAACAAAGCGGCTCTGCCAGCGTTGCAGCAAGCCCAGGCTCTGCAAGGTCTGGATAGCCGCTGCGCCATAGGGCGCCAAACGTGGGTCTGCCAGGGCCAGTCGATCAACCCGCTCGGAACGCAGAATGGCACCGGCGTCATCGACCAGACCCGCTTGCAAGCTCCACAGCACCAAACGACCCCGGGCGTAGCTGAAACGGCTGCTGCCCAGCGCCAAGCCATCCCGGACCAGCCTCTCAGGGGTTTCGTCATCCGCCGAGAGGAACACCTGAAACGGCGCTCCGTTGCTGATTTGTGCAAAGAACTTGCCGGTGGAGCCCAAGGCCAGTACGGCCCTGTGCCCGGTTTCCTGCTCAAACGCAGCCGCAATTTTTTGCATGGGTGCCGCAAAATTAGCAGCCACCGCAACGCTGACCTCAGCGGCAAAAGACAGCGACATTTCTGTCAAAAAGAGCACAAAGCAAAAACACAGCCTCAAACTTGCCTTCAAATGCCGCATCAGATCACACCGCAGAGTTAGGCGACAAGTATAGAAAAGACAACTCAGGGCAGCACCACCTCGATGGTTTTGAGCCACCGAACATGACGCGGGCCTGAGCGAATGTCTTGCAGGGACCGCAAGCCCGGCAGGCCATCTCTTTCCAGGAGTTCATCCGTCCCCTCGCGTATGACCACGATCACACCATCGCCCAAAGCACTGTTGTAGAGCTCCCCCCAGGAAAAACTCGCCTGGTAACCGTCCTGTGCTGTGAGCAACACCACCGCCCGTCGGATCGCACGCCGGTCCGGCTTCAGACCCGCCTGATCAAGCAGCTGGCGCAGTGGCACGCCCTGGTATGGGATTGTGAGCGTGACCTCTTTACCATCTTGAACGACGGTTCGGTTTTCGGCATAGTCCTTGCGGGGCAAAGCCAGCAAATCTTTCCGGCTCAAGGAGAGAACCTTGTGCACTTCACCAGACACCTGGAGCACGAACCCAGGCGCATTTTGAGCCCATGCAGTCTGGCAGACCCAAATAGCAAGGCCAACTAAAAGCGACTTAAGGTTTGCCAAAACCAAATCGCTCAAAAATTGTCTGTGCATGCGGCGACAAGAGGTAATCGGCAAATTTCTGTGCCGATTCACCCGCGCCGCTTCGAACAGTCAGCCCGTACGCTGCGCCTACCTGAAGTTCCACCGGAATCTGAAACACTTTGAGACGTGGCACCTCTCGTTGTGAGGCCACAGCGTTGGTGCAATAGGTCAAAAACACATCGGCCTGGCGCTCATCCATGACCCAGGCATAGGTCCCTCGCCCAGCTGGTGGTTTGGGTGAATCGGCCCCGCCCGTAAGCTTGAGGGCCTTGGCATCGAGCAGGGCAAATGCACCGGGCCTGACGGTCTCTGCCTTGCGGAAAAGTGCCCAAGCGTAATCACCTGAGGGGTCCGCCACGGGTGTGGAGGTTCCAAGCCGAATCTGAGGTTTCAACAGCGTATCGAGCATGCCTGCCGGCTCGATTGCCACCTCAGGCTGGGTTAACAAACATAAGGCGTTGCGCACAAAAACGACGGGCTTTTTCCAGTCAGTGCTCCTTGCCAGACGTTCGGGATGGTTGGTATCGGCCGAGGCAAAAACCTGGGCTGGTGCGCCCTGCTCAATTCGCTCCCGAAGTAGACCGGATGCACCGAAAGTCAGGTTGACTTTGGCCACGCCGTGGGCCTGGCTTTGAGCAGCGATCTCGGTCAGAACCTCGCGCAAACTGCCAGCAGCAAACACCTCCAGGGCATCTGGTCTGGTCTGGGCATAGACACTGCTCATGCAGCAACTGGCGACCAAGACACCGAGTACCTGTTTGTAGACATCACTGGGGTGATTGGTTTGGTGCTTCGCCTTGTGTTTGAAGTTGAGCATTGGGCTACTTGCCAGCGTTCGGAAAGAACAACTGCTGACCGCCAATTTTGTAGCCAGCGATGACCGCCTGGCCGGGGGCAGAGATGATCCAATCGACAAACTTCTGTGCATCGGCCACCTTGACGTGGGGATGTTTTGCCGGGTTGACGCCCATCACGCCGTATTGGTTAAACAGGCGCCTGTCACCTTCGACCAGCACGGCCAGGTCTGCACGGTTCTTGAAGTTGAGCCAGGTGCCACGGTCGGCCAATACATACGCGCTGCTGCTGGCTGCAATGTTGAGCGCAGGGCCCATGCCGCAGCCGCACTCCTTGTAGCCGCTGCCTTTTTTGTCAGCCAAGGCCGCTGTGGTCCAGTAACGCAACTCGGCGGCGTGGGTGCCGCTTTTGTCACCTCGCGAGATGAAGTTGCCATTGCCCGCAGAAATCTTCTTGAAGGCCTCCACGATGTCAGCGCCTTTGAGTTTCAAAGGGTCTGCCGCCGGGCCGATGAGCACAAAGTCGTTGTACATGACGCCCAATCGCTTGATGCCAAAACCATCGGCCACAAACTTTTCTTCAGCCGCCTGGTCGTGCACAAACACCACATCGGCGTCACCCCGGCGCGCCATATCGAGCGCCTGCCCGGTACCCAGGGCCACCACCTTCACATCGATGCCTGAGGCTGTCTTAAAAGCCGGTAGCAAGTGAGCAAACAGGCCTGACTGCTCGGTGGAAGTGGTGGAGGCCATCACAATGGACTGCGCATTGCTGATGCCATGACCAAATAATAATGCTACTGAAATAGTAGCTAATGAGCCAATCCTGACAGGGGTTAATGGCCTGAATAATGATATAAATCTCATAACAACTCTCCTTTTAAAAACAAATCGGCTGCTGGACACACAGACACCAGATGTGCCGGGTTAAAAAACAGTTCGGTGGGCAGGTCGGCCAGCACCCGGCCTTGTTCCAGATAAATCACTCGGCTGGCCAGGCGCTTGACCTGACCCAGGTTGTGGCTGGCAAAAATCAGGGTCATGGGGGATTCACCCGTAGCGTCTGGATGATCGAATTCAGAAGCGTGCTGACGCTGCCCGCAAGCAAACTCATGCATCAGTGCTTCAACCTCGCGCTTGGCGTGCGGGTCCAGACTGGCGGTGGGCTCATCGAGCAGCAGCACATCGGGCTTGAGCGCCCAGGCGCGTGCCAGTGCCACGCGCTGTTGCTGTCCACCGGAAAGGGTTTTGGCATTGCGCAGTGCCAGGTCTGCCAAGCCGACGCGCGCGAGTGCAGACAAGCCCTGCAACTTGGCCTTTTGCCAGGGCACGCCCTTGAGCCAGAGCCCCAAAGCCAGGTTGTTTTGCACCGAACTGCGCATCAGGTAGGGGCGCTGAAACAGCATCGCCTGCCGGGCCTCAGCGGCACACCAACGCTGGCCAACGCTGGGCTCCAGCAGGCCATGCATCAGGCGCAACAGCGTACTTTTACCCGAGCCATTGCCGCCAATCAGAGCCACCCGTTCGGCCCGGCCAACCGACACATTGACATCGACCAAGGCTGCCAGCGCGCCAAAGCAAACCCCTGCGCCGGTCAATTGGATCAGGGGCGAGTTCAAGCCATGGCCCTCGATACCGGGGCCTGGGTGCTGCCATCCACTTTTTCTCGCCAACGCCGCAGTAGCGAAATCAGTGCATTGAGCAGCAACACCACACCCAGCAGAACCAGGCCCAGCGCCAGCGCCAGCGGCAAATCGCCCTTGCTGGTTTCCAGCGCAATGGCCGTGGTCATGACCCGGGTAAACCCTTCAATATTGCCACCAACAATCATGACCGCCCCTACCTCGGAGATGGCACGACCAAAGCAGGTAATCAAAACGGTGAGCAAGGCGTAGCGTTCGTCCCAGGCCAGCAGCAGACTGCGCATCAGAGGCGGCGCACCCAGTGAGCGCAGTTGCTCACCGTGGTTGCGCTCGGTATCCTCAACAATCTGGCGGGTCAGTGCCACCACCACGGGGAGCACCAGCACCATCTGGGCCAGTACCATGGCCTTGAAGCTGAACATCCAGCCCAGAAAACCCAGCGGCCCCGTGCGTGAGAGCAGCAAATACACCAGAAGTCCCACCACCACCGAGGGCAGCGCCAGCAGGGTATTGAGTACTGTGAGTACGGCATCGCGGCCGGTAAAACGTGCCACACCCAGCCAACTCCCCAACACCAGACCGGCAACGCAGGCCAGCGCACAGGCGGTGGCGCTCACGCCCAAGGAGCGACCCACAATGGCCATGAGGCCGGGGTCTGGCGTGGTGATGAGTTGTATCGCGGTTGCGACGCTTTGGCTAAATGTGGACATGGTGCTCGGATGAAGTCAGGTATCGTACGCACTCGTTCAATTCCCTGCGATATGAATCACCGTGCATAGGTTGCAATTCCATTACACATTGGGTCGTCCAACCGAAATCGATCAGACCCGGATACGCAATCCATTGCTTGATTTGTTGCATGCGGTTCAGGAATCAGGCTCAATCTCAGGCGCAGCCCGGCTCCTCGAACGGTCCTACCGCCATGTCTGGGGTGAGCTCAAACGCTGGGAAATCGAACTCGGTGACGACCTGGTGGTTTGGGAAAAAGGACAATCTGCCTTGCTCACCGAGTTTGGCAACAAACTGTTATGGGCCGAGCGCCAGGCTCAGGCCCGACTGGCCCCCCAGATCGAGACCTTGCAAGCCGAACTTGAGCGCGCCTTTGCGCAGGCTTTTGACGACAGCGTGCATGTCCTGACGCTCTATGCCAGCCACGACGATGCCCTGTCTGCGCTGCGGGCGCATACGGCGCAAGCGCACACACTTCATCTGGATATCCGGTTTACCGGCAGCGTGGACGCCATTCGGGCGCTCAACGAAGGTCGCTGCGTCATGGCCGGCTTTCATACCCGTCACCCGATCAACACCAGTTCAATGGCGCGGCAGACTTATCGCCCACTGCTCAAGCCAGGCCTGCACAAAATCATTGGTTTTGCCCGGCGTTCCCAGGGCCTGATGGTGGCCAAGGGAAACCCGCTGGGCCTGACTTGTCTGCAAGACCTCGATTCCAAACGGGCCCGCTATGTGAATCGGGCTTTGGGCACCGGCACGCGCTTGCTT
Organism: Hylemonella sp.; assembly: GCA_040382055.1. Classification (GTDB taxonomy): domain Bacteria; phylum Pseudomonadota; class Gammaproteobacteria; order Burkholderiales; family Burkholderiaceae_C; genus JBEIGE01. The sequence goes on from JBEIGE010000004.1 coordinate 44,039, forward strand.
CTCGACGAGCTATTGGCAGATGCCGGATTGCCGACATCCCAGCTGGCAGGTTATGCGCTGACAGAATCATCCCACTCAGCTGTGGCGCAGGCAATTGCCTCCCATCAGGCCGATGCTGGTTTGGGCATTGAAGCAGCTGCACGAGCACGCGGACTTGACTTTATTCCCTTGGTTCTGGAGGACTACCACCTGGTCTGCCTTAAATCAGCCCTGCAGGAACCTGCTGTTGAAGCCTTGTGCAAGGTGCTCAAAAGCGCCTCGTGGCAGACCGTTCTGCTTGACATACCCGGCTACCAATTAGCCAGCCCCAATACCTCGGGTCAGGTGTTGTCGCTCAACCAGACACTGCCCTGGTGGCGCTACAGAACCAGGAAAAACCACGCGGTCTAGATTGCGCACGACCGGAAACCGGCAAAGATGTCGTCGCGGCCAGGCAAATAAAAGTTACGAAAACGCACTGACTTCATGCGCGCGCGTGTGGCAAACGAAGCACCGCGCAGGATCTTGTGCGTGCCGAACCACGGCTCGGAGTAGTCCCGGTACGGGTCTGCAACAAAACCAGGGTAGCCGAGAAACGGAGAACAGGTCCACTCCCATACCTCGCCCCAGTGAAAACCGCGCCGGGCCGCGGTCTGTGCTGCCACCTCCCATTCAGTTTCTGTCGGCAACCGCCGCCCAGCCCAGCGGCACCACGCGTCAGCCTCCCACCAGCTCAGGTGCATGGCACTCTGGTTGCCCGGTCGACGCACAGGCTGACCAAAGTGCACCTGAATCACTGAGCCCGACCCGACCCCAGCACCCCCAAGACCTGAACCCAGCCCACCAATCTGCTGCACATGGCGGGGCGCACGACGACCTTCTCGACGAACCTGCGCCTGCAGCCATTCCCATCCCTGCGGATGCCAATACACGCTCTGGTCATAACCACCATCCATGACGAATTCGGCATACTGCGCCCAACTCACGGCTTGGGCATCGATTTCAAACTCCGGCACCTTGACCTCATGGGCCGGTCGTTCATTGTCAAAAGTGAACCCCAGGCTGCCGTCAAGACCGGTCTGCCAGCGGGTTGTCGCCATGTGCAGCGGCTCACGGGGCGCATGGGGTGCTGGCATGGCGATCTTCAGGGGCAAACCCAGGTTCTGCGCCATGTAAATGAGCGCCTCACCGTGCATGTCTTCATGAAACAGGGCTAGCCGGTAGAAATACAGCGCCGGGTCTGTATCGGGGGTCTTGTCCAGCAGGTCGAGGGTGGACTCCAGAGTGGTCAGCAGGTAGTTCTTGATGTCTTGCAATCCCGGCAGCCCAAGACTCCAGCGGGTGTCATGGGCTACACGACTGGAATCCCACCACCGGTCCGCATGAGCCAGGACAGACGGCAGGCAGGCAGCTTCGGGGTCGCAATCGGTGCCTTGATGGCGCAACAGGTTACGCCCGATCCAGCGCTCCTGAAACCAGCCGATGTGCCCTAGCTCCCAAAGTGGCGGATTGAGCTCTGGTCGTCGGGGTACCGAAAAATGCGTCTGCGATAACGCTGCCTCGTAATGCGCCATCAAATACAGCGTGTGATTACGCGCATCCATGAGCGCCAATGACAAGGGCTGCCCACCCTGCTGGCGGATGTCGGGCCTGTCGGTGCAAGCAGGGGGCAAGGAAACCGTCATGGCACTATTATTGCTTCTATTTTTCATCGTCCAAATTCATCATGGACATTCGAGATGAAATTCTCAACTGGACCAATCCACCCATGTGCTGTGATGAGGTTCAGGGGAGCGCATCCGCTCACTTCAAAATCGGAGATGTTTGTGTCAGGTTTACTTAAATTCGCGCTTGGGATTGACTGGGTCAGCGACAAATTCGGGAGAATAGCTGCCTTTGCCGTGATGGCCGCTGCCATGATCTCTGCGGGCAATGCTTTTGTCCGCTACGGGCTGGACATCAGCTCCAATGGCTGGCTGGAAATTCAGTGGTACCTGTTCGCCATCACCGTGATGCTGGGCGGCCCGATTGTCCTCAAACTCAACGAGCATGTCAGGGTTGATATTTTTTACGGGAAGCTCAAGGGAAATGGCCCGGTATTTGTTGACCTTTTTGGGCTGGTTTTTTTCTTGCTGCCCGTGATGGTCTTGATGGTCTATTTCAGTTGGCCGCTCTTTGTCAAGATGTACCTCACGGGCGAAATGTCCCAGAACTCAGGCGGGTTGATTCGCTGGCCTGCCATGTTGATGCTGCCTTTGGGCTTTGGCTGGATGTTCCTGCAAGGCTTGAGCGAAATCATCAAGCGGGTGGCTTACCTCCAGGGCAATTACCAAATGAACACCCACTATGAAAAGCCGGTGCAGTAACGCTTGGGCACTGTGTTTGCAAAGCTCGAAACAAGTCGATTTCAGGATTAAAAAATGGTAATGGAAAATTTTGCCCCAATCATGTTCGTGGGCCTGGTCTTCATCATGCTGATTGGTTTTCCAGTGGCATTTTCACTGGCGGCGCTGGGTTTGTTCAGTGGTTTCTTTGCCATTGAAATGGGCTGGTTTCCAGCCAGCTTCATGGCCAATCTGCCGCTGAACATCTTCGGCATTCTCAGCAATGACCTGCTATTGGCCATTCCCTTCTTCACCTTCATGGGCTCCATTCTTGAGAAATGCGGGTTGGCCGAGGACATGCTTGATTCCATGGGTTAGCTGTTTGGCCCGGTGCGCGGCGGTTTGGGTTACTCGGTCATCATCGTCGGCTTCATTCTGGGGGCCATCACCGGCACTGTGGCTGGCCAGGTGATTGCGATGGCCATGATCTCCTTGCCTGTCATGATTCGCTATGGCTACAACATGCGCTATGCCACCGGGGTGCTGGCGGCCTCTGGCACCATCATGCAGCTGGTCCCGCCCTCCCTGGTGTTGGTGGTCTTGGCAGACCAGTTGGGCCGCTCGGTCGGTGACATGTACAAGGGTGCCTGGGGCCCATCGCTGTTGCAAATTCTGATCTTTGCCCTCTACACTTTTGCACTCGGAATGGTCAAGCCGCACCATGTGCCAGGCGTTCCCAAAGAGGTCCGCACGCTCAATGGCTGGGCCCTGTGGGCCAAGTGCCTGCGCGGCATTATTCCATCGGCGGTCCTTATTTTTGCTGTGCTGGGCTCCATGGGCGGACTGCCCGGCATGAACACCGCCATTGCCACCCCGACTGAGGCAGGTGCCATGGGGTGTGTGGGAGCCCTGGTTCTTGCAGCCATGCACAAGCGTCTGGACAAAGACCTGATCTGGCAGGCCATGGTTGGCACCATGCGCCTGACTGCCATGGTCGCCTTCATTTTGATTGGCTCACGCGTTTTCTCCATGGTCTTTCAGGGCGTGGACGGCGCGCTCTGGGTAGAGCATCTGCTGACCGGCTTGCCAGGAGGTCAGACCGGCTTCCTGATTGTGGTCAATATCTTTGTTTTCTTTCTGGCCTTCTTTCTCGATTTCTTTGAGATCGCCTTCATCATCGTGCCCATGCTCGGGCCTGTGGCTGACAAGATGGGCATCGACCTGATCTGGTTCGGCGTGCTCCTGTGCGTCAACATGCAGACCAGCTTCATGCACCCGCCGTTCGGCTTTGCGCTGTTTTACCTGCGCGGCATTGCAGACACCCTGTTCAAGGAAAAACGCATAGACGTGGCCGTGAAGTCCAGTGACATCTACATGGGCTCCATCCCCTGGGTGATCATGCAACTGATGCTGGTCGTCATTGTGATTTTTGTGCCCGAAACCGTCACGGCCTTCCTGGACAAGGAAGTCAAAATCGACCTGGACAAGGTGCAGATTGAAATGCCTGAAAGTGATATCCCAAGCCCGGGTGAGGCAGAGCTCAAGCCGGGAGAGACCGTCACGCCAGCAGAACAGAGCAAGGCGTCCGCAGATGAACAGAAAAGAATTGAAGACCTGTTCAAGGAAAAGAAGTAGCGCCAGACTTGAAACTCATTGCACCCAAGGAACCCTTCATGTCCGAGTCATTGCTGGAGAGCATGGGTCCGCCGCCCTTTCGTTTTACACCTCAAGTACCTGATCTGAGCGCTCCGGCTTACACGCTGGCCTTCAAGCTGCTTACTTGCGGCATTGTGGCACTTGCTGTTTTATGGCTGGCATCCCTTTGGAGCAAAGGGGCACTAGGTTCAGGTGGCAGCTCTGGCCTGGCCTGGTTCATCACCGCCCTGGTGCTCATGGTCTACACCTCTTGGCACATACTGACCAGCACCACAACGCTAGACGCGACCACTCTACATCAAAGCTGGGTTTGGAACAAAAAGATGGAACTGCGCGAACTGGCCTATTGCAAACTGATTCGATTCCCAGGCCTGGACTGGCTGATCGCGCCTCGCCTTTATGCCAGAACCCTGATGGGCAAGTTCAGCGTTTTTTATGCCGCTGACCCACGCCTGATTTCAGAATTTGAGCGGCTGGTAAAAGAAGTCGCGCAGTTTCGGCGACTCTGAATCAAGCGTTGCCCATCCTTCCAAGGACGCTCGCCGACATGCCAAGTTGATGGTTAACTAGGCTTTTGTCCGTCTACAATTCGAGGATTTGCCTACATAAGCAAGCCCAACCCCTTTTGTCACGCTGGAGACACCATGCAGGCCTTACTGAAACTCTCAAAGCTGATTGATGCCATGAGCACCAATATTGGCAAATTCACGATGTGGCTGATTCTGGCCACCACCCTGATCAGTGCGGGCAATGCAATTGTGCGCAAGGCTTTTGACATGAGCTCCAATGGACTGCTAGAAATCCAGTGGTATTTGTTCGCTGCCGTGTTCATGCTTGGCGCGGGCTACGGATTTCTTAAAAACTCCCACGTCCGGATCGACTTTATATCTTCCAAGCTGACAGACCGAACCCGCAACTGGATTGATGTGGTGGGCATCTTGCTGGTGCTGATTCCGTTTTGTGTGCTCTTGATTGACCTGAGCTGGCCAGCCTTTGTGAATGCCTACAACAATGGTGAGATGTCGCAAAATGCCGGCGGCTTGATCCGTTGGCCGGTTTATCTACTTGTTCCCTTAGGATTTAGCCTGCTCATCATTCAGGCATGCTCCGAGTTGATCAAGCGAATTGCTTTTTTGCGGGGCTTCATAGAAGACCCGATTGGGGGCGAGGCAGCAAAATCTGACGAGCAAAAGCACCTTGAAGAACTTGAACGCGTGGCTGAAGCCCGCCTGAAAGGAGATAAATAAATGGAAGCCACCTTTCTCGCGCAAAACTTTGTGCCCATCATGTTTGCAGGTCTTTTTGTCCTGCTGCTCACAGGCTTTCCGGTTGCTTTTGGATTGGCAGCGACTGGCCTTGCATTTGGTTTCATTGGAATGGAAGCCGGGCTCTTTCCGGCCACGCTGTTTCAGGCCCTGCCCTCGCGGATTTTTGGCATCATGCAGAACGACACCCTGCTGGCAATCCCCTTCTTTACCTTCATGGGCATTATTCTTGAACGCTCGGGCATGGCTGAAGACCTGCTCGAGACAGTGGGCCAGGTGTTTGGCCCCTTGCGTGGCGGGCTGGCCATTGCCGTGATTTTGGTTGGCGCCCTGCTGGCGGCCACCACCGGCGTGGTTGCAGCAGCGGTGATTTCCATGGGCCTGATTTCTCTGCCCATCATGCTGCGGTATGGTTACAACCGAACCATTGCCACGGGTACTATTACCGCTTCGGGTACGCTGGCTCAGGCCATCCCACCTTCACTGGTACTGATCGTCCTGGCAGACCAACTCGGTCGCTCGGTGGGTGACATGTATTCTGGCGCTCTGGTACCCGGTCTATTGCTGGTGGGTTTGTATATTTTGTTCATTGTGGGTGTGGCCATCGTACGGCCCACCTGGGTGCCCCCGCTCCCCCCCGAGGCACGTATATACAAGGAAGATACGGGGTCTTCAGGTCACCGATCTTTGCTGATACTGGTTATTTTGTGTGCAATCGCCGGAGTTGCCTGGTCACAGGTGCACAACGCGGTTTTGACTCCCTTGCTACAGCGTCCCATGCCCGCACCGGGCGATGAAATCGTGATCCTCTCCATGACCCTGGCTTCTCTGCTTGGCTTGGCGCTGGCCATTGTCAATCAGGTAACCGGCCTGGGCCTTCTCTCCAAATTGGCCGAGCGTGTGACCTTTGTTCTCATGCCACCCCTGATACTGATCTTTCTGGTTCTGGGAACTATTTTTCTTGGGGTTGCCACGCCCACCGAAGGCGGCGCTATGGGCGCGCTGGGTGCACTGATTCTGGCGCTGGGCAAACGGCGCATGAACATGTCGCTGCTCAAGCAGGCATTGGAGAACACCGCCAAGCTGGCTTCCTTTGTGCTCTTTATCCTGATTGGTTCAACTGTTTTCAGCTTCACCTTCAACGCAGCTGACGGCCACATTTGGGTTGAGCACCTGTTTGACGGCATGCCCGGGGGCGCATGGGGCTTTTTGATTGTGGTGAACATTCTGGTTTTCATACTTGGCTGCTTTATCGACTTCTTCGAAATTGCCTTCATCGTCATTCCCTTACTGGCACCGGTGGCCGAGAAAATTCTGCCTGGCCTGGTGCCAGGCATGACCCCGGACGACGCCATGATCTGGTTCGGCGTGATCATTGCAATTAACCTGCAAACCTCTTTTCTGACACCGCCTTTTGGCTTTGCCCTGTTTTATCTGCGCAGTGTGGCGGCAAAACACGATTACAAAGACCGTGTGACTGGCGTGACCATCCCCGCTGTAACCACCGGGCAGATCTACAAAGGCTCGATCGCTTTCATCATCTTGCAGCTGATCATGGTGGCAGCCATCATGATTTTCCCCAATCTGGTAACCGGTGGCATTGAGAAAGTTGACAACTTATCTGCCGATCAGGTGATGGAGCAGATGCAGATTCCGGGGGTTGAACAACCTGAACCTGATGGGGAAAAGAAAGAAGGCGAAGCCGCCAAAGAAGACGATCCCATGAAAGCGCTGCTCGAAGCCAATGAAAAAGACGCCAAAAAATAGGCTGATCAATGAATCCTACTACCATCCAGATCGCTGGTGCACTGCTATTTGCATTGGCGCTGGTTCATACGTTCTCAACCACGATTTTTGAGAAACTTTCCCACCGTCATCCGCGCCATGCGGGTGCCTTCCACTTTCTTGGCGAGGTGGAGGTTGTGTTCGGCTTCTGGGCGTTGGTACTTGCAATCTTTATGCTCAGCGTGGCCGGCAAACAAGCCACCATCGACTACATGGAGAGCCGCAATTACACCGAGCCACTGTTTGTTTTTGCCATCATGGTGGTGGCGGCCAGCAAGCCCATCTTGCAATTGTGCTCTTTGATGGTTCAGTCACTGGCGCGGCTCATGCCGGTCAACCGTGAAGTCGCAGTTTATTTTCTGGCCCTGAGCCTTATTCCTTTGCTGGGCTCCTTCATCACCGAGCCTGCGGCCATGACCCTGGCTGCACTCATGCTGCGCGACCGAATCTATGCTGCACCCATTTCCGACCGACTGAAGTACGCAACCATTGGTGTTCTGTTCGTAAATATTTCTATCGGCGGTACTTTGACCCCATTTGCTGCTCCTCCGGTCCTGATGGTGGCGGCCAAATGGAACTGGGATTTGGCCTTCATGATCACCCACATTGGCTGGAAGGCCGCGGTGGCTGTGTTTTGCAATACCTTGGCAGTGACCCTGCTGTTTCGCTCGGAAATTACCGCTTCCAGTTCCTCAGCCAAAGCTGAAAAAGGCATCACCGTTTCCATCTCATCCATGGTGGTGTGTGTGCTTTTCCTTGCAGGCGTGGTGATTTTCGGGCATTACCCGTCTATCTTTATGGGTCTGCTATTGTTTTTTCTTGGCTACACCGCTGCGTACAAGAAAGACCATGACCGATTGATCCTTCGTGAAGCCCTGCTCGTGGCCTTTTTTCTGGCTGGGTTGGTGGTGCTCGGTGGGCAGCAGCAATGGTGGCTTGAACCCCTTCTGATCTCCATGAGCCCCGATGCGGTTTACTACCTTGCCACCGCCCTCACAGCCATTACTGATAACGCTGCCTTGACCTACTTGGGCTCGTTAGTAGAAGGCCTTAGCGATGAATTCAAGTACTCGTTGGTCACCGGTGCAGTTACAGGGGGAGGTCTGACCGTGATTGCCAATGCGCCCAACCCCGCTGGCTTTGCAATTCTCCGAGGCAGCTTCAAGGAAGGCGCCATCAGTGCCTTATGGCTGTTATTTGCGGCCTTGGGCCCGACGCTGGTAGCTGTGGCAGCGTTCCGCTTGCTGTAAATCGTTTCACCACAAAAAAACCGCACCAAGAAGTGCGGTTTTTTTAAGTCTGTCAACAAGCCCGGTTATGAGCCGGGCAGAAACTTACAGCTTTTGGGCTTGCATGAAGCTGTCAAAACGCGCTTCAGTGAAGCGGAACCAGAGGTTCTGCTCACGGCGGAAATTGGCCCAATCTTCATAAATTTTCTTCCAGTCCGGGTTGCTGGCGCTCATCTCGGCGTACAGCAACTCTGCCTGTTTGAAAGCCTCGTCCATCACGACTTTGGGGAAAGGCAGGACCTTGGTCTTGGCAGCCACCAGCTGCTTGAGAGCAGCCGGGTTTTTGGCATCGTACTTGGCCTGCATGTCAGTGTGCGCAAAAGCTGCTGCTGACTCAAGGATGGCCTTGTACTCAGGCGAGAGCTTGTTATACGCGTCACGGTTGACAAAGGCGTCAAGCTGGGGGCCGCCTTCCCACCAGCCAGGGTAGTAGTAGAACGGAGCCACTTTGTTAAAGCCCAGCTTCTGGTCATCATAGGGACCGACCCACTCGGCTGCATCAATCGTGCCCTTTTCCAGTGCTTGATAAATCTCGCCGCCAGGAATGTTTTGTGGAACCACGCCCATGCGGGTCAGCACCTTGCCGGCAAAACCACCCGCACGGAATTTGAGTCCTTTCATGTCGGCCAGGGTTTTGATTTCTTTGCGGTACCAGCCGCCCATCTGTGCACCGGTATTACCCATAGGGAAATTGACGATGTTGTATTTGCCGTAGAACTCGCGCATCAGCGTCAAGCCGTTACCCTGGTACATCCAGGCGCTCATCTGGCGGCTGTTGAGGCCGAAAGGAATGGCACAACCCAGGGCAAAGGCATCATTAACGCCAAAGAAGTAATAGGGCGCGGTGTGAACCATTTCGGTTGTGCCCTTCTGGATGTTGTCGATCATGCCGGCAATTGGAGGCATCAATTCGCCGCCTGGATGAACAGAAATCTGAAACTTGCCACCTGTCATCTCGCTGACCTTTTTGGAGAAGGTCTCGGCAGCACCATAAATGGTGTCCAGCGCCTTGGGAAAGCTCGATGCCAGGCGCCAGCGAATGGCTTCCTGAGCATGCACCAGTGCCGGTGCAACACCAGCAGCCAGAACGCCGGAAATACCGGCATTTTTAATGAGGGAACGACGATCCATGTTGTTACTCCGAATATTTAAAAAACCCTGCCATGCGGGGGTGCTGCAAGAGTACGGGAAGTGTAATGGTAATCCGCTGCAAAACCGCATGCCTAGGGGTTTCCCCTTGTTAATCACCCATGAACTAAAAGGGTAAGGTCTGAGTGAAGAAATGACCAGGGCCAGGAGAGTCAGGCAACGACTTTGAGGGCCGGTCGGCTGGCGTCCATCAGGTCCGGGAATCGCTGGCTTATCGAGGCCAGAATTCCTTGAGCATCGAGCCCCTGCAAGGCCAGCAGTTTTTCCGGGTCACCATGCACCGTAAACAGATCGGGCAAGCCCAATTGCAAGAGCGGTTTGAGCACGCCAGCCGCGTTAAGTGCCTCACTCACGGCGCTTCCAGCACCGCCCATGATGGCTCCTTCCTCGATGGTCACCAAGGCCTCATGCTCGGCCGCCACCTGGAGCAGCAACGCCACATCGAGCGGCTTGACCCATCGCATATTGACCACCGTGAGGTTGAGTTTTTCTGACACTGCCAAGGCCGGATAAAGCATCGTGCCAAAGGCCAGTATGGCAATACCCCGGGGAGCTGTCTGGGCCTTGCCATCCAAGGTGACAGCGGTTTTTTCCATGTGTCGGCGCACCTCGCCTTTGCCAAAAGGCAAGGCGGTCAGATCGGTACCGGTTGCCACGCCCGCACCAGCTCCGCGCGGATAACGCACAGCCACCGGATGGTTTTGCTCGAAAGCGGTGGTCAGCAGTTGACGGCATTCGTTTTCGTCAGCCGGGCAGGCCAGGCTCATGTTGGGAACGCAACGCACAAACGCAATGTCATAAACGCCGGCATGGGTGGCCCCATCAGCCCCCACAATGCCCGAGCGGTCCAAGGCAAACACCACCGGCAGGTTTTGCAAGGCCACATCGTGGATCAGCTGGTCGTAGCCACGCTGCAAAAAGGTGGAATAAATCGCCACAACTGGCTTGAGACCCTCACAGGCCAGGCCGGCAGCGAAGGTGATGGCATGTTGCTCGGCAATACCCACGTCGTAGTAGCGGCTGGGGAAGCGCTTATGAAACTCGACCATGCCCGAGCCTTCCCGCATGGCCGGGGTAATGCCGACCAGCCGCAAGTCTTTTTCAGCCATGTCGCACAGCCATCTGCCAAACACCTGCGTAAAAGTCTGCTTGGCAGGTAGGCTTGATTTCTGCAGCCCCACCGCAGGGTCAAACTTTCCTGGTCCGTGATAGGCCACCGGGTCGGACTCGGCCAGGCCATAGCCCTGACCTTTCTTGGTCACTACATGCAAAAACTGCGGACCTTTGAGGTGCTTGATGTTTTCCAGCGTTGGAATAAGCGACTCAAGATCGTGCCCGTCGATCGGGCCGATGTAGTTGAAGCCGAAGGACTCAAACATGGTGGCTGGCACCACCATGCCCTTGGCCGACTGCTCAATCCGCTTGGCCAGTTCAAACAGGGGAGGCGCGGCCTTGAGAACCTGTTTGCCCACATTCTTGGCAGCCGAGTAAAACTGTCCGCTCATGAGCTGCGCCAGGTATCGGTTGAGGGCACCTACCGGAGGACTGATGCTCATGTCGTTGTCGTTCAAAATCACCAGCAGGCGGCAGTCTTCCACGCCTGAATTGTTCATGGCCTCAAACGCCATGCCGGCAGTCATCGCACCGTCGCCGATGATGGCGACTGAAAAGCGGTCCTCGCCCTTTTGCCGTGCAGCCAAAGCCATGCCCAAAGCCGCAGAAATGGAGGTACTGGAGTGGGCGGTGCCGAAGGTGTCGTACTCGCTTTCGGAACGCTGGGGAAAACCACTCAAACCACCGAACTGGCGCAGGCTGGACATGCGGTCACGCCGGCCGGTGAGAATTTTGTGAGGGTAAGTCTGATGGCCCACATCCCAAACCAGACGGTCATGTGGGGTGTTGAACACATAGTGCAAGGCCACCGTGAGTTCCACCGTACCCAGATTGGAACTCAGATGCCCCCCGGTTTTTGAAACGCTGTGCAAGAGATAGGCGCGCAGTTCATCGGCCAGGGGCTTGAGCTCTGAGCGGGACAAGCCGCGCAGATCTTGCGGCGCATCAATGGTCTCTAGCAGAGGATATGAAGATTTCGTCATAGGCTGTCTTTACTGATGCTTCTGGAGCTATTGCTTGTCTCGTTGGAAGTGAAGATATCAGATTTCAGTTCACCCGGCTGATTACCAGCTCGGCCAAGGCGCTTAGAGCCCGGGTGTCCGCCAGGCCACTGGCTTGCAAAGAGGCCAGGGCCTGCTCGCGCAGCGCCAGCGCGTGCGCCCGTGAGCGCTCCAAGCCAAGAATAGACACATAGGTGGGTTTGTCGTTATCGGCGTCCTTACCAGCGGTCTTGCCCAAGGTGGCCGAATCGGCAGTGACATCCAGGATATCGTCCACCACCTGAAAGGCCAGTCCAATGGCAGCTCCAAAATCGCTCAGTGCACGCTGAACCTGCAACGCACTGGCAATATCCTGGGTCTGACCACATGCCGCGCCCATCAGCACGCTGGCCTGCAACAGGGCACCTGTTTTCAGACTGTGCATCTCGCGCAACTGCCGCTCGTTGAGCTCAATACCCACGCTGAACAGGTCAATCGCCTGCCCGCCGGCCATACCCGAACTACCCGCCGCACGCGCCAACAAACCGCATAACCGGGCCTGCATGGCCGCTGGCATGGGAGATTCATGAGCCAAGTCACCCTGTCCGGTGCGTAAATCATCCTGCGCAGTGGGCGTCAGAAGCTCAAACGCCAGCGCCTGCAGGGCATCGCCCGCAAGCAGCGCACTGGCCTGGCCGAACTGAACATGAACTGTCGGTTTGCCCCGGCGCAACACATCGTTGTCCATGCAGGGCATGTCGTCGTGTACCAGTGAATAGGCGTGGATCAATTCCACCGCACAAGCGGCACGCAAGGCCGCCTGGCTGTGACCCGCCACGGCCTCGCTCGCAGCAAGCACCAGCAGGGGTCGCAAGCGCTTGCCCCCATCAAGCACCGCATATCGCATGGACTGCGCAAGACCGTCCGGCGCATCCGCGCCAACCCAATGCGCCAGAGCATTCTCAACAGTCTGTAAATGTTTTGAGCTCCAGCGGGAAAAGTCAAATTCAGTCATTGTTGTCATTCATCCACGGCTTGGCCACACCACCGTCCAGAACCTTGATCTGGTTCTCCACGGCCTCCAGTTTGTCCCGGCAAAAGGCAAGCAGGGCAGCTCCACGCTGGTAGCCGCTGAGCAACTGGTCCAGGGGCATCTCGCCGGACTCCAGGCTAGCCACCAGACGCTCGATTTCCACCAGCGCCGCCTCGTAGCTGGTAGCCACTGGTGTTTGGGAACCAACAGTGGCAGCTTTGGCTGGCACCTCGGCTGGGGTGGGGTGGGCGGGTGTCTTGGGCATGGCGGGGCGAATCTGGCAATCTAAAAAAGGCTGATTTTAGGCGGCTTGGCTACAATCCTTGATCCCCTATGTCTGATTTAAGCCTTCAACTGCAGCAGGCCCACAGCCAACTGCCGGTTTTGAGTTACTTTGACCCTGCGCATTACCAGCGCGAGATCGAACGTATCTTTCAAGCCGGTCCGCGCTATGTGGGTCACGCCCTGAGCGTCCCCGAGGTGGGCAATTACCACGCCCTGCCGCAGGAAGCCGGGGGCCGTGCCCTGGTGCGCACACCTCAAGGCGTAGAACTGATCTCCAACGTTTGCAGGCACCGCCAGGCGATCATGCTCAAGGGTCGGGGTTCTTTGGCAGATACCCAGCCCGGCAGTTCAGGCGGCAACATTGTTTGCCCGCTACACCGCTGGACTTACTCACCCCATGGGCAGTTGATTGGTGCGCCGCATTTCGCCCAGGACCCTTGTCTGAACCTGAACAACTACCCGCTGCAATCCTGGAACGGTCTGCTGTTTGAAGCCGGCGGCCATGATGTCAGCCAGGCCCTGGCCGGCATGGGCCCGCGCGCCGAACTGGATTTTTCCGGTCATGTGCTTGACCGGGTAGAAATGCACGAGTGCAACTACAACTGGAAGACCTTTATTGAGGTTTATCTGGAGGACTACCACGTGGGCCCCTTCCACCCCGGGCTGGGCCAGTTTGTAACCTGCGAAGATCTCCGCTGGGAGTTCAAGGAACACTACTCGGTACAAACCGTCGGTGTGGCCAACCGACTGGGCAAGGCCGATGCATCCGGTGGCTCTGCGGTCTATGAGCGTTGGCAAAAAGCCCTGCTGGAGTACCGCCAGGGCGTACCGCCGAAATTTGGCGCGATCTGGCTAACCTACTATCCCCACATCATGGTGGAGTGGTACCCCCACGTCCTGACTGTCTCTACCCTCTACCCTATGGGGCCGGACAAAACCATGAATATGGTGGAGTTCTATTACCCTGAAGAAATTGCTGCCTTTGAGCGCGAGTTCGTTGAGGCACAACAGGCCGCCTATATGGAAACCTGTATTGAAGACGATGAAATAGCCGAACGCATGGATGCAGGACGGCGCGCCCTAATGCTGCGTGGCGACAATGAGGTCGGCCCCTACCAGAGCCCCATGGAAGACGGCATGCAGCATTTTCATGAATGGTACCGTCGCCAGATGGCGCTTTAACTTCGGACAATGCAAGCGCTCTGGATGGTCCTGGCGGCCTTCTTCTTTGCCTCCATGGGTGTGGGGGTTAAGCTGGCTTCAACCGCTTTCAACAGTTTCGAACTGGTGTTCTACCGTGGCGTGATCGGCATGGTCGTGATGGCGCTGGTGATGCGGCGTGCCCAAACCCCGTTGCGCTCCCCCGTTCCGATGATGCATGTCTGGCGCACTGCGTGCGGCGGCTTTGCCCTGTGTGCCTGGTTCTATGCCATTGGCGAGTTACCGCTGGCCACCGCCATGACGCTGAACTACATGAGCGGCATCTGGGTGGCCGCATTTGTTGTCGGTGGCACGCTTCTTTTTGGAAAACCCGAGCGCCAGGGTCCGCTGCTGGCTACCGTGCTGGCCGGTTTTGCCGGCGTGGTGCTAACGCTGCGCCCCACACTGGACCAGAACCAGCTGTTTGCGGGTCTGATCGGCCTGCTCTCGGGAATTGGCGCGGCCTTGGCCTACATTCAGGTCACCGCGCTGGGCCGTGCAGGCGAGCCCGTCACCCGCACCGTGTTTTATTTTGCCCTGGGCTCCACCGCGTGTGGCGCTGTGGGCTTGCTGTTCACCGGTATTTCACCGCTGTCCCAGGTGACCTGGCAGGCAGTGGGCTGGGTACTGGAGCTGGGCATCATGGCCTCGTTGGGCCAGTGGTGCATGACGCGTGCCTACAGCCGTGGCGCCACGCTAGTGGTGGCCAGCTTGCAGTATTCAGGCATTGCGTTTGGCGCACTCTACAGCCTGCTGCTGTTTGATGATGCCATTGCGCTGGTCAGCTGGCTCGGCATGGCACTCATTGTGGCCAGTGGCGTAGCCGCTACAGTCCTGCGCAACCGCACGATCCCAAATACGCCGGCTGAGGAACATTGACCCAGCAGCCATCATCCGTTCACCACTTAGCGCTATGCGCTCGTCAGGAAGCCGCCATGTACACCACCCTCATCTCCGTTGAACAACTCCAGCACCTGCAAACCAGCGGCAAACCGCTGATGGTTTTTGACTGCAGTTTTGAGCTGATGAAACCCCCAGAGGGCGATCAGCAATACCTGGACGCTCACATTGCCGGCGCAGTCCGTGCCGATCTGGAGCGGCACATGAGTTATCACGCCGCACCGGGCGCTCAAGCGCATGCACCTTCCGATCCTGCCCTGGCACCAGCGTCCGGCGGACGCCACCCCCTGCCCTCGCGCGAAACCTTTGCTGCCTGGCTGGCAAGCATCGGTTTTGAAGCCGATATGCAGGCTGTGGTTTACGACCGCCAAGGGGCCAATTACTGCGGACGGCTGTGGTGGATGCTCAAATGGGTTGGCCATGAGGCAGTGGCCGTTCTGGACGGCGGCTTACAGGCCTGGCAGGCTTTCGGCGGATCGGTTGAAGTCGGACCATCACTCCAGCGTCAAGCATCAAATTTCACGTTAACCCATGTCAAATCTGAACTTGTTACTACCAAAACAGTAGCAGACAGGCTGACACAGGGCAGCCAGACCTTGATCGACGCGCGCGCTACCCCGCGCTTCAGGGGCGAGGTGGAGCCCCTTGATCCGGTAGCCGGTCACATCCCTGGAGCCTTGAACCGCCCCTTCGGTCTGAATTTAGGGGTTGATGGCAAGTTCAAGCCCGCTGAGGTGTTGCGTGCTGAATTTCTGGCTTTGCTAGGCACTGCCGACCCCGCCAGCGTGGTGCATTCCTGCGGCAGCGGCGTAAGCGCGGTGCCCAACCTGCTAGCCATGGAAATTGCCGGCTTGGGCCGCGCAGCGCTGTATGCCGGCAGTTGGAGCGAGTGGTGCAGCGACCCGGCGCGACCCGTCGAAAAAGGCTAAATCGAGACCGGCAACGGTTAGCTGCGCTTGAAAAAATTATTCGACAGCATGAACCATTGAGTTTTGTGTCAGGAATTGACCAAGCGAGTCAATTCCGGCAAATCCAATGAACGAATACCCTGCTCAGCAGCATAACTGCGTGCGTTTTCGCTGAGTTGGCCCAGGCTGATCAACAGGCAAGCCTGGGCTTGCAGGGTATCCCGCTGCTTAACCAGTTCACGCAAGGGCTCAACGCCCAAGGTGGCAGCTTTCCAGCGCTTACAAGCCACCAGGGTGGTACGCCCGGAGCGCGTCAGCATCAGGTCGGCTCCAGCGCCTGAAAGTTGACTCACTGTGTAGCCTTGGCGAACAAAGCCCTGCTCAAGACGGCTGGAAAATTCGCCCCATGACATAGCCTGCACGGCACTCAAGGTGCTGGCCAGCGTTGCCGCACTGGGTAGCTTCCACTGTCGCCAGGCAGCTATACAAGCAATGACCAGAAAAGGAAAGCCGCCAATTACCCCATAGGCCACAAAGTCTTTAGGCAGCAGGGCATTGGAGGCCAGAATGAACACAACCACGATGGAAAAGCTGATCCACCAAGGCGAACGCAGCAAAATCGCAAACAGCGATTTGTCTGACATTTTGAATTTCATCGCGTATGTCCTCGAACCTTAGTGCGCGTGAGCCAGCCGGCTGACCAGTGTGACCAGTGCAATACCCACGCCCAACCAGGCTATTTGCGCCAGGGTTTCGCGCAGTGACAGGCGCTTTTGCAACTGTGGAATCAAATCGGCCAGTGCCACATAAATGAAACTGCTGGAGGCCACCACCAGAAAGTAGGGCAGGAAGTCGCGCAGCTGCTCGACCAGCCAGAAGCCTACGCCACCGCCCAACGCGGTCACGGCACCGGCCAAAGTTACTTTGATCAGCGCAGCCTGACGATTGCTGGAGCTGTGGCGCAGCACCATCAGATCACCCATGTGGTGGGGCACCTCGTGCGCCAGCACGGCCAAGGCAGCAATCACGCCCAGACGCATGTCGGCCATGAAAGCCGAGGCGATGAGGATGCCATCACCAAAGCAGTGCACGCTGTCGCCGGTGAGTACCGCCCAACTGCCGGAACCGACTTTGGGGCTATGGGCATGCTCATGGTCATGCCCTGGATCGTTGGCCTGGTCGTCAAGGTGTACGTGGTGGTGTTCGTGCCCGTGGTGCCACAGTTCGGCCTTGTCGAGTAAAAAGAAAAATACCAGGCCAATCAGCAGCGTCATGAACAGGTCATGGGCGCTACTTTGACTCTCAAACGCCTCGGGTAGCAGATGCATGAAGGCCGTGGCCATCAGGGCACCGGCGGCCAGACTGAGCATGTGCTGTGTGTAGCGCGCGAGCACGCCAAAGCTCAAGGCTGCGGCCAGCCAGACACTACCAATGCCGGCACACAGGGTGCCCGCCAATATTGCTACAAATACCATAGCTAAAGATATCAATCAGACTTGGGGATAAGGGCTATTTTCTCATTGATTACCGCCAGCCTTGACCCATACCTGAATTAACTTGCCGACTCGCCTTTTTAGCCTGACTGATTTCGTCTAGATATGCAGTTGGATAATTCGTGTCAAATGGACGCCATGACATCCCTCCCCAGCAGCCAGACCAAACCCGACATCGAATCATCCTATGCCTGGCTGCGACTGGGCGTTTCATTGCTTCTCATGACCATCGGTAGTGTTGGCATGTATGGCGTGACAGTCGTATTGCCGAGAATTCAGGACGACTTCGGCATTGCCCGGGCCGATGCCTCGTTGCCCTATACCTTGACCATGATCGGTTTCGGGCTGGGCGGCATTCTGATGGGCAGGTTGTCAGACCGTTACGGCGTGATGCTGCCGGTGCTGATCGGCGCCTTCGGACTGGGGGGCGGTTTTTTGCTGGCAGGCAACGCCGCCAATGTGTGGGTGTTTAGCCTGGCGCAGGGTCTGATGATCGGACTGTTGGGTACTTCAGCCACCTTTGCCCCGCTGGTGGCCGACACCTCACGCTGGTTTGACCGGCGTCGGGGCATAGCGCTGGCCATCTGCATGAGCGGAAATTATCTGGCCGGTGCAGTGTGGCCGCCCATCATTCAGCACTTTATTGAAACGGCCGGCTGGCGGCAGACGTACCTGGGCATCGGCGTTTTTTGCCTGATTAGCATGCTGCCCCTGGCACTGGTGTTGCGCAGGCACCCACCGGACGCGGTAGCGGCCATTGCGCCACAGGTACCAACAGCTGTACAAACATCTGCACATGCATCTGCACATTCACCAGGCCTGAACCTGGACCGTCCGCTGGGGCTGTCACCCAATACATTGCTGGGCTTGCTGTGTGTGGCGGGTGTGTCGTGCTGCGTGGCCATGTCAATGCCGCAGGTTCACATCGTGGCCTATTGCGGCGACCTGGGTTTTGGTGCGGCGCGCGGGGCGGAGATGCTCTCCTTGATGCTGGGCATGGGGGTGGTCAGCCGTCTGGTATCGGGCTGGATCTCGGACCATATAGGCGGTCTGCGAACGTTGCTGCTGGGTTCAGCATTGCAGGGCTTGGCGCTGCTGATGTTCTTGCCCTTTGACGGGCTAGTCCCGCTGTACGTGATCTCGGGTATGTTCGGTTTGTTTCAAGGCGGTATTGTTCCGAGCTACGCGCTGATCGTGCGCGAGCATTTCAAGCCCGAAGACGCGGGTGCCAAGGTTGGCACGGTGCTGATGTGCACGCTGCTGGGCATGGCGCTCGGTGGCTGGCTCTCAGGCGTGATGTTTGACCTGACCGGCTCTTATAAAGCGGCGTTTATCAACGGTTTGGTGTTCAACGGTGTGAATTTGAGCATCGTGCTTTTTTTGCTTTACCGGCTACGCAAACTGCAACCTGGGCAATAGCCAATAACATGTCCATTAGGCCAAAGATCGGCAAATGGAATTAAGCGACGCCATGCAACTTGAACCAGGCCAAGGTGCGCTTCCAGCCGTCCTCCGCCGCCTCCTTGCGGTACGTAGCGCGGTAGTCGGCATGAAAGGCGTGCGGTGCGTCCGGGTAGACCACGAACTCAGAGGCCTTTGCTGCGGCGTTGCCAGCGGCCAGTGCCGCTTTCATTTTCTCCACGTCTGACACCGGAATCCCGCTGTCAGCGCCGCCATAGAGACCGAGTACCGGGCCATTGAGCACAGTGGCAATGTCAATCGGGTTTTTCGGTGTGAGTTCCGTCTTGGCACCGGTAATGCGACCGTACCAAGCCACCCCCGCCTTGATGGATTTGTTGTGGGCATTAAAAAGCCAGGTTTGCCGGCCGCCCCAGCAAAAACCGGTGACAGCCACTTTGCTCAGGTCGCCGCCGTTGGCAGCCGCCCAGGCCAGCGTTGCATCCAGATCACCCATGACCTGGCCATCAGGTACCTTGGAAATGATTTCAGCCTGCAGTTTGGCAATTTCGCCGTAGCTTTGCGCATCGCCCTGTCGCACAAATAGTTCGGGTGCAAGTGCCAGATAGCCGGCACGCGCAAATCGGTTGGCCACATCAGCAATGTACTCATGCACACCAAAAATCTCGGATAGCACCAGGACCACGGGCAACCTGGTTTTACCGGCAGGTTGGGCTCGGTAGACCGGCATCTTGAAACCTTTGACGTCAACCGTAACCTCCCCGGTAGTCAGACCATCCGTCGGGGTTTTGATGACCGACTGCGCCATCACTGGCAACACGGATGCGGCATAACCTGCGCCCAGCATAGCTTGAAGGGCGGTGCGGCGGCTTGCGCCATCTGGCGTGCTGGTTCCGGGCAGCAGGGAATTGAATTCGTTTTTCAGGTCGTTACTCAACATGGTGACTCCAGGTTATACAAGTTGCAGGCAAACTAATGTGCTTCGTCCCAATTAGATCCTACCCCCACCTCGGCCAACAGTGGCACCTTGAGTTGCGCCACACCCGCCATCAGGCGCGGAATTTCATGACGCAGCCAATCCACCTCGTTGTCAGGCACCTCGAACACCAGTTCGTCATGCACCTGCATGATCATTTTGGTGCCTAGCTGCTGCGCATCAAGGACTTGCTGAACCTTGACCATGCTGAGCTTGATGAGGTCTGCAGCAGTTCCCTGCATGGGCGCATTGATGGCGGCTCGCTCGGCACCACTGCGGCGCGGTCCGTTGGGTGAGTTGATCTCCGGCAGGTACAAGCGTCGGCCGAAGACGGTTTCCACATACCCCTGGGCCTTGGCTTGCCGCCGGGTCTCATCCATATAGTTCTTGACGCCGGAGAAACGCGCAAAGTAGCGCTCGATGTAATTTTTGGCAGCGGTGTTGTCAATGCCCAGTGCACGCGCCAGCCCGTAGGCGCTCATGCCATAAATCAGCCCGAAGTTGATCACCTTGGCATAGCGGCGCTGTTCGCTGCTGACCTGGTCAGTGGACAGGCCGAACACTTCGGCTGCTGTGGCGCGGTGTACGTCCATGCCGTCGCGAAAAGCCAGCAGGAGGGCGGCGTCGCCGCTGATGTGGGCCATGATGCGCAACTCGATCTGGCTGTAGTCAGCACTGGCAATCATGTGTCCGGCCGGAGCCACAAAGGCCTCGCGGACGCGCCGACCCTCGGGCGTTCGGATGGGAATATTCTGCAGATTGGGGTCGTTGCTGGACAGACGCCCGGTAACCGCTACCGCCTGTGCGTAGTGGGTGTGCACGCGTCCGGTTGTGGGGTGTGCCAGTTGGGCCAGCTTGTCGGTATAAGTTCCCTTGAGCTTGGCCAGACCGCGGTGTTCCAGAATTTTGGCCGGCAGGGGAAAGTCCTCTGCCAGTTTCTCCAGCACTTCCTCGTCAGTGCTTGGCGCACCGGTGGCGGTTTTTTTGACCACCGGCAAACCGAGCTTGGTAAAGAAAATCTCGCCGATCTGCTTCGGGCTGCTCAGATTAAAGTTCTGGCCAGCCAATAGGTGTGCCTCGGTCTCAAGCTGAAGAATGCGCTGGCCGAGTTCGTGACTTTGTGCCGCCAGGGTGGGTGCATCAATCAATACGCCATTGCGTTCTATGCGAAACAGTGCCTCGGAGCTGGCGATCTCCAGCTCATAAACAAAACGCAGCTTGTCATTGTTCTGTATTTGCGGCCACAGCACGCGGTGTACGTCGAGCGTCTGGTCCGAGTCTTCACACGAGTAATGCGCTGCAAGCGCCACATCCACCTGACTGAAGGGAATCTGGTGGGCACCCTTGCCGCACAGGTCCTCGTACTGGACGCCTTTGCGGCCCAGATGCCGCTCGGCCAGGCTGGACAGGCCATGCAGCTTATGCACTTCTAGCACGTAACTTTGCAGCATGGTGTCATGCGCATAGCCCTGAACCTCAATGCCGTGGTTGGCAAAGACATGACGGTCGTACTTGATATGCTGACCCAGTTTTTTGTGGGCCGGGTTCTCCAGCCATGGCTTGAGACGGGCAAGTACCTCGGCCAGGGGCAACTGGGCTGGCGCATCAGGGCCGTCATGCGCCAGCGGGATGTAGGCGGCGTAGCCTGGCTCAATACTGAAGCTGATGCCCACAATCTGCGCCTTCATTTCATCCAGCGACGTGGTTTCGGTGTCCACAGCGACCAACTCGGCTGCTTGCAGACGTGTCAACCAGTCGCCAAACATCTCCCAGGTCAGCACGGTGTCGTAGGCAACACGAGTGACTTGCGAGACCCCGGGAATCACGGGGTTGTCAGTGGGCTCAGGTTCATCGAACAGGCCGGGCGCAGGATTGGTACTTGGAACCTTTGCGGGTTTGTCAACAGAAATGGCCCTGACCAGTCCCTTAAAGCCAAAACGCTCATAAAAATCCTTCAAAGCCCCGGTTTCCTCTTGGTTTATTGCTATTGAATCAAGAGCAGGCAGGTTGGGCACCCAGGCACTGAGGTCACAATCGGTCTTGATGGTCAGCAATTGTCGCCCGGTAGGCAGCCAGCCCAAAGACTTGCTCAGGTTTTCTCCCACGACGCCTTTGATCTTGTCTGCGTTGGCGATCACCGCGTCAAGCGAGCCGAATTCCTGCAGCCATTTGGCGGCGGTTTTGGGGCCGACCTTGGGCACGCCAGGAACGTTATCCACGGCGTCACCCACCAGGGTCTGAAAATCAACCATCAAGTGCGGTGGCACGCCGAACTCAGCCTCTACCCCGGCCACATCACGCCGTTTTCCGTTCATGGTGTCCACAATGGTGATGTGGGCGTTAACCAACTGCGCCAGATCTTTGTCGCCACTGCTGATCACCACCTCTATACCCTGCCCGGCAGCAGTCACGGCCAGGGTGCCGATCACGTCATCGGCCTCCACGCCGGGGACATCCAGCACCGTCCAGCCCAGCAGGCGAACCACCTCATGAATCGGCCCTATCTGTGCACGCAAGTCGTCCGGCATGGGCGAGCGCTGGGCTTTGTACTCGGGATAAAGATCGTCGCGAAAGGTCGGGCCTTTGGCATCAAACACGCAAGCAGCATAGTCGGCCCGGACCTCCCGGCGAAGACTCTGCATCATGTTGATCATCCCCCGAATGGCGCCGGTGGGAGCGCTGCCGGGGTCGCCCGGCAGGGCCCGCAAATCAGGCATCGCATGAAAAGCGCGGTAGAGGTAACTCGAGCCGTCTACCAGCAGCAGGGTTTTGGTCAGCTTAGACGGCTGTTCTGTAGCGCTAGGGATGGGGTTGCTCGCGGGAATTGGGTTGGGGGGAAATGCACTCATGCGCGCCATTGTGCACGCAAGATTTACAATCCATCCATAGACCGCCTGACTGCCCCTTCTTTCTTCACAACATCACCGCTCGCCATGCTTAAACTAACCGCCTTGACTACCTTTGCGTTTGCCCTGAACCTGTCAACAGCCCAGGCTCAGACCCCCCAGGCCATGCGCGCTCAGGACGCCAGGCCAGCATCCGCGTTACGGGCGGAGTCAGCACAGTCGCCGGACAGTCGTCCAGAGCCGAGGATAGAAAAAATCATCCATGAAGATGCCGGCTCACGCATTGATGAGCTTCGGGTGGCTGGCGAGACCAAAAGCATAACGGTCACACCCAAGGGCGGGATGCCTGCCTACGACGTAGGCATAACAAACAACAACCGCCCATCCGGGTCGGCTGAGCGTGAAATGAGCAATGGGCCACGCGGCTGGAAAATCCTCGGTTTCTGAGTCATGGCGGTTTATACCGAGGTGTCGTTTGGTGAGGCCAGCGAACTGCTCGAAACCCTCAAGTTGGGGACTTTGCAAAACATAGAGCCCTGCAAGGGCGGCATTGAGAATACCAACTACTTTGTCACCACCGACCAGGCACAACTGGTTCTGACACTTTTTGAGCGGCTTACCTTCGAGCAGTTGCCTTTTTACCTGCGCTTGATGAAACATCTGGCCAAGCGCGGCATCCCTGTGCCGGACCCGGCTGCCAACGACTCCGGGCAGATTCTTCATTCACTCAAGGACAAACCCGCTGCGGTGGTGAACCGCTTGCGGGGCAAAAGTCAACTTGCGCCTCAAGCTGAGCACTGTGAAGCGGTAGGACACATGTTGGCCCGTATGCACCTGGCTGGCCAGGACTTCGAGCTGTGCCAACCCAACTTGCGGGGTTTGAACTGGTGGAACGAAACCGTTCCAGTGGTGATGCCATTTCTGGATTCAGCGCAACGCAGCCTCATCCAGAGTGAACTGGCCTACCAAAACCACATTGCAGCCGGCTCTGCCTACACTGCCTTGCCGCGTGGCCCGATCCATGGCGATCTGTTTCGGGACAACGTCATGTTCGAAGCCCAGGACGGACAGGTGATATTGAGCGGATTTTTCGATTTTTACTTTGCCGGCATTGACACGTTTTTATTTGACATTGCGGTTTGCCTTAACGATTGGTGCATAGACCCGCAAACAGGAGAGGCAGATATCCGGTTAGCCAGGCATTTTCTCAATGCCTATGGTCATACGCGCCCCTTGAACTGCGCTGAAAGGCAGCTTCTGCCAGCCATGCTGCGCGCGGGTGCCCTGCGGTTCTGGATTTCGCGCTTGTGGGACTTTCATTTACCCCGGGAAGCCTCACTCCTCAAAGCCCATGACCCCAAGCATTTTGAGCGGGTATTGAGTCAGCGCGTGAACCATGTTGATCTTTCTGCCGCACACTTGGACCCCTCATGAAACTCAAACTCGTTCCCGCCCGCACCGGCTTGCTGTGGGTCAAGCTGGGCATCAAGACCTTCTGGCGTCAACCGCTGGCATTGGGAGGCCTGTTCTTCATGTTCATGGCGCTGATGTCCGTGGCAAGCTTGCTACCCTGGTTAGGAAGCGCTTTGGCGCTGGGGCTGTTGCCTGCCGCCACGTTGGGACTGATGGCCGCCACCAAGGAAGCCGAGCAGGGCAAGTTCCCAATGCCGTCTATTTTGATCAGTGGCTTTCGGGCCGGTCAGCAGCGCGGCCGTGACATGCTGGTTCTGGGTGCGGTGTATGCAGTGGGGTTCCTGGCCGTCATGGGGCTGTCTGCGCTGGCCGATGCCGGAACCTTTGCCCGCCTTTATCTCGTTGGCGGCACCATGACCCAGGAGATGATTTTGTCACCTGATTTTCAGACCGCCATGTGGATTGCCATGGGGCTTTACCTGCCTTTGTCCCTGATGTTCTGGCATGCGCCGGCACTGGTCCATTGGCACGGCATTGCACCGGCCAAGAGCCTGTTTTTCAGCTTCGTGGCCTGCCTGCGTAATTTCTGGGCATTCACGGTTTACGCATTGGCCTGGGTGGGGGTGTTTTTTGTGGCAGGCCTGGTCATCATGCTCCTCAGTGTCGTGTTGGGCCAGCCCGATCTGATGCCCGTCATGATGTTTCCAACCGCCATGCTGATGGCAGCCATGTTTTTCTCGTCGATTTACTTTACTTTTCGCGACTGTTTTGATGCGACAGAGGCCATACCCGCTGTCTCCGACATTTCACCATCTTAGGCTACAGCCGTCCGAGTGCATGCCAACTTAGGGCACCGGGGTGAGCTTGGCCACAGAAAGCGCCAACCACTTGATTCCGTGGCGGGTAAAGTTGATCTGGGCGCGCCCATTGTCGCCCACCCCCTCCAGGATAAGCACCGTGCCTTGGCCAAACTTGGCGTGAAATACTGTCATGCCGGCACGCAGGCTCCCGCTGGGCTGTGAAAACTGAATCGGGTCTTCTCCCCTTTTATTGCTTGACGCTGTAGCTCCTGAACGTATAGCATTTCTAAAAAGCGGGCCTGAACCAGTGCCTAAACCGGAGGCGAATCCGGAGCCAAACCCAGCCTGCTTGGGCGTGATCCATTTCAGGCATTCTTCCGGCAATTCGTCAAAAAACCGGCTGCGGATGTTGTAACGTGTCTGACCATGCAGCATACGCGTTTGCGAATGGCTCAGGTACAGCCGCTGTCGTGCGCGGGTAATGGCCACATACATCAGGCGACGCTCTTCTTCCAGGCCCTCGTGGTCGCTCATGGCGTTTTCGTGCGGGAACAACCCCTCCTCCATGCCGGTGATGAACACTGCGTCAAACTCCAGCCCTTTGCTGGCATGCACGGTCATCAGTTGAATTGCGTCCTGGCCGGCCTGAGCCTGATTGTCACCAGACTCCAGCGCCGCATGGGTCAGGAAGGCGGCCAGCGGACTCATGGTTTCATCGTTGACCTCGACGGCAAGATTGCCTTGCTCGTCAACTTTCTGACGCACCCAAGGTACGTCCGGATCAAGCCCCTGACTCACAGGGCTCTGCGACAGCTCCGTTGCTGGCCTTGCCGTTTGAAGTTCATCCTCCGGCAAGGCCACGGCATCACGACCAAAACCCTCAATCGACACAAAACTCTCGGCGGCATTGACCAGCTCCTCCAGGTTTTCCACACGGTCAGCGCCTTCGCGGTCAGCACGGTAATGCTCTACCAAACCACTGTGCTGCAGCACCAGCTCTATGATTTCACGCAGGGTCAGGCCCTGTGTTTGCTCGCGCAAGACATCGATTTTGGCGGCAAAAGCACCCAGACTGGTGCCGGCCTTGCCAGAGACTGAACTGACCGCAGCACTGAGCGAGCAGCCTGCGCTACGGGCCGCGTCCTGAAGCTGTTCTATGGAACGCGCGCCAATGCCACGTGGCGGAAAATTCACGATCCGCAGGAAGCTGGTGTCGTCACTGGGGTTTTCCAGCAAACGCAGATAAGCCAGTGCATGCTTGATCTCGGCACGTTCAAAAAAGCGCAAGCCGCCGTAAACGCGGTAGGGCACGCCCGCATTGAACAGCGCGGTTTCGATCACACGGCTTTGCGCATTGCTGCGGTAAAGCACGGCAATTTCCTTCCGGTCCAAACCCTCGCGCACCAGCTGCTTCATTTCATCAACCATCCATTGCGCTTCGGCAAAGTCGCCGGTGGACTCAAATACCCGCACCGGCTCGCCAGGGCCCTGCGTTGTGCGCAGGTTCTTACCCAGACGTTTGGTGTTGTGGTCAATCAATGCATTGGCGGCATCCAGAATATTGCTGCCACTGCGGTAGTTTTGTTCCAGCTTGATTTGGTGTTGCACATGAAATTCACGCACGAAATCGGCCATATTGCCAACCCGTGCACCGCGAAAGGCGTAGATGCTCTGGTCATCGTCGCCCACAGCCAATACCGCACTGGTGCCTGTCATATTGCCCTGAGCGTCCTGGCCGGCAAGCATCTTGATCCAGGCGTATTGCAGTTTGTTGGTATCCTGAAATTCGTCAATCAGGATATGGCGGAAGCGTCGCTGGTAATGCAGCCGGATCGGCTCATTGTCACGTAGCAGCTCATAAGAGCGCAGCATCAGTTCACCAAAATCGACTACGCCTTCACGCAGACACTGGTCTTCGTAGAGCTGGTACAGCTCGACCTTCTTGCGCGACTCTTCGTCGCGTACCTGCACCGCCGCAGGGCGCAGACCGTCTTCCTTGCAAGCGGCGATGAACCACATCAGTTGCTTGGGTGGATAACGCTCGTCGTCCACATTGAATTGCTTGCACAGGCGTTTGATGGCACTGAGCTGGTCCTGGGTGTCCAGAATCTGGAACGCCTGGGGCAGATTGGCCATTTTGTAATGGGACCGCAAGAACCGGTTGCACAGGCCATGAAAAGTACCAATCCACATACCCCGCACATTGACCGGCAGCATGCTGCTCAGGCGCGTGAGCATCTCCTTGGCGGCCTTGTTGGTAAAAGTGACCCCGAGCACGCCGCCGGGCGATACCTGTCCGGTTTGCAGCAGCCAGGCAATGCGGGTCGTGAGTACCCGGGTCTTGCCCGATCCTGCCCCGGCCAGGATCAGCGCGTGTTCCGGCGGCAGGGTGACTGCCGCACGCTGTTCAGGATTGAGGTTGGCCGTGAGAGGTGAATCGATGTTGGCAGCAATAGGAGAGCCAAGCGCAGAAACCGGGGAAACATCAAAAGTCATCCCCCGATTGTAGAAACCTCACGCGTCAACACTTCACGCGGCTGAGAACACCAACTTCGAAGCCAGCTGAAGCAAGCGGGTCCAGGGCGCGGTCAGGTCTTCCAGCACACTGAAATGGTTGCGCTGTTTCACTGTTTCACATACCGGCACGATGGTGCGGCCCCAGGCTTTGCGCATCAGCAAGTTGTGGCGCAGAAATTCGGCACTTTCATCCGCACCCGCAACGGTGTAGAGCTGCCCTTGCGCCGGACGGGGGAAGCGCGCCGGGCTGGCCATAGCGACTTGCTCGGGCGTGAGCATCAGCGAGTCCTTCACATTCGGGGCATGCATCAACGGTTCCAGATCGTAAAGGCCGGAAATAGACAGTGCGCCCTTAACCAGATCTGGCGGCAGCTTTTTGTCAAGCTGGTGCCACTGGCAAGCCAGGAGCATGGTGGCCAGATGCCCACCCGCAGAATGACCGATCACGGTCATCCGATTGCGGTCACCACCGTAGCGTGAGATATTTTTCCAAGTCCAGACCAGGGCTTGAACCATTTGCAGTGCAATCTGCGGAATCGTCACATCAGGGCACAGCGAATAGTTAGGGATGACCACGCAAGCACCCTCGTTTTTGAACGCCGGAGCGATAAAGGAGTGCTGGGCTTTATCCAGCGAGCGCCAATAGCCGCCATGGATGAAGACCACGACTGGCGCACCCTTTTTGGCGCCAGGAAATATATCCAGCTTTTCCCGCGTGCCTGCACCGTAGGGGATGTCCAGCACATGGGCATGCGCTTGTCGAGCGTCGTCAGAGGCCTCCTGCCATTGGACAAAATGCCTATTGAAGTCAGGTACAAGCGCCCGGTTGTTGTACATGCTGTCGAGCCATTCGGGATTCCAGGTCGCCATGGGTTTGATCCTCGTAAAAAAATGCAATGACGTGATCTTGTCACACTTCGTAAGCCTGTATCCTTCATGCCCATGAACCTTTACACCAAACTCCAGCAGCGCGCCGCTGATAAGCAGCCCATTCGCATCGGCCTGATCGGTGCGGGCAAATTCGGCTCCATGTACCTGGCCCAAATCCCCAGAACCCCGGGTGTCCACCTGGTTGCCATCGCCGACCTGGTCCCCGAAGCAGCCCGCACCAACCTGGCACGTGTGGGATGGAAACCTGAATCAACCCTTGCTGCGTCTTCTGATGAAGCTATCAAGACAGGAGCAACCTGGATCACTGACGACTGGCGGGCTGTGGTTACCCACCCAAAAATCGATGTTATTGTGGAATGCACCGGCAACCCGGTGGCTGCAGTCGATCACATTCTGGAGGCCTTTGCACATGGCAAACATGTGGTCAACGTCACCGTGGAAGCCGATGCCTTCTGTGGCCCGCTGCTGGCCCGCAAAGCGCTAGATGCGGGTGTGGTGTATTCACTGGCGTTTGGCGACCAACCGGCCCTGATCTGCGACTTGGTTGATTGGGCCCGCACCTGTGGTTTTCCGGTTGTCGCGGCGGGGCGGGGCCACAAATGGCTGCCGCATTTTTCGCAATCCACCCCCGAAACGGTATGGGGTCACTATGGCCTGACACCCGAGCAAGCTGCGCGTGGTGGCTTGAACCCGAAAATGTTCAACAGCTTTCTCGACGGTTCCAAGCCGTCTATCGAGTGCACGGCAGTGGCCAATGCCACAGGCCTGAGCGTACCCAGCAACGGCCTGCTCTACCCGCCGGCCAGCGTGGAAGACATTCCATTTGTCACCCGCCCGATTGCTGAAGGTGGCGTGCTCGAACGCAAGGGCATGGTAGAGGTGATTTCTTCCCTGGAAGCCGACGGCCGGAAAATTCCCTACGACATCCGTATGGGTGTGTGGGTCACGGTAGAAGGCGAAACCGAGTACATCCGCAACTGCTTTGAGGAGTACAACGCCCACACTGATCCTAGCGGTCGCTACTTCACGCTATACAAGCGTTGGCATCTGATTGGTCTGGAAGTGGGTGTATCCGTAGCATCGGTGGCTCTTCGCGGTGAGCCTACCGGGGTGGCGACCGGCTGGAATGCCGATGTGGTGGCCACCGCCAAACGCGACTTGGTGCCAGGCGACATGCTCGATGGCGAAGGGGGCTATACCGTGTGGGGCAAGCTTCTGCCTGCCGCCATATCGTTCAAGATGGGTGGTTTGCCCCTGGGGCTGGCACACAGTTGCAAAGTGCTCAGGCCAGTCAAACAAGGCCAAAGCCTGTGCTGGGCCGATGTGGCCATCGACACCTCAACCCATGCCTGGAAGGTTCGCAACGAGATGGAAAAAATGTTTGGAGAAGCCTTATGAATCTGGCATTCCTGGGTATCGGGCTGATGGGCTTTCCGATGGCTCGCCGACTGTGCGAGGCGGGTCATACTGTTCATGTGTGGAACCGAAGCCGTGACAAAGCCGAACGCTTGGCTGCTTTTGGTGCGACGGTGCATGATTCGGCTACTCAGGCCGTGGCGAACGCAGAATTGGTCATCACCATGCTGGAAAACGGCGATGTGGTCGAAGACGTCCTCTTCACCTCTGGCGCGGCCCAGGCCATGAAACCCGGCTCGGTAGTGGCGGACATGTCGTCCATCAAGCCGGCACAGGCACGCCAGCATGCCAAGCACCTGGGTGAACTAGGGATTTCCCATCTGGATGCGCCCGTTTCGGGAGGAACCATTGGTGCCGACCAAGGCACACTGGCCATCATGGTTGGCGGCGAGATCACAACCTTTGAACACGTGCGTTTGGTGCTGCAGGCACTGGGCCGGCCAACCCATGTCGGGCCCAGTGGTGCAGGGCAACTCGCCAAACTGGCAAATCAGATGATTGTGGGCATCACTATCGGCGCTGTGGCAGAAGCCCTGCTCATGTGCGAAAAAGGTGGCGCTGATATGGCCAAGGTCAAAGAAGCCATCACGGGCGGCTTTGCCGACAGCCGGATTTTGCAGGTCCACGGGCAGCGCATGGTGGAGCGCGACTTTGTTCCGCGCGCACGCATGAGCGTACAACTCAAGGACATGCGAAACGCCCTGTCAACCGCCGAAGAAATCGGCTTTGACGCACCCATAACGCGCCTGTTTGAGCAGCTCTATGCGTCTGGCATCTCGCAAGGTCTGACCGATCTGGACCACTCCGGGCTGTTTGCGGAGCTGGCGCGGCGCAACGGCATGAAGTAAGTCCGATATTGCCGGCAAAATCAACTGCCCTCAAGCATCTCTGAGCCGTCGCGGATGCGGTGCATGCCCTCAATGGGCACAGCCCACACCAGTCCATCACCAAACTTGCCAGTGGTACATGCCGAGATGATGGTTTTGCGAATTTCTTCGACCATGTTGTCGTCGGCGAGCACACACACCATGACTTTGGGGGTGTAATCCGTCAATTCTTCTTTCACTGTTCGCTTGCCTAGCGCCGCCGGAGCGGTAAAGCCCTCGGCTTTGGTCATGGTCAAACCCGGAAAGTTTGGAATAGCGCGCAATGCTTCGCGAAGTTTGGGTAATTTTTCAATTCGAATAATGGCTCTGATTTCTTTCATTTTTATCCTCAATCAGTTAAGTCAAGCTTCTTCAGTTTTCTCTTCAAACCAACGATACAGCACTGGCACCAGCAGCAAAGTCAGCGAGGTGGATGAAAACAACCCACCAATCACCACCACGGCCAAAGGACGTGTCACCTCGGACCCCGGGCCATCTGAGAACAGCATGGGAATAAGCGCCAGTAACGCCACCATGGCGGTCATCATCACCGGTCGAAAGCGGTGAATACAACCCTCCCGAATGGCCTCGTCGGTGTCCATGCCATGATCACGCTGCTGCCTTATAAAACTGACTAAAACGACGCCGTTGAGCACGGCAATTCCCCACAGGTTAATGAAACCTACGGCAGCCGGCACGCTTAAATACTCTCCGCTGATCGCAAGTGCCACCAGCCCCCCGATTGCTGCCAATGGCAGAACCGTAATCACCAGAGTGGCGTAACGCACTGAGCCAAACAGCATGAACAGCAGGAAGAAAATGGCCAAAATGGTGATCGGAATAATGATGGCCAAGGTTCCAATGGCGCGTTCCATATTCTCGAACTGCCCACCCCAGACCAGATAATAACTTTCGGGTAACTTCACATCGCGCTCGATACGCTGGCGAGCTTCGGCGACAAAGCCACCAAGGTCTCGACCCTGTACGTTGACACCGATCACCAGCCGGCGCTTACCTCCCTCCCGGCTGATTTGGGCTGGACCATCACTCAGGGTAATTTCAGCCAGGTCGCGCAACGGCACTATGGCACCTGTAGGTGCGCGCAACACCAGGCTTGAAATGGACTCCACGCTTGAGCGATTTTCTGGCGGCAGTCGGACCACCGCGTCAAAGCGCCGCTCCCCCTCAAACACCTGAGTCGCTACCTTGCCCTGAACGGCAATCTCAATCAGGGCGTTGACGTCTTCCACATTGATCCCGTAACGGGCGATATGGTTACGGTCAATACGCACAGTTAGATACTCTTGGCCGCTAACGCGCTCAACACGCAGATCGGTGGCCCCCGGTGTTGCCGTCAGGGCTGAAGCAATAGCATCGCCAGCCTTGCGCAGTTCCTCCAGGTCGTCACCAAAGATCTTGACGGCCACCTGTGAGCGAACTCCGGAGACCATTTCATCTACTCTGGCTGCAATAGGCTGACTAATTGCAATTTCTACGCCGGGCAGGAATTTTAGTTTGTCCCGGATTTCGTTGGCAATGTCATCCTGCGTAAATCCCTTGCGCCACTGATCCTTGGGTTTGAGCACCACGATGGGGTCGGACTCATGAGGCTGCCCGGGATCAGCGGCCGATTCACCCCGGCCTAATCTGGACACCACGGTGGACACTTCAGGCACGGTCTTGATGGCTTTAAGCGCCTCGGTTTCAAGCTTGATGGACTCGGTAATCGAAATTTTTGGAACCCGCACAATCACTGGCGTGATTGAGCCTTCCTGCATGGTTGGGATAAATGCAGTCCCTAAAAAAGGCACCAATGCAAAGCTGCCGAACATGGCCAGCAAAGCGCCAGATACCACTTTGCGCGGGTGCAACATGCACCAGTTGAGCATACGCAGATATGGGGCCTTGAGCTTTCGCAAGAGCCAGGTGTCATGCTCTGCACCGCCCTTCAGAATGAAACTGCACAGCATGGGTGTCATGGTGAAGCTCAAGACCAGAGAAATGGTCAGGGCAATCGCAATGGTCAGGGCCAGAGGGGCAAACATTTTCCCCTCCATTCCCTGCAAGCTGAGCAGCGGTAAAAACACCAGGATGATGATGCCCACGCCATAGAGAACCGGCTTGCCAACCTCGGAGGCCGCCTCCAGAATCACCCGGGGCTTGGACTTGCCAAGATTGGCAGGGTCACCCAATTTTGCGAAGGCGTTTTCAACCACCACCACCGCACCATCTACCATCAGACCAATGGCAATGGCCAAACCACCCAGAGACATCAGGTTAGCACTCAGGCCTATGCGGTTCATGACAAGGAAAGTAAGCAAGGGAGTCAAGACCAGCGTGGCCACCACAATGACACTGGAGCGCACATCGCCCAGAAAAACAAACAAAATGATGACCACCAGAATCACACCTTCTGCCAGCACCTTGGCCACCGTTTTCATGGCGGTATTGACCAGTTCGGAGCGGTCGTAAAACGGAACGATTTGCAAGCCATCAGGCAGGATCTGTTTGGCATTGATATCAGCTACACGGGCTTTGATACGGGTCACGATTTCGCGTGCGTTACCACCCCGGATCATCTGGACGATACCGGCGACAGATTCGGTTTCACCGTCCTTGATGATGGCACCCTGACGAACCTCAGAGCCAAACTGCACACTGGCCACATCTTTGACGTAGACCGGTGTTCCCTGAAATTCCTTCAAGGCAATGTTGCCAACGTCTTCCAGCGAGGCAATCAGGCCGACACCCCGAATGAGGTATTGCTCGGACAGGGCGGGCAAAGCACCGCCCGATGAGTTGGCATTGTTACGCGCTACAGCCCCAAAGACATCCTGCAAACTCAAACCGTAATATCGCAGACGGTCCGGATTGACCTTGACCTGGTACTGACGGGCATAGCCTCCCTGACTGTTGATATCGGCTACACCCATGATAGAGCGCAACATGGGTCGGACTACCCAGTCTTGCACCTCGCGGCGTTTGCGCAGTTCTTCTTCGGATAAGGGCTTGAGCTTGCCATCGGCTCCCCGGTCGTCCTTGTTCTCCAGGGTGTATTGATAAACCTCACCCAGGCCGGTAGACACCGCACCCAGAACTGGCGAAATACCAGAGGGCATGCGTTGCGTCACTTCAATCAACCGTTCCAAGACCAGTTGACGGGCAAAGTAGACGTCGGTTTTATCGGTGAATACCAACGTGATGAGAGAAACACCATTGCGGTTGAGCGAACGCATTTCAACCAATCCTGGTAAGCCAGTCATGGCAATTTCGATTGGTGCTGTGATAAAGCGCTCGATCTCGGTCGGAGGGCGACCCGGAGCTTCTGTAGCCACTTGGACCTGCACATTGGTCACATCAGGAAAAGCGTCTACAGATAATTTTTTGACGGCAAAAATCCCTGCCACCAAAAATACGACACACATCACTGCCAGCAAAACCCGTTGCTGCAATGACCATCGGATCAGGCTTGCAATCATTTGGGGCTCCCGGCCGGCGAAGATGAAGAGCCAGAGTTGCTGGTCAGCAAACGCTGTACCCGGTCATTGTTGAGATGAAATCCGCCATCGATGATGATCGTTTGCCCGGCAGTCAGGCCTTTGATCACGGGGCGCATGCCATTCACAGCTGCGCCCAGTTCCACTGGCGTGAGGCGAAATGTATTGAGCATGGTTTTCACAAAGACGTGATCACGGTCGTTCTCCCGAACCAAGGCAGTCGCGGGAACCACGGCAACTTTTTTGGTTACACCGGAAATACGCAGATTGGCCAGCATCTGGGGCTTGAGCTCACGTTTTGCGTTGTCCACCTGGGTACGGATGGCAACCGTTCGGGTCTCAGGCTGGATGGTGTCACTGACAAAAACAACTTTGGCCCTGAAGGTCTGGTCAATCGCAGGAACCTCAATTTCAACCGACTGGCCTTTTTGAACGGATCGTGCCGCTTGTTCAGGCAATGCGCCAACCACCCAGACATTGGACAGGTTAGCCACGGTGAACAGTTGGTCTCCAGGTTGTACCACTTGCCCTTGACTGACCTTACGTTCAATCACCACTCCACCCAAACGGGAAGTCAAAGCGGCTTCGGAGTGAAGGATTCCCTGAGTGCGCAGCTTCTCTATGGCAGTCGCCGGCAAACCGATCAAGCGTAGCTGGTCTTCGGATGCCCGCAATTCGGCACGTGAAATCGAGAGTTCGGTTTCACGGCGCTGGAGCTCCGCCGAACCAATCACATCGGCCTGGATCAGTTGGCGTGCACGATCAACACCGCGCTCTGCCATGGACTGATTGGCATTGGCGCGAAGGAACGCCAGTTGCAAAGTGGTCAGCTCCGGGCTGCTGACCTGCGCTAGTGTTTGTCCAGCTTTGACCTCATCGCCCAGCTCGGCCAGAACCGCTGTAACCCGGCCAGTGACTGATGCTCCAATCCGGTTGACCAGTGTTTCATTGGCTTCTATACGACCCGGATGCTCCTGCACAACAGCCATTTCGGTCAGTTGGACTGGGCCGGTTTTGTAGTTGACTGCCTGTTCATCGGTAACCGATACCACCAACGGGTCTGTGCTTGAGGGTGCCGCTGAGGCAGATGGGGCTGCAGACGGTTTGGCCGCAGTTGTCGGGTCTTTGCTATTGCAGCCAGCCACCATAGATGCAGCTAGGGCAGATGCCAGCAGCGCGAAAGGGATAGTGAATTTCATGAGTGGTACCTTCAGAATCAAAGTTTGTCGTCGGCATATCTGCCGGAAAGGAATTCGAGTTCAATGCGTGCAACTTGAACCTGGTAGCGGGCGTCCAGCAGGTCAGCCCGTACACTGCGCAACACACGTTGGGCATCGAGCACATCCAGAATGCCGCGCTCGCCAAATCGGTAGGCCGCCTGTGATACACGCAATGCGGCTTCCGCCTCCCTCAGAGCGCCCTGACCGAGAGACTCAACCCGAAGGCGGGCCATCTCCAGGGACTTCCAGGCCAGCAAGACCTGTTGACGCAGTTCAGCCTGCCGGCCGTCCAGGCGTAGGCGGACGCGTTCGATTTCCACCTGTGCCTCGGCAATCGGCCCTGAACGCTGGTCCAACAGCGGGATCTGGACATTCACACCCAGTACGCCCTGCTTGACTTCGGGCTGGGTGAGTTCGCTGTAGCGCAGCTCCACGCCAGGCCAACGGCTGGAACGGGCCGATTGCAACTGTGCCTGGGCCCGGTCAATGGAACTGCGCAAGACTTTCAATTCCGGGTTGTCAGACAAGGTCAGGCGTTGTAACTCTTCCAGTCCGTAGAGGCTGGCATCCCCACCGAGTGTTTCCTGCAAGCTCCAGCGGGCGGGTAGCTGACCGGCAGCCAGCCGGTTGAGGGCCAACATGGCCTGTTCAGCCTGAAGCACAGCGTTTTGCTGACGTTGCCGTGCATTGATGATCTCGGCATCTGCCTTGATGATTTCATAGCGTGGCGCCTCGCCAATATCTACCCTGAGCCGGACACGCTCGCGCACTTGCTCAAGCAGGTTCACAGCGTCACTGGCTGCTTTTGATTCATCCTGACGTAACAAAAATTCATAAGCACGCAGCTGAATTTGTGCTACCAGCTCGTTGCGCGTAACAGCGATTTGAAACTCGCTGTTGCGCTCCAACGACCGCGCAATCCCCACGCGGGCTTCGCGAATTGATGGGTTTTCGATCAGCTGGGAGACAGCCCAGCCATTGACACGCCCAGGCGAGACAGTGGGCAACCGTGCGGTGTTTTCGCCGCCGCTCCACTCCAGGCGAGGGTTGGGCAATGCACCCGCACTTGTCACGCCTGCTGCAGCCTGATCGCGCGAGCGCTGGGCCAGCTGCAAGGCAGGGTTGCTGGCCAGCACGGCACTGACCAGACCCGAAATGGTGTACACCTTGACAGACGTGTCAGTCTGTACCGGGAAAGCTGACGTTTGTGCCTTTAGCCCAACCAAGGGAATCAGAACAAGGCATGCACAACAGCATTGCATTAAAGATTTGAATTTCATGGATATAACTTTCAACAGCAAACACTGAAGCCCCGCATTGGATCAATTCGGGTAGCAAGACTATGGTAAGGGAAGCCGGAATCTAGGCCGAAAGGCGCGGCGGGCGAAGCAATGGGGGGTGAAATGCTTGCAAGAAACGTGGATGCAGTTTCTGGGAGATGCTCGAATGGTCTTCGAAAAAACCAATGGCCGCGCTGGCCGGTATTTCTCCGTCCACCAAGTTGTTGCTCTCCAAATCGGGCTGCGATTTGCAATCCGGGAGAAGATCCGTGCTCTTAGTAACAAAACTTATCGGTTGGGCAGACTCTCTGTCCTGTACTAGGAGCTGTACCGGGGTCTCGGGAAGTACCGGCGTTGTCATGGACTGTGCGGGCTGAAGCAGAAACAGCGCAGACACCAAAAGTGCTACCGATGTGGGTCTGCAGGATCTGCTCAGGAGAGCACTGAGGAGGAGGAGGAGTAATGTGAGGAAAATTGCTTTCACACATGAATTAAGCCATCAAATCCTTAGCCTGATACGCATTGGGGGATTTGTCACGCAGCAGGGGCATGGGCAACTTGATGCGCCAGCTGAACCAGGCTGCGGTCACAGCCTGCTGGACCCAGCAACGACAAGCCCAAAGGCGCACCCAAGCGATGACCCAAGGGCATGGAGAGATGGGGAAAACCACTGAGCCCGGCAATGCACAGCATTTGTATGGAACGGTTGCGGTAGCTCTCCATCGTAGAGCCATCGTCACTGCACAGCGGTGCAATGTCCGGCATGGAGGGCATGACCAAAACGCCATCCTCGCCCAGCAGTTCAGCAAGATGCGCCTTGAAGCGCTCCCTAAAAGCCACGCCGGTTTCAAACTGCCCATCGGTCACGCCCTTGGACCATTGAAACCGCTCGGCCACCCCAGGCCCCAGCGGCGGTTTATATCGCTCAATCAGGGGGCCATCAACCATCCAGGCTTCGCGACCCTGGATATATCTGAAAGCCCAGTACATGGAATCAATATCATCCAGTACGACCCGGGTCAGCGCTGAAGGCCCCAGAACCGACTCAACCTGGGCTAGCGACTGCTGGTGCACGCCCAATGCCTCAGCGTCCAACAGGCTCCAGATATCCTGGGGTTTGAGCAGCCGAACGCGCTTGGGCAGGGGCTTGGCATCTGCGCCAAGGAGAACATCGGAAATACGTGCAAAGGTCAGGCTGTCGCGCGCAAAGTAGCCACAGGTATCAAGGCTTGGCGACAGATCCAGAGCACCAGCAAGACTGATGCGCCCATGTGTAGGACGAATACCAAACAGCCCGCAATGGCTGGCTGGTGCACGAACCGAACCGCCCGTATCCGAACCCAACGCGAAGTCACACAAGCCATTGGAAACCGCCGAAGCAGATCCAGAAGAGGAACCTCCAGAAATCCGGTCTGGCGCTGCCCCATTGATCGGTGCACCAAAGTGTGCATTGTTGCCATTCATGGAGAAAGCAAGTTCATCGGTGACGGTTTTACCGATGAAGCGTGCGCCTGCATCGAGCAGTTTCTGCACGGACGGCGCAGTTACCTGTTTGATGCCAGACATGGCCAATACAAACGGCTGCCCGCCTCCGGTAGGGTAGCCGGCCACATCAAACAGGTCCTTCACGCCAAAACACAGGCCAGTCAAGGGCCCGGTTGAAGCGTGTGAAACGTCTGCATCGGGATAAGGGATAAAGTCATGGGCTGTATCGTGAATAAGAGGCATAGTGGTGTGGCGGAAAAGTAGTTAAAAAATTCAAGTCAGCGCATGAATGCAGGAGGTGGGCCTGACCAAAGCTTGCGCAAGGGCGGAGCGAAACTGTTCTTCTTGCTGGTTTTCAAACCAA
Organism: Hylemonella sp.; assembly: GCA_040382055.1. Taxonomy (GTDB): domain Bacteria; phylum Pseudomonadota; class Gammaproteobacteria; order Burkholderiales; family Burkholderiaceae_C; genus JBEIGE01. Next base: position 82,388 of record JBEIGE010000004.1, read on the forward strand.
GGGCCGCCAAAGCCTCTGCGAGCTTGACGGCGGCGGCAACTCCATCGATCACCGGCACGCCGTGGGCAGCAGACAGGCTGCGGGCCAGGTCTGTCATTCCGGCGCACCCGAGCACAATCGCTTCAGCCCTATCTTCTGTCAGTGCCGCAGCGATTTCATCCGATATCCGGGCGTAGGCGTTGGAGGCTGAATCCTCCAGATCCAACACCGGGACCTCTGCAGCTCTGACACGTACGCAACGGCTGGCCAGTCCGTACTTAAGCAGGTTGTGTTCAATTGCAGCTACAGATCGTGACAGAGTGGTAACCACACTGAAGCGCACCGCCAGTAAACAGGCCATGTGACAGGCAGCTTCTCCTATGCCGACAACCGGCGCATTCAAAAGGGAGCGTGCCGCATCCAGGCCGGTATCATCAAAACAGGCAATCACATAGGCCGCAACTCCGGGGTCCCGCTGCTGAGCAGCGAACATCGCTTCGAGCATGCCCGGAACCGCCATCGCCTCATCGACATAGCCTTCAATGGAGGCGGGGCCGATAGTGGGATTGCATGCCTCAATCTGGGTGTTGGTACTGGCCACCGCCCGAGCAGACGCAGCGATACGCTCGGTCATTGCAGAGGTTGTGTTAGGGTTGCAAACAACAATTTTCACTTGTAATCAGGGCGGTTTGTATTGATTGAATTGACCTGCAAACAGCGCACAAGATGATGCGGCGTGAGCATCACTGGCGCAGGTTGTTGGTGCCGGCAGGCTTCCTGAACAAAGCGGCACCGCGGGGCGAAGGCACAACCCGGGGTTAACGCGCTCAAATCAGGTGGCGAACCGGCAATTGTTTCAAGTCGCGGTCGGGCATTACCTGTTTTGTCCTGACTGCCGTGTGCACGGCTGCTGAGCAAAGCCAGGGTATATGGGTGACGCGGCGAGCGAATCAATGTTGCTACCGGGCCTTCCTCGACAATGCGGCCGGCATACATCACGGCTATACGGTCGGCTACTTCAACTGCAGCGCCAATATCGTGGGTCACAAAAATCACGGATAAACCGAATTCACGCTGCAAATCCCGCAGGAGCAGGAGAATTTGGATTTGAACCGTGGCATCCAGTGCTGTTGTCGGCTCATCCGCCAATAGCAGTTGGGGTCTGCAGGCCAAGGCCAGCGCAATCATGGCGCGTTGTCGCATGCCGCCGGACATTTCGTGGGGATAAGCATCCAATCGTCTTGCAGGACTTGGGATGCGCACCCGCTCGAACAATTCCATCGCCCTGGCGCGTGCTGTCACTGATGAAACATTTTCATGGCGTTGAATCGATTCCGTAATCTGTTCACCCACGGTGTAGACCGGGTCAAGTGCCAGCAGTGGCTCCTGAAAAATCATCGCGGCTATCTTGCCGCGAAAATCCGACAAACCAGAAGCAGACAGCGATAAAACCTCCTGAGCACCCACGCGTATCTTTCCGGTAATGGTGGTGCGTCGCTCATTGTGCAGGCGAAGAACAGACCGCAAGGTCACACTTTTTCCAGAGCCTGACTCCCCGATCAATGCAACTACTTCACCGCGCTGGACTTGCAAATCCACTCCGTTGACAGCGTGCACAGGCCTTCGACCACCTCCAAACGTAACCTGGAGGTTCTGAATCTCTACAAAGGCTTGTGGTTCCATGGTCATGCAGCCAAAGGATCAAGAGAAGCGTCGGTATGTCCACTGTTGGCCACATACATCAAACAAGCGACCTCGTGGCCTTCGCTTATTTTTTTAAGCACTGGACTTGTCTGGGCACAAACTGCTTGAACGTGCGGACATCGGGTGTGAAAACGGCAGCCTGTGGGCGGATTGATCGGATTTGGAGGGTCGCCACTCAAAGCCGGTTGTTCGGTACGATTGTCTGGATCCATGGAAGGGATGGATGACAAAAGCGCCCGCGTATAAGGATGGGCAGGCCGTTCAAACAGGCTCTCGGCAGCACCGACTTCCACGACTTGTCCAAGGTACATCACCATCACCCGGTCACTGATGAAACGAACGACGTTCAGGTCGTGACTGATGAAGACATAGGTCAGGTCAAAGGCTGCCTTCAAATCCAGAAGCAAGTTCAGGACCTGAGCCTCAACCGACTTGTCGAGAGCGGAAACTGCCTCGTCCAGAATCACAACGCGTGGCTGCAATGCCAGGGCACGCGCAATATTGACGCGCTGTCGCTGGCCGCCCGAGAGTTCGTGTGGATAACGGGCCGCAAAACGGCCGGGCTCCAGACCCACCTTAATCAATAAATCATGCGCGCGCTTTCTGGACTCTGTCAAAGAAACGCCATGTACTTGCGGGCCGAATGCAATGGAATCCTCAATGGTCAGCCTTGGGTTGAGGGATGCATAGCTGTCCTGAAAAACCATCTGGACCTGCCTACGAAACTCTTTCAACGGCAAGTCCCTCGTACCCACAACTGCCCCATCAAAGACCACTTGTCCCGCATTGGGCTCAATCAAATGCATGAGCAAGCGCGCTGTCGTGCTCTTGCCGCATCCGGACTCTCCGACAACACCCAAAGTCTCTCCGGCAAAGACATTGAAGTCGATGCTGTCAACCGCCCGGACAACGCCGCCACCGCCGCCCAGAAAGTCTTTCTTGAGCGGAAAGTGCTTGGTCAGGCCGCGTACCTGAAGTAGAGTTTTGGCACTCATTGCTTGTTGTCCATTGCAGTACGTAAACTGTCCGACAGCAGGTTAAAGGTAATGGACGTAACAAAAATCATGGCCCCGGGTAAAGCAGCGACCCAGGGTTGCGTATAGATTGCCGTACGCAAGGTATTGAGCATCAAACCCCATTCAGGCTCAGGGGGCTTGACCCCAAGGCCTAGGAAACTCAGACCCGAAGCAAGAATCATGGATACCGCAATCAAACTGGTGGCATAAACAAAGATGGGGCCAAGAACATTGCCGAGCACATGAACCCTCACGATGGTGAAGGCCTGAGCACCTGATGCACGGGCTGACTCCACGTAGTCGCGCCCGCGAACCTGTGTCGTCACGCTTTCTGCAACCCGCGCAATCGGCGGAATAAAGACCATGGTCAAGGAAACAAGGGAATTAAAAACGCCTGCGCCCAATGCGCCTGACAAGGCAATAGCAAGCAGTACGGACGGGAATGCGTAAAAAACGTCAATGGTGCGCATGATCACACTGTTGACCCACCCACCGCTGTAGCCTGCAAACAAGCCAATCACAGTGCCAATGAAAAATGCAAAAAAAAACCGGTGTGAGGCCCATGAAAAGCGACAGGCGTGCTCCTACGATCAGCCGCGACAGCATGTCCCTGCCGAGTTCGTCTGTCCCCAATGGATAGCCATCGCTGCCTATGGGTTTAAGTCTGGACAGCATGGACGACTGGTAAGGGTCTGCAGGCACAAGGTAAGGGCCAAAGATAGCCATGATCAAAAGTACAAGAATGATCGAGCCGGCAAAAAGAGCCATCTTGTCACTCAGCAGTCGATTCCATACGGAACGCCAATATCCTGGAGATTGCTCTATGGCTTGAACTATGGTGGCTGATGGTGCTGTAATCAACATATGTCAAGCCCTTGCAATGCGTGGATCAAGCAGGGTTTGAACCACATCAATGATCAGATTCAACACCACGAAGAACATGGCTAAAACAAGAATCGTTCCCTGAAGCAGAGGCAGATCACGCTGAAAGATGGCCGAGTTCAGGAGGAAGCCGGTTCCGGGCCAAGAGAAGACAGTTTCAATCAGGATGGATCCCCCCAGCAAATAACCCAGCTGTAGACCCATCACAGCCAAAGCGGTTGGCGCTGCATTTTTGACCACATGACAAAAAATACCAAACTGGGTGAGGCCTTTGGCACGTAAACCCACCACAAATTCCTGATCAAGAATATCTGCGACCAATGCCCTGACCGTTCGGGAAATAATGCCCATGGGAATGACCGACATCGTGATTGCGGGCAGGATCATGTGCTGCAGGTGGAGCCAGTCCCAGGCCCAGTCTTCCGAACCGCCTGAACCCATGCCGGTGGCAGGAAGCCAGTTCAGGATCGCTGCAAACACAATCACCAGAACCATGCCTAGCCAGTAATGCGGTACGCTGACTCCCAGCACCGACAACATGGAGGCCATCCGATCGACCCAGGAATTGCGGAAGTAACCGGCCACAAAACCAAAAAGACAGCCCAGGATAAATCCGATCAATGTGGCCACAGCTGCCAGACGCAACGTATTGACAACAGCGCGCATGACCTCGCTGGCAACCGGACGACCACTGGCAATTGAGGTTCCCAGATCTCCTTGCAGGGCACGCCACACCCAACTTGCAAACTGTTCCGGATAACTACGGTTAAAACCATACACCTCCCGCATCTGCGCTGCCAGTTCAGCAGATGCATCAGGCGGAAGTATGGAAACCAGCGGATCACCGGGAGCCAGGTGCACCAGTGCGAAACACACCAGCGCCACACCCAGCATGATGGGCAGGGCGTAGATAGCCCTGCGAATCAAATAAGCCAGCACAGAGGGTAGGTTCCGTTCAATCCATAGTCATGGTTGCAATGTCAATGAACCAGCTTCGAGGCTGAACCACATTTTTCACCTTGGGGCTCATGGCTCGCGGTCCAACATCGTGGGCAATCCATATAAATGGTGCCTCTTCAACAATTCGGGCATGCAACTTGGAAAGGGCCACATCGCGGGCCTTGTCCTCAAAGGTGTTTCTGGCGTCTGCAATCAGCTTATCAAATTCGGGGTTGCCAAAATAACCCCAGTTATTGGAAACCGGCGGAAATGTCTTGGTGCTGGTAAAACGAACCATCGCAAAAAACGGGTCCATGGCGGCATAGCTGACATTAATGGCATTGGCACCGTTGGCGGATGGATCCTTGGCGCCCTTGCGCCAATTTGTAAACAGGGTGTTCCACTCAATCACGTCGAACTGAACATCAAAGTTGCAGGCCTTGAGCGACTGCTGGACAAACTCGTTCATGGGCAGCGGCTGCATCTGGCCCGATCCCGATGCAGAAATTTGGACCTTCACCTTCAGCGGCTTTGCAGCCGTATGGCCAGCTTCAGCCATGAGCTTTTTGGCAGCCTCAGGGTCGTAGCGTATGTCAAAGTTAGGATTACCCCACCAAGGATGGCCAGGAGGCACAGTTCCTTTTGGAACGCCCATCATGCCGCCAAGAAGTTTAAGCAGGCCTGTGCGGTCAACACACAGGTTAGCAGCCTGACGCACACGCTTATCCAGCCAGGGGGAGCCTTCTGCAAAAGAAAGTTGCCATGGCCACACATGGGGCTGCTGGTTAAAGTAAATTTTGTTGCCGCGCGACTGAATAGAGGCCATTGCGTCTGGCGAGGGGGCCTCGATCCAGTCCACCTGACCTGACAGCAAAGCGGCAGTGCGCGCATTGGCCTCTGGCATAGGCAACATCACCACGCGGTCAATTTTGGGAGTGCGCTTGGGATCCCAGTACGATTTATTGGCCGTCACTTCAAGACGCTCTCTGGGAACAAAACGCGCCATTTTGAAAGGGCCTGTTCCCGAAGCATCCGCTGCAAAGGCGGTCCATGCGGTTTTGGCGCGGTCCGCGGGACTCTGGCTGGCGGGAGCAGCGTCAAATTTTTTCTGCCAATGCGCTGGGGAGGCCATGAACAGGTTGCTCAGATTAATCGGCAAAAAGGAGTCTGGTTCACTCGATGTGAGCTCAACCGTCAAATCATCAATTTTTCTGGCACTGCGCAAGGTGGGCATGCGTGAAGCGGTGACACCGACTTGGCTGGCATCAAAGTGCAGCGCGTCTTTGTCTAAAACTTTTTTCAAGTTCCAAACCACGGCATCTGCATTAAAAGCCGAACCATCGTGGAACTTGACACCGGGTCGCAGTTTGAAAACCCATTTGGTTTTGTCTTTTGCATCCACAACCCAACTCAAGGCCAAGCCAGGAATCAAAACACTGGGTGCATCTGCCTTGGACAGGTCCCAATGCGTGAGCGCGTCATACATTGGGATACCGGTGAAGCGGTTGCCTTCAAAGCCTTGATCAGGCTGTCCCAACGTGCGCGGAATATCCGCTGCAGTCATGGCAATGCGAAGCGTTTTTTCCTGAGCAATGGCACCAACCAGAGGCAGTGCAACGATCACCGCTGCAATCAGATTGCGGGCTGCAAGGATACTTTTAGGGGAAGGACTCATTTCATCTCCATCATGTTGTAAACGAAACACTAAATGCAAGATACGTACCAAAAAGCCATGACTTTTCGCACCAGAACTGTGCTCAACAATTGCTTTTAGCCAGTGGAAACCTGCGCACGCTCAAGCATGACATGCAATAGTACATTACAGCCGGCTGTAATGTGCTCGGGATTGGCATCTTCAATTTCATTGTGACTGATACCGTCTTTACAAGGAATGAAGATCATACCGGTCGGAGCGAGCGATGCCATGTAGATTGCGTCGTGCCCGGCACCAGACACAACGTCTATGCTTGGATATCCAAACTTGACAGCTGCACGCTTTACTGCATTGATACAGTCGACATTAAAGCTCAGTGCCCGATAGCTCGACACTAACTCGGTCTGAATCGACATGCCTGATTCAAGACTAAGCTTATCTACGCAGGCCTGAACCTCGCTGGCCATTCGATCAACCAGTTCATCTGTCGCGTTACGCAAATCAATTGAAAATTTAACTCGGCCCGGGATGACGTTTCTGCTGTTGGGATGAACTTGGACCATGCCCACCGTCCCTCGTCCGTGGGGGCCATGTCGAAGGGCGCAAGCCACAACCTCCTGCATCAGCGTCGTGGCAACTTGCAAGGCGTCCTTACGCAACGCCATTGGAGTCGGACCGGCGTGGGCCTCCATTCCGGTGACAGTGCAATCAAACCAGCGAATGCCAAGGACACCTTGAACCACACCGATGGTCATTTGGTTATCCTCCAGAACCGGGCCTTGCTCGATGTGCGTCTCGAAATATGCGCCGATGGGATGATCGCCAGGCTCCTGGCTACCCAAGTAGCCAATTCTCGAGAGCTCTTCGCGTACGGTTTTACCCTCGGTATCGACCGCAGCGTAAGCATGATCCAGCGAGAAGGCCTTGGCAAAAACACCCGATCCCATCATCACCGGAACAAAGCGAGAACCCTCTTCGTTGGTCCAAAAAACCACCTCGATCGGCGCCTGAGTTTCAACACCGTGATCGTTGAGTGTTCGAACAATTTCCAGTCCAGCAAGGACACCGTAGTTGCCATCAAATTTCCCACCAGTGGGCTGGGTGTCAATATGGCTACCCGTCATTATTGGGGGCAAGCTGTTGTCTCGGCCAGGCCGACGCATGAATACATTACCGATCTTGTCAACATTAACCGTCATGCCAGCCTCGCGGGCCCAAAGAATAACCAGATCGCGTCCTGCCTTGTCAAGATCCGTTAGAGCCATCCGGCAAACACCCCCTTTGGCCGTAGCGCCTATCTTGGCCAACTCCATCAGGGAAGCCCAAAGGCGAGGGCCGTTGATTTTCAATTCGTTCATAAAAGTCGCAAGCTCTTTCAGGTTGTAGCGGGAGTCAACTAGACCATAAGATTATGCGGGAATCACATTGTTTTTCCGGCTTAACAATGTCTTCCACACATCTATGATGAATGTATGAAACTAATTTCAAGCACCTTGGCCTTAATGCTCGTTCTTACAGGCTGTGCAAAAATCAACGATGCAGGCATGAAGCTTCTATCTTCTTCGTCCCCAGCATTCATGTTCATCAATGGACAATTTCTCTCAGGTAATGCGGTGCTTTACACTGATCGCAGTGGAACTTTGGCTTTGGAATCCGCCCTTGAGCCCAAAATTAAATGTATGGGCAGTATTCGATACACTGCAACACGCTCGGGAATTGCAAATATCCGGTGCACCGACAGCATCGAATCCGTCATGACCTTCAATGCCGTTACTGAAACTCGCGGCTTTGGAGGCGGCTTAACCGGCCTGGGACCAGCTAGCTTCGCATTTGGCGTAACCGCCGAAGAAGCTTCAGCTTACCTGGCTTTGCCCGCTGGAAAACGCATAGTGACCAGCCCGACTGGCGAAGCACAACTGGCTTCGAATTGATTAAGAAAAAAGCTAGGCTACCCACCTTCTCCTACTCTGCTGTAGCACCTGAATCCTTGACCACCTTGGCCCACTTGATGATTTCGGAGCGCTGATAGGCCGCAAGTTCTTCGGCTGTCGAGCCAACTGGATCGAGACCGATATCACTCAGGCGCTTGGCAACATCAGGTAATTTCAGGATACGTGAGATCTCAGTTTGAAGTTTGTCGACAATGGGCTTTGGGGTTCCTGGAGGGGCAAAAACGGCAAACCAGGAAACAGCTTCAAAGCCGGGCAGACCAGCTTCGGCAATCGTCGGAATTTCAGGTGCGGCAGGAGACCGCTTCTGGCTGGTAACGCCAAGCGCCCTGAGCTTACCCTCCCTGACCAAAGGCAAACTTGATGGCATGTTGTCAAACATCATGGTGACTCGCCCGCCGAGCAAGTCAGGAATCGCACTGGCGCGACCTTTATAAGGAATATGGGTCATGTCTATGCCTGTCATGCTTTTGAACAGTTCGCCAGAGACATGTATCGATGTTCCGGAGCCAGACGAGGCGAAGGACATCTTGCCCTCTTTTTTGCCCAGGTCAATCAACTCGCGCAAGGTCTTTGCAGGGACTTCGTTGTTGATGACCAGCATATTCGGCGTGGTGGCAACCAGACTCACCGGAGCGAAATCCTTCACCATGTCGTAAGGCATTTTCGAATAGAGAGCACCGTTAATCGAGTGCGTACCAACCGTACCAACAACAATGGTGTGCCCGTCTGGTGACGACTTGGCAACGAAATCAGCCCCGATATTCCCACCGGAGCCCGGCTTGTTGTCAATCACAACCGGTTGCCCCCAAACAGCCGACATGCGCTCCCCCAGAATCCGTGCAATGATGTCTGGAGCACCGCCGGTGGTGAAAGTCACCACGATGCGCATGGGTTTATTAGGAAATGGCGGTGTTGAAGGTTGGGCAGGGCTTTGGAGAGCCAGGCCCATACCGATTGATGCAACAGCCAAATTGAGTAGCAATTTTCCAGCACGCACAAGCATCTCCTATCAACAAAGAGTGATGAATATGCGCCATTATGGGGCGGTCCAGGGTTTAACGCTCTGTACGGGCCGCTCTCTTTTGAACATCTCTAGGCACAAACACTTTGCCACCGTTACCAGGTTTTGCAAAAACGGGTTTGCCGCCTATAAGCTTACGCGGGGCGAAATCTGCGCGTGGTCCAGCAGTATCGGTGCGACCTGAACCGGCGAAACGGTCGTTGAATCCGCCCTTGCGTTCATAACTGAAACCTTCACGCCCTGAAGCACCACGCTCATCTCGCTGGCCACCAAAGCCAGATTGATTCGGCCTGTCATTGGAAAAGCCGCTCTTGCCAGGGTTAAAGCTGACATTGCGGGGACCGGGACCGAATTTCCGGTCGCGTGAAGGACCTTCGCCGGGTCCACGGCTGTTGCGGCCGCCGAAGTTTGAGTTGGGTCGTGCGTCAGGAAAGCGCTGCTTTGGCTCCATACCCGGAATAACCTCAGCCTTGAACTGTTGGCGGCTGTATGACTCGATATCAAAAATCTTGCGGCGATCTCTGAATTCAGCAAAAGTTACGGCTATGCCATCGCGCCCTGCACGTCCGGTTCGCCCAATACGATGTGTGTAATCCTCAGCCTTCATGGGTAAACCGAAGTTGAAGACATGACTGATGGTAGGCACATCAATACCTCGCGCAGCAACATCGGTTGCAACCAGAATTTGAACCTGGCCTTGGCGCAATGCCATGAGGCGACGATTGCGCAGCCCCTGGCTCAGGGCACCGTGCAGAGCCACGGCATCGAATCCGTCTTGCTGCAAGTCATTGGCAAGTCCATCGCATTCGATTTGGGTGCTTGCGAAGACAATCGCCTGGTTAATGGAAGTGTCACGCAACCAATGATCAAGTAGCTGCCTTTTGTGTTGTGCCGTATCTGCCCAGAACAATACTTGTTTGATGTTGGCGTGCTTTTCCTGTGGAGAGTCGATCTGGATTTTCTTCACAGATGTCCCGTTGTCATGCATCACGCGCATGGCGAGTTGCTGAATCCGTGGAGCAAAAGTAGCGCTGAACATCATGGTCTGCTGACGCTGGCTTGTAAGTTGATTGACTTCGGCAAGATCGTCAGAAAAGCCCAAATCGAGCATCCGGTCGGCCTCGTCGACCACTAGGAAGCGAACCTGGTCTAGCTTGATTTGCATAGAGCGCTGCAAGTCAAGCAAACGCCCCGGAGTGGCGACCACCAGATCGGCATTTTGCAACTTTGCAATTTGCAATTGGTAAGGCATGCCACCCACCACATTTGCGACCCGCAAACCACGGCAGTGCTTGACCAAATCTATCGCATCGTGCGCTACTTGCTGTGCCAATTCACGGGTGGGACACAAAATCAGAGCGCCTGGTGTTGCTGCCTTGAAATTACGTGTATTGGTCGGATCTTTGCGTTTAGGGCGCTTGGGCGGTGCCTCGCCGTTTGCAGCGGCATTGGCAACTGCCCGCTCAAAATCAGCACGCTCCTTGGCCTCATTCTGGGCAATTTGAGCAAGCAAGGTGTGCAAAACCGGCAACAAAAAAGCCGCTGTTTTACCGCTACCGGTTTGGCTCGAAACCATTAAATCAACGAATCGGCGAGGCTCAGCTTCTATTGAAGAAGTACTTGGCAGCGCCAAAGGAATCACTTCGGTCTGAACCTGGGTTGGTTGTGTATAGCCCAAATCAGCGACAGCTTGAACCAGCTCAGCCGCAAGGCCCATGCTCACAAAGCCGTTAGGCACTACAGGCTCATTCGAGATAGAGGAATTGTCAACAGACGATGTATCGCCTGTCACTTCAAAAGTGTCAGTCATTGGATTTCTCACACGCAAGCGCCGCCGTCAGGCGGGAGCTCCGTTAATGGTTAAAAAACATCAACCATCAATCGGAACCCGCATCGGTCTAGGCCGGTGCCGTGGACTTTTCTCAGCAAAAGCTGGAGTCCGGTGAGTGAAGGGAGATGCACAAAATTCACTTTTTTGAAGCGAATCTGCAGATTATGCATCGAATTCGGGTTTTTACCTAATGAGCGATTAAACCTTGGGCATGCAGGTCAAAAATTTAGTCCCTCCGCAAGAAATTATCTCTGTAATGAATCAGCTCATCAATGGACTCATGAACGTCTGCAAGAGCCGTGTGCCGTTGCTTCTTTTTAAATGAACTGTAGACATCCGGCCGCCAACGACGAGCCAGTTCTTTCAAGGTGCTGACATCCAGATTGCGGTAGTGAAGATAGGCCTCCAACTTAGGCATGTACTTAACCAAAAATCGCCGGTCCTGTCCTATGCTGTTTCCGCACATGGGTGAAGCGCCATTAGGGACGTACTGTGCGATGAATTCCAACAACTTGACTTGAGCAATATCTTCATTCAAAGTTGACTCTTTAACCTTCAAAATCAGCCCGCTCTTTCCATGAGTGCCCTTGTTCCAGGCGTCCATCTTGTCAAGTTGTTCATCACTTTGATGAATCACAAGAACGGGGCCTTCAATGCGAGGCTCCAAGTTGGGGCCTGTCACAACAATCGCAATCTCAATTAGACGCTCTGTTTCGGGGTTAAGGCCGGTCATCTCACAGTCCAGCCAAACCAAGTTTTTATCTGATTTAGTCAGTAAGGTATTGTTTTGGGTCATGGTCTGAATTGTTACCGATGCCCTAAACTAGCTCAACATGTATGAGCAAATCACCCCCTCCTTGACCATAACTATCGTTTTTGCGTTCACGCTCCTGGCCGGCCTGTTCGTCAGGTTTTGGCTGATATCCCGACAAATTCGGCATGTATCGCTAAACCGGTCCCAGGTTCCGGCTGTTTTTGAGAACACGATTTCACTGAGTTCTCACCATAAGGCGGCCGACTACACCCTGGTAAAAACCCGGTTTTCTTTGATTGAAATGGCTTTTGGAGCCACCATCATTATTTGCTGGACTTTTTTGGGCGGCCTGAACACCTTGAATCTGGCTTTGTCAGGCTGGTTGGGCGGTGGGATGATCCAAGAACTAATACTTGTTTCTTCATTTGTAGTTGTGGGCGGACTGGCCGAACTTCCACTGGCCTTGTATCAAACCTTTGTGATTGAGCAGCGGTTTGGCTTCAACAAGATGACCATTAAATTATGGCTTTCGGACCTAGTTAAATCGACTTTGGTAGCAGTTGTTCTGGGTCTGCCCGTTGTAGCCCTTCTTTTATGGATCATGGGGGCAACCGGCGAATTCTGGTGGCTTTGGTCCTGGAGCTTCTGGATGGGGTTTAACCTCCTCCTGCTAGTTGTTTACCCAACTTTCATAGCCCCGATTTTTAATCAATTCAAGCCCCTTGAAGACGAAGCACTCAGGGAACGCGTGAACAAACTGATGAACCGTTGCGGGTTCTCAAGTAAAGGGCTATTTGTGATGGATGGGAGCAAGCGCAGTGCCCATGCAAATGCATATTTCACTGGTTTTGGCTCCGCCAAGAGAGTTGTTTTTTATGACACTCTACTCAAACAGTTAACACCCGGGGAGGTTGATGCGGTTCTGGCGCACGAGCTGGGGCATTTCAAGCACAAACACATCATCAAACGGATCTTGAGCATGTTTGGCACGAGCTTTCTGGCATTTGCCCTGCTAGGCTGGCTTGCTGCACAAACATGGTTTTATTCAGGCTTGGGCGTGACCCCCAACCTCGGGATGCCCAATAACGCGCTGGCCTTACTGCTGTTTATGCTGACCGCTCCTGTATTTAGCTTTTTCATTACACCTGTAATGGCGTTGATTTCAAGGAATCATGAATTTGAAGCAGATGCCTATGCAGTTAATCAGACCTGCGGAAGTGACCTGTCAAGTGCTTTGCTCAAGCTGTACGAAGATAATGCATCAACCCTCACTCCAGACCCCTTGTTTGCAAAGTTCTACTATTCCCATCCACCAGCCTCTGAACGACTTGTACGGATTTTGAATTGATACCAACCAGCCATCGGAGTTTCAATGCTACCCATCAAAGACTGGTCTAAGACATTGCGTCGTTCGCTGACGCCAACACAAATCGTCGCAAGTCTGGCTAAGTTGGAAGGCTGGCGACTAACTGGCGATGGCACTGATATTGCCATCGTAAAAGAATTCACCTTCGCCAATTACTTCCACACCATGGCTTTTGTGAATGGCGTCGCGTTGATCGCGCATACGCAAGACCATCATCCAGCACTGGAGGTTCTCTTCAACCGTTGTCTTGTTAAATTCAATACACACGACGTACAAGGACTATCCGCTAACGACTTTGAATGTGCAGCACTAGTTGATGCTCTGCTCAAAAGGGCTGACATTTGACTGCTAAGGATGCCCTACCTTCAGGACTCGTTATTGCCAACTACGGTCGCCATCTTCTGGTTGAGACAACTGAGGGGAAGCGGCTGATCTGCCACTCTCGGGGTAAAAAAAATACTGCGGTGGTGGGTGATCGCGTGTTGTGGCAAGCAACCCAGGATGAGGGGACGATTGAAAAAGTACAGCCCCGTCGAAATTTGTTTTTCCGGCAGGATGAGATTCGGACCAAGTCATTCGCAGCCAACCTTGATCAAGTACTCATTCTGATTGCAGCAGAGCCAGAGTTCTCTGAAAGCCAGCTCTCACGCGCGCTGATCGCGGCAGAGGCTGAAGGAATCAAGCCCATCATCGCACTTAATAAAAGCGATCTGAAAGCTCCATTTCAGTATGCGTTAGGCAAACTGGAGGCCTACCGGAAAATGGGGTACGAAGTCTTGCCCATGGCTCTCAATCCCAGGCTGGCAGCAGATGTTCGTGCTGCTGCAGCACCAGGTTCCAACACGGTTCTGGCTGGGCTTATGGCGCTGTTATCGAAAAAAACAACTTTGGTACTGGGCCCTTCTGGATCTGGAAAAAGTACTTTGATTAACCTCTTGGTTCCAGAGGCCCATGCATTGACGGGCGAAATATCCACAGCATTGAACTCCGGCAAGCACACAACAACCAGCACAACCTGGTACTGGGTCGAAAGGGATACAAGCACAGCTCTAATTGACTCTCCAGGATTTCAGGAGTTTGGCTTGCAACATATTGATTCAATGCACCTGGCAGAACTCATGCCAGACTTAAAACCCTGGATCAAAAACTGCAAGTTCTACAATTGCAGCCATCTTCATGAACCTGGCTGCGGTTTGATAGCAGAGCTCAACTCAAGCTCAAGTAACCATGAAATATCAGCTAATCGCTACAATATATATTGCGATTTGTTTGCTGAGTTATCTGTCAGTAGGCGCTGAGTGTTTCAACCCAGCAACCTTGCGAAGGTTAACAAAGCTAGCAGAACCATCCACATCACCACTGATCGCCATACAAGACCAACTATGGTTGTCAAATGAGAGATTTGAGGCTCTTGGCTGATGGCGGGTGTATCACCTTCTGACGATTTGCTTTCCAAGACAGGTTCGCCTAAGTTAATACCCACCGCTCCGGAAGTTGCAGCAAGAATAAGGCCGTCGTTATCTTCCAGGCCCCTGGATTGAAAGTTTCTCCAACGATCTATCGCTTCTTCGAAACTACCTACAACGGCGAAACCCAAGGCCGTCAAGCGAGCTGGTAACCAATCAATGATTCGCCATAACGTCTTTGCTAAATTTTGAGAAGCCTCACTGACGACATGACCATTAATCGGACTGGAATTCTTCCAATAACGAGCAACATAATCGCTTAGTCGGTAAACAATGGCCCCGGCAGGCCCCATGCCTATGGCGGCAAAAACTGAAAAGCAAACCAACACACCAAACACATGTCGGTGTGCTGAAAGAATGGAAAATTCGATAACGTGCCGGATGATCTCTCGCCTGGGTATGTCATTGGCATCAATTTGCTGCCAAATTGCAAGCAGCCTTCTTGACTCTTCTTCATCTCCTGCTACCAGTGCTATTCGGATTTGCGTGAAGTGGGAACTGAATTGCCGGAACCCCAAAGTCAGGTAAAGAATTGCAACGCTCCAGATAACAGCAAATAGCCATCCCAGATACACCATTACTACCCAATGAATACCTGAAGCTATGAGGGCGGGTAGCACAACAGCTCCCGACCAGACCAGCCAGGCATGATGCGGTCGGCCGGTATCAAAATTTCGAGTCACCCAGCTTACCCAGACTCGAAGATTTGCATGGACAAAGTTGTCCCTCGAGAGTGGCCTAGCTTGCTCTAGAAGAAAAGCCAGAAGAATGGCGAAAAAACTCATGCCGTCATCATAGCGGCGAGGATCGAAAAAATATGGATCGACTTCAAGAAGACATCAAGCCGAAAGAAAACGATAAAAATTTCGCAAGATTCCGGCCGTTGCACCCCAAATAAAATGCTCATCTTTCAACCCTTGGTAGGGCATTGAAAACCAGCTTCGCATGACACCTTCGCTGCAAAGGCTATGTCGGCGATGGTTGGACGGATCCATGAGAAAGGCCAGTGGGACTTCAAAAACAGACTCAACCTCATCAGAATTAGGGACAAGCTCAAAACCAGGCTGTATTAACGCCACAACGGGAGTGATCATGAAAGCACTGCCAGTCGTGTAGATGGGCAAAGCACCCAAAACCTGGAATAAAAAGTCATCCAATCCAACCTCTTCCCGTGTCTCCCGCAAGGCGGTCACAAACGGGCTGCAATCTGATGCCTCTGACTTACCGCCAGGGAATGAAATTTGCCCTGAGTGATTGCTCAGCTTATGGGAGCGTTGTGTCAACAGAACTGTGGGCTCGGTATGCGAAACGATTGGAATCAAGACCGAAGCAGCGACGGTAGGCCTTTGTGTAAATCGCGGCTCAATTCTCAATTCGGGTTCCCAGGCGGGTGGCGATTTGAATCGCCGACAAAGTGCTTCAGGCTGAAGCTCCGAGGCGGGTATGGATTGAAGATGGCTGTCAACACTGAGCACCGGAACACGACGGGGATCAAAATTTGGCAATTTTGACAACGGTTTGAAGTTCTCAGTTGCAGACACTTAATTTAGGACCCTAAAATGAGCAGGCCAAATAAAAAGCCGCCCAAGCTTTCGCCTGGGTCGGCTCTTAGAGCAATTGATCAAGCAGCAAGTTTTTTAGCTGGCAGCTTTTCCTTGATACGGGCAGATTTACCGCTGCGGTCACGCAAGTAATAAAGCTTGGCACGCCGCACATCACCACGCCGCTTGACTTCAATGCTGGCAATCAATGGACTATAGGTCTGGAACGTACGCTCTACCCCTTCGCCGCTGGAGATTTTGCGAACGATGAAGCCGCTGTTGAGGCCACGGTTACGCTTGGCAATCACAACACCCTCATAGGCTTGGATACGCTTTCGGGTTCCCTCGACAACGTTCACATTCACAATAACTGTGTCGCCTGGTGAGAATTCGGGGATTTTTTTTCCGAGACGAGCAATTTCTTCCTGCTCAAGAGTTTCTATCAAGTTCATGGTTACCTCAAGTGATCTTGTACGCACCACCATCAGAATGACAGTAAATGATTACACAGCAGTAATACGGCCGTACAGAGGATCTAAAAGGTGGATATTGTATCAAATCTTGGTCTGACCGCATTTATCAGGCGCAATCCGGTTTAAAAAGGCTTCGTCAAGCGCGCTGATTTGACCGCCAGCACGAGCGATCGCAACAAGTTCGGGACGATTGCGGACTGTCAACAGAAGACGTTGTTCCTGTCGCCAGCGATCAATCTGCTCGTGGTTTCCAGACAGGAGGACATCCGGTACCTGCATGCCACGCCAGTCCTGGGGTCGTGTGTAACTCGGACAATCAAGCAAGCCATCAATAACCGAGCTGAAGCTGTCAAACTCATAACTCTCCTGATCGTTCAAAACTCCAGGCTGAATTCTGGCTATGGCATCCAGAAAAGCCATCGCCGGAATCTCTCCACCTGAAAGCACAAAGTCTCCCAAACTGATTTGCGTGTCCACATACTTGTCGATGAATCGTTGATCAAGCCCTTCGTAGCGACCGCAGAGCAAGATGGCACCATTAGTTTGAGACCATTCGGTAACGCAAACTTGGTTAATTTGCTTTCCAATGGGTGAGAAAAGGATCACTTGAGGGCTATCTGCCCTGCTAGAACGAACAAACTCTACGCAACGCGAAAGAGGCTCTGCCATCATGACCATACCAGGACCCCCGCCATACGAGCGGTCATCAATTCGACGGTAGTTACCCTCAGCGAAATCACGTGGGTTGATCAAGTGAACTTCTACCAAGCCGGATTCAAACGCTTTTCGATTGATACCAGTCGTTAGAAATGACGAAAAAAGTTCGGGGAAAAGAGTTATTACATCAAAACGCATCGCAAGCAATCTTCAGTAATCAGGTTGCCAGTCCACGCGAATCTGCCTATCGCTCATATCAACAGAGTCAATAAATACGGCGACAAAAGGGACCATGCGCTCAACCATTTTGCCCTGCTCTTCATGATGAATTACCAGAACTGTTTGAGGCCCAGTGGAGAGCAGCTCATGTACTCGCCCTAGCTCTATCCCCTCGCGGTTGACAACGGACATGCCTATGAGGTCAACCCAGTAATACTCGTCTTTATCTGGCGTTGGGAAACTAGCGCGTGAGATAAAAATCCTCGCACCCTTGAGTGCTTCTGCCTCGTCACGGTCGGTTATCGCTAGCGAACTCGCAACAACCGTTCCGCCATGTTCTTTGGCCGCTTGAATGGCCAGTTTGATTGGGCCATCAAAGGATTTGGGACCCCTTTCTGCAGGCAACAGAAACCAACGCTTGGATGAAAAAAGCGCCTCGGGAGTGGCGCTGTAGGGTAGTACCTTGAACCAGCCCTTGACGCCCCATGCGTCAAGAATTCGCCCGATCTCAATAGCATCAGCCGGAAGTTCGGCAGGCTCGAGACTGAGCATCATGGCTCAACCATCAGGCTGCTTTTTTTTCAGCCTGACTAATGAGGCGCTCCACTGTAGGAGAAGCCTGTGCGCCCACGCCCTGCCAATAGGTCAGACGGTCATGTGCTATGCGGATAGATTCTTCGTTTGATTTTGCAATCGGGTTATAAAAACCAATACGCTCGATGAATCGGCCATCACGACGGTTGCGTTTGTCAGAGACTACGATGTTGAAAAAAGGGCGCGACTTGGCACCGCCACGAGAAAGTCGAATAACGACCATAGTTAATCCTTTGGAGGCTGAACTGCATCAGCCGGTAATCGAAATTATTTAATGTTGAGACACGCTGCTGGACCACCCGGTCAGCAACACATTAAACAGAGCATTATTATAACGCCGCTAAATCACTGAGGCTTTATCGACCAGGGTGGTCAGTAATTTGACTTGAGCATGACAATCAATCCATGACAAAGAATAAAACTCTAGCTGCATGGCTATCTTTTCTTGGCGGACCTTTAGGTTTGCATCGTTTTTATCTATTCGGCCTGGGCGATCTTTTGGGCTGGCTGTTGCCGATACCAACCGCACTTGGGTTCTATGGGCTTCAGAGGGTTCAAGCTTTTGGGCTCGACGATCAATGGAGCTGGGTTCTGATACCCCTGCTGGGGTTCACAGTTGCCGGTTGCGCACTTAGCGCGATCGTGACAGGCCTGACGGCTGAAGATGTCTGGAATGAGAAATTCAATCCAAAGCAGAAGCAGGCAAATAGCTCTGGCAAAACCCAATGGCTGACCATCGCAGCCATTGTTTGTTCTCTTCTCATTGGAACCTCAGTGCTGCTAGCCAGCATCGCTTTCAGTTTTCAGCGCTACTTTGAATATCAGGTTGAAGAGTCCAGGAAGATCAGTCAGTAGTTGCAGTGAGCTTGTGAATCCACAATGACTTCCGAGGCCTCTTTCAGAAAAAGGTTCCTGGTACCCCAGAGACCTCTAAGTCATCCGCAAGCTGGAATAATTGAAACAGAATCAAGTAGAGATGGAATCCGCGAGTTCTTTGAATTCGGGAATTCGGTCAAAGTTCAGGTACTTGTATACCTGCTCTCCATTGGATGACAGAACACCCATATCAGACAGATACTCCGACTTGCTTGGAATCCTGCCGAGCTTGGAAGCTATCGCTGAAAGCTCAGCTGAGCCCAAATACACATTGGTGTTTTTACCAAGGCGATTGGGGAAGTTACGCGTGCTGGTAGACATCACGGTTGCGCCTTCCTTGACCTGAGCCTGATTACCCATACATAAACTACAACCCGGCATTTCCATACGTGCGCCTGCTGCTCCAAACACACCGTAGTGGCCCTCTTCAGAGAGTTGGTTGGCATCCATCTTGGTTGGCGGGGCCATCCAAAGCTTGACTGGGATATCCCGCTTTCCTTCAAGCAGCTTGGATGCGGCTCGGAAATGACCGATGTTCGTCATACATGAGCCGATAAAAACCTCATCAATCTTTGCACCCGCAACATCCGAGAGGGTTTTAGCATCGTCAGGATCATTCGGGCAGCACACAATCGGCTCAGTGATCTCATCCATGTTGATTTCAAGAACGGCTGCATATTCTGCATCGGCGTCGGGCGCCAGCAACTCGGGATTGGCCAGCCATGCCTCCATGGCTTTGATGCGCCGGGTGATAGTGCGTACATCAGAGTAACCATTGGCGATCATATTTTTGAGTAACACAATGTTGGAAGTGATGTACTCGACAATTGGCTCCTTGTTGAGCCGAACTGTGCAACCAGCTGCCGAACGCTCAGCAGAAGCATCAGATAACTCAAAGGCCTGCTCAACCTTCAGATCGGGCAAGCCTTCGATCTCAAGGATACGACCGGAAAACTCGTTGATCTTGCCTTTTTTGGCAACCGTCAGCAGCCCAGCCTTGATGGCATACAAAGGGATCGCGTGCACCAAATCGCGCAAAGTCACGCCAGGCTGCATTTTCCCTTTGAACCGCACCAACACAGATTCGGGCATGTCCAAGGGCATCACGCCTGTTGCTGCTGCAAAAGCCACCAGGCCGGAGCCGGCCGGAAAACTGATGCCAATCGGAAACCGCGTGTGACTATCTCCACCAGTACCCACAGTATCAGGCAACAGCATTCTGTTAAGCCAGCTATGAATGATTCCATCACCCGGCCGCAGGGAAATGCCGCCGCGATCGCGCATGAAATCTGGCAACTCGTGATGCATCTTGACGTCGACCGGCTTTGGATAGGCCGCCGTGTGGCAGAAAGACTGCATGACAAGATCCGAGCTAAAGCCCAGGCAGGCCAAATCTTTTAATTCATCACGGGTCATGGTGCCAGTCGTATCCTGGCTACCAACACTGGTCATTTTGGGTTCACAGTAGGTTCCCGGGCGAATGCCCTTTCCTGAGGGCATCCCACAGGCTCGTCCGACCATTTTTTGCGCCAACGTGTAACCTTTACCCGTGTCAGCAGGGTTATGGGGAAGGCGAAACAATGTGGATACAGGAAGGCCCAAAGCCTCACGGGCTTTGCTTGTCAAGCCACGTCCAATGATCAGCGGAATGCGACCACCAGCCCTGACTTCGTCAAACAAGACATCACTTCTGACCTGAAATTCTGCAATGACCTTGCCGTCTTTCAGAGCCTTGCCCTCATAAGGGCGCAGTTCAACAACGTCACCCATATTCATTTGGCTCACATCGAGCTCAATGGGCAACGCGCCTGCATCTTCCATCGTGTTGTAGAAGATAGGCGCAATTTTGCTGCCTAAACAAACACCGCCAAATTTCTTATTAGGAATAAAGGGTATATCTTCACCGGTAAACCACAAGACAGAATTGGTCGCAGATTTTCTGGAAGACCCTGTGCCGACAACGTCGCCCACATAAGCGACTAGATTGCCTTTGGCTCGCAAATCTTCTATGAACTTGATGGGGCCGCGCTTTCCATCTTCCTCAGGCGTAATGCCGTCACGTTTGTTTTTCAACATCGCCAAGGCATGCAAGGGAATATCAGGTCGGCTCCAGGCATCCGGAGCGGGAGAGAGATCGTCCGTGTTTGTCTCGCCCGTGACCTTGAATACCGTCAACTGAATACTTTGAGGAACCTCAGGCCGGCTGGTAAACCATTCAGCATCTGCCCAGCTCTGGATAACAGCTTTGGCATACGGGTTTCCCTTTTGAGATTTTTCCTGCACATCATGGAACTGATCAAACATCAACAAAGTCTTTTTCAAACCCTCTGCAGCGACTGACGCTACTGCAGGGTTATCTAACAAGTCGATCAGCGGCGTCAGGTTGTAGCCCCCCAACATGGTGCCCAACAATTCTGTGGCTTTTTGGGGGCTTATGAGAGAACATATTTCACTGCCATGCGCAACTGCTGCAAGATAACTGGCCTTGGCCTTTGCTGCATCGTCTACACCGGCCGGAACCCGATGGGTAATAAGATGTATCAGGGTTGACTCTTCTCCCTTTGGGGGGCTTTTGAGTAATTCAATCAGCTCCCCGGTCTGTTTTGCAGACAGAGGAAGAGGTGGAATCCCTAAGGCTTTACGCTCATCGGAATGAGCCTGGTAGGCTTGCAACATAACTGTATCCTTTCAATCGATTAGAGAAGGTGAGCAACGCCGGCTTGCTCGTCTTGCAATTCTTTGAGCGTTTTGTTGATGCAACTCTGACTGAACTCATCAATCGCCAGGCCTTCTACAACCTTGTAAATACCATTTTCACAGACTACTGGAAAACCAAACATGGTGTCTTTGGGTATTCCATACCAGCCATCTGAAGGGATTCCCATGGTGACCCATTTGCCTTTTGTGCCCAAGACCCAGTCACGCATGTGATCGATCGCAGCGTTGGCCGCTGATGCAGCTGAAGACAAGCCACGCGCCTCGATGATGGCTGCGCCACGTTTGCCTACTGTGGGAAGGAATACATTTGCATTCCATTCCTGATCGTTGATCATGTCTTTGACAGAAGACCCACCAATTGAGGCAAAGCGATAGTCTGCATACATTGTCGGAGAGTGATTGCCCCACACGCAAAGCTTCTCGATGTCTGCAACTGCCTTGCCGGTTTTTGCAGCAATCTGACTGGCGGCACGGTTGTGGTCCAAACGCAGCATTGCTGTGAAGTTGGCACGCTTGAGGTCGGGCGCACTTTTCATGGCGATGTAAGCATTGGTATTGGCGGGATTACCGACGACCAAGACCTTCACATCACGACTTGCAACCGCATTGAGTGCTTTGCCTTGTGCGGTAAAAATCTGGCCATTGATGGACAGCAATTCGGCACGCTCCATACCCGGACCACGTGGCCGTGAGCCCACCAGCAGTGCGTAGTCGGCATCCTTGAATGCGGTCATTGGGTCGCCGTGGGCCTGCATGCCAGCGAGCAGCGGGAAAGCGCAGTCTTCGAGTTCCATCATCACGCCCTTGAGCGCTTTCTGCGCCTTCTCATCAGGGATCTCGAGCAGTTGGAGAATCACCGGCTGATCCTTTCCGAGCATCTCGCCGGACGCAATGCGAAACAAAAGCGCATAACCTATTTGACCTGCGGCACCAGTGATAGCGACGCGTACGGGCTTTTTGCTCATTTCAGGGAACTCCAGTAGATTTATTTAGATTGAAACGGTTTTGACTAGGCTCATTTGCTGCCCAGTCTTCATGCTGAATGTCTGTCCAAGTTTACCCTTGATCAGAAGACAAAGTCAAATTGTCTTATGTCTTATATAAGATATGATTACACCTCAAAACATAGTCTGACAATCCTGAAAGCATGCCTGCTTTAACCTCTGCAATTGAGAACGTTTCTTCGGTGATCGAGACTGCAGCTTCTGTGCAGCAGTCTCAGACTGCTGCATTTAGCCCGCTTTATCAGCAAATTAAGGGCCTCATCCTCCAAAGCTTGCTCAACTCTGAGTGGCGACCTGGAGAATCCATCCCCAGCGAAATCGATTTGGCGGCAAGATACCGTGTGAGTCAAGGCACGGTCAGAAAGGCAGTCGATGAACTGGCTGCTGAAAACCTGCTGGTCCGTCGTCAGGGCAAGGGCACGTATGTGGCAACCCACGCTGAGCGTCAGGAACAATACCGGTTTCTCAAGCTCATGCCAGATTCGGGTGACTCCAAAGTTGAAAGCCCAGCTCAGCGTACCATCATCGATTGCAAACGCTCACGCGCGACCGCCGATATTGCACGCTTGTTAAGCCTTCGCACTGGAGAACCCATGCTTCAGGTCAGGCGGGTGCTTTCTTTCAATAACATCCCGACCATTCTGGAAGAAATTTGGCTGCCCGGCAGTCCTTTCAAAGGACTCACAGCTGAGCGGCTGAGTCTCTATACTGGCCCGATGTACGCACTATTCGAGACCGAATTTGGTGTTCGCATGATCCGGGCAGATGAAAAAATACGTGCAGTTCTACCCAATGCCTTACAGAGTTCTTTGCTGAAGGTTTCGAGACAAACGCCGTTGTTAAGTGTGGAGCGTGTTGCTTTCACCTACAACGACCTTCCGATGGAACTGCGCAGAGGCCTTTATGTCACCAATACGCACCACTACCGCAATTCGCTCAATTGAATCAATTGACATGATTTTGAACGACTTCATACGGCTTCTGGTCAAACATAAACTCCTTAGTTTCTAAAGAATGCTGCATTGCAATAGAATTCCTGTCACCGGATGATTTATCAATTTCAGAATCACAATATGCGAACAACATTGAAAGTTCAACAATGACTGAGCTTGTTACTCCAACCAACGCAAAACGCCCTGAATTTCGCAACATCCACGCCCTGCGGGACCTTCCGACCTATCGCTTACCAGCGGCAGGTTGGGTATCCATACTTCACCGTGTGAGTGGTGCCCTGATGTTTATCCTGCTGCCGTTCATTATTTGGATGTTTGATGTTTCGGTGTCATCCGAAATCTCATTCGCCAGATTCTCGGCCGCATTTAATATTGGCATCGGCCCGGTTCCGGGGTGGTTTTTCAAGCTCGTAGCACTGAGTTTGATTTGGGCATTTATCCATCACATCATTGCCGGACTTCGTCACCTCTGGATGGACGTCAACCATGCAGTCAGCAAAGAGTTTGGCAAAAGCTCAGCCGTGTTCACCCTGGTTTCAAGTTTGAGCCTCAGCGCAGCTCTAGCCGCCAAACTTTTTGGGCTTTACTAATTCGGCCATTGCCTCCTCTAAAAGTCATACCGACTTTGGCAAGCCCACTACCCTAACTTGCGCCTCATTCTTAAAGGTCACCGACATGCCTGTTAATTACGGATCCAAACGCCTGGTTGTAGGTGCGCACTATGGGTTGCGCGACTGGCTCAGCCAGCGCGTTACCGCAGCTTTGATGGCAATTTTTACCTTGCTTGTGCTGGTTCAAGTGCTATTTTCTAAAGGACCTATCGGCTATGACGCCTGGGCTGGTATTTTTTCATCACAGTGGATGAAAGTACTGACTTTCAGCGTCATCATTTCGCTGGCCTACCATGTTTGGGTCGGCATGCGTGACATTTGGATGGATTACATCAAAGCAGTCTGGCTCCGTCTGACGTTGCAGGTTTTTACGATAGTGTGGCTGGTTGCCTGCGCTGGATGGGCAATTCAAGTCCTGTGGAGACTTTAATTCATGACTTATACAATTTCCAAACGAAAATTTGACGTGGTCATTGTCGGAGCAGGTGGCTCTGGCATGCGCGCTTCTCTGCAACTTGCGCGAGCCGGTCTCAATGTTGCGGTTCTCTCCAAAGTTTTCCCCACCCGTTCGCATACCGTTGCGGCTCAGGGAGGAATTGGAGCCTCTTTGGGCAACATGAATGAGGATAACTGGCATTACCATTTTTACGATACCGTCAAGGGCTCAGACTGGCTGGGCGATCAGGATGCCATTGAATACATGTGCCGAGAAGCGCCAAAAGTGGTTTACGACCTTGAGCACATGGGCATGCCATTTGACCGCAACCCGGACGGGACAATTTATCAGCGTCCCTTTGGCGGACATACCGCCAACTATGGCGAAAAAGCGGTTGAACGCGCTTGCGCTGCTGCCGACCGAACCGGTCATGCCATGCTGCACACGCTTTACCAACAAAACGTCAAGGCCAAAACCAGCTTCTTTGTTGAATGGATGGCGATGGACTTGATCCGGGATGCAGATGGCGATGTCGTAGGCGTCACCGCCCTTGAAATGGAAACCGGAGATCTGCATATTCTGGAAGCCAAGACGACTTTACTGGCGACAGGCGGCGCAGGAAGAATTTTTGCGGCGTCTACCAACGCATTTATCAACACTGGTGATGGCCTGGGTATGGCTGCACGGTCAGGAATTCCCCTCGAAGACATGGAGTTCTGGCAGTTTCACCCAACTGGCGTTGCAGGTGCCGGTGTCCTGCTGACTGAAGGCTGCCGGGGCGAAGGTGCCATTCTGATTAACAGCCAGGGTGAGCGCTTCATGGAGCGTTATGCACCAACACTGAAAGACTTGGCCCCGCGGGACTTTATTTCCCGTTGCATGGATCAGGAAATCAAGGAGGGCCGTGGTTGCGGGCCCAACAAAGATCATGTGCTCTTGAAGCTGGACCACCTGGGTGCGGAAACCATCATGAAGCGGTTGCCTTCCGTCTTTGAAATTGGCCACAATTTTGCGAACGTGGACATTACCAAAGAGCCCATCCCGGTCGTGCCCACCATTCATTATCAAATGGGCGGAATTCCAACCAATATCAACGGCCAGGTGGTCACACAAAATAGTGAGAACCAAAGCGAAGTTGTCAATGGCTTGTATGCTGTTGGTGAGTGTTCGTGCGTCAGCGTTCATGGTGCAAACCGCTTGGGAACCAACTCGCTGCTGGACTTGCTCGTTTTTGGACGTGCCGCTGGAAATCACATCGCCGAGTTCAACAACAAGAACAAGTTGCACAAACCACTGCCTAGCGACGCAGCTGAGACCACACTTTCCAGACTTAACCGGCTTGACAACGCAAACCAGGGCGAATACGCCCAGGACGTGGCGAACGATATCCGGGCTGCTATGCAACTGCATGCAGGGGTGTTCCGCACGCAGGCCACCATGGATGAAGGCGTCATAAAAATTGCCGCATTGCGTGAGCGCGTCAACAACATCAACCTCAAAGACAAGTCCAGGATCTTCAATACCGCACGAATTGAGGCCCTTGAAGTTGAAAACCTGATTGAAGCAGCTCAGGCGACCATTGTTTCAGCTGCTGCCAGACATGAAAGTCGTGGTGCTCATTCGGTCGACGACTACGGTGACAGTGCCCAACATCCCAATGGCCGTAACGATGTTGAATGGCACAAGCACACCCTTTGGCACAGCCAGGGAAACCGTCTGAGCTATAAGCCAGTGGTGATGAAGCCCCTCACGGTTGATTCTGTACCACTCAAAGTACGGACTTTCTGACAGTTTCAAGAAGCAAAGCACGAGCGCCAATTTCCATATTCCGGGATGAGAACCATGACCAAACGCACCTTCTCTATTTATCGCTACGATCCAGACAAAGATGCGAAGCCCTATATGCAAACCATTGAGGTTGAGCTTGACGGCAGCGAACGCATGTTGCTTGACGCGCTGATGAAACTGAAGGCGGTAGACCCCACCATTTCATTTCGACGCTCCTGCCGTGAAGGAGTCTGCGGCTCGGATGCCATGAATATCAACGGGAAAAATGGTTTGGCCTGTCTAACCAACATGCGTACGCTTACCGGCACAGTTGTTCTCAAGCCCTTGCCGGGTCTTCCAGTGGTACGGGACCTGATTGTGGACATGACGCAGTTCTTCAAACAATACAACTCGATCAAACCTTACCTGGTCAACGACACCGTTCCGCCCGAAAAAGAACGGCTGCAGAGTCCAGTAGAACGCGATGAACTCAATGGCCTTTATGAATGTATTTTGTGTGCCAGTTGCTCGACCAGCTGCCCAAGTTTCTGGTGGAACCCGGATAAATTTGTAGGTCCTGCAGGACTGCTCCAAGCCTATCGTTTTATTGCAGACAGCCGTGACCAGGACACAGCCGCGCGGCTGGACAACCTCGAAGACCCCTATCGACTTTTTCGCTGCCACACCATCATGAACTGCGTCGATGTTTGCCCTAAAGGACTTAACCCAACCCGGGCCATCGGCAAAATCAAAGAGATGATGGTTGCCCGAGCTGTGTAAGCTGTTGGAAGGGTTGTTCAGTGGAAAATCAACGCATCGGGGAGCGGGAGCTGAGCAAGCTCAAGTGGCGCTGTCGCCGGGGCTTGCTCGAAAACGATCTTTTTTTGGAGCGGTTTTTTCTCCGCCACGAACTAACCCTGACAGTTGGGCAAGCCAAGAGCTTGAATGACCTGATGGATCTGAGTGACAACGACTTGCTGGATGCCAATCTGAACAGAAAGCCGATGTCCGAGTTAAACCCCGCGTTGGACCGTCCGGATGTCCATGAAGTTTTGAATCTACTTAGAAATAGCCGTTGAAAGGGCCATCATGAAGCTAGCCGATAACAAAGCCACCTTGTCGTTCAGTAACGGCACCCCCAATATTGAGTTGCCGGTTTACCAAGGCAGCATCGGGCCTGATGTCATTGACATCCGCAAGTTGTATGGTCAAACGGGAATGTTCACCTATGACCCGGGGTTTCTCTCGACTGCATCTTGCCAATCTGCCATTACCTTCATTGATGGCGACAAAGGTGAGCTCTTGTACCGTGGCTACCCCATTGAACAGTTGGCCACACAGTGCGATTTCATGGAAACCTGCCATCTGCTTCTTTATGGCGATCTACCTGACGCCAAGGGAAAAATCGAGTTCACCAAGCGCGTGACCAATCACACCATGGTGAACGAGCAAATGCAATTCTTTTTGCGTGGTTTCCGACGCGATGCCCACCCCATGGCGATCATGACCGGCTTGGTCGGCGCCCTATCCGCCTTTTACCATGACAGCACTGACATCAACAACCCGGAACACCGGGAAATTTCTGCCATCCGGCTAATTGCCAAGCTGCCAACTCTGGTTGCAATGGCCTACAAGTACAGCGCAGGCCAACCCTACATGTACCCCAAGAACAAGCTCAGCTATGCCGGAAATTTCCTTCATATGATGTTTGCAACCCCTTGTGAGGATTACCACGTCAGTCCCGTTCTTGAACGTGCGCTTGACCGGATTTTTATTCTCCATGCTGACCATGAGCAAAACGCGTCTACCTCCACAGTCAGGCTGTGTGGATCTTCTGGCACCAACCCTTTTGCAGCTATCGCTGCCGGAGTGGCATGTCTGTGGGGCCCTGCCCATGGCGGCGCGAACGAAGCGTGTCTGAATATGCTGGAAGAAATTCAAGCCATGGGTGGCGTGGCCAAAGTCGGCGAGTTCATGGAAAAAGTGAAAGACAAGAACTCGGGCGTCAAGCTGATGGGTTTTGGCCATCGGGTGTACAAGAATTACGATCCGCGCGCAAAGCTGATGCAGGAGACCTGCAAGGAGGTTCTGGCCGAGCTTGGACTTGAGAATGACCCGCTTTTCAAATTGGCCATGGCTTTGGAAAAAATTGCGCTCGAGGACGACTACTTTGTGCAGCGCAAGTTGTACCCCAACGTTGACTTCTATTCTGGTATCGTGCAACGCGCTATCGGCATACCCGTGAGTTTGTTCACTGCGGTTTTTGCGCTCGCTCGTACTGTGGGCTGGATTGCCCAGCTCAATGAAATGATTGGTGACCCTGAGTACAAAATTGGTCGTCCCCGCCAATTGTTTACCGGCTCGGTTCGTCGAGACATCCTCCCGATCGACAAACGTTAAACGTAACCTGACTTCTCCAGGCCCGCCCGGTGGCAGCACCGGCGGGCTTTTTAACACTCTCTCAATGCATCTTCGTGCCTCTCATGAAACTGGTTCAAAACGCAGCGGCACTCAAACTCCTCATTGAAGCTGCGCCTGTACCCAAGCCGTGCAAGTGCGGCTTGGGACCTTGCACAGGCTGGGATAGCCTGACCGAGTCCAGGTGGCCGTCCCAAAGCATGCAAGCTGTTGCAACCCTGCGTGACCCGCAGGTAGAAGAGCCAACCTTTGAAGAAAAACACCCTGAGGGCACGCGATACGAATCCCCAACGGCACCCGTCGCAGTGAAGTTTTTCCCATACAACCGCTGCGATGTTTGGCAATGCTCGACATGTCAACGACATTTCATGCGCTACACAGAGTTTGGCGGTTACTACGTTGATCACCGGGTTCGCGAGTTGACTGCTCTTTTACCCATCCTTGCCTCCGAATAAAATACAGTCTTCATGAGGTAATCAATATGGGACGCACCCTTTACGACAAAATCTGGGAAGAGCACGTGGTTCATACCGAAGAAGACGGTACGGCCATCCTCTACATTGACCGCCATCTTGTCCACGAGGTAACCAGCCCACAGGCCTTCGAGGGCCTGCGCCAGGCGGGCAGAAAAGTATGGCGGGTCAGCTCTATCGTTGCCACGGCTGACCACAACACACCCACCACAGGCTGGGAGCTTGGCTACGATGGAATCACCGATTCAGTCAGCAAAGAGCAAATCACGACCCTTGACAGTAACATCAAAGCCACTGGTGCAGCGGCTTTCTTTCCTTTTCTGTCCAAGCGCCAGGGCATTGTTCATGTGATCGGGCCGGAAAGCGGCGCTACTTTACCCGGCATGACCGTGGTTTGCGGAGACTCCCACACCTCCACACATGGTGCATTTGGCGCGCTGGCTCACGGCATTGGAACCAGTGAAGTTGAGCATGTGATGGCGACACAGACTTTACTTGCCAAAAAGGCAAAAAACTTGCTGATCAAGGTCGACGGTACTTTGCAACGCGGCTGCACAGGCAAAGACATTGTGCTGGCGATCATCGGAAAAATCGGCACCGCGGGAGGTACTGGTTACACGATCGAATTTGCCGGCTCAGCCATCCGTGCGCTCAGTATGGAAGGTCGGATGACCGTCTGCAATATGGCTATTGAGGCTGGTGCCCGTGCCGGCCTGGTTGGCGTTGATGAAAAAACCATTGAATACGTCAAAGGCCGTCTGCTCTCGCCCACCGGGGTGGAGTGGGATCAGGCTGTACGGTACTGGAAAACCTTGCAATCAGACACTGACGCCATTTTTGACGCGGTCGTCTCGCTGGATGCGTCGCAAATTATTCCTCAGGTAACCTGGGGCACTTCCCCTGAAATGGTGTTGGGCATTGATGCCCTTGTGCCCGATCCGGACAAAGAGAAAGACGCCAGTAAACGAAGCGCCATCGAACGAGCTCTGACCTATATGGATCTGCAGCCTGGCAAGCCCATCAATGATATTTATGTTGACAAGGTATTCATCGGTTCTTGCACCAACAGCCGGATTGAAGACATGCGAGAGGCCGCAGCACTGGTCAAGAAACTTGGTAGTAAAGTCGCGAAAAATATTCGGCTCGCCCTGGTTGTCCCCGGCTCCGGTCTGGTTAAAGAGCAGGCCGAGCGTGAGGGTTTGCACGAGATTTTCAAGGCTGCCGGCTTCGAATGGCGTGAACCGGGTTGTTCCATGTGTCTGGCCATGAATGCCGACCGGCTTGAGCCCGGTGAACGATGCGCCTCGACCAGCAACCGAAACTTTGAAGGTCGCCAAGGCGCTGGCGGGCGTACCCATCTTGTCAGCCCGGCCATGGCTGCCGCCGCAGCCATTCATGGTCATTTTGTTGATATTCGGACCTTGGTTTAATTTCACTGTCACCATGAAAAATTTTGCATTGCATAAGGGTCTTGTGGCCCCGATGAATCGGGACAACGTCGATACCGATGCCATCATCCCCAAGCAGTTTCTCAAATCGATCCGCAAAACCGGCTTTGGTCCCAACCTGTTTGATGAGTGGCGCTATCTGGATGCAGGTTATCCAGGCCAAGACCCTGCCAGCCGCAAACCCAATCCGGACTTTGTGCTTAACCAGCCACGCTATTTAGGAGCTTCAATTCTGCTGGCCCGGAAAAATTTTGGTTGCGGATCATCGCGTGAGCACGCACCTTGGGCCATCGACCAATTTGGTTTCAGGGCCATCATTGCACCGAGCTTTGCAGATATCTTTTTTAACAACTGCTTCAAGAACGGGCTGCTCCCCATCGTGCTTCCAGAGCTGGTGGTTAATCAACTGTTTGATGAGTGTTTAGCCTTCCCCGGCTACACCCTGACTGTTGATCTGGAGCGTCAGGTCGTCGTCAAGGCGCAAGGAGAAGAAGTCGCTTTTGAGATCCAGCCTTTTCGCAAGTTTTGTCTCCTCAACGGGCTTGACGATATCGGACTGACGCTTCGCCAAGCCGATAAAATCAAAGCATTCGAAGACCAACGCCTAATAGAAAAACCATGGCTAGCCCATACGGCTATTGGTTAGTTTGCTACTAATTTAATAACAGTTAAAAAAATGAAAATTGCAGTTCTTCCTGGTGATGGCATAGGCACAGAAATCGTGGCTGAAGCCATCAAGGTTCTCAATGTCCTTGATTTGTCGTTCACGATGGAAACCGCCCTGGTCGGCGGTGCCGCGTTTGACGCTCATGGCCACCCGCTTCCAGAAGCCACCCTCAAGTTGGCCATGCAGGCCGATGCGGTGCTTTTTGGTGCTGTCGGTGATTGGAAGTACGACACCTTAGACCGCCCACTGCGCCCGGAGCAAGCCATTCTTGGTCTGCGCAAGCACATGGGGCTGTTTGCCAACTTCCGCCCTGCCATCTGCTATGCGGAACTGGTCGGCGCCTCCAGCCTGAAGCCCGAGCTGATTGCCGGCTTGGACATTTTGCTGATCCGCGAACTCACAGGTGATATCTACTTCGGCCAGCCACGCGGACGCCGGATCGCCTCGGACGGTCATTTCCCTGGCGCAGAAGAAGCCTTTGACACCATGCGATATTCGCGCCCCGAAGTTGAGCGTATAGCCCATGTCGCTTTCCAGGCGGCGCGTAAGCGCAGCAAGCGTGTCACCAGCGTTGACAAATCCAACGTGCTGGAAACCTTTCAATTCTGGAAAGATATCGTCACCGAGGTAGGCTCGCTGTACCCCGATGTTGAACTGGACCACATGTACGTGGACAACGCGGCCATGCAACTGGTGCGGGCACCCAAAAAGTTTGACGTGGTCGTCACCGGCAACATGTTCGGCGACATCCTCTCTGACGAAGCCGCTATGCTCACTGGTTCAATTGGCATGTTGCCTTCGGCCAGCTTGAACGCCAGCAACCAGGGCCTGTACGAGCCCAGCCATGGCAGTGCGCCAGATATTGCTGGCAAGAACATTGCAAACCCCCTGGCTACAATACTTTCAGCCGCCATGATGTTACGTTTTTCCCTGAACCAACCCGAAGCTGCCGACCGTATCGAGTCTGCGGTCAAGGTTGTGCTCGCCCAAGGCTTGCGTACCGCAGACATCTGGTCTGAAGGAACGCAGCGCGTGAGTACCGTTGAGATGGGTAATGCCGTTGTGGAGGCCATTACCAAGAGCTAAACAACTCAGGTTCGTCACGCCTTTCCCCGGCAAGACGAGCCGGAGAGAACCAAATTTTTTAAAGGCCGTAGACATGAAATTAGTAGGACTGGTGGGCTGGCGTGGCATGGTCGGCTCGGTATTGATGGACCGCATGCAGGCAGAGGGCGACTTTGCGCTAATCGAGCCACTGTTTTTCTCAACCTCCAACGCGGGCGGCAAAGCGCCCCCGTTAGCCCGTAGCGAGGCTACTCTTCAGGACGCCTTCGATATCAGCGCCCTCAAACGTTGCGATATTCTTATCAGCGCCCAGGGCGGGGACTACACCTCTGAAGTTTTCCCGAAACTGCGTGCTTCGGGCTGGGACGGTCACTGGATTGACGCAGCATCAACACTGCGCATGGACCCAGGCGCTGTCATCATTCTTGACCCGGTCAACATGCCGGTCATCCAAAAAGCGTTGGCGAATGGCGGCAAAAACTGGGTGGGTGGCAACTGCACGGTCAGCTGCATGCTCATGGGCGTGGGTGCTTTGTACAAGGCTGGCTTGGTGGAATGGATGAGCACCCAGACCTACCAGGCAGCTAGCGGCGGCGGCGCCCAGCACATGCGCGAACTGCTTACCCAGTACGGGACCTTGAACGCCGAGGTCAAAGCCCTGCTGGACGATCCCAAGAGCGCCATCCTGGAAATTGACCGCAAGGTCATCGACAAGCAAAGGGCCTTGACCGCCTCTGAGACCGCCAACTTTGGCGTACCGTTGGGCGGCAGTCTGATTCCCTGGATTGACAAGGATCTGGGTATAGGTAAAACCCGGGACGAGTCCGGCTGGGGAACCTCCAAAGAAGAGTGGAAAGGCATGGCCGAGACGAACAAAATTCTCGGCATGGGTGAGGGCTTTGGCTCAAGCGCAATTCCCGTAGATGGCTTTTGCGTCAGGGTAGGTGCCATGCGCTGCCACAGCCAGGCGCTGACTTTCAAGCTGAAAAAAGATGTGCCTGTGGCCGACATTGAAGCCCTGATTGCAGCCGATAACCCCTGGGCCAAGGTGGTTCCCAATACCCGTGAAGCCACCATGAAAGACCTGACACCGGTGGCCGTAACCGGCACCATGAACATTCCGGTGGGACGCATCCGGAAATTGGCAATGGGCCCTGAGTATGTAGGCGCTTTCACCATTGGAGACCAGCTCCTGTGGGGTGCGGCTGAACCTCTGCGCCGGATGCTGCGGATTTTACTGGGTCACTGATTGAACGCTGTTCGACATGAAACCTGTCTTGACGCGCCGATTTTCATTTTTTTGTGTTGCAATCAAGCCTATCCTTGTGGTCATCTTTCGCAACGTTCGGGGCGGTTATTCTGAATAAAGCCCTGATGGTGTTTTGCTTTTCACTTTTCGAGTACTCGTTTTTGTCCCCAGACATGGGGAGACTTGAGTCGCCAAAACGGGCATAGGAGGTTAATCAATTGACTGCTAAATTACTACGTTGGCGCAAAAGTGCAACTGCGGTTGTAGCGGCGGCGTTATTGGGTCTTTGTGCAAGCCAGGCCCTTGCTCTGACCTTGGGACGCATGGCTGTTCAATCCACGTTGGGTGAACCGCTGCGCGCAGAGATCGATCTGCCAAGTATTACGCCTGAAGAAGCAGCCAGCCTTAAAGCCGTCGTAGCGAACCCGGATGCTTACCGGACCGCGGGTTTGGACTACAAACCCATCATGGGCGATCTGCAGATTGAGCTGATGCTCAAAGAAGACGGGCGACCCTACCTATCTATCAGCAGCAACCTTTCCGTCAACGATCCCTTTGTTGATTTGATTCTGGATGCAAGGTGGACTTCCGGACGCATTGTGAGCTACTACACCCTGCTTCTGGATCCACCCAAACTCCGGCAAGCTCCAGCACCCACCTTGGCTCAGGTACCACCACCCATACCTGACGCCTCTGCACCCGCGGTTCAATCTGCAGCACCCCTCACATCGCTTGAGCCCACATCACGTCCAGGACAGGAAACATCTGAAGCATCGTCATCGCGGTCATTACCTGAGGTGCGTCCTACCCAGCCACCTTTGGCTGAGGTTGTCAAGCCAGCCCCTGCGCCAACGCCGGCCATATCTGCTGCTAGGGAAGTAACCCTAAAGACTGGAGACACAGCCAGCAAGATTGCAATTGCCAACAAAGCCAGTGACGTATCACTCGACCAGATGTTGGTTGCATTACTGCGCGCTAATCCGGATGTCTTTATCAACGGAAACCTGAACCGGGTTCGCGCGGGAGCGGTTCTGAAACTGCCCGACGCCGATCAGGTCACGGCGATCCCTCCAGGTGAAGCCAGCCAGTTGGTCAGAGCACATAGCAAAGATTTCAGCGAATACCGCGCCAAGTTGGCAGCTAGCGTGCCAACACGAGAGGTTGCAGCGGCAGACCGCCGGGCCAGTGGCAAGATCCAGGCGCAAGTAAAGGACAAAAAGTCAAGCGCTCAAGCCGCGGACAAGCTCACGCTTTCCAAAGGTGCCGCCGAAAGAAAGGCCACTGAAGAAAAGATTGCCAAGGAGCGCGAAGCCCAAGAAGCTGCATCCCGAACCCTAGCCCTGAACAAAAACCTGGAAGAACTCAACAAACTCAGTTCTGCTTCTCAAGCTGCAGAATCACCCCCGCCTGCAGCCGTGGCAGTTCCACCACTTGTTCCGGCAGTTCAAGCGGTCACGCAACCAGCTTGGCTTGATCGCCTCATCGACGACCCACTGATTCCCGCAGCCGCCGGAGGTCTGATTGCCCTGTTGGCTGGCTTTGGTTTTTACCGAGTTCGCCAGCGCAAACAAGCACCGCAGGCTGAGAGATCATCTGATGAGACGTCTCAGGATGCCAGCCCTAAGCTGGAAAATACCGAGCAACCCCCTATGCTCACTGAAGCCGACGTTGAGCAGCCAGTCGAGGTTAGTGATGCAAACCCGCCCGACTCCGATCTGGTCGATCCGGAAAGCCTGCTTGAAGAACCCGTTGATCTGCCTGAGACCACTCCTGAAACAAGCCTTGAGACTGCCTCTGGGTCAACTCTTGAGACTGCCTCTGGGTCAACTCTTGAGACTGCCTCTGGGTCAACTCTTAGATCCACCTCCGGGACCATCCCCGGTCAAGCTATGACGCTCAATGGTCCTGACGGCATAAGTTTGGATGAAGGCAGCCAGGCAGGCTCAGTTAACCAGGAACAGCCCAAAACTGCAGATGCGGTCGATCCTGAAACTGACCTGGATCTCGACTTCTTGCTCGATGAGCCAGCTGCAAACACACCGCCGCCACTCGCCATGAATTTTGAGGGCGTTGCTTCTCGTGTTGATGGTGTTGCTTCTGGTGATGCCGCAGCATCTGAAAGAACCAATGCCGATGAAATTGACCTTTCTGGCACTAAGCGGCCATCCGATCCCTCAGTGGTCATAGAGTTACCCGACGGCATGGGCGATCTGGAGATATCCCTGAAAGGCTTGGAATCCCCTACGCCGGAGCTGACGCTTGACAATGAGCAGGACAAAAAGTCATCCGACATGCTGGAATTCGATCTAAGCTCTTTGTCGCTGGATCTGGATAGCCCTGCTGGGCCAGCGTCACCAGAGATCATGGATGACCCATTGGTCACCAAGCTGGCTCTGGCCGAAGAATTCAACGCCATCGGCGACTCTGATGGCGCACGTGCCATGATTGAGGAAGTCATTGCCGAGGCAACCGGCGACATGAAGGCCAAGGCCGAGCAAGCCCTGCGCGCCTTGAAATAAACATGTACTCGCCGTGAGGGTGGCTCTGGGGATCAGCTATAACGGGCAGCCTTACCAAGGCTGGCAAAGCCAGCTCTCGGGTCTGACAGTACAGGACAAACTGGAAAAGGCACTGGGCACCTTTACCGCCCACCGCGTGTCCACCCTGTGTGCTGGACGAACTGACGCCGGGGTGCACGGACTCATGCAGGTGGTTCACTTTGACACGCCCATTGACCGGGATATGCACGCCTGGGTAAGAGGCACGAACGCATTTTTACCGCACGACATTGCCGTGCAATGGGCCCGGCGGGTTCCAGAGTCGTTCCATTGCCGCGCCAGCGCTGTTTCGCGCCGATATGCGTATGTCCTGCTGGACTCCCCCGTGCGCCCGAGTGTCGACAACGGGCGTGTTGGTTGGACTTTTCTGCCCCTAAAGCTGGAGCCCATGAAAGAAGCCATGAACTGCCTCCTTGGGGAACATGATTTTTCATCGTTCAGGGCATCAGCCTGTCAGGCGTTATCGCCCGTCAAAACCATGAAAGACATCAGAATCAGCCGCAAAGGCGCCTACTGGCGCTTTGAATTTGAAGCTACCGCCTTTTTGCACCACATGATCCGCAACATCATGGGCTGCCTGGTTTATATCGGCCAAGGCAAACACCCGCCTTCCTGGATGGCAGAGGTACTGGCTGCGCGCAGCCGTTTGGCTGCTGCGCCCACCTTTTCTTCCAATGGCCTTTACTTTCTTGGGCCTCGCTACGATGCCCACTGGGGCTTGCCGGATCAAACGGCTGCGTATGATGCACTGCCATGAAAGCCAACCGAACCCGAATCAAAATTTGCGGACTGACGCGTGAACAGGACGTGGATGCTGCTGTTCAAGCCGGGGCAGATGCCATCGGCTTTGTGCTCTACCCCCAAAGTGCCCGCTATGTCAGCCCGGCTCGGGCGGCTGAACTGGCCGGCCGGCTGCCACCCTTTGTGACCCCGGTACTGCTCTTTGTCAATGAGTCTGCTACAAATATAGTAGCTTCTTGTCAAGCTGTGGCGGGGGCTATCCTCCAATTTCATGGTGATGAAACGCCTTTAAACTGCCTTGAGATCAGCCGCCTGGTCAACCGGCCCTATCTGCGCGCAGCACGGATTCCCCTGGGTCAGGACGCAACAGGCTTTGACCTCGTAAAATACGCCCAAGATTATTTTGATGCCCAAGCCATTCTGCTCGATGCCCATGTAGACGGGTTTGGTGGTGGCGGCAAAACTTTCAATTGGTCACTTCTTCCTCCAAGCGTCAACGCTCACCTCGTCTTGAGTGGTGGACTCACCAGTGCAAACGTGGGCGACGGCATCACGGAAGTCCGGCCACGCTGTAAAACGCTGGCTGTGGACGTGAGCTCTGGCGTGGAAGCGCAGGACGCTCTCGGCCAGCCCCTGAAGGGCATCAAGGACCCCGAAAAAATCCGCCAGTTCGTTGCCGCCGTGCGCGCGGCGGACCGGCATATTGCAGGAATTTGAAAACCATGTTCGATTACCAACAACCCGACACACGAGGCCACTTTGGCAAGTACGGCGGCAGCTTTGTCTCCGAAACACTCACCCACGCCATCAACGAACTCAAGGCTGCCTACGCCAAGTACCAGCACGACCCGGAGTTTTTGAGAGAGTTCAAGTACGAACTGGCGCACTTTGTTGGTCGCCCCTCTCCCATTTACCATGCCGCACGCATGAGCCGTGAGCAGGGTGGCGCGCAGATTTACCTCAAACGCGAAGACCTCAACCACACAGGCGCGCACAAAATCAACAACACCATTGGCCAGGCCATGCTGGCACGGCGCATGGGCAAGCCGCGCATCATTGCCGAAACCGGTGCCGGCCAGCATGGCGTGGCCACCGCCACCATCTGCGCCCGCTACGGGCTGGAGTGCGTGGTGTACATGGGCAGCGAAGACGTCAAACGCCAAAGCCCCAATGTCTACCGAATGAAGTTGCTGGGTGCCACCGTGGTGCCGGTGGAAAGCGGCAGCAAAACCCTCAAAGACGCCCTGAATGAAGCCATGCGCGACTGGGTTGCCAACGTGGACAACACCTTCTACATCATCGGCACCGTTGCCGGACCCCACCCCTACCCCATGATGGTGCGCGATTTTCAAAGCGTCATCGGCAACGAGTGTCTGGTGCAGATGCCAGAAATGCTGGCCGCAGCCGGGTGCAAAACCGACCAGCCCGATGCAGTGGTCGCTTGTGTGGGCGGGGGCTCCAATGCCATGGGTATCTTCTACCCCTATATCCAGCATGACAAAACCCGCTTGATTGGCGTGGAAGCCGCGGGTGAAGGCATGGACAGTGGCAAACATTCAGCCAGCATCCAGCGCGGCAGCCCCGGCGTGCTGCACGGCAACCGAACCTATGTGCTGCAGGACGATAACGGCCAGGTGACCGAAACCCACAGCATCAGCGCGGGACTGGACTACCCCGGCGTGGGCCCGGAGCACGCCTTTTTAAGTGACATCGGCCGCGCCGAATACGTGGGCATTACCGACACCGAGGCACTGGCAGCTTTTCACTACCTGTGCCGCACCGAAGGCATCATCCCCGCGTTGGAATCCAGTCACGCCGTGGCCTATGCCATGAAGCTGGCCAAGACCATGCGGCCGGACCAAAGCATTCTGGTCAACCTGTCTGGCCGTGGCGACAAAGACATCGGCACCGTAGCCGACCTGAGCAACGGCGAATTTTTCTGCCGCCCCAGCTGCACAGGTCAATCGGTCAAAGGCGGCGAACAAGCGATCAAGCTGGTGAAGCACGGAGTTGCTGCATGAGCCGCATCACCACCAAACTGGACAAGCTCAAAGCCCAGGGCCGCAAGGCACTCATTCCCTTTGTCACGGCAGGCTATCCCTATGCCGACGTGACCCCCGAGCTGATGCACGGAATGGTTGCGGGTGGTGCTGACGTCATCGAGCTGGGTGTGCCGTTTTCCGACCCCAGTGCCGACGGCCCGGTCATCCAGAAGGCAGGCGACAAGGCGCTGGCGTTTGGCATAGGCCTGGTCCAGGTGCTGGCCATGGTGCAGGAATTCCGCCAGACCGACACCAGCACGCCCGTCGTGCTCATGGGCTATGCCAACCCGGTGGAGCGTTACGACCAGAAGCACGCCACACCGGGCGTTGCCAGCGCGTTCGTGAAAGACGCGTCAGAGGCAGGTGTGGATGGTGTGCTCATCGTGGACTATCCCCCCGAGGAATGCGAAGCCTTTGCCGCAGACCTGCGCGCCCATGGGCTGGACCTCATCTTTTTGCTCGCCCCCACCAGCACCGATGCGCGCATGGCCCAGGTGGCCCGCGTGGCCAGCGGCTATGTGTATTACGTCTCGCTCAAGGGCGTGACCGGTTCCGGCGCACTGGACACCGACGCGGTAGAAGCCATGCTGCCGCGCATCCGCCAGCACATCAGCATTCCGGTAGGCGTGGGTTTTGGCATCCGCGATGCAGCCACCGCCAAAACCATCTCCAAAGTGGCCGACGCCGTAGTGATTGGCAGCAAAATCATCCAGATTCTGGAAAACCAGCCGCGTGAGCAGGTGGCTGCCACTGCGCAAAATTTTTTAAGCGAGATTCGCCAAGCGCTGGATGCGGGCTGACGGTGTGCGCATGCGATTTGCCGCTAGTACGGTTAGCGAGCCTACGGAGCGGAAGTAAATACCAAATGATTGAACCACAGGTGTTACACCAAGCGAAAATGCCATAGGTTTTTTGCTATGCTTATGTGAGCAAATTATTTAATATCTACGAGGGCTAACAATGAATTTCAGCGCTTATTCGAAGCTTTCATTCGGCAAATAGTTGATATCTAAAACACGTTAGGCGCTATCTCAATGAGCATACCGTTCCGTCATTCCGCTGGCTTCGGCAAACGCATCGAGTACTGGATCGTTGGACTCATGCTGAAACAGGGCATGGACGTCTACCTACCTCTTGTAGACGACGACGCAATTGATGCGGTCATAAAAGTTGGCGATGATCAGTTCGTTCAGGTCCAGATCAAAGCGCGCTCAAAGAACATCATATCCGGCGATGGCGCGCTCTTCTCTGCCATCCCCCACAAGCCACGCAAGAACTACTTCTTTGTCTTCTATTCAGAACGGCACGACAAGATTTGGATTCTCACATCTAATGAGTTCATCCAGTACTCGCACGAAAACAAAAAAGGTGCCAACATTGGCAAGAGCAGCATATGGTTTAACGGCAAGCGCAAGAACAAAGAAACCGGAGAGTACGAGGAGCACATACACGAGCGCTTCA
Source organism: Hylemonella sp. (assembly GCA_040382055.1). GTDB lineage: Bacteria > Pseudomonadota > Gammaproteobacteria > Burkholderiales > Burkholderiaceae_C > JBEIGE01. Next base: position 122,923 of record JBEIGE010000004.1, read on the forward strand.
ACCAGTTCGAGGCAAAGAACCATGATCTATCCAAGCTTCTTCGGCACAGTGCCTAACTGGGCGTTCCAATCGTAAACCCATGCTTCGCATGGCCACCAGTGAACTGTGACCTTCAAACGATAGAAAAACCTCTGGCCCCCTGCCCGCCACACCTTCAGTCAAAAAACGGCTTCACCACGACTACCCACCCCAAAAAACCACCCAAGGCTGCGCTGCGCACCACCCTAAGCCGCTGGTCGCTGTCGCGACTACCCTGCGCTGCTCGCGCCCGGCGGGAGGCTCAGAAACTCGCCCTGCGGGCTCAAACACCTGAGCCTCTTGATCCGCCAGCCGCTGCGCTGCTTGGCAGCGCCACAAGGGTGGCGCGCAGCGCAGCCTTGGGTGGTTTTGGCCGACACCGACAGGATGCTGGAGCGCAACACGCCAATGTCGGATAATCCCCCTTCTGTTGGACGCCCTTGGGTACTGAACTGGAGACCGCTATGAGCTGGCTAGAAAAACTACTACCCCCGAAAATTCACCACACCGACCCGGCAGATCGCCGCAGCGTACCTGAAGGCCTGTGGGTCAAATGCCCGAGTTGCGAGACTGTTCTCTACAAGACCGACCTGGAACAAAACCAGAATGTCTGCCCCGGCTGCAGCCACCACCTGCGCATAGACGCACGGGCCAGGCTAAATGCTTTTTTGGACAACGAAGGCCGCTTTGAGATCGGCCAGGAAGTGCTGCCCGTAGATGCGCTCAAGTTCAAGGACAGCCGCAAGTACACCGAGCGTCTGAAAGAAGCGCTGGAAAACACGGGCGAAACCGATGCCCTGGTGGTCATGGGTGGTGCTGTTCACAGCATTAACCTGGTGGCGGCCGCGTTTGAGTTTGGCTTTATGGGCGGAAGCATGGGTTCAGTGGTGGGCGAGCGCTTTGTGCGCGGTGTAGAGACTGCCATAGAACAAAAAGTCCCCTTTATCTGCTTTACCGCCACGGGCGGTGCGCGCATGCAAGAAGGCCTGCTCTCGCTGATGCAGATGGCCAAAACCAATGCCGCGCTCACCCGTTTGGCCAAAAAGGGTTTGCCCTACATCAGTGTGCTGACCGACCCCACCATGGGCGGAGTGAGTGCCGGTTTTGCGTTTTTAGGCGATGTGGTCATTGCCGAGCCCAAGGCCTTGATTGGTTTTGCCGGCCCTCGGGTGATCGAGTCCACCGTGCGCGTCACCCTGCCCGAAGGGTTTCAGCGGGCCGAGTTTTTGCAGGAAAAAGGTGCCGTAGACTTCATCTGCGACCGACGCGATCTGCGCAAAACCATTGCCAACACCCTGGCGATTCTTCTAAAGCAACCGGCAGATGCCGTGAGCTAATGCGCTGAGCACTTGTCTGATTTGCGCGGTCAAGACGCGGCAAGCATCAATAATTCAACGATGACGCCATTTCAAAAATCTGACCAAGTGCTGATCAGTGAAGTGGGCCCCCGCGACGGTCTGCAATCTGTTCAGAGCATCATGTCCACCGCCGACAAGTGCCGCTGGATCGATGCACTGGTGGCCAGCGGGCTGAGCGAAATAGAAGTTTGTTCCTTTGTGCCTGCCAAGCTGCTGCCGCAAATGGCCGATGCAGCCGAGGTGGTGCGCCACGCGCTTTCCCATCCGGGTCTGACGGTCATGGCGCTGGTGCCCAATCTGCGTGGCGCAGAAGCAGCCATGAAAGCCGGGGTCCACAAGTTGACTATTCCAGTCTCGGCCAGTGCAGCGCATTCAGCGGCCAACGTTCGCAAAACGCGTGAGGAAATGATTGCAGAAGTGGCCTCAATCGTCAGACTACGCAATGACATAGCTCCGCACATCAAGATCGAGGCTGGGATTGCCACCGCCTTTGGCTGCAGCCTTCAAGGAGGGGTTGCAGAAGATGATGTGCTGCGCTTGGCAGGCCAGGTTATCAGCGCAGGTGCCGATGAATCCGGCTTGTCCGACACGACCGGTATGGCCAACCCCGCGCAAGTGCGCCGCCTGTTCACACGCTTGCGTTCCGAGATCGGTGAACAGTGCGGTGCTGCCCACATGCACAACACCCGCGGTCTGGGCCTGGCCAACTGTCTGGCTGCCTACGATGCGGGCGTTCGCAGTTTTGACAGCTCGCTGGCTGGCTTGGGTGGCTGCCCTTATGCGCCCGGCGCATCCGGCAATGTGGTCACTGAAGATTTGGTGTTCATGTTTGAAGCCATGGGTATCCGCACCGGGGTAAACATCGAAGGTCTGATTGCCGCCCGTCAACCCTTGCGAACCGGCCTGCCTGAAGAATCGCTGTATGGCATGCTGCCTGAGGCGGGCATCCCCAAGGGTTGGTCCCAGGATCGTTCGCATGTCAGCTGAAAATGCCCTGCCCTATGCGGGTATCCGGGTGGTTGAATTCACCCACATGGTGATGGGCCCTACCTGCGGGATGGTGCTGGCCGACTTGGGGGCCGAGGTGATCAAAGTTGAACCCCTCGAAGGTGACTCCACACGCAAGCTGCTGGGCTCCGGCGCAGGTTTTTTCCCTCTGTTCAACCGCAATAAAAAGAGCATTGCGGTGGACCTGAAATCTGCACAGGGCATAGAGCTGGTGCTCAAACTGATCGCCACTGCAGATATCGTGACCGAGAACTTCAAACCCGGCACGATGGACAAGTTAGGTCTGGGTTATGAGGCGCTTGCCAAACTGCATCCGCGCCTGATCTATGTATCGCACAAGGGTTTCCTGCCTGGTCCCTATGAAAACCGCACGGCACTGGACGAGGTAGTGCAGATGATGGGCGGACTGGCCTATATGACAGGTCGTGAAGGTGATCCGCTGCGGGCCGGTAGCAGTGTGAATGACATCATGGGCGGCATGTTCGGCGCAATTGGCGCCATGGCGGCACTGGCCCAACGCGAGAAAACCGGGCGCGGCCAGGAGGTGCAAAGCGCCTTGTTTGAAAACAATGTTTTTCTTGTGGCCCAACACATCATGCAATTTGCAGTAACCGGCAAGCCAGCTGCGCCTATGCCCAGCCGGATCTCTGCCTGGGCGGTGTATGACGTGTTTCACGTCAAAGATGGCGGACACATTTTTTTAGCCCTGGTCAGTGATACGGCCTGGGCACTGTTCTGCCAGGCCTACGGTTTCGATGACCTCAAGGGGGATAACCGACTTCAGAGCAACAACGACCGGGTGCTCGCCCGAGAATGGCTCATACCCATTCTGCGTGAACGTATGGCCATATTTAGTGCCGCCGAAATTGCCGCCGTATTTGAAGCCAATGGCCTGCCCTTTGCGCCGATTACCCGTCCGCAGGATCTGCTGGACGACCCCCACCTCAATGCCACTGGGGGCTTGTCACCCATCACCCTGCCTGACGGCCAAGCCTGCAAGACTGTTCTGTTGCCACTGTCAATGGGCAATAAAAGGCCCGGTGTACGCCTGAATCCACCGAGACTGGGTGAACATACCCGTGTGCTGTTGCACCAATTGGGCTATGACGCACAGGCTATCGAAGCGCTTCAAAAAAATCACATCATCGCAGGCGACTGTCATGACCCTGACGAGGTCAAATAGTCCATTTCATGTTTAACCTTTCCTGCTCCCCGCCCCAACTCATTGAAGCCAGGGTTCTGACGCGGTTGCCAGATGCCTTCAGGCACCCGCGCCGCACCGACTGGGTCGATGCCAATAAACCCGGTGCAGTGATGGACAGTTTTCTGGAAGGCCCCTGCTTTGACCGCGCAGGCAATTTGTACGTCACTGACATCCCGTATGGCCGTATTTTTAAAATCAGTCCTGAACTGCAATGGTCCTTGCTTGTTCAGTATGACGGCTGGCCTAATGGCCTGGCAATTCACGCCGATGGCAATATCTGGATAGCCGACTACAAACATGGCATCCTGACGTTAAACCCTGATACGGGCCACATGACCACAGTCCTGGGTCACCGCAACAGTGAATCCTTCAAGGGCGTCAACGACCTGATATTTGACTCACAGGGACAACTCTACTTTACCGATCAGGGCCAGACGGGCCTGCACGACCCCACTGGGTGCGTGTACCGCTATAGCCCTGACAGCGGACGGCTGGACCGGTTGCTGCGTAATGCGCCCAGCCCTAATGGCATTGCGCTCAGCGCTGACGGCAAGGTGCTGTTTGTAGCAGTGACCCGCGCAAATCAGGTCTGGCGGGCACCGCTATTGCCCGACGGCAGCCTCAGCAAAATGGGCGCGTTTCAAACTTTTTTTGGCAGCAGCGGACCGGACGGCATGGCGCTGGACATTGAAGGGCGATTGGTCGTGGCCCACGCCAGCCTAGGCGGTGCCTTCATCCTCAATGCGCGGGGAGAGGTGACGCATTTTGTTCGCTGCCCTGATCTTGGCACTGCTGATGGTGACAGGATGGTGACCAATGTGGCTTTCAGTCTGGCAAGCCCTGTTTTGGTCATGACCGATTCAGCCAGTGCCAGCCTGCTTGTCGCTCAGCTTCCGGCACAAGGCCTGGCGCTCTACTCACACCATCGTTAGTCCAAAAAACCAGATTTGCGCAAGTTACATCACAGCAAGGCCAAGCCCTGCAAGTGACCCAGCACAATCGCAGCGACTTGAAGCAAGACCAGTAGCACCAGCGGTGACAAATCCACCCCACCAACCAGCGGAACCACGCGCCGGATCGGAATCAGGGGGGGTGCGCACAGCCGCTCAACCAGGTCGCCGAGTACCGAGTTGGTTTGCATCCAGGACAGTACGGCGTACACAATGACCAGCCCGGTCATGCCGGAGATGGCCAGACGGGCCACGCCAAATGCCGCCAAGATCAAAACCGAAGAAAAACCGGCACCTGAGCCCAGCAGCAACCACAGCAGGCAAAACTGCGCAAGCTCCAGCAAAAACGCTGCCAGCAGGCTGGCCGTATCCAGGCCGCCCAGCGCAGGCACAAAACGCCGCAGGGGCAGCACCAGCCAGTCGGTCAGCGCAAAGACAAATCGTGCCAAGGGGTTGCCTGAGCGTGCCGACATGGGGATGCGCTGGTATTGCATGTACAGGCGCAGCAGGCATACCCCGCCGACCACACTGGTGGCCACTTCGAGCAATAAGGTAACGATTTGGTAGAGCATGAATCAAGACGAAAATGTGAAGCGATGATAGCGTCATTAAAATCACGCATCACGCCACATCAGGCGTCCCTTCCATTAGCCCCAAGCCCAGCCCTTTAGGCCCCCATGACAGATAACCTATCGCACGACGCCAACACCCCTTTGGACGAGAACCAGCTCATTGCCGAGCGTCGAGAAAAACTCAAGGTGATCCGTCAGCATGAGCGCGACGGCAAGGGCGCCGCCTTTCCCAATGACTTCAAACCTGCCGACCATGCACAGGACCTGTTTGCCGCCCATGCCGGGCAAACACCTGAAGGCCTGCTAGAGCAGAACAGTAAGGCAAAAGTGGCAGGACGCATGATGCTCAAGCGTGTGATGGGCAAAGCCAGCTTTTGTACGCTGCAGGACAGCACCGGCCGTATTCAGGTTTACGTGAAAGGCGAAGAAGTTGGCGACGACGTCTATGAACAGTTCAAGCACTGGGATTTGGGCGATATCGTGGCAGCCGAAGGTCGTATCTTCAAGACCAAAACTGGCGAACTCTCTATCCATGCCAGTGAGGTGCGCTTGCTGACCAAAAGCCTGCGCCCGATGCCCGACAAGTTCCATGGCATTGCCGACCAGGAGGTCAAATACCGCCAGCGTTACATCGATTTGATGACCGACGAAGACGCACGCAAACGGTTTGTTGCGCGCAGCAAGGCCGTCAGCTCAATCCGGGACTTCATGGTGTCACACCAGTTTCTCGAAGTAGAAACGCCCATGTTGCATCCGATCCCGGGAGGCGCCAACGCCAAGCCATTTACCACCCACCACAACGCGTTGGACCAGGAGATGTTTTTGCGTATCGCCCCTGAGCTTTACCTCAAGCGCTTGATTGTGGGCGGCTTTGAGCGGGTGTTCGAGATCAACCGGAACTTTCGCAATGAAGGCATCTCGGTGAGGCACAACCCCGAATTCACCATGATGGAGTTCTATGCGGCCTACTGGGATTACCAGGACCTCATGACCTTCACCGAGGCGCTGATCCGGCATGCCGCTACACAGGCGGTGGGCACCACGCAGCTCACCTATGCGGGCAAAGCGGTTGACTTGTCCCAGCCCTTTGAGCGGCTGACCATCCGGGAGGCGATTTTGAAACACACCAGCGCAGGCAATCATGTGGACGATAGAAGCTGGCTAATGAATGAGCTGAAAAGACTGGGTCTAAGAGAAGATAAACACAAGCTTTCAAGCCGGTCACTGGCGGCTTTGCAGGTCATGTACTTTGAAGAAACCGTTGAAGAAAAACTCTGGCAACCGACCTTTATTTGTGAGCATCCGGTCGAAATCTCTCCGCTGGCACGCGCCAGCGATACCCGGCCTGAGGTGACCGAGCGCTTTGAGCTGTATGTAACCGGGCGTGAATTTGGCAATGGCTTCTCGGAGCTCAACGATGCCGAAGAGCAAGCCGCACGCTTTCATGCCCAGGTCAGCGCCAAAGACAGTGGCGACGACGAAGCCATGTATTTCGACCACGACTTTGTGCGGGCGCTGGAGTACGGTATGCCGCCTACCGGCGGCTGCGGAATCGGCATAGACCGCCTGATGATGCTGCTCACCGACAGCCCCAGTATTCGCGATGTGATCCTGTTCCCGGCTCTGCGCCGCGAAAGTTGAACGCCATGCATCGGACTATTTTTGACACGCCGGTGGTCAACACCTTGCTGCGGGCCTTCTCGGTTGGCTTTCTCACAATGACAGGCTGGAAGATTGAGGGCCAACTGCCTGCAGGCCGCGAAAAGTGCGTGTTCATAGCCGCACCCCACACCAGCAACTGGGATTTGCCCTACACCCTGATGGTGGCCTTCGCTTTAAAACTCTCTATTTACTGGATGGGTAAGGAACAAATATTCAAACCGCCCTTTCGCGGCTTGATGATGTGGTTGGGCGGCATCCCCGTCAACCGCAGCCAATCAACCAACCTGGTAGACGCCTCGATTGCGGCTATCAGGCAAGCGGACGGCCCGCTGCAGTTGGTGGTACCGCCCGAGGGCACACGCAGCAAAACCCGTTACTGGAAAACCGGTTTTTACTACATCGCCCTGGGTGCCGGCGTACCCATTGTGATGGCCTATATGGATTACCATAAAAAAATCAGCGGCCTGGGTCCCGTGTTCGAACCCACCGGTGACATTGAGGCTGACATGGCGTCCATCAAAGCTTTTTACGCTCCCTTCAAGGGCAAGAACGCAAGCCAGTTTGAGGCTTGAAATACCCTCAACTCATTTTTAATAGCCAATTCACACCTACTGAAGGCAGTTGCCGTCAGCATTTACCAAAGGTTTTTCATGGACCATGCCAATCTGATCGCCATCGACATTCACACCCACGCCGAGGTGAGTTGCCGCAATCCTTTTGACAACTATGGCGAGGAATATGATCGTGCAGCAGACAAGTACTTCGGTAGCAATCGCAGGCCAACGATAGCCGAGACCATTGCGTATTACCGCGAAAAAAAGATCGGCTTGGTCATGTTCACGGTAGATGCGGAGTCCAAGATGGGACGTCAACGCATTCCCAATGAGGAAATTTGCGATGCAGCGCAAGAAAACAGCGACATGATGATTGCCTTTGCCAGCATCGACCCGCACAAAGGCAAGATGGGTGCACGTGAGGCTGAGCGGCTGATCAAGAACCACGGGGTCAAGGGCTTTAAGTTTCATCCTACTGTGCAGGCATTTCACCCCTATGACAAGATGGCCTGGCCGATCTATGAAGTGATTAACGAATTCAAGCTTCCGGCCATCTTTCACACCGGACACAGTGGCATAGGCAGTGGCATGCACGGCGGCGGCGGCCTGCGGCTTGAATACAGCAACCCGATGCATCTTGACGATGTGGCCATTGATTTTCCCGACATGCAGATCGTCATGGCTCACCCGAGTTTTCCTTGGCAAGACGAAGCACTGAGTGTGGCAACCCACAAACCCAATGTCTGGATTGATCTCTCGGGCTGGAGCCCCAAGTACTTCCCCAAGCAATTGGTTCAGTATGCCAATACGTTGCTCAAAGACCGTGTGCTGTTTGGCAGCGACTACCCGTTGATCACCCCCGAGCGCTGGATGAAAGACTTTGAAGTGGCAGGTTTCAAACCTGAGGTCATGCCGGGCATTTTGAAAGGCAATGCGGTTCGCCTGCTCGGGCTCTAAGCCATCAGGTCCAGTGCAGCCATGTAACTTGGGTGAACCATCAGGTCGTCCCAAGCCAGGGCTGGGGCATGTGGTAACAAGGCGATGCGGCGTTCATCGCTGACCTCGCTCATCTGCCAGTGGCCTTTGACATTCGCCTCGGTCAGGCCATTGATCAGGTCGTCCACCGCCTCCCCGCCATCCATGCTCTGGTTGCACAACAATACCATGTCGCAGCCCGCATTCAGCGCTGCAACAGCCGCCTGTGCGTAGCTCACCTGAACGCCATCAATCAGGCGGGCTCCGGCCATGCTGAGGTCGTCGCTGAAGATCGCCCCGTGAAAATCCAATTGGCCACGTAATATACCGTTGAGCCATTTGCTTGAAAAACCCGCCGGGCGCGCATCCACAGCGGGGTAAATCACATGTGCAGGCATGACACTGCTCAGGGTGTTGCTAAGCCAACCATAAGGCGCAGCATCGTCTGCCAGAATGGTTTTCAAACCACGACGATCGACAGGAATATCAGTGTGTGAATCGGCCCGGACAAAGCCATGACCTGGAAAATGCTTGCCGCAATTGGCCATGCCACTTTGCAGCAAGCCATGCATCAGGCTTTTGGCCAGTAGGCTGACCACCCGCGCATCACGTGCAAAGGCGCGGTCGCCAATCACGCTGCTCTCGCCAAAGTCCAGGTCCAGCACAGGCGTGAAGCTTAAGTCAACCCCACAAGCGCGAAGCTCAGCCCCCAGCACAAAACCGCAAGCCGTGGCTGCTTGCGTGGCTCGCAGGACACCCGTGCCAGGGCCAGTCTTGCCGTCCTGCAACCACATATGGCCTAAAGTCCGCATGCTCGGCAAGTGTGTAAAGCCATCGGTTTTGAACCGCTGCACACGACCACCTTCGTGATCCACACAGATCAGCAGGTCCCGACGGATTTTCTTGATCTCTTGGCACAAGCTACTGAGTTGCGCACGGTCCTGCCAATTTCGGGCAAACAAAATCAAGCCCCCCACCAAAGGATGCTTGAGCCGTCGCCGGTCGGCCTTGGACAATGCAAGGCCGGCAATATCAATGATCAGGGGCGCGTGAAAAGTCATGACGGGTCAATGGTTGAATGCAATTGATAAGGACGCTGATTATGCTGATTGCCAGACGCTAAATTTCTTTCTTCTCTACAACGCAGAAGCTGGCGGCGTAATCAGATTCGTCGGTCACGCTGATGTAGGCGCTCAGGTGCTGTGCTTCAAACCACTGTTTAAGTCCCTCATGCAGCACGAGGGTAGGTTTTCCGCTGGGCAAATTGCCCACTTCGCATAGCCGCCAGGTCATGGGCTTGCGCATGCCCAAGCCTATGGCTTTGGAAAAAGCTTCTTTGGCGCTGAAGCGGGTCGCCAGGTAGCGCACGCCGCGCTCGGGCCAACGGGCACTGCGCGCCTTCCAGGTCGCAAATTCGGCTGCACTGAGGATTTTCTTGGCAAAGCGCTCACCGTGTTTGTCCAGGCTCGCGCGTATGCGCCGGATATCGCAAATATCCGTACCAATACCGTAAATCATGGTGCTGCCCGCGTGATGCATTGCAAATAGGCATGAACGGTGGCTCCATATCCCAATTCGAGCGCATCGGCAATCAGGGCGTGGCCTATAGAGACCTCCTGCACGTCCGGCACGTGGCGCAAAAACGCGCCAAGGTTGTCGAGGTTGAGGTCGTGGCCAGCGTTAACCGCCAAACCGCAGGCTTGCGCAGCCTTGGCCGCCTCGGCAAAGCGCTGAAGTTGGGCCGTCTGCCCGGCTCCTGCCAGTGCTGCTGCATAGGGCTCGGTGTACAGCTCTACCCGGTCCGCACCCACGGCCTTGGCAGCCGCCATAGCGTGCGCATCGGCGTCCATGAACAGGCTGACACGCACCCCCAGCGATTGGGCTTCTTCGATCAAGGGGCGAAGGCGAATCTCGTCAAGGCTCAAATTCCAGCCATGGTCACTGGTGAGTTGGCCTTCGGAATCAGGCACAAAAGTACATTGGTGGGGACGCACCTGGCGCACAAAATCCATCAGGTTGTGAAACGGGTTGCCTTCGATGTTGAACTCGCACTGGGGCCAAGCCTTGAGGAGCTGGGCCAAATCATGCACATCGTGCGCTCGGATGTGTCGCTCATCGGGCCGGGGGTGAACCGTGATGCCATGCGCACCAGCCTGCAAGCACAGGGTTGCAGCACGGACAACACTGGGAATGCCCAAATGGCGTGTGTTACGCACCAGAGCGACCTTGTTTAAATTGACTGACAGAGCAGTTGACATAAAGACGTGCGCTTGAAGGCGTTGAATTGAAAATGTTGACTTGGGTTGCTTGCGTGTCGCATGTCACGAAAAGGATTGAATGTCGAGCATCATCTGGCGTGTTTTCAGGGTGCCAATCCCACAATGGTAGTTGAGCAGGCCGCGCAGTTGGGGTTTGAGCTCCGGCATCACCTCGGAACAGGCGCGCAGGGTGGCAGTAAAAGCAGCGTCCGGCAACAAAGACTGCTGCAGGGCCAGCCACTGGGCACCACTGAGACTGGCGCGGTCTGAATCACGGGTCTGGCTCAAGCCACCTTCCGGCGTGAGGCTGTACCTTGCCTGGACTTCGAGGGGATGAAGGGTCAGGGTTTGGGTATCGAGCTGGGGCAGCAGGCCAATCTCGCGCAACAAAAGCAGCTCAAAAACTCGCAAAGCCGATTGCAAAACCTCACCATGCTCGGAGGCAATCACGTCAACTACCGATGAATAGATGTCAAACAAACCCGGGTGTGGATCATCACGCGCCAGCAACAGGAGCAGCAACTCGTTGAGGTAGTAACCTGACAGCAGCGCTTCACCCGAGGGCATGACGTGGCCGCCCATCCATTCAGCACTTTTGAGGGTGCGAATTTCGGCGTCGCCTCCAAAACTTATCTGCAGAGGCTGCAATGGCAGGAGAATGGGGCGAAAACTTGAGCTGGGCCGTTTGGCGCCCTTGGCTACAAGCGCGATACGGCCCTGGTTGCGCGTAAAGACTTCCAGGATCAGACTGGATTCGCTCCAGTCATAGCGATGTAACACATACGCAGGCTCGTCGGAGATGCGCTTAGCCGCCACAAGCAATTTTTGGTTTTGCCAAGCCGGTGAGACCCAGCGTGGAGGCCTTATTCATAGCCAAAGCTGCGCACGCGTGCCTCGTCGTCAGCCCAGCCGGATCGCACCTTGACCCAGAGTTCGATGAACACCTTGGCGTCCATCAGTTTCTCCAGTTCAACACGGGTTTCCGTACCGATACGCTTGATGCGCTCGCCCTTGTCGCCAATGACCATGGCTTTGTGCCCGTCACGCTCTACCACGATGGTGGCGGCGATCTTGAGCAAGCGCTTTTGCTTGCCCTTGCCGGCTTCTTCCTCAAACTTGTCAATGACTACTGTGGATGTGTAGGGCAACTCATCCCCGGTAAGACGGAACAATTTTTCACGTACGGTTTCAGACGCGAGAAACTTTTCACTGCGGTCGGTCAGTTCGTCGGCGTCATACCACCAGTCTTGTTCGGGCAGGTATTTTTCGCAGATACCAAGCAGCCGCTCAATGTCTTTGGCGTTCTTGGCGGTCATCGGCACAAACTCGGTAAAGGCGTGGCGTTGGTGCATGTCCTGCAACCAAGGCGCAATATCCGAGCGGCGGTTCACCTGGTCAAGCTTGTTGGCGATCAACAGGGTGGGGATGTCCTTGCCAAGCAGGGCCAGCACTTTGGCATCCGCCTGATTGAAAATTCCGGCTTCCACCACAAACAGGATGAGGTCTACATCCCCCACAGCGCCCAGAACTGTTTTGTTCAGTGAGCGGTTCAGCGCGTTGTTGTGTCGGGTCTGGAAACCCGGGGTGTCGACAAATACAAATTGCGTCTGGCCTAGCGTTCGCATGCCGGTAATGCGGTGGCGCGTGGTCTGGGCCTTTCGCGAGGTAATGCTGATTTTTTGACCGACCAGTGCATTGAGTAAGGTTGACTTACCCACATTGGGCTTGCCAACAATGGCAACCAGGCCACAATGCTGCCCGGTCTTAACCTCAGCAGTAGCGGTTTGAGGCGAGGCCGGAGAGTCCGGCGCAGCTGGGGTATCCATCATGAATCACGCGCTTTCAGGGTTTGCAGCATGACGGCGGCTGCGGCTTGTTCGCCAGCGCGCCTGGAGTTGCCAGAGCCCCGCTCGGTATGGTTGAGTTCAATAATTTCGCACTCAACGTCAAAAGTCTGTTTATGGGCGGCGCCCAGCGTCCCCACCACTCGGTAAATGGGTAGCTTCATTTTTTTACCTTGCAGCAATTCCTGCAGCTCGGTTTTAGGGTCTTTGCTGATGGCCTGCATCTGCGGATTGATTTCAATGGCCTTGAACAAGCGGTGAACCAAGGCCTGGGCAGCTGGATAACCAGCATCCAGATACACCGCGCCCAACACCGCCTCAAGCGCATCGGCCAGGATGGAGGGTCGTTTTTGACCACCGGATTTCATCTCGCCTTCTCCGAGACGAATCAATGCAGGCAAACCGATTTCAACTGAGAGTTGATGCAAGGTATCCTGTTTGACCAGGTTCGCCCGAATGCGTGACAAGTCACCCTCAGGCAGATTGTTCAATTGGGTGTACAGCAGGTTCGAGACCGCCAGGTTCAGCACGGAGTCACCCAGAAACTCAAGCCGCTCGTTGTGATCCGACGAAAAACTTCGGTGCGTCAGCGCTTGCCTTAACAAAGACAATTGTGAGAATTGGTGCTGCAATCTGTCTTGCAGCTCTGGAAGTCCATCAATCACTCTGGTGTACTCGCTAATCTTTGAGCCGGAGAACCGAGGTCAATTGAATGAACCAATGCGCTTGAGATTACCAAAATTCATCCAGACAAAAAAAGCTTTACCGACAATATTTTTGTCCGGCACAAAGCCCCAATAGCGCGAATCCAGTGAGTTGTCCCGGTTATCCCCCATCATGAAATAGTGCCCTTCGGGGACCTTGCAAATGACACCCTCAACGCTGTAGCGGCAGTTCTGACGGTTGGGGAATTCCTCTACGCCAGGTACAAAAGCCGGTCTGTTGTCATCATTCAGGATACGGTGCTTGATCGTTCCCAGGTTTTCTTCATACTGCTTGAAGTAGCTAACCAGGTCTTCATCAAAAAACTCAGGCACGGCCTGGGTGTCGATGACCTGGCCATTCACGCTTAGTCGCTTGTTCAGATAGGCCACCTCATCGCCGGGCAAACCAACCACCCGCTTGATGTAGTCCAGGCTGGGCTTGGGTGGGTAACGAAAGACCATCACATCACCACGCTCAGGTTTATTGCCCTCGGTCAGCTTGGTGTTGATGACCGGAAGCCGAATTCCGTAATGAAATTTATTCACCAGAATCAGGTCGCCCACCAGCAGGGTAGGAATCATGGAGCCGGAAGGAATCTTGAACGGCTCAAACAAAAAAGAGCGCAACACGAACACTGCAATGATCACCGGAAAAAGCCCTGCGGTCCAGTCCAGCCACCAGGGCTGCATCAAGAGCCGCTGACGGGCTTGCGTGATGTCGGTCTGGTCAGGCACAAGACCCTTTTTCTCCAAGTTGGCTCGTCCAGCCAACATTTGGGCTTCGAGTTCAGCCGCAGCTTTTTGCCGCGCGGGCAAGAAGTAGAAACGTTCTGCTAACCAGTAAACACCCGTGACGACGGTGGCCATAAAAAGCAACAGGGCAAAATTGCCCTCAATGAAGCCTAAGTACCAACCACCGGCATAACCTACAAACCCAGCCAGCACAAAAGCGGTAAGCGCTTGCATCAGTCCTCCACCTGCAGAATTGCCAGAAATGCTTCCTGGGGAACTTCAACCGATCCGATTTGTTTCATGCGTTTTTTACCTGCTTTTTGCTTTTCAAGGAGTTTTCGTTTGCGGCTGATATCGCCACCGTAGCATTTTGCCAGCACGTTCTTACGCAGCGCCTTGATAGTCTCACGCGCAATGATGTTGGCACCAATCGCCGCCTGAATCGCAACGTCAAACATCTGGCGGCTGATGATCTCGCGCATCTTGGCAACCACAGCCCGCCCCCGATACTGCGACTGGGAGCGGTGAATGATGATGGACAGGGCATCCACTTTCTCACCGTTGAGCAGGATATCAACCTTGACCACATCGGCAGCCCTGTATTCCTTGAACTCATAGTCCATGCTCGCGTAACCCCGGCTCACGCTCTTGAGCTTGTCAAAGAAGTCCAAAACGATTTCGCCCAAGGGCATCTCGTAGGTGAGCACCACTTGGCGGCCTTTGTAAGCCATGTTCATCTGGACCCCCCTTTTCTGGTTGGCCAGGGTCATGACAACACCCACATATTCCTGCGGCATATACAGGTGCACGGTCACGATCGGTTCGCGGATTTCGGCTGTCTTGCCGACTTCCGGCATTTTGGAGGGATTCTCGACCATGATGACTTCGCCATCGTTCTTCATCACCTCATACACCACGCTGGGCGCGGTGGTGATCAGGTCCTGATCAAACTCACGCTCCAGACGCTCCTGCACGATCTCCATGTGGAGCAAGCCCAAAAATCCGCAACGGAATCCAAATCCCAGGGCCTGTGACACTTCAGGCTCGTAATGCAGAGACGCATCGTTGAGCTTGAGCTTTTCAAGGGCGTCACGCAAGGAATCGTACTCGCTGGCCTCGGTCGGGTACAAACCGGCAAAAACCTGGGGCTGGATCTCTTTAAAACCAGGCAAAGCCTCGGTCGCCGTATAGGCCGCACCACCGCTGCCTGGCTTGACCAGGGTCACCGTGTCACCCACCTTGGCAGCCTGCAACTCCTTGATACCCGCAATGATGTAGCCCACCTCGCCCGCCTGCAAAGATTCACGCGGCTCGTTGGTCGGTGTAAAAACACCCAGGCTGTCGGCGTTGTACATGGCCCCAGAGGCCATCATCTTGATCCGTTCGCCTTTGGCCAGACGGCCATCGACCACCCTGACCAGCATGACCACGCCCACATAACTGTCAAACCAACTGTCGATGATCATGGCGCGAAGCGGACCGTCTGGATTACCGCGCGGGGCAGGGATCTTGGCCACAATCGCCTCGAGAATCTCATCGATGCCCAAGCCGGTTTTGGCCGAGCACACAATCGCATCGGTTGCATCAATGCCGATCACGTCTTCAATCTCACTGCGGGCGTTGTCTGGGTCGGCATTGGGCAGATCAATTTTATTGAGTACGGGCAACACTTCTACACCCAGATCAAGTGCGGTGTAGCAGTTGGCAACGGTCTGAGCCTCCACGCCCTGCGAAGCATCAACCACCAACAAGGCACCCTCGCAAGCCGACAGCGATCGGCTGACTTCGTAAGAGAAGTCGACATGACCCGGGGTGTCGATCAGATTCAGGTTGTAAACCTCACCATTGAGCGCCTTGTAATGCAAGGCTGCGGTCTGGGCCTTGATGGTTATCCCACGCTCTTTTTCAATGTCCATCGAGTCCAGCACTTGCGCTTGCATCTGCCGCTCTTCGAGACCACCGCAGCGTTGGATCAAGCGATCCGCAAGGGTAGATTTGCCGTGATCAATGTGGGCAATGATAGAAAAATTTCTGATGTGATTCATCAACGAGTAGCTTCAAGTGATTGAATTAAAACAAAGAGGGAAAGAAAAAAGGGCGCGTCTTGTTCTGACGCGCCCTGAACCAACAATCTTTGGCAACTGCGAAGGTTGGAAGTTCATTGTAGGCAAAAAGCAGATTCAGCACAGGCAAAAATTATTCAAAAAGAGGGCGTTGCAACGCAACAACGGAAACTTATCAACAGTTTATTCACAAAACAAAATGGAAATTTAAGTGCGCCATGTGGGTGATCTGTGGATCACCTGTGGGCTGATCATTTTCATACCATATGGTGGATTTGAATGACTTCAATATGCAATTAGTCAGCGTAGGAAGCACATCATTCTAACTAAATACACCGACCCCGGGACGATGTTAGTACTTGCAAACAAATTTAGCTTGGCGCAAGAAATCTGAAAAAAAATAAAAAGCCCCCAAATCCACCGGTCATTGAGGGCTTTTGAGTTGCTTCAAAAATCAGCGCGCCGGCCTGATAAGGGCATATTGCGCCCATTCGCCACGACGGAAAAGCACATTGATCGCCTTGGTTTTATCCACCTTGGCCAGCGCAAGCTCAAACTCTTTCACGTTGGAAATTTCCACATTGGCGATTGCCACAATTACATCACCTTCGCGCATGCCGGCTCTGGCCGCGCTATCAGCAACCGCATCGACCTTAACGCCACCTTTGAGTTTGAGTTCTTTCCTTTGAGAGTCCGTCAAATCGCTCACTGTCAAGCCAAGGACCTGACCCGCGCTACTTGCTTTGGGCTTCTCTTCTTTATCAGCAGCTTTCTTGATCGGCTTGTCAGCTTCAATCTCTGCCACAACAACGGACAAATCCTTGTTCGCACCACGGCGGAATACCGTCATTGTGGTCCGGGTACCGGGCTTGGTATTACCTACCAGACGGGGGAGGTCCGTTGATTTTTCGATGGGCTTACCGTCGAACCGGATGATGATGTCACCCGCCTCTACACCAGCTTTGTCAGCAGGTGCGCCACTTTCTACGCCTCGAACGAGAGCACCTTGCGCTTTGCCCAGGCCGATCGATTCGGCCAGATCCTTTGAAACCTGATCAATTTGCACGCCGATGCGTCCACGCGTCACGCGTCCGTTTGAACGCAGTTGATCACTGACACGAATGGCTTCGTCCATCGGAATGGCAAACGAGATTCCCATGAAGCCGCCCGAGCGGGAATAAATCTGGCTGTTGATGCCAACCACCTCGCCCCGCATATTAATCAGCGGCCCACCGGAATTTCCCGGATTGATAGCCACATCGGTCTGGATGAAAGGCAAGAAGTCACCCGTGTCCCGCTGCTTGGCACTGACAATTCCAGCAGTCACCGAATTTTCCAGACCGAAAGGGGAGCCTATGGCCATCACCCACTCACCAACCTTGAGACGGTTGACATCACCCACCTTGACAATGGGCAGACCGACAGCTTCAATTTTCACCAAGGCAACATCGGAACGCTTGTCAGAGCCCACAATGCGGGCCTTGAACTCGCGTCTGTCGGTCAGGGTAACCAGCACTTCATCGGCACCTTCCACCACGTGGGCATTGGTCA
>JBEIGE010000005.1:0-139499 GCA_040382055.1 Hylemonella sp.
AGATACAAGCTCATGAAGCTTATCTATGTGCGATAACGAACATAACAAAAGGCATAAGATAGCTATACTGACCTAAGACCAAGCAAAGTAAACAGGCAAGGTCTTGCGGCACCCACCAGCGGAACAATTCAGGCACAAATAAGGGGAACGGAAATCACAGCAGCCGCATTGACTGGCGAGTTGGGTTTTAAGCGGAACCATTTGCTAAATGCCATCCCGGAGTCAGACCTTAAACGGTTTTCCCAAGACCTTGAGCCCGTGAACATGCCTCTGGGCTTGGTTCTCTACGAATCTGGGCGTACCCTATCCCACGCTTATTTTCCCATTGACAGTATTGTTTCCCTGCTCTATGTGATGGAAAACGGCGCATCCGCGGAAATTGCGGTCGTCGGCAACGAGGGCCTTGTGGGGATATCCTTGTTCATGGGGGGGCAATCTACGACGAACCGCGCAGTGGTTCAGAGCGCCGGTTCTGGTTACCGGCTGAGAGCACAAACGCTCAGGGATGAATTCAACCGCACCGGTCCGGTTCTGCATTTGCTGCTGCGTTATACGCAAGCATTGATTACGCAAATGTCGCAGACTGCAGTGTGTAACCGGCACCACAGCCTGGACCAGCAGCTGTGCAGATGGCTACTTTTGAGCCTAGACAGGCTAAAAGGCCCAGACCTGTTGATGACGCAAGAGTTGATCTCCAACATGCTTGGTGTGCGCCGGGAGGGCGTAACCGAAGCCGCTCTTAAGCTCCAAAAGGATCACCTGATCCGCTATGTACGCGGACACATCACCGTCATTGACCGTCCAGGGCTGGAGAGGCGAACCTGCGAATGCTATTCGGTGGTGAAGAAGGAGTATGACCGCCTTCTTCCGGACCTTATTGCTGGGTAGATTACGGTTTTTTTAGGTCTTTATTTCTCAGCAATCAGATGTACATTGGTACTTTATCGTACAGAGTGGGGTGTATAATATTTTCCTTTTGTGAGCAACATATCCATCTGCTTGTAAATAAACCCACGGTAGATCATGTTTCAGAATATAAAATATCAGTATCACAAAACAAAATAAAATTCAGCGGAGGGCTTTTCCTTGTTGTCAAATCCCGAATTCCGAACTAACCTGATTTTATGCTTGGAACAATCTTTGCATAGGGAGCATGATCGTGCCTAAATACGTTAACTTTTATATGCGACGGTGTAAATGAAGTATCCGATAACTAAAACTCATTTTCGCCTTGACCGGCGCGGTACCAAGCTGGCGGCAGTATTAACTGTTGCTTCCTTGGCATGTCACGCCCAGCCGTCTGAGCCTGTTCCAGAGGTTCTCGAGGCTTCGCCGTCCTTCGTATTTGCCCGAAGCTTGGGTACAGTGCTCTTTGAAAGCTCGCAACTGTCGTCTGCTGAGCCAAAAACTGAAGTCACTCCCGGTTTCGCGTTCAGCCGCGAACTTGTGATGGCTCAACGCTCCCTTGTTTTTGCTCAACTCAGCAATTCCGAACCCCTCAGTTCAGTTGCCTCTGCCTCGATTGTTCCTTTGCCTGAGCTGGTGGCGGCTCCAGCGGCAGTAGCACCGGTCCAGGAAGCGCCAGCAATTGAGGCGTCAGCCGTCTTAGCGCAAGCCGCAGTCGCTGCACCCGAAGTAGCGCCAACACCCGTGGTCATTACGCCACCCGTGGTAGTGGCCGCCCCTGAGCCGGTGGCGGCTCCAGCAGCAGTAGCCCCGGTCCAGGAAGCGCCAGCCGCTGTAACTCCTGCCGCTGTAGCCCCAGCCGTGGCCGCTGCACCCGAAGTAGCGCCAACACCCGTGGTCATTACGCCACCCGTGGTAGTGGCCGCCCCTGAGCCGGTGGCTGCTCCAGCAGCAGTAGCCCCGGTCCAGGAAGCGCCAGCCGCTGCAACACCAGCGCCAGCAATCATGGCTGCTCCAGCGCCACCGGATGTTCGCAAGCAAGTGGCTGCTTCAGCCATGGAGCAAGCGCAGGCTGCGGATGCCGGACCCATCCAGATCTTGGCGCAGTTTGTGCGGCAGGCCTTGCAGCACAATCCGCAAATTTTCCAGTTTGAGGCGGAAAGCCGGGCTGCAAATAGCCGCATCGGTGAAGCACGTGAAGGGTTTGGTCCCCGTCTCACGCTGTCCTCCAGCGTTGCTAAAGAGCGCCAGATTATTGATTCCTTGCAGCGCGATGCCATGTATTCCACGGCATTTGGCCAAGTACGTCTTTCGATGCCGCTGATCGATAAAACGCTCAGTGCGCAACTGGCACAACGCCGGTCCAGTTCCATTACTTCGGATTGGCGACTCACCGATGTCCGTGAGCAACTCATGCTCCGCACCATCGAGGCCTATGTGGATCTCGTCCGAAGTGCCAACCTGCTCAAGCTGGCGCAAGACAATCTGAAGGTGCACCGCCAGTATGTGGCGCAGATCAAGGAAATTGCCAAAGCTGACCTGGGACGTGCTTCTGATTTGCCTACGGCAGCAGGCCGCGCTGCCTTGGCCGAATCGGTACTCACATCCCGACTAGCCAAAATGGATGCTTCCCGCGTGATCTGGCGGCAGGTCACGGGCCTGACCGCAGGTGCCGACTTCTTTGACTTACCCATGGTCAACTTGCCTGAAACGCTGGATCAGGTGCTAAGTCGGGCGCAGGAATTTAACCCGGTGCTCATGTTGGCCAGCTCCGAAATCGAGACTGCACGGCGCGGTATTGATCTGGCCAAAGCCCCGTTCTCGCCCCGTTTAAGTCTGGACACCTCGGCCAAAAGCGGACAGGACTTTGGTGGTATTCAGGGCACCCAAGGGTCCAGCTTCGTTGGTCTTACCGGTGAATGGACTGTGTTTTCGGGGCGCTCTGAAACATTCGCAGTCCGGGCTGCGCAAGAAAGCGTTTTTGCGGCTCAGTCCGCGCTCGACCGGGTGCGTGATGAACTACGTTCAAGGGTAGAGCAGACCTGGTACGACTTGCAAGCCAGCGACGCATCTCTGCGTTCCTTTGAGGACTATGCCAAAAATGCCCAGCAAATGGTCGAGGCCTCTCAAAATCAATTCAAGATCGGGCGCCGGTCCCTGCTTGATGTCTTGAACGCCGAGAACGAGTTGTTTACTGCGCGTTCCAATCTTGAATCCACCTTGCAGGACAACAAGCTCGCCGCCTGGCGTCTGCACAGTTTGCAGGGCCGCGTCCAGTCTGAGTTGGGGCTCTGAACGCATGTTCGGCATCTGGCGACCGCTGTCTGATATTGCCCTGCATTTTGGTCGGCGCATTTCTGCGCTTGACTTGCATGCACAGTCCGCGCGAATTCATCCGGATGCCACGATCCCGGTAGCCGCCTGCGTCCTCCAGGACCATGGCTTCAAGGTAGAGACTATCAAGGTGGCGGTGCATCAGTTGCCGCTAGAGCGCCTGCCCATGCTGCTGCTGCTCAAAGGCCCCGAAATGGTCTATCTGGAGGCTGTCCGTGGTGAGGAGCTGACGGTTCGCCGTTATGGCACCAATGAGGCCGGTGCCGACGCCACCTCAACCGAATCCTGGACCTGGGGCCAATTGCGCGAACGATATGCGGGTACCGCAATTCTTGTGCAACTTGACGCCCTGCTCAGTGCCCAGCGATCAGGTGATACCGCCAACCGCGCCCCACATTGGTTCTGGAGCGTCTTCGGTTTGCTTCGTCGCTACTATGGCGACTGTGTGGTCGCTGCTATCCTGATCAATCTGCTCGCCCTGGCTGGCTCCATGTTTGCCATGAATGTGTATGACCGCGTTATCCCCAATGCGGCTCTGCCGACCTTGTGGGTACTGGCCATTGGTGTGACCCTGGCTGGCTTGCTGGAGTTTTCGCTGCGAACCTTGCGTGCACATGTGGTGGACGAAGCAGGCAAGCGCGCGGACTTGCTCCTGTCTGCCGCTATTTTTCGCAAGACCCTCGACCTGCAGCCCAAAGACCGGCCTGTCTCGAGTGGGCAGTATGCAGGGCAGGTGCGCGAATTCGACTCGGTGCGTGAGTTTGTGAGCTCAACCACCTTGGTGGGCCTTACCGATTTGCCCTTCGCCCTGATTTTTTTCGTGGTTATCGGCATGCTGGGTGGTTCGCTTGTGTGGGTGCCTATCGCGGCGGGAATGGCAGTCCTGCTGATCGGTTTGGTCTCGCAGTGGCCGATCCGCAATTCTGTTGAGCGTTATCAGTACGAAAACTCACAGAAACTTGCATTCATGGTCGAAGCCATTGAACGCGTTGAAACCGTGCAGGCCATAGGTGCTCAATCCGAAGTCCAGGGACGATGGGAGCGCTTGTGTGCCATTACCGCTCGCAGTTCCATGAGTTCCCGGATGGCTTCGTCTGTGGCTGTCAACCTGACCCAATTTGTGCAGCAGGTAGGTGCCACGGGCATTATTTTGTGGGGTGTTTTCCTGATTCTCGAAGGTCATCTCACCACCGGCGGCCTGATTGGCTGCAGCATTCTGGCAAGCCGCGCCCTGGCACCACTGGCCCAGGTGGCGGGCCTGATGACGCGCGGGCAGCAGACCAAGGTTGCATTTGGGGCCCTTGACCGCGTCATGCATCTGGTTGGCCGCTATGACAACCAGAAAACCTACATTCAGCTCAATCAAGCGCCGGGAAAGATCGAACTGCACGATCTGACGTTCACCTATCCACGCAGCGATCAGAAATCATTGCAAGTCCGGTCACTGACATTTGAGCCGGGTGAAACGGTTGCCGTCATGGGTCCGGTGGGGTCGGGCAAATCCACCCTGCTCAAAGTCATTGCAGGTTTGCATCCCCCCACCGAAGGCAAGCTCCTTGTCGATGGCTTGGACATCAGCCAGATTTCCCCTGCCGATTTCCGGTCGCATGTGGCTTGGGTCAGTCAGGACCCAGTGCTCTTTCGCGGTACGCTGCGCGAAAACCTGCTGATGGCAGCCCCACGCATCAATGAAGCCCGCTTTTTGCATGTGTTGCGTCTGACCGGTGTACAAGAAATTGTCAGCCGGCATCCCCATGGGCTGGACATGCAGATCGGTGAGGGCGGCCAGGCACTGTCGGGTGGTCAGCGCCAGATGGTCGCTTTGGCGCGCGCGCTCATGTCTTCAGCCAGCCTGATCTTGCTCGATGAGCCCACCAGTGCGTTTGATGAGGCGGGCGAGCAGATCCTGCTGCAGGCCTTGCACACGGAGTTGGAGGGTCGCACCCTGATTGTCGCCACTCACCGGCATGCGCCATTGGGTCTGGCCAAGCGGCTGGTTATCCTCGATGCCGGCCAGGTGGTTGCAGATGGACCGCGTAACGACGTCCTCAAGGCCGTGCGTGAAGGTCATGTCAAACGGGCTGCAGCCAGTGCGCCAACCGTTGCCGCCAACTCGCCTCGCATTACGGTAACCCCCGTGGGAGCAGCAGCATGATGCGCTGGTTGTTCCCCAAAAGTAAAGCTGCAACGCCCGGGGCAATGGACCCGGCCAAGATGGAGCGCATCAAGCAGCAACGCATCACCAATGCTCGCATTGCCGAGGCGGATGTGATCAGTGATGTTTACCAGGCGCGCATCGAGCCGATTGCCGGCTGGACCCGCTGGGCCTTGTACTGCGTTGTGCTGGTGATGGGTGTATTCATTGCCTGGGCAGCTCTGGCCAATCTTGAGGAAGTCACCAGCGGCACCGGTCGGGTGGTGCCCAGTGGTCGCGAACAGGTGGTTCAAAGCCTGGAGACCGGCGTGCTTTCGGCCATGCTGGTCGCTGAAGGTGATACGGTAGAGGTTGGGCAGGAACTGTTGCGCATCGACGATGTACGCCTCGGGGCCAATGTCAAGGAGAGCCAGTCACGGGTGGATGCCCTGATGGCGGCGGCTTTCCGGCTGCGGGCCGAGTCGCTTGGTACGCCCCTGAGCTTTCCCCCCGATCTGCAGAGACGCAATCCAGGTCTGGTGCGTACCGAAACCGAAACCTACCAGGCCAAGCGTCGCGCCCTGGATGGTTTTGTTCAATCCCAGGAGCAGGCACTGCGTTTGGCTCAGGATGAGTTGCAAATTACCATGCCTATGGCGGCCAAAGGCTTGGTCTCTGAACTCGACGTTCTGCGTATTCAGCGCTCCATGGTGGACTCAAGGGGTCGCATCGAAGAGGCACGCAGCAAGTACCGTGCGGAAGCTGCCGCTGAGCAGGGTCGTGTAGAAGCCGAACTCGGAACGCAGAATGCGACCTTGGTGGGTCGTGAATACTCGTTCAAACGCACTGTACTGACAGCGCCCAAGCGGGGCATCGTCAAAAACATCAAGATCAACACCATCGGTGGCGTGATTCAAAGTGGCCAGGAACTGCTGGAAATTGTTCCATTGGACGAGGCCCTGATGGTCGAAACCCGAATTCGTCCGGCTGATATTGCCTTCTTGCGTCCCGGGCTGCCAGCGGTAGTGAAAATCTCGGCTTATGATTCCGGTATTTATGGCTGGCTAGTGGGTACCGTGATCATGGTTGGCGCTGATACCTTGCGTGACGAAGTGCGCCGTGATGAAACCTACTACCGGGTGCTGGTGCGCACGACCCGTGCGGAACTGGATTTGCCTGATGGCAAGCAACTGCCCATCATCCCGGGCATGCTGGCCCAGGTCGATATCAAGACGGGTCAAAAATCAGTTCTTTCCTATTTGTTTAAACCTGTGATGCGTGCCCGAGAGGCGCTACGTGAACGATGAATGATCGGCCCTTTATGAACACATCCCGAACCCGTCCTGAACCACGTTTTGCTTTGACAGCAGTCTGCTGCTGCACGATGCTGGCTTTCTCATCGGCCCATGCACAGTCCTCTGCCAGTCTGGCTGCCGAGCGTGAAAAAACCCGTGCCCGTATTGACGACATACGGGCCGATGTGGTGCGCGATTCAGACACGGCCATGACTTTGGGCAGCAAACTCAGCCCGAGCATGGTTCAGTCGGCCACGCGTACACCCGTGGCATCGGCACGCAGCAATGTGCCGGTACTTCCTAGTTACCGCTATGGCTTTGTGCCCGAAACACAGCTGATCCCGCCACCCCCCGAACGCTTGGCCCGTCGGGAAGCTCCCGAGCAGAAGGACGTCAAGCAGCCGCTCGTGTTCACCCCCGACTTTTCCCGTCAAATCCTCAGTTTTTCGCAAATTTCGGGCAAGGACATCATTGATCTGCCCCGTCTTGAAGACCAGAATGCACCCATGACCGTGTCCAACGCCATCACGGATGCCAACACCTGGGGGCTGGCCGATATCGTCGCCGAGGGTCTGCTGGTTAGTCCTACGCTGATTCAGGCCTTGGCCGAAGAGGATGCCGCCAACCAGCGCGCACGGGGGGGCCGTGCGGACTGGTTTCCCACCCTTTCATTGCGTGTCATTAATGGCTCTATTAGCGAAAGCTCTACGGGTGCGTCCAGTAATGATTACCGCAACCACACGGTGCGCCTCACGCAGCCGGTGTTCAATCCTGTGCTCAACAAGAACTTGGACAACCTGAGGTTGAGCGAGAAGTCCCAGCAGTTTCGCACCATTGACAGCACTGAAACTGTGGCAGTCGAGCTGACCAATGCCACTGTCAAACTGGCGGTCACCCGCCTGACCATCAACTTTGCTGACCAGCAGGAAACCCAACTTATCAATGTCTTGCGCTACCTTGAAGCGCGTACCCAGGCGGGCGCAACCAGTCAGGCCGATCTTGAGCGCGCACGCACCCGTGTGTTGGCAGCCAAGCAAACCCGGCTGGATCAGCAAGCAGCCTACAAATCGAGCTTGTTTGAGCTCGAGCGCCTGATTGAACAGTCACCTTTGGCGCTGCGCCTGCCCTCCCTGAATGACTTGCCTCCGCTGCCCAGAACCCAGATTGAATTACGTGACTTGGTTCGGCAAAACAGCGCAGCGCTGCAAGCCTTGCAGTTGGATGTAGATTCACAGCAGGCACTGGTTGCAGCGCAAAAAGCCAAACTGCTGCCAACGCTTGGTGTCACTGCCGAGCGTGACGTCCAGAAGAACATCCTCGCTCAAGATACGGCTGTTGTTGGTGTCAGTCGTCTCTTCGGGGTGGTTACGTGGCAGGCCTCGCTGGGCGGTAAAGAGTTGTATCAGGCCAAAGAGGCTGAGGCAGAATTGTTCAAGCGCAAGTCCAAACTCGAGGAAGAAATGCGCCGCATTGACACGGCAGTTGAATCCGACTTCTCCTCCCTCCAGTCAGTCACCCTTCGCCTGACCTCCAGCCAAAGCGAGCAAAGAGCGGCTCAGGCTGTTGTTGACGCTGTTCAAGAGCAGCTCAAATCTGGCCGTCTGGGTAATCTCCTGGAAGCGCTCGATGCAACTGATCGCCTGTTTTCAGCGCGCAGTCGTCAATTGCAGGCCCTGCAGGAGCAGTTTACGGCACAAGCCAACCTGCTCAAGCAAATGGGCCAGCTTAGTCGGGTCCAGTCCCTACAGACCAGGATCGTCAAGGCCGATACCCCGAAGTAAACGTCAAACAAGCAAGCCCCATGTATTTTTTTCACTTTTTCATTAAGGCCTGACTATGGCGGTCTCCGAATCGAACGACACATCAGACATCTTCTGGCCCGGCTATGTGGACGCGATTTCCAATCTGGCCATCAACCTGCTGTTTGTGATTGCCGTGATGGCCATCGTGGTGATCAGTGCCACGCTGCAGATCAATGAATTGCTCAAACGCAAAGACCGCGCCTTGGCCGATGACGTGTCTTTTTCCGTCATGGAGACCGACAAGACGCTCAAGGGCTCAGGCACCAGTGACCCCAAGTCCAACACCAGTGCCGAAACCCAGGTGCAAAAGGCCTTTTCAACAGGTAACACCGAAGCCACCACCGAAAGCGCCAATGCGGGCGAGGGCAAGCAAAAGTCATCTGCCGGTGCCGAAAACGTTCGCACCCCGGTCAAAGACCCCAAGACCGGCGTGCCTACATCTGGTGCACCCCAAACCCAGGCGGCGCAGCAGCAAAGCCAGCTTCAAAGCCAGCAACAGGCCAACGCCCAAACCAAGGAGTTAATGAAGCAATTGCAGCAACTGGCACAAATGCTGAGCAAAGCCCAGGCTCAGGCCCAGGCCCAGGCCCAGGCCCAGGCCCAGTCAGAAGCTCAGGCGCAGTCACAAGCTCAGGCCAAAGACAAGGATAAAGACAAGGACAAGGATAAAGACAAAGCGCAATCCCAGGCTCAAGCTCAGTCGCAATCCCAATCTCAAGCTCAGTCGCAGGCACAGGCACAGGCACAGGCACAGGCACAGGCACAGCAGGCCAAGCAAAGCCAATCCAACGAACAGCTCAAGGAACTGATCAAGGAATTGCAGCAAATGGCCCAGGTCTTGCAGGCCGGCCAGGCAGCAGTGCAGCAACAGCAGAAGGAACAGCAAAAAGACCAGCAGCAGCAGGACAAAATTGTGGCGCAGTTGCGCAGCACCCAGTCCCAGCTTAATGAAGCCAGGATAGCCTTGGGCAAGATCCAGGCTGCCTCGGGCAGCTCGGCCGTCAAGCTGGAGGCTCCAGCGGGCACCGAGACCGAAACCGGGCGGGTTGAAACCGTCAACGCCACCCAGCAACCACCAGCGCCTGATGGCAAAAACTCATCGCTGGTGGTTCAGCGGGGCGTGGTTGTGAACTTCAATGCCACGGCCACCGATCTCAGTGAAGCAGAGGCCAAGGAAGTTGTGGAAAAAATGGCAACCTTCGCACCCGTGGCCACTGCCAAGTGGACCATTACCGTGGTGTATCCCAAAGGCTTTTCCGAGGCCATGCGGCTGGCTTTTTACCGGGCCAGCGCCGTGCGCAATGTGCTGCTGAAAAATGGTGTCAAGGGAGAAAACATAGAGCAAAAGGTACTTGAAAGCACCCAGTCCAGCGCAGACAATACCCGTGTGATTATCCGGCCTGGTTTATGAACCTCCCAAGCACCCGCCCTGCTGCGCCCGTCAGCCTGCCACAGCTCACTGCACCCGTGCAGCAGCAGGCTGCGGTGACGGCGCGCGCCAAGGTGGTCTTCAGTCTTGCCGAGCGACAAGACCGGCGTTTATTGCTGGCTTTGCTGGTACTGGCGCTAGTCCTGGGTGCCTGGGCCTGGCTGGCTCCCATTGATCGCATCGTTCGTGCTGAAGGGCGCATCATTGCTGCCGGCCGCACCCAGGTGGTTCAGCATCTGGAGGGTGGAATCGTCTCCGAGATCCTGGTCAAGGAGGGGCAAAGTGTCGAGACGGGTCAGGTGCTCATGCGCCTGTCGCCTGTGCAAGCCAATACCAATGTGCAGCAAGGACAGTCCATGCTGCAGGCGCTCAAGGCCAAGCAAGCCCGTCTGGCTGCTCAGGCCGAGGGCCGGGGAGACATCAACTTCCCTGCCGGTGTGGACATTCAAATCCAGCAAGCCGAGCGGGCTGCCTTTCGCGAAAGCCTCAGCCGCATGGCTTCCGAGCAAGGCGTGTTGCGTCAGCAAATCGTGCAGCGTCAGGCAGAGTTTGTCGAAGCACAGGGCCGTGCCAAAAATTACGCGGGTGAAATAGAAACCACGCGCAAGCAAGTCAGCCTGCTTGAAAACCTGCAACGCCGAGGCGCTGCCTCGCAACTGGAGTTGCTGGAAGCGCAGTCCCGCAGCCAGCGGCTTGAAAGCACTTACAACGATGTGGTGTCTTCCATCCCGCGCTTGCAGGCGGCCATCAGCGAAACCACCTCCCGGCTGGCTGAGTCCAGCGCCAAATACCGTGCCGAAGCCCGGCTCGAACTCAGTCAGGTCAGCGCCGATATCCAGAAGGTCTTGCTCAATGTCAGTGGCGACAGCGACCGCCTGGCACGCACCGAAGTGCGCGCGCCCATGAACGGATTTGTCAACCGCTTGCAGTTCAACACCATCAGCGGTGTGGCCAGGCCCGGCGAGCCGCTGCTGGAAATCACCCCCAGCGAAGGCCCGTTGGCTGTCGAAGCGCGTGTGCGCCCCGATGACCGAGCCTCTTTGCGACCAGGTTTGCCCACACGGGTCATGGTCGGGGCCTATGATTACTCGGTTTACGGTGCCCTGAGCGGAACACTCACCGAGGTCAGCGCCGATACCCTTGCGGATGAAAAAGGGGGGCGTTATTACCGCGTGTTGATCAATGCCGACCAGGCGCATGGGCGTCTGGGCAAAGAAGTACTTTTGCCCGGGATGACTGCCCGGGCTGATGTGGTGGTGGGTCAGCGCAGCGTGTTGAGCTACCTGTTGTCGCCCTTGCTCAAGTTTTCCTCGCAAGCCTTGCGGGAAGCCAAGTGAGCAACGGGTAGACGCACAAGTGCAGCAGGGGATCGATTAAGTTCAGTGGGTCGGGTTGTTAATTTTTTTGTATTGCGAGAAAGACGATGAATAAGATTAAGTCATATTACTGGTACGTGGGCATTCCCATAGCGGCCTTGGCGCTTGGAACCGTGCTCTTTTTTGACCTGATTGTCTCCACGGTCACGGGAAATCCGCACCCGGAGGTCAACTATGTGATCTTCATCCTGATCGTGGCCGGCAGCGCCATGATGTGGCAGCAAGTGGCACGCATGAACCGGGATGCCCGAAGCATTGAGGCCTTCTACGAAGTTGCCGTGAGCAAGCCCAATGTGGAAGACCTGCGCAAAATGCTCAGTGGCAAGCGCAACGACACCCACCCGGTGCTGGAAATCATCACGGATCTGATCGGTAAGCCGGTTTCCTCCGTCCAGCACGCCGCGCTGGAGGCCGAGCTCGATCGCTACAAGGCCGTGCAGATGCGTTACATGATCCTGCCCAACTTCATGTCCGGCATGATGGTGGGTATGGGACTTTTGGGCACCTTTATTGGTCTGCTCGGTGCCTTGGCTGAAATTTCCAAGCTCATTGGTGCCTTCTCGATAGCCACTTCAGGTGACCCGGCTGCTGCCATTCGTATCCTGGTTGAACGCCTGACATCGCCCATGCAGGCCATGGGCGTGGCCTTCAGTGCCTCGCTTTTTGGTGTGCTGGGCTCCTTGGTCATGGGTGTGTTGCTGGTTGGCGTGCGCAATTGCGCCGGTGAGCTCAATTCATTGCTCGACACCCGCGTCACCTATTTGACCGATTTCGGCCGCTCTGTTGACGAAGGCGCAGAGGCCAGTGGCCTCAGCGACGCCGTATCCGCACTGGCCGAGCAGTCACCCATTCTCAGTGGTCTCATCAAGGCCATGGACCAGTCTGAGCGGCGGGTGCGTGACCTGATCAACTCCGTGGTGCAAATTTCTTCGCGTCTGGAGCTCAACCAGGCCAGCAACTCTGCCCTTGTGCAAGCCATACAGAGTCGTTTAAGCAATGAAGAGGCCATTTATCAGTCCATGCAGTCTACTCAGGACTCCCTGGCCCTCATTGCAACCCGCTGGAGCAATGCCAACCAGGTCGAGAACCAGATGGCCAGTCTGATTCAACAACATGCCCAACAAAACGAGCGCTTCCTCAATAGCTTTGAGCAATCCAACTCGCAGCACCAGGTGCTGTCGGAGCGCCTGGTCGGTGCCTTGGCTGAAGGCCAAACCAACCAGGCTCAGGCCGCCGAGCAACTCACTCTACTGAACAAGGTGCTGGGCGAGTCTGCTTTG
Source organism: Hylemonella sp. (assembly GCA_040382055.1). GTDB lineage: Bacteria > Pseudomonadota > Gammaproteobacteria > Burkholderiales > Burkholderiaceae_C > JBEIGE01. The sequence continues at coordinate 12,557 of JBEIGE010000005.1, forward strand.
CAGACCTCAGAAAAACTCGGTGATATTGCAGGCGTTCAGCGTCGTGGTACCGATCAGGTTGCAGAAATTCTTCAGAACGGCCTTAACGATATGGCCGCCGTGCTTAACAAGGCGCTGGCCGAGTCTGCTTTGCAAACCTCGGAAAAACTCGGCGATATTGCAGGCGTTCAGCGTCGTGGTACCGATCAGGTTGCAGAAATTCTGCAAAATGGCTTTAAAGACATGGCCGCTGTGCAGAGCCGAAGCGCTGATTCATATGCTGAAGCTACCCAGGCTGGCCTGCGCGACCTGGCTGGCGCGCAGCGCCGGGCTGCAGACGAAATGAACAAAGAACTGGCCAAGCAAATGATTGCCATCAGCGAGGTCATGGTCAGCGGACAAGCCGAGCAGGCCCAGCTCACCCAGCAGATGAACCGAGTCTCCGATGTGCTCTCCAGCATGATCACCGCCAACCAGACTGGTTTGCAGCGCGTGGTCGATACCTACCAGCGTAATTTTGAGACAACGGTACGTGAGCAGTCCGAGGCCAGCAACGCGCTGACCAATGTTCTGAAGTCTGCGCAAAGTGCGCAATTAGCCTCACTCAAAGGCATAGACACCACCATGAATCAGTTGTCGCTGGCTTTGCGTACCGACGCCCAGGCGCGCAGCGAGCTGGCCAATCGCATCGAGTTGCAGGTTCAGGACTATGGCACCCGACAGGAAATGTTTGCCCAGTCGGTGCTCGAATCCGTCACCGTTCTGGCACAGCGCGACACACCAAAAGCGCGTAAAGCCCCTGCTGCATCTGCCGGAACAAACACAGATAAGCTGTAAACACCATTTACCGAGGACATTGCCATGGCTACTACCGTTGTTTCTACCCCCGCAGCACCCGCTACAGCTCAGGCGGCCGGTGCAGGAATGGCCATCGTTGTAGTTGAGGCCAAGCTCGATACCAACGGCAAAACCTACTTTGACCTGCCCGTTGCCTCCAGCAATGTGGCCGCGGTTGAGGTGGTTGACGTCGACCTGGTGATTGTTACTTCCTCGGGTGAGCGCTTGCTGTTGCGGGAGGCCGCCATCGAAGCGTCCACACCCGCCAATCCCGGGGTTCGCTTCAGTTCCGGTGATGCCTCCGATGCGGCCAGTTTGTTCAAGAAAGTAGGCCTGTTCAAGCCCATGGAAGGGGCCAGCTTCAGGCTGCAGGCGACAGAACTCAAGCCTACGCCGCCTGAGCTCAACGGCAACGAGGTTGGCCTGGGCGGTATTGACGAAACCCTGGTTCAGGTCCTCAAACAGCAAGTTGGACAATTGCAGGACAAAGTGTCACAAGCACAGGCGGCTGCCAAGGTGTCCGAGGCCAAGTCGGAGGCCGTGTCCAAAAATACATCGACCAAGCTGGCAGATTCCGCTTCCACTGCGACCTCAACGTCCTCAGCTTCTGCACCCAAAACCCAGGACAAGACCGAGACCGAAAAGCCGCCCGTCAATATTCCGCTCTACCCGGAGATCACACCACCTGTGCAAAAGGGTGGCCTGACCGGCAAGGTCACTGGCGTTCAAATCTGGGATGGCTCCAACACAGCCACAGCGGGCACCACGGCCTTTCAGGATACCGACGTGCGCTTCATGCTTGGTGACAACCGGCTCAAGGTGCTGGTTAATGCGGATGCCGGCACAGTCACCAAACCCGATCAGAACAGTGCAGAGAAGGCCTACACCACCTTGGATTTCTCCGGCCAGGCAGAACTGGTCAAGATTTTTGTTTACTTTGACACACAGCAAACCGGGCAAACCCCTTTGCCCGGTTTCAAGATTAACGGCCAAGACCCCTTTGCGCCTACTGACACGCTGGTTACGGGTGCCGGTACCTACCAGGGCACGATGATCACAGCCAATGGCCTTGAGGGTGCCATAGCCAATCTGGAGTGGACCACGGCGCAGGACGGCAGCACTGTTATACCGCAGTCCATTGTGCTCACGGTGGTTTACCTTAATGCCACTGGCTTTTTGATTGCCAGGCCTGTGGCGGCCAAATTTACCTTTGGCCCGGCACAAACTGACAGCTATTACGAGCTCGACGGCAATGGTGTGCCAATCACCAAGCTGCTCTCCAATGGCCTGAGTTACGAGATCACAGGTCGCAACGGGGTGGCAGACACTGTCAACGCAGGCAGCGGCGATGACATCGTCATAGGTAGGACAGGTGACGACACCCTTAACGGCGACAACGGCAACGACATGTTGTTTGGCGGCGCGAAGATGACGTTGGTCACCGTACCCTTGAGCCTGGTTGCACCTACATCCGGCGTGTCCCTTCTGTTTGGCGGCCAGAGCATTGCCGATGAAACCACGGCTACCTTTGGCGACAGCGGCAAAGACACGCTCAGCGGCGGTACCGGCAATGACAAGTTGTATGGTGGTGACGGCAATGACGTTCTGTTTGGCGGCGCTGGCAATGACTTGCTGGTCGGCGGCGCTGGCAATGACTACCTTGAAGGTGATCCGGAAAATGGCACTGGCAACAACACAGCCAGCTATGCCGGTTCACTTGTTGCCGGCATCAATAATGAAGGTGTGACTGTCTATCTGGACAGTGCGCAGCAGGCTTTGAACAAAGGCGCGGATGCCGAGGGCGACTTCCTGCTTCGCATCAACAACCTGATTGGTTCGGGCTTCAATGACAAGCTGGTCGGCGATGGCAATGTGAATGTACTGGTCGGCGGTAATGGTGACGATATCCTGGAAGGCCGTGGCGCTGCGGACGCGCTGTATGGCGACGAGGGTTCAGACACGGCCAGCTACGCCAGTGCCGGCATCAATGGCGTCACGGTGTCACTTGCCGTGCCGGGACAGAATACTGGTGAAGCCCTAGGCGACCAGTTCTTCAGCATAGAAAACCTCACAGGAAGCGCTGGCGATGACACCCTGATCGGTGACGCTCAAGACAACATACTGACTGGGCTTGCCGGCAAAGACTTGCTGATCGGCGGTGATGGCAATGACACCCTGAATGGGGGTGATGAAAACGATACCCTCATGGGCGGGCTGGGCAAGGACATACTCAATGGGGGTGGGGGTAAGGATACGGCGACCTATGCCAATGCCACCTCGTCCGATGGCAAATCGGGCGTCAAGGCCTACCTGGTTGCTGAGTCCGCACTCGCCTACAACGCTGGTGAGGCCATAGGCGACACCTACGACAGCATAGAAAACCTGATCGGTAGTGTCTTTAATGACACCTTGTCGGGGGATGACACGTCCAATACCCTTGAAGGTGGTGCTGGCAATGACGAACTGATTGGCGGAGGTGCAGCCGACGCCTTGTTCGGTGGTGATGGCAACGACACCGCCTCCTACGCCTCAGCGATCAAAGGCGTTTCGGCCAACCTGGATGACTCGTCGGTGAATACGGGTGATGCGCAGGGTGACAGTTATGACAGCATTGAAAACCTCACGGGCTCCATTTTCGGCGACGTCTTGACGGGTAATGGCCTGGCCAATGTGATTTCAGGCGGGGATGGTTCAGACGTTTTGATTGGGGGTGGCGGTGGTGACACCTATCTGGGCGGTAATGCTGTGGACAGGGTTGACTACAGCCAGTCCAGCATCGGCGTGGTGGTCTACCTGAACACCAATCAACAGGTTTTGAACGCTGGCGGTGCTGTCGGAGACACCTATGACAGCATTGAGGACATCACAGGCTCCAGCGATGATGACGTAATCACCGGTAATTCCGGCAGCAATTCACTTGCTGGCGGTTCAGGTAATGACACGCTCGACGGCGGCTCAGGTGCGGGTGCCCCCGACAAGTTCAATGGCGGCAGTGGCGACGACACGGTGACCTATGTCAATGCGTCAGGGCCGGTGGTCTTGAGCCTGATCTCTGGCGGTACCGCGGGCGACGCCAATGGTGATGAGTATGTGGCTATTGAAAACGTCACCGGCTCCAAATTTGCCGACAGCATAGAAGGCGACAGCGGCATCAATCTCATTTTTGGCGGTGCTGGGGACGATACCATCAAGGGTGGTGGTGCCTCTGATCTTTTGTATGGCGGTGATGGTGATGATTTTTTCAACAACCTGCCAACGCTGGGTTCAGTGCAGTCGTTTTTTGGCGGCGACGGCATCTCCGACACCGGCACCGGCGATACGGTCAGCTTTGAAGGGCTGGACAAATTCATCAATGCCAGCCTGATCTCCGGTGGTACGGTTACCGACACCAATGGCACGACCTTGCTGACGACACTGAAGTTCACAGGCATTGAAAACCTGACCGGGGGCAGTGCGTCCGATACCCTGGAAGGCGACGGCTTGTCCAATACTTTGTCAGGTGGTGATGGCAATGACACCCTGATCGGTCAGAGCGGTAATGACATTTTGCTCGGCGGCAACGGTAACGATTTGCTTCAAGGGGGAGCCAACTCAGATACCCTCAATGGCGGCGGCGGCTACGACACCGTGAGCTATGCAAGCTGGAATTCGCCCACACCCTTCCCCAACCCCACAGGACTGGAAATTGACCTGGCCGTATCCATTGCAGGCGCTGGCGTAGGGCGAGGCAAGGGGGATGCTGCCGGTGACGGCTTTACAGAAATTGAGAAGGTGGTGGGTAGCCGCTATGGCGATACCTTTTATGCGTCGACCACGGGTACGCTGTTTGACAGTGGCGATGAGTCCGGCACCAATTATGTGAACACCGTCAATTATGCCGACGATGTTTATGGCATCAGCCTGGACCTGGCAGGCAACGGTGGCCTGGGTGCGATCACCAACACCTGGGGTACTTCTGCAGGCTCGCTGATTCAGGGTGACAGCTTTAACGATATTACGGGGATCACGGGTTCTCTGACCCAGAAAAATACCCTGCTTGGTGACGATGCTGACAACGTCTTCACCGGCGGAAAAGTGACTGATATATTGTCTGGTTTCAAAGGCAACGACACCCTCAATGGTGGAGAGGGTGATGACACCCTGGATGGTGGCGTGGGCAACGACACCCTGGATGGTGGGGAGGGCAACGACATCCTGATTGGCGGCGAGGGCAGTGACATCATCAATGGTGGCCTGGGCACCAACACCGTTGACTACTCTTATGCAAATGGTAATGTCACGGTCAACTTGAGCACTTCCGGGGCTCAGACGGTAGCCCCCGGTGACGTTGACACCTTGACCAATATACAGAACATCAAGGGCAGCAACTTTGCAACTGCATCCGACACATTAACCGGAAATGAGCTCGTCAACGAACTCGATGGTGGATTCGGCAATGACAAGTTGTTCGGCAAAGCAGGCAGCGACACATTGATCGGCGGCAAGGGCGACGACACGCTGATCGGTGGCGCAGGCGCAGATGTTTTGTGGGGTGGCCTGGCTGACAAAGTGGTTGACGGCATAGTCATTCAAGACCCGGACACGGCCGATGTGAACAACACCGCCAGCTATGAGGATTCCTTGCTGGAGGGAGTGACAGCCAGCCTGGACGTAGAGCGTGGTACAAGTTTTGCTGGCAACCTTGGCGATGCAAATGGTGATATTTACTACAACATCCGCTCGCTTCTGGGCTCTAATTTCGACGATAACCTGACCGGCGACGCGTTTGACAATGGTCTCAACGGCGCTGGGGGCAACGACCAACTCAGTGGCGGCAAGGGCAACGACACCCTGACCGGTGCCGATGGCAACGACACCCTGGCTGGCGGTGAGGGCATCGACATCCTTGATGGCGGTGCGAACAACGACATTCTCTACGGACAGGACGGCAACGACGAGCTGAGTGGAGGAGCAGACAACGATATCCTCATTGGCGGGATCGGGACGAACAAGCTTGATGGTGGTACGGGCAACGACACCTTTATTGGCGGCTCAGGAGTCGACACCTTTACTGGCGGCGGCGACTACGACACGGTTGCCTATGGTGAAATTACGATTAATGGAGTTGTCTACACCAGTGATGCGCTGAGTGGACTGACCATCAACCTGGTGGACGGCTCCGGAACGGGCAATGCGGCAGGAGACACCTTCTCCGGTATCGAGCGCGTGATCGGCACCAAGTTTGACGACACTTTTGTGGCCAGTTCCAGTGCCATGCTCTTCCAGGGTGGTGGTGCTGACAATGGTGACACGGTCAGCTTTGATTCGCTTGGCGCTGTCACCGCTTCGCTGCTGGATGGCTCAGATCCGGATGCCGCAAGCTACGGAACCGGTACCTCGGGCGCTGTGACGGGTTCTACGTTTGACGGCATTCGTAACCTGACTGGTTCCCAGTCTGGCGATGTACTGACCGGTGACCGCAATGCCAATACCATCAATGGCGGTCTGGGTGAAGATACCTTCTACGGCATGGCGAACAGCAATGGCAAAGGAGGCGACTTCTACGATGGTGGTGGTGGCACAGCGGACACCCTCAGCTACGAAAAATTGGGTCCCGGTTACCGCGTGGTCGTGGACCAGGAAGCCGGCACAGCCAAAATCTACGACAGCAATGATCTGTTGGTGCAAACGGATAACTTTATCAACGTTGAAAACGTGGAGGGTAAAGGTGGCGGTGTCGGCACCAATGACGAAGCCGCCGCCCAGTCCGGGACTGGCGGTACATTCAATGGGGATAGCAAAGCCAATAGTTTGATTGCAGCCAATACCGATGACCTGATGGATGGTAAAGCCAATAACGATGTGTTGCGGGGCCTGGGTGGCAATGACATCTTGCTAGGTGGCGCCGGCAGTGACAACCTGAGGGGCGGTTCCGGCAACGACATCCTTTACGCTGGCACGGACGTGGGCTTGGGGGGTGACGTTTCTGACACTGATATCCTGATGGGCGGCAGTGGAGACGACTTCCTCTACGGGGGTGCCCTGGGCAACACGACCTTGTTCGGTTTTGGCAATAGTGACTATGTCAATACTTATGGATCGGCGGTGGACGGGAACGACACGCTGGTGGGTGGAATCGGCGGCAACAACCAGTTTTATGGTGGTGCGGGTGCAGACACCTTCCAGGGCGGTAACACGGCTGCTTTCAGCGTGGCCTACGATGCCTACAACTCGGGCAGCCTTGGGGTGGGTTCGCTCAAGGGAAATTTTGTCCGCTACGATGACAACAAAACCGGCACCGTCATCGATATCGGTGCTGCCGGCAAGGTAATCGATATTTTAAGCCAGGCGTTTGGCGACACCTATGACGCCAATATCACGGGCGTGGTGGGCTTTGACGCCAACACCACCTTCTGGGGGCGCAGCGCCGGTGAAATTTTTATTGGCAGCAACGAAAGTGGAACGACAGACGTGTTCATGGGCAGTCTGGGGGGCGACGTGTTTGACGGCAGGGCGGGCAATGACACCGCAGACTACAGCAAGCAGGATGACGACGCAGATTCTGCAGTGAATTCAGTGGGAATCAACATCAATCTTGGCGTGGCTCAGCTTGGGCTTGGCGATGTTGGTGGTCCAACCAACAAAGGTGGCTATGCCGCCGGCGATAAGTTGTATGCCATAGAAACGGTGATCGGCACCAAGAACAACGACATCCTGACCGGCAACTTGGACGACACGACCACACTCAACGGCAATGATGGAGACGACACGTTGACCGGTGGAAACAAGGCTGACTTCCTTAATGGCGGTGCACACAACGACACCTTGATTGGTGGTTCGGGCAACGACTCTTTGATTGGTGGTACGGGCAATGACACCTTGAACGGTGGTGACGACAATGACACCTTGAACGGTGGTGATGGCAATGACATCTTGAACGGTGATGCGGGCAACGATACCTTGACCGCCGGTAACGGTGCTGATCAATTGGACGGTGGTGTTGGCAATGACACGCTGGACCTGGTGTCCTTGCGTACCGGCGCGGCCACATCGGGAGATCTGGCAGGTGCCAACTACAACAATGTGAACGCCAAAGGCGGGGACGGTGTAGACACGGTCATCCTGAGCGCGGTCAAATTGGCCGCGAGTACCCTGACTGGCGCTGTCTTGCCCGTCATCTCCCCCGTCATTGAAGGTGGTGCTGGCCAGGACACCTTGCAGGTGCGAGATGCCGGGGCTAATTACAGCCTGACAGGTTTGGCCTCGCTCAACAGTTTTGAGGTGGTGGATTTCACCAAAGACGCAACGCCCGTTGCCACCCAGGTAACCTATACCGTAACCAACGGGGCGAACGATATCCAGTCGCTGGTCGACAACGGCGCATCTTCGGTGTTGAAAATTATTCTCGGCGCTGGCTCCGACACCCTGGTGTTGAATTTAGGTGGCAGCACCGTAACCACCAATCAGGGGTCCGTCAGTGCACCAGGTCACACCGGCGATTATCAAATTGACTTCTACAGTAGTGGGACCCAAAACTCGACCACCAAAATCGGCTCCCTGGTGGTGGACTTTGTGTAAGAAGGCTGCGGCTGCATGCCCGGCATGAGCCAGGGCAGCCCCCTGAGCGCCCCGAGTCCGCTACCCGCTGCCAGTCTTCAGGCCCTGCTGGCAGCCCTGAAGGCCCAGGGCTGTCTGTTGCCGGCTGACTTGGGCCAGGCCTTGCAGGACTTGTGCCTGACCAGCGCGCCTGACAATCACATCGCCCAGGCCCAGGCAAGGGTGCTGCTCAAACAGGCTGCATGTGACTTGCACTGGGCAGCACCGCGTTGGGACCTGGCACCCGCACAGCAAGACACCCTCACCCCCTGGGGCAGCGTGTGGCTAGGGACGGTTGAAGGCGTTTGGCAGGTCTGGATGCGCAGCGCGCAAGAGGGCTGGCACAGGCTGGGCCCCGAAGAACAGGGCGGAACAGAACCGGCGGGCACAGAGCTGGCCACGACTGGGCATTTTGTGCCGGCTACCCCGCACCCGGCGTGAGTGGCTGGCTCATCGTGCCCCAGGGCCTGCCCCAAGGCGTGGAAATGGGCAGCGAAATGACCGGCAGTGCGGGCGGCAATACGGCCAACAATTCGACTAACAATACGGCCAGCAGCGAGTCTGCCAATTACTGGGGCTGGGTGCTGGGCCTGCTGCGCGGCCGGGTACTGGGCATCATGGCGGCCAGTGTGCTCATCAACCTGGGTCTGGTGATCTTGCCCTTGTTTGCCATGCTGGTCTATGACAAGGTGGTCTACAACGGTGTGTTCGAGACCCTGTGGGCGCTGGCCGGCGGCGTGATGATTTTTGTGCTGCTGGAGCTGGTGGTGCGCCTGTTGCGGGCTCGGCAGATCGAGCGGCTGGCCCTGGTGCTTGACGAGCGGGTAGACCGGCATCTGTTCTCGTCCCTGCTGCAGCCCACCGGCCGCGCTGGCTCGCAGCCCGGCATGGCTGCGCGCTTTCTCACGCTCTACCGCGACCTCGCTGGCGCGCGCGATTTCTTCTCGGCCAACTACCTGTTGGCAGTGGCGGATTTGCCTTTTGTGGTCCTGATCTGGGTGGTCATTGGTATCATTGCCTGGCCGCTGATGCTCGTCACCCTGTTCTGGACGGCCGTGTACGTGTTGATCGGCAGTTACCTCAAAGGCCGCACCCTCAAGGACTCGCATGCGGTGATGCGTTCGCAAATCGCCAAGCAGGCGGTGCTTACCGATGCCTTATCGTCGCTGGACCTGCTGCGTACCAGCCATGCCGGTGGCCGGCTGTTTCAGCGTTTCATGCGCCTGGCCAGCCAGCAGTCGCTCGAAGCTGCCGCACTGCGCCACGACGGCTTGCACCAGATGCACCTGACACAGGTCATCTACACCTGCAACTTTGTCAGCTTGTTGTTTGTGGGCGCTTACCTGGTGTTTGACCAGACCATCACCAGTGGTGCACTGGTGGCCACCTCCATGCTCACCGGGCGCACGCTCAGTGTGGTCAGTCTGGCTTTGCAGACGCTCGGGCGCTGGAATGAGTTGCAGAGCGCACTCAAGGCCCTCACCCCTTACTTGAAAGACGCGCCCGTGCAGCAAGGCGCGGCTGCCCGGCGTGACCCGGCAGATGTACAAGGCTTTCTGGCGCTGGTGCAGGTGGAGCACCGCTATGGCAAAAACCCGCCGGTACTTCACCCCTTGAGCCTGCGTATTGCCGCGGGTGAGCGCGTGGCCCTGCTGGGGCGTCCGGGTTCGGGCAAGTCCACCCTGTCGCGCGTGATTGCCGGGGCCATGATGCCCAGCACCGGTGAGGTTCGGGTCGATGATGTGGCCTTGCTCGACCATGATGCCTCGGACCGGGCACGTTGGCTGGCCTTCAAACCCCAGGAGCCAAACCTGGTGGCCGGCACGGTGGAAGACAATATTTTGATCGGTCTGCCCGAGGCGGCCAGCCAGGAGCAGCGCATGGCAGCCCTCAAGCGCGGCATTTATTTTGCCGGCCTGGACCATGACTTGAGTCTGGGGTCTTTGTCCCTGAGCCAGTTGGTTGAGGAATATGGGGCCAATCTCTCCGGCGGCCAAAGACAAAAAGTGGCGCTGGCACGGGCCTTGGCCACCGATGCCCGGGTGCTGATTCTGGACGAACCCACCAATGGGCTGGACCCGGAGTCTGAAAAAATACTGGTCACCCGTTTGGCCGAGCTCACCTCGGTCACCCTGATCCTGATCACCCACAGCGCCCGCATGCTGGGTTTGACGCAGCGGGTGGTGGTGCTGGATCAGGGCCGCGTGGTGGCCGATGGGGTGACCAGCGAGTTGGTCAAAGTTGGCGGCTAATGCCCAAGCAAGCCCAATGCAGCCCCGGCCAAGCGCAAATGACCCGGTACTTGGCGGGTTTAACGCTGGTCAATTGGCCCCGTAACTGGCTAAAATGTTGAACAACTGTATGTGTCTACTGAGGGAATCCCCATGAGCCTGCTCGCCGAACTTCTTGCCGCCAATGCCGTGACACCCAGCCAGTTGGTGCTGGGCAGGGAAAACGCCCTCAAACTGGCCACCGGCGACTTGCTCAAGCTGCCCCGGGGTCAAGGCGCTCAGGTCTTGCGCCAGGGCCAGGATTTGCTGGTGATTGTGGATGTGGGTAACAACCGCACGCCCGAACGTGTGTTGGTGGTGGACTTCTTTGCCCCCGGCAGCCTGGGCTTGGTGCAAATCGGCAGCGATGGCGCTGCGGATATGGTCACACCGCGCTCCGACGTGGCATTTGCACCCACCGGCCCGGTGCCTCCAGCCACTGCCTCCGGGCAGAACGCAGTGACTCCCTCGCCCGAGGCCCAGCAAACCGCTGAGCAAGGTGCCGAGCAGTCGAGCGGGGTGGCAACTGGCCAGCTGTATCAGGAGCTGGCAGTCAATGACACCACGGGTGCCGAAGCGGCCCCAAGCTTTGCCAACCAGGCTGCCAGTGAAAGCCTGGCGGCCTTGGTCACCAGTTTTGAACCGGGCAAATCGCAGCTGCTGGCATCCCCGGTACCGGAATTTTTCGGGGGGAACCGTCTCGTTGCTACCGCACTTTTTGCCGCACCCACAGTGGATCCGCTGGCCAATGGGGCCTGGATCAATGCTGGCCACAAGCAGAATGGTTTTGCCATGAGTGGCGAGGGCGCCAACGGCACCAACGTGGAGCTGCGCTTTGTTTCCTCCACGTCCGGCCTGGTAGTTGTTCACACGGTGACGGTGCAAAACGGACTCTGGTCTGACGCCCTGAGTGGGGCCGAGATTGCGTTGTTGGGGGAAGGTGGGTTGTCGGTGACTGTTCAGCAACTGGCCTCGGGTGGTCAGGTGGTGAGCCCGGCGCTTACCCTGGCTCTGACCATTGATACCGTGGCACCGAAGGTACCTACATTCACAACACCGACGGCCATCAACGATGGCGTGATCAACGCCGACGATGTCAGCGACCAAAGCCTGGTGTTCACCGTGATTGCAGAGCCCGGCAGCACGGTAATTTTCTCGCTTACGGATGATCCTGGCAAAGTGGTCAAGGTCAGCGGCGTTGCGGGCCCCGGCGGGATATGCCTGATCGATATCAAGCCGGTGCTCAACCAGCTTGATGACGGCCTGGTCATTTTCAGTGTGCAAAGTGTGGACGCTGCGGGCAACACCAGCGTGATCTCGGCGCAACCCGATTTCTCCCTGCAGCAAAAACTGCCGGCGGCCCCGGTAGCCGCCATGCTGGCAGCAGACGACAACGGCTTAAGCCAGGCCGACGGCGTGACCAACAACACGGCCCCCCGCTTTTCGGTGACCGCGCAGGACCAGGTCGTGGCTGTCCGGGTTTACAAAGATTCCAAAAATGCCCTGGACCAGATGGATGGGGTGGCCAACCCCGATGAACTGGTTGCCACCTTGACAACCAAGGTCAATGGCGCGTTCATTTATCAGGTCAATCCTGCGCTGGCTGCCAACTCCGGGGCCCAGAATTTTCTGTTCATCGCGGTTGACGCCTATGGCAACCGTTCGCCTCTTGCAACAGCCAGTGCCTTTATTGACACCAGCGTTGAGACGCCATCGCTCAATTCAGTCACGCCCGACGACAAGCTCAGCTATGACGAGGTCCTGGCGCCTCTCATCACCTTTTCCGGCACCGGCGAAGCCAATGGCCAGGTCACGCTCAAGCTGTCTGCCAATTCAACCCAGCTCATGCCCTACGTCGCTACCGTCAGTGCCGATGGCATCTGGTCGGTTAACGTGATGTCCAATGTTGCGGGTGCAGACAATGTCACCAAATCCCTGTTTTTCGGCTTTGGTGCCGATTTTGCAGGCAGGGTGACAGTGGAGGTGCAGCAGACCGACCTGGCGGGCAATACCTCGGGTGTTTTTTCGCGCGAAGTTTATATGCGCACCACGCCGGTTTCCCAGGTCAGCACTCTCAGGCTTGCAGCATCGGATGACACCGGCCAAAGCAACGACGATGGTGTCACCAATAAACCCAGCTTCACCGTGACGGGGCTGGGTCCTGCCAGCACGGAAAACAACAATATGAAAGTGCTGGTGTACAAGGACGTCAACGGCAACGGCCAGATTGACGCGCAGGATGTGTTGTTGGCTACCCTTCGTACCAACAACCAGGGTGATTTTTCCGGATTGGTGCCTGATCTCGATGTGGGGCCACTGACGGACGGCCCCTATACCCTGATCACCCAGGTGGTTGATGAACTCAGCGGCACCGGAAGCGCCACTACCAATATCCGGCAGGTGCTGCAGGTTCAGGTGGATACCCAGGTGAGCGCCATCAGCTTTGATCAGGTGGCGGGCAATGGCATTGTCACCTCCGACGAAATTGCCTCAGGCTCCTTGACGATTTCGGGCGACGGTGAACCCAATGCACGTGTGGATTTGTTGTTTGTGGCTGGAACTGTGGAGTTATCCGCCTACAGCAATATTGCGGTCAATGCCGAAGGTCGTTGGTCTGTTGCGGTGTCAGCTGATGACATCAATTCATTGGGCAGCACCACGGTCAAGCTCACCGGCAAACAGACCGATCTGGCGGGTAATACCACCCCTGTGGCCAAGGAAATCACGTTCAATATCAAACTGGGCGATCTCGATGCGCCTGTCGGCCTGAACATGCTGGCTGCGGATGACACGGGTGCCTTCAGCGACGATGCCATTACCGCCAAAAGCAATGGTGTCAGGTTCAGTGGAACCTCGGCAGCCGCTTACAACCCACAAGACCCGCACACCATCACCCTGTTCCGCGATGCCAATCAAAATGGCCTGCTTGACAGTGGCGAGAGCCTGGGCACCACAACCGTCCTGCAAAATGGCAGCTTTGAGTTGACGGTCAACTTGCCCACGGGTGCCAGCCAGATCCGTGCGATTGCCAGTAACCTGGCCGGCCAGACGAGCGGCTCCACGGCTGCACTGGGTGTCGTTGTGGACCAGACGGTCAGCCCTGTTACTGAGCTGCAGATTACCCTCGATGACAAAATCAACGCGACCGAGGTCAGTAACGGCACGGCCACGGTTGGGGGTAAAGCGGAAGGGTCTGCCACAGTCGAGGCAAAGTTTTACGACACATCGAACCCCACCACGCCCATCATGACCCGCACGGTCGTGGCAAATGCCCAGGGTACCTGGCTGCTCAGCCTCACGCCTGAAGAAGTCGGGGAGTTGCAGACCCAGGGTCTAAGTGGCAGTTGGACGGTGGTGGCCACGCAAACCGATCTGGCCGGCAATCTATCAGGCACGGCATCTAAAGTCTTTGGGATTGATACCGTCGCGCCCGGCGCGCCTGCCCAGGCCAATCTGGATGCCGCCCAGGACTACAACAATGACCCGGCGCGGGCCTGGCGCAATGCGGCCGGGGACCAGCCAGATGCCATCATCTGGTCCGAGCTCTACAAATTCAGCCAGGGTGGTTTTGCAGAGCCCAAGACACTCCAGGTCGCCGTGGCCTTGCCCTCAGGCATGGCAGTTAATGAGACCGTCAAGATGCGCTGGGGTGATCCGATTAATCCTGTCTTCAAGACGGTGTCTCACCCGATCACTGCCACCGACATCTTACTGGGCTACGCCCTGGTCAGCATCTCGGGCGACGTGATCTCGGCCAACAAGGCCGACAGCAACTCGGCCAATGCGGCTGTTAGCGCCACCTTTATTGACAGTGCAGGCAACGAGAGCAGTCCTGCTCTTTCCGTGATACCCGCGGTCAATGTGACTTTGGCGGGAACCCCGCCGACGCTGGAGCCTGCATTTGATGCCTACACCACCTATGACAACGCCCTCTATACGTATTACAGCCGTAACAGTTCTCTGAATACGGACTTGGGCAAGCAAAACTTCACCGTCACTGGCGTTGCGCCTGCTCCGGGTGAAACCGTGACGATCTTTAACGACGTCAATCTGGACGGCGTGGCCCAACAGGCCGAGATTTTGGCCACAACCACGGGCGAAGTCTTTACGGGCAATTTTTCTGCACCGCTGTCCCTGCTGCCGGGAACCTACAACATCCGTGCTATCTCATCAGATGGCCAGAGTCCAAGTACCGAACCAACCAATGTGCAATTCGTGGTCATCGATCTGCAGCCGCCAGCACCACCCCAGCTGGACTTCCCCCAGATCACGGCCAACGGCTACGTTACAAAGGCCTTGCGGGAAAGTGGTGTAGCCTTGACTGGTACAGGTGAACCGGGTGCCACCCTGAACCTGCAACTGCAAAATACCGACACCGGTGTGCTGGGCAGCATCTATCGCAACGTCAAAGTCAACGCCCTGGGGGTCTGGAACGCCACGATTGGCCTGATCCAGTGGGGCCAGGTGGGAGACGGCAAAATCAATGTGCGGGTCAGTCAGACTGATCTGGCCGGTAATACCTCGGATGTTTATACCAGCAATGGTTCCATCCCGCTGTTGATATTTGATAGCGTGGTTGCTCCCCCCACGGTATTTCAGGCCTCCGGCAACGACATCATCAATGCGGAAGAGGCCAAGTCCAGCACGGTGTTCAAGGGTGGTGGCGAGCCATTCGGGCGCGTCACGCTGACCTTCCAGGGTGCCAACGGCTCCATCGGACCGGTCAATACAGACTCGGACGCTACGGGCACCTGGACCTATTCCCTCACCAGCAACCAAGTGGCCAACACACTGGGCAATGGAACCCTTTCAGTGACTGCCTTCCAAACCGATGTGGCAGGCAATGTGTCTTTGTCCGCCACCCGCACCATGCAGGTGGATATGGTGGTCTTTGCGCCCCAGATTGCAGAAATATCAGGGGGAACCGTCTCGGCCGGTGAAGCCGCCCTGGGTGTCCCGATCACAGGAACGGCAGAGCCATTTGCCACTGTGACAGTGAAGATCCAGGGTACCTCCGGTGTGTCGCACAGCCAAACGACCAAGGCGACCGAAACCGGCTCCTGGACCGTGACTTTCAGCGGTACCCAGATCAACCAGATGGGCCAGGGTGTGTGCACGGTGACGGCCAACCAGGTGGACGTGGCTGAAAACTCCACCCTCACGACGGAGCCACCCGCGCCTGGTACGCGCACCTTTGTGGTGGCTACCGGTCCCCTGACCACCCCGGTGGTCATCAAAGCGGTAACCGGTGATGACGTGGTGACAGTGAGCGAGCAAAACGCCCCCAACGGGCAGGTCATTGATGGCACGGCCCCTGCCAATACCACCCTGACCCTGACCCTGGAGGGCGCGCGTGGCACCCTGAGTTACAGCCTGGAGGTGGGTGATGGCGGCACTTGGTCCGTGCCGCTGGACAAGGACACGCTGGAAAATTCCCTGGGTTCGGGTGTGGTTGCGGTGCGTGCTTTTGCCACCAACAACCAACAGCAGTCCACGGCTTTGGCAAGCAAGAATTTCACGATCGAGAAGCCCGTGCTGTCCGCGACTCTGTCGCGCGTGACCAGCGATGACTATGTCAATGCTGCTGAGGCGCAATCGACGGTATCACTCAATGGCGGTGGCTTGACTGATCATGTGGTGAAAATAACCGTACAGGGTCAATTAGCCAGTTTTCAGCGTACCGCGCTGGTCGATGAATTCCAGAAGTGGTCTACCCCCCTGTCCGTGGGCGACCTGGCGGCCCTGGGTAATGGCACGGTCACGGTAACTCTGGTGCAGGCAGTCTCTCTGGCCCCAGACGCTGCCACTTCCATTGCGACGGTCAATTCTTTTGTGATTGACACCATCCCACCGGGGGCACCCAATGCATCCGATATCAGCGCGGCCAATGCCTACAACACCATCCAAAGTGCAATTGCCGGTGGTGTAACCGTTGCCGAAGCCGAGCAAGGCGTGACGGTGGCCGTGGCTTTGCCTGCCGATGCCAAAGCAGGCGAGAGCTTTACGGTGAACTGGGGCAGTCTGAAAATCACCCAGGTGATCACGGCAGCCATGGTGCCCGACTCGGGTTCGCGCGTCGTCAATGTGCTGATTCCACCTGCCACGCTGGTTGCGCAGGGCGATGGCGTGATCAATGTCACTGCTGAATTTAAGGATATCGCAGGCAATACCAGCACTACGCCCCAGATCATTGCGTCCCAGTTATCGGTTTTTGCGCCACCACCACCACCCAGCATCAACTCGATTTACGGCGACAATTACATCAATGCTGTCGAATTTGCCCAGATTCAGTCCCTCGCCACCCGCTGACGCCCGGCGGCTTGATTACGGGGAATGCCCCCGATGGCGGCAAAGTCCGCTTGACCCTGAGCAACCATGATGAGCTTTCCTTGGTATTCAACGATCTGCCGGTGGTCGGGGGTGTGTGGACTGCCCAGTTCACACCAGCCCAGTTGCTCAGCCTGGGCGAAGGGCCCATTATTGCCACTGCGCTTTACACCAATGCCAGGGGTGCAGTGTCTGCACCTGCGGTCACGCAGGTCATTTTTGACAAGACCCTGCCCGCTGCCCCGGATGCGCTGAGCGACAACTTCATTGAAGCTGCCAGTGCCAATGCACGCAACGAGCTGGCGGGCGGCCTGATCCGCAACAATGGTCAGACAACCGAGGCGGCAAAAACTGTCACCGTCAATGTGGCGCTGGCAACCGATGTCTCCCCGGGTGAGTTGCTCACCTTGTTCTGGGGCGAACAACAGCTCAAAACCATTGTGACTTCTGCAGACGTCACGCGCGGTTTTGTTGAGGTGCCGGTGAGCGCCTTCGTCATGAGTACCCAGGGAGACAGTGGTCCTGATGGGCTGCTGGTTCAGGCCCACATCACCGACAAGGCCCACAATGTCGGTGCTCTATACACAGTCTGGACCGGCAAGGTCGACGCGATTCCATTGTCCCCGGTCGTAGACGATGTCTCGGACAACAACTATCTCAATATTCAGGAGGTCAATAACGTGGCCGGCTGGCGGGTCAGCGGCAAAGGCCAGGCCAACAACACCGTGATTGTCACCCTCACCGGGACGAAGCTGGACAGCAACAACAATCCGGTGACCATCGTGACAGACAGCCTGGCCACCCGGCTTGAAGGCGACAAGTACGTCTGGGATGTGGGCCTGAGCAAGGCCCAAGCCGAATTTTTGGGTGAAGGCGAGATCAAGATCACCTCATTTCAGTACGACCAGAACAACAATGTTTCAGACCCTGGTAAAAACCCCTCGGACCCCAGCATCAGGTACTTCAAGATTGATTTGACCCCACCCGGACAGCCGGGTATCAACAATGTCACTGCCGACAACCGGGTCAGCTTTGCTGAAGGCCAGTCTGACGTGACCATCAGAGGCACGGGGGAGGATAAAGCCTCGGTGTCGGTAACAATCAAACGTGGTGCCAAGGAGTACGAAAAATCGACGGAGGTGGTCGGCACTACCTGGTCAGTGATTTTGTCGCCCAGCGAACTCGCGGCCCTGGGTGGTGGAACGATCACGCTTGAAGTAGAGCAGACCGATTTGGCTGGCAACAAATCAGTTTTGAAGACGGGCTCTTTCGAGTACACCACCACTGCGGTGCCGCCACCCGAATTTACCAGCGTCTCCGGGATCAACATCCCGCCCTTGAGCCCCGATGCCAGTTTCAATCTGGCCGATTTCAATGCCTTGAGCAACGCCAACCCCTTTAAGATCAGCGGTACCGGAACCACGGGTAACACGGTGCGACTCAGTGTGCTGACCGAAGGTGGCGCCCGCCTGAGCTATGACCTGCCGGTGACTGCGGGCACCAGGACCAAAACCTTCACGATCCCGGAATTTGTCGGGTTGGGTCAAGGCAAAATCAACCTGAGCGCAATTCAGATCACCGATGTTCTCGACGAGTCGGTTCCAACTGAATTCAATCCGGGCACCCCGGACAAGTCCTTTTTGATTGACACAGCTGAGCCCAACCTGGTCTCATCCGTGATTACCGGCAGTGGCCTCAATGGCAATGCCAAGGCTGATGACATACTCACTGTCACGGTTCAAGCCTCCGAGAGTCTGAGCCTCTCCGGGATCAACACCAACAACCCGCCCACCCTCAAGATCTTTCTGGGCGGGGGACAGGAGCGCCTGGCTGTTTTTGATGCGGCCGCCACGCTGATAGCCGGGGCTGACAAACTGGTCTTCAAGTACAAGGTGGTCAATGGTGACAACGCCACCAGTCTGGTGGCCGACACCACAGTAACACGCAATGGACTGGTGCTGTCTGATGCAGCGGGCAACCTGAGCACCAACACCATTGCCAACGCAGCCATCGCTGCTGTGCGGGTGGATACCGTGACTCCCCAAACGCCGACCATTCTGAGCGTAGATGCCGAGGGGCTGCTCACGCCCGGCGGCAGCAAAGTCAATGTGCAAGAGGCCGCCCAGAGCTTTGTTGTCCGGGTGGATTTGAGTGGCGGCACGACATCTGCCGGCACCCGCGCTCAAGTGGGTGACACGGTCGAGTTGGCCTGGACTTCGGGTCCGACAGGCAATCAGATAACCAACAAGCTGACCAAGCAGGTCTCTGTACTGGACATACAGGATGACCGGCTGTATATGGACATCAACGTGGGTGCCTCTACGGTGGGTGGCTTCGAGGGTGAGGCAAGCTTGCGCGTGCTGATTACGGACAATTCGGGCAACAGATCTGCTCAATCATCCGCCAGAACGGTGCAGGTGGACACGATTGCGCCGCCCGCCATGGGCGTTACGCCCCTGTGGATGGACGACGACAAAGTCAAAGCCTCCGAGGCCACCGCGGTAAGCGCCCTGACGGGCTCCGGTTATGAGCCCGGTGCAACCATAGAGGCAACCATGGTTCAGGGCGTGACCAGACGTCCGGTGACGGTCACGCCTGGTGTTGGTTCAGCATGGTCTATTTTGCAGGCTGACATGCAAACGGCCATCAATAACCTGGCCGACGGCGCTTTCACCCTGGAGCTGACTCAGATTGACGCCTCGGGCAATCGGGGGCCGACCAGTCAAGCCAACTACTATGTTGACCGCATTGTGCCCAATGCCCCCACCGTTACCGGCGTGCCCGAAGCCGCGGACGGCTGGATCAATTTGCGCGATGCAAATACGGTGGGTGTCAAGGTTCAGGTGTCGCTGCTCGGTACCAATGCCGTGGCGGGAGACTTCTTGGTCATCGGCGGCTTCACCACCGAGTTCAGCTACACCCTGACTGCGTCTGACATCAGCAGCAGTGCAGTCACGGTCACCCTGCCGGAAAATAACGTACGCCAGCCCTCAGCAGACCTTCCGGACCTGCGCTTGATCAATGCGCGCATCAAAGACCAGGGCGGCAATGAGTCGCCGGTTTCAAACAACTTTCAGGTCAATATTGACACCAATATCGCCATGCCTGTGGTCAACACCACCCAAGGCGCAGCTGCGGGCATCGGTAAAGCCGAGGCCAAAGACCCCGTTGTTTTTTATGGCTCGGGCGTCGAATTGGATGCCAAAGTGACGGTGAAATTCACGGGCGTTTTGGGTCAACCGCTGTTGGCCTCTTCAGTCGGCCGGGCTGGTGGACTTTTTGAAGTAACACTGCAACCCAATGACCTGACCAGTCTGGGCGATGGTGCTGTGACCTACCGGGTGGAGCAGCTCGACCCTGCCTTGAATACATCCGAGGAGAGGGTGGGAACCTTTGAGTTGCGCCTGTCCACGCCCATGCCCACCTTGCTGAACATGACGCAGGACAATGTGGTGAGCGAATTTGAATCGCGCTCGCCCATCGTCTACTCGGGCCTGGGTATCAAGGGGCTGCAAGTCCAGGTTAAATTTTATGTGCCAACCGGTGGCGTCTATCCCGACCCCAATGCTGTACCTGATCCAGCCGTTGTCAGCAAGACCGTCACAGTCAAAAACGATAGCACCTGGGACTTTACCCTGAGCACGGATGAATTGAAGCTGGTCTCGCCCGAGGGGCAGGGCACCGTGCTGGTGCTGGCCAAACAGGTCGAAGACGGTGCCACTTCCGGTGCTGCCGATCTGGAGTTCTACATTGACCGCCAATTGCCAACGCTGGCGACCACCAAAAACCTGCTCACCTACACCCAGAATCTGGATAACACCAACTGGACCAAACAAGCCGCAAACCTGGGGGTTTCAGCCAATGTGATGGCTGCCCCGGCAGTAGGCGAATTTGGTGGCACCATGACAGCCGATGCCATTGTTGTGCCCAATTTGTCGGTTTCACAAGCAGCGATAGACGCCAGAGTTAGCCAGACCTTTTTGGTCGTGCCTAATCAGCGTTACACCGTATCGGCCTATGTGAAAAACGGAACGGCAGGCCTGCCCGTTCTGGAGATGGCAACCGCGGGTGACCAGACTTTGCGTCAATGGTTCAACCTTTCAAATGGTACCAAGGGCACCGCGACCTCGACCAACGCTGTAGTAGCTAGCATCAGCAACTCAACCATTGAAGCTGTGGGGAATCCAGCGGACAACTGGTATCGTGTGTCTTACACCTTCATGACGACCAGCACTCCCCCGCAGCCATCGACAACCTTCACTTATACCTTCTCTCTGTCGACCCGGTCTGCATTTGGAAGTTCTGCCGGTGTCAAGGGAAATGGAACGCCTTCTGTCTATGTCTGGGGCACCCAGATTGAAGAAGTAGCCACTGCTACGGCTCCGCCCACCGCGTATGTTCCGGTGACCAATCCGCCAAGTGTCAAGCTGTTTGATGCCGATGGCGATGGTGCCAACCGTGACGGCTTGCTGGTGACATTTGGGGAACCGGTGGCCGTGACCAACCTTGAAAATATTGCCAACTACACGGCTGGACAGGGTAAAACGCTAGGCACGGTCTTCAGGGTGCAGGCGCAAGACAGCAGGTCTATCAATGGCCAGTACTTTGCCACCCAGTTCAAGCTGTTTCTGGACAACGACAACACCCTTGCTCAAGGCAATACCATCACCATTGGGAAAGGTGCGATTGTGGATGCGGGTGGCAATTCGGCCAACTCGGATGCCATTATCTCGATGCCCAATATCTCGGTTCCGGGCCTGCCCACGCCACCGTCGACCATCATGGGGGACAACCGCATCAACCGGGATGAATCTGCCGGTATCTCCAGCTTGAGCTATACCGATACCCGTACGGCGGCCAACTTCAGTGCGGCCGTGGGCGGCCTGCTCAATCTTGGTGTGAGCGCGACCTCAGAAAGTGGTTCGCCAGTAACCACCATAGACCAGATCATTCCCAGGGCCAATATGCTGGTGGTGGATATCACCCTGAGCAAGGCGGTCAAACTGAACCAGGGTGCCAGCGCCACCATCCGGGTCAATGTGACCCAGGTTGATGGCACCGTCACCGCCTATGACCTGACCACTGTGGGCACGGCCGACACCTTTGACAAGAACGGCAATTTGGTCCCAGGCACCCAGAATACCGCGACGAACAAATACCGTTTTTCTGCCGCATACACAAACGACCTGCTCAACGTCACCAATGTCGTTTACAACACTGTCGCTGACTTTAGTGCTTTTCGCCAACCCATTACCGCGCCAAGCGCCAACTCTGACGACTCGCCCACATGGTTGACCGGTAGTAATCCTCCCGTATCCGGTGCCGAGGGCATCACCATTACCAGAACCGGCAGTGGTACAAGCTGGCAGTCTACGGTGAATGTCGGGCTCAAATTTCCCAACCCGGTCCGGCTGGCTGCCGGCGTCACCTCCACGGCCACGGTCTACGCGTATTTCGAGGATTCGACCAAATGGGAGACGTTCACGGTCAGTGTCACGGGGAACGACACCACCGCTGCCGCGGATGGCGTGACCTTCCTGAACTACAGCACCACGATCCCCAGGCAAATCCAACTTGGGGGGGGTAATTTCGTTCCCAATTGGGTGCCATCGAACCTGATCCAGATTGATCCCAACCCCCTCAACACCCCGGGTACCAATTTTTCTGTCATTACCTCGGGCGCAGATCAACCCGTCATCAGCGTTGTGTACAACGGCAATCTGGTGGTGCCCGACGCCACCCTGAATGCCAATCCGGTCCTGAAAACCCATTTGCTGGACAAAGACCTGGTGCCGATTGCCGGTACGGAGCAAACCCTGAGCTATGTCAAAAGCAACCCCAGCCAGATTTTGTACACCCAGAGCGTGGCGGATGCCCTCTCGGTAGCAGGTCGCAAGCTGCAGCTGTTTGTTGACGGCATTGCGGTAGGTCCTCCCACCGTGATGGGCATTAGCCAGCTCAATATGCAAATCCATGGCATTTGGGAGAACGCCTCGGGCAATCCCTCAGGCTGGGGCACTGGCATGAACCAGCAGGCCGGCACCGCGCTGACGGCCAGGGCCACGGTGACCTTCAAGGCCGGTACCGGGTTGGACCCGGTGCAAGTCTTGATGACAGCACCCTCCACCCAGAACGTGGGCAATTACCCCTTGCAGTTCTTTTCGGAGTTCAAGGACACCAACGGCAATATCATTGACCCCACGCTGGTGAGTACGATTGCCTATACGCCCGGTTCGATCTCGCAGATAAACCCCAACATCACGGCCGGATCGTTCATTACTTACAGTACCAGCCAGTTTGTGGCTTTGCCTTCATCCGCCTGGGAGGGCCAGACCGATGGCCTCAAGCAGTTAACAGCCCAAATGAGTACCGCAGACGGTACCCTGACCTCGGTGTTCGCAGCGCCCAAGCAGATCCGGCTGGACAAGTCTGTGGGTAGCATCACCAATGTGGAACTGCTCGTTGATGCCAACAACAACGGCACGCTGGAGGCGGGCGATACGCTGCAGCTGCGCTTTTCCGAGCCTGTGGTGTTTACCTTCAGTGCCTTGCCGTCGTCGTTTGGCACCAGCACCTTGACGAACGAGCGGCCTGTTGTCACCGCAGTCGCGCCTGAGAACGGCCTGTCTCAGATCTGGAATGTGAAGCTGGGGACTGGCGCCAGCGTGCCTTTGGGCAGCAACCTGATACTGCAGGCCGGCAAGGTGTTTGATGCAGCTGGCAATGACAACAGCACAGGCCCTGCAGTCCAGGCGGTGATTCCAACAACGTTGTTTGACCAGCCAGGTACACCGGTGATTGCAAACGTCAAAACCCTGACGACAGGGCCCAACAACGTGGTGACCAGCAACACGGCGGACACAGTGGTGACCATCAATTTGAGCAAGGCCAAGGTTGGCGACGTGGTGACCTTGTTCATGGACGGCGTGCAAATTGGTATTCCTCAAACCCTGACAGCCACTAACCTGACCAGCGCGACCTTTAATGTGCCAGGTTCCCAGTGGGGAGCTGACGGCGAGCGCACCCTGACCAGCACCATTACGCGCGGGGGGTCGACCGCCAAGTCAGCCTTGCGCAGCGTGTATGTGGCCGCAGACACCGCCCACTGGTCCCAAGAGACCACCCTCGCGGGCAATGTGCACTGGTTTGACCCGGATGCGATTCTCGGCTCTGACATCACGCCCCCCAATTCAGCCGGTCTTACCACGGTGACCCGATGGGTCGCCAGTGCCGGTGGCCTGACCTTGGAGAACACGCAGGCCGGCACCATCGGCAGCGTGATCAAGGTGGTCGATGCGCGCACCGGCCATGCCCAGCTGTGGATGAATGGCTCTGCCGTGTTTCAGGAAACCAAGCTTGCCGGCGGTGTAGGTGGCTGGGTGTACACGGTCGGCAACATCAGCGTGGACTCGGGTTATCGGTACGTGCCGCCCACCATGGCGCGCTCTCCCACCGACACCACGGTTCCCGGCGCTGGTTATACCGACTTCAGCATGTTCCAGCCTATAGTGCAGGGCGCCCAGGCGCTGCTGCAGCACCCGGTATTCCGTTATACCGCCAACGCCAGCGCGGTGACCTACATTCCTTTGGTCAATGGCGTACCTCAACCCAATTTCCCGGTAACCGTTCAGCCTTACACCAAGGTCTTGCGCGCCGTAGGCTATAACTATTCCTTTAACGGTGCCACCAGCAACACCTGGGTGCTTGATCCGGGTACCACCGTCAATGGGGTCTATTTTTACCGGGCCATGAGCAACGTGATCGGCACCGGCTCGTGGCAGATGCTCACTGCGGTGAACCGAACCTACACCGGCCTCCTGTACAACCAGATGCGGCTTAATGACACGTCCAATTTGCCCAACTGGATTCCCAGCGCCCAATTTAACCCGGCAGGTCTTGATCTGGCGCTGCTCAACGGCAATCAATGGGTGTACTCGCCCGACACCGCGCAGCGGCGCTTTCAGATTGGCGGTGGGGGGACTGGTTTGCTGGGTGACCAGATCAGTGTGTCTGTAGCCACGGGTGACGCCTACAACCAGGAAATCGCCGCCTATCTGGCGGCCAAGTACCAGAGCACAGGCTCGGTGGTGGCGCGCAATGCGGTAGCCACCAACACCACCTACAACCTGAGTATCAGCGCGGTGCCGGGAACCCTGATTGACCAGGCCCTGATTCTGGTGGACGCGGTCTCCAGCGACACGGTGACCACGGCGGGTGCCGACTATGTGAACACGGGTGCTGGCAATGACACGGTGCTCATCAAGGACCTGGCCTTCCGCCATATTGATGGCGGCCAGGGCTATGACACCCTGAAGCTGGCAGCCGGCTTTACCGGCACCACGTCGTTCACACTGGCGGATTTCATCAGCAACTTCCGCGGCATGTCGAACACGGGCCAACCGGATATTGACAAGGCCAACAACCAGCGTGTCAATGACGCGGGTTACCACCGCTTGCTGGGCTTTGAGAAACTGGACTTTGTGCAGGAGGGCGAAACCCTTAACCGGCGTCAGATCGTGACCGTGAGTGCCAGTGATGTGAACGTCTTGTCGGAAACCAACACCCTGGAGTTCAATTTGGGCCGCGAAGATGTGATTCTGCCCGTAGGCTTTAGCACGGCTGAGTATGGAATTTTCCAGGTCAACGGCAACTACTATGACCGACAATTCACCCAGTCTGTGGCGGGCCAGACCGTCAATCTGTACACCAGCGGTGGTGACAGGGTGCCGGAAGTGGTGTCTTTCAAGACTGTGGGGGCACTCAACCAGGTCCAGTTTGCCTTTGACCATGCCATGAAAAATCCTCCCAACACCGGTATCCTCCCTGGTGATTTCTCGATTGAGCAATCAGGCGTGCCCACCTCAACTTTTGCCGTGTCTGCGATTTCGGTGAACTTGCGCCAGGGTGTCCAGCTCACGCTGAACCAGCCCTTGAACAATGTGAGCAAAATCATCTACTCGGGTTTTCTGACCGATGACCCAGGTCGCGGTTTTAACCACACCATCTGGAGCATAGGCACCAAAGCCAGCGACACCCTGAATGGTTCGAACTGGAGTGCAAGCCAACAGCTCAAGGGAGCCACTTTCCTGGCTGGAGAGGGCAATGACGCCATCATCGGCACCAGCGGCGCGGACCTGATTGTCGGCGGACTCGGCTCGGACGTCCTGACCGGCGGACTTGGATCAGATACTTTTTACTACCGCAATGAAATCACGGGTTCAGGCTCATCTGGCGGTCTGGGGGGGACTTCGGGTGACGTAATTACCGACTTCACCTGGAACCATGTCGATGGGAAAAACAATGACCGCATTGACCTGTCGCTGCTGTTTGAGAGGAATTTCCAGGCCACCGGCAATGCCGTCACTGACGCAGCCTTGCTGACCACGGGTCTGAACGGCAGCATCGGCGGGTTTCTGGATCTGCGCAAGGTCACCAACTTTGATACGGGCAAGCAGGACATTGAGATTTGGGCAGACCGCGACGGTGGCGGGCTGTATGGCATTTTGGCCACCATCAGCAACGGTGGTACCAATTTGCCGGTAGATTACCCGGCGGTGGAGACCAACCAGGCTTTGTTGACACGCCTGATTGAGCAGGGGCGCATGGTGGTCAGCACGTTCTAAAGGATGTTCTGAGCCAGGTTCTGAAGCCGGTGTCTGCGGGCCCCAAAAACTACATCACACCGGCCGGTTATGCTGCGTTGCGGCAGGAGTTGCTGGACTTGATAGACACCGAGCGGCCCAAGGTGGTGGAGGCGGTGTACTGGGCGGCCAGCAATGGTGACCGTTCCGAAAACGGCGACTACATTTATGGCAAAAAGCGCTTGCGCGAAATTGACCGGCGCATCCGCTTTCTGACCCAGCGGCTTGAACTGGCGGTGGTCACAGACCCGGCTTTGCTGTATGGCAGCGACCAGGTTTTCTTTGGGGCCACGGTGACCTATGCGGATGAGGCCAATAGTGAGCGCACCATCACCATTCTGGGGGTAGACGAGGCCGACAGCGCCCAAGACCAGGTGAGCTGGGTATCGCCCATTGCCAGAACCCTGCTCAAGGCCAGGGTTGGTGATGTGCTCAAACTGGCCACGCCGCTGGGCGAACAAGCCATTGAGGTGCTGAGCGTTAGCTACCCGCCGCCGTGACGGCTTGCACAACCCGCCGAAGCTCACTGAATGCCGAGTGTGGCCGTCTTAGTTGTCGGGCAGGCGGCGTGCTTTGACCACGCAGGGGCTGCGGTTGAGTTGGCGCAGCGCCACATCCAGGTGAGTAGTGTCGCGCACCGCAATGACAAACCGCAGATCGGTGGTTTCCTGGGCGGCGTCCTGGCCCATGTCAATATGGGTGATGTCGGCCTCGGCTGTGGCCAGGGCAGAGGCCACTTGGGCCAGCACGCCTTTGCCGTTTTTCACGGTCACCATCAGGCCGGTCTCGAAGGTTCTGACCGGTTCGTCCGACCAGTCCACGGTGATGAAGCGCTCACTGTCGCGGTGCTGCAAGCGCTTGACCACGGTGCAGTTGCGGGTGTGAACCGCCAACCCTTCGCCGCGACCCAGATAGCCCAGAATGGCATCGCCCGGAACCGGGCGGCAGCATGTGGCGTAGGTGACAGACGCGTTTTCGCTGCCGTCAATGGACACAACGCCCTGGCCCACCGAGGGTGGTGTCGTGAAGCGTTCGCGCGTGAGCAGCAGGGCGTCGGGTTTTTCGCCCTGATCGCTCATCAGGCGGGCCAGCTGTTTGGCCACGATGGTGGCGATGCGTTTGCCCAGACCGATGTCGGTGAGCAGCTCGGACCGGCTTTTATTCCCGGTAAAGCGCAGCAGTTTGTCCCAGATGGCCGCGTGCTCAGCGTCGTCGAGTGGAAAGCGCTCTATGCCTTCGGCCCGCAGCGATTGCGCCAGCAGTTTTTCGCCCAGCCCTTCAGATTCAGTTTGCGCCAGGGTTTTGAGATGGTGGCGAATTTTCGAGCGCGCCCGTCCGGTTCTCACAAAGCTCAGCCAGGCCGGGTTGGGGGTGGAGGCCTCAGCGGTTTCAACGTCGACCACGTCGCCGTTTTTGAGTTCGGTGCGCAACGGGGCCTGGTGGCTGTTGATGCGCGCGGCAATGGTGCGGTCGCCGATGTCGCTGTGGATGGCGTAGGCAAAGTCAACCACGGTGGCACCCCGGGGCAGGGTGATGATGCGGCTTTTGGGAGTAAAGACATAGACCGCGTCTGGGAAGAGGTCGACCTTGACATGTTCCCAGAACTCGGCGGCATCTCGGGTTTCGTCCTGGATGTCGAGCAGCGATTGCAGCCACTTGGTGCCAAGGCGCTCGGTGGTGCCGGCCTCGGGCTGGTTGGCTTTGTAAAGCCAGTGCGCCGCAACGCCGGATTCGGCCACGGTGTGCATGGTGTCGGTGCGGATCTGGAACTCGACGTTCACCCCCGACGGGCCAACCAGGGTGGTGTGCAGCGACTGGTAGCCGTTGAGTTTGGGGATGGCAATGAGATCCTTGAACTTACCCGTAACAGGCTTGTAGAGCTGATGCAATACGCCCAAGGCAGTGTAGCAATCGGTCACGGCGGGCACCGTGATGCGGATGCCGTAGATGTCGGTGATTTGCGCAAAGCTCAGATGCTTCTGCGTCATTTTGGTGTAGATGGAGTAGAGCGATTTTTCTCGCCCGGCCAGGCGAATTTTGAAGGGGGCGGCCGCAAACGCGGTCTCCACATCGCGCTGGACTTTGGCTATCAGGTCGCGCCGACGGCTGCGTGCACGCGCAATGGCTTTGGTCAGGGTGGCGTAACGCCAGGGCCGCAGGTAACGAAATGACAGGTCCTGCAATTCACGGTAGGTTTGGTTCAGGCCCAGCCGGTGCGCAATGGGGACGTAAATGTCCAGGGTTTCAGCCGAGATGCGAGGCCATTTCTCGCGCGGCACATCTGACAGCGTGCGCATATTGTGAGAGCGGTCGGCCAGCTTGATGAGGATCACGCGCACGTCCCGGGCCATGGCAAGCAGCATTTTGCGAAACGACTCGGCCTGGTTTTCCTCCCGGGTGTTGAACTGCAGCTTGTCAAGCTTGGTCAGGCCGTCCACCAGTTCGGCCACCGGTGAGCCAAAGCGTTCGATGAGTTCTATCTTGGTGATGCCGCAGTCTTCCAGAGCGTCGTGCAGCAAGGCGGCCATCAGGGCCTGGGCGTCGAGTTTCCAGTCGGCGCACTGGGCAGCTACGGCGATGGGGTGGGTAATGTAGGGCTCACCGCTGCTGCGCAGTTGACCCAGATGGGCTTCGTCGGCAAAGCGGTAGGCTTGGCGCACCTGTTCGAGGTCGCCGGGGGAGAGGTAATCGAGTTTGGCGGTCAGGCCGGCAAAGCTGGCTGCTGCAGCATTGGCAGCCGCCGGGCTGACCTTGGCCCCACCCGCTGCTGTGGGTGTCATTCTGAGGTCTTGTGGTGTTGACTTGGCGACGGTGTTCACCCCTTGAATATAGCGCGGGCCAGCGCTTGGGTGAAACCAGGGTCATGAAGCCGGGGAAATTCAGGGCAATAAAAAAGCACCGCGAGCGGTGCTTGAGTCAAAGGAGACCGGGGTCAATCAGAGCGGGACTTTTTTCAGCATTTCCACGCCGATTTTGCCGGCGGCAATTTCACGCAGGGCAGTCACGCCGGGCTTGTTCTTGCTCTCGATCCTGGCGGTGTGGCCCAGGCTGAGCATGCGTGCGCGATAGGTTGCTGCAAGCACCAGTTGGAACCGGTTGGGGATCTTTTCCATGCAGTCTTCTACAGTAATTCGGGCCATCAGAAATTCTCCGGTTTGCTAGGCAATGTTGAGGGTTTTGAAGGTGTCAGCCCGGGTGCGGCGCTGGGCCGCAAACTTGAGCCGCTGTGAACGAACAATGCACCTGAGGTCTGCAAGTGCGCTGTCGAACGAGTCGTTGATTATAACGAAGTCGAATTTTTCGGCCTGGGCCACTTCCAGCCTGGCGTTTTGCAGGCGCATGTCAATCACATCCGGCGCGTCTTCGCCACGCTTTTGCAGGCGCTGTTTGAGCTCTTCATAACTGGGCGGCAGGATAAAGAGGGTCTGGGCGTTGGCAAACAGCTGCTTGATCTGCTGGGCACCCTGGAAGTCGATTTCCAGAATCACGTCGCCACCCGCAGCAATGCGCGAGTCGATGGCCATTTTGGAGGTGCCGTAGCGGTGGTTGTGCACATGGGCCCACTCCACAAATGCGTTGCCTAGCACCATCTCATCAAATTGACGGTCTGAAACAAAGTAATACTCACGCGCATGTTCCTCCTGCCCTCGGGGCGCGCGGGTGGTATGCGAGACCGACAGGTGCAGGTTGGCATCGGCTTGAAGCAGCTGTTTGACCAGACTGGACTTGCCCGCACCACTGGGCGCGGCGATGACAAACAGGTTTCCGGGGTAATCCATACAGTGCCTGCTATTCGATGTTCTGGACTTGTTCACGCATTTGTTCAATGAGAACCTTCATGTCCACTGAAATATGCGTCAATTCCAGCGCGGCTGATTTGGAACCCATGGTGTTGGCTTCGCGGTGCAGTTCCTGGATCAGGAAATCAAGCCGCTTGCCGATCTCTCCGCCCTTGTTGATCAAGCGCTCCAGCTCATCAAGGTGCGAGGCCAGCCGGGTGAGTTCTTCGGCCACATCAATCCGGATGGCAAACGCGGTGGCCTCGGTCAGGGCCCGGTCTTGTGCAGTGTCCGGCGCAGTGCTGCCTTCGGCCAGCGCCATGGCTTCTTTCCAGCGTTCCATAAACCGCTGGCGCTGCTGCTCCACCAGCTTGGGCACCAGCGGGCCGGCTTTTTGGGCCAGCAGACGCAGCTGCGCAATGTGGCCCAGCAGCATGTCGGCCAGCCGCGCGCCTTCGCGCTGGCGGGCAGACAACAATTCGGCAATGGCTTTGCCAGCCAGCGCCGGAACCACATCGCGCCAGTCATGCCTGGAGGATTGTTCGGTGCTGGCAAGCTTGATCACATCGGCCACACTCAAGAGCGGGGCATCGGGCAACCAGGCCCGCACACTGTCCTGAACCGCATTGAGCTGCTGCAGCAGGGCCGGGCCAGGGTCTTGCAGGGCACCGTTGCCGCTGCTTTCAATGGCGGCGCGTACCTCGACCTTGCCACGTTTGAGCTTGGCCAGCAGTTGTTCGCGCAGGGCGGGCTCACAGGGGCGCAATTCTTCGGGCAAGCGAAACGAGAGGTCCAGAAAACGGCTGTTGACAGACCGGATTTCCAGGCCCAACTGGCTGGCCGCAAGCGCGGCGGATTTGGGTGTAGCAGGGGTGCTGGCTGTGCTGTGCTGGGCACTTGCATAGCCAGTCATGCTGTAAACTGGCATGGCATTTTGTCGGGTGTTGAACGGCCTCAAGAATAACCGCTTAAGACCCCGACCCAACGCAGCTGCTTCAAAAATTATGCCCAATGCCAAACCCGCTGCATTGCCTCCTGACTGCGTGATCGGCCAATACACCATCATCCGCAAACTCGCCGCAGGTGGTTTTGGTCAGGTTTATCTGGCAGCAGCCCCGGATGGCGCTCAGGTGGCCCTGAAAGAGTATTTACCGGCTGCGCTGGCCACACGCAATGCCGGCCAGTTGCAGCCCCAGGTCTTGCCTGACAAGCTGCCGCTTTACCGGCTGGGCCTGAAACGGTTTTTGGAGGAAGGCCGGTCGCTGGTCCAGATTTCCCACCCCTCGGTGGTCAATGTGCGCAATTTCTTGTGTGACAACGAGACGGTTTATTTGGTGATGGACTACCTTGAAGGGGCCAGTCTGCAGGATTTCATCAGCACCGCACGGGATCTGGCGCAACCCACCACATTTAGCCAGGCCACCATTTTGTCCTTGTTTGAAGAGGTGCTGCGCGGTTTGCGTATCGTGCACCAGCACAAGATGCTGCACCTGGACATCAAGCCCGACAATATTTTCATCACCGATGACAATCTGTCGGTACTGATTGATTTTGGTGCCTCACGGGAAGCCTTGCGCATGGAGAGTCAGTACTTCGCGCCCATGTACACCCCCGGTTTTGCTGCGCCCGAGATGTACCGTCGTGATGGCGCGGTGGGCCCCTGGACCGACATTTACGCCATAGGGGCCTGCATATATGCCTGCATGGTTGGTCAAGCGCCTCATGCGTACCCGCAGCGCAAGGAAAAAGACGGCATGTCTCTCGCGCTGGCCAAGCTGCGCGGCCACTACAGTGACTGGCTGCTTGAAGCCGTGAGCTGCTGTATGGAAATCTCGCCTGAGGCGCGCCCGCAGACGGTGTTTGCCCTGCAACATGCGCTGAGCCGTGGGTTTGAGACTGGGCCTGGCTGACCGCGATGAAATTGTCTGTTTTTCAGATGAGCCGTATCGGTGGGCGCAGTCGCAACGAAGACCGCATGGGCTACCGCCAGGGCCAAGACACAGCCTTGTTGTTGGTGGCCGACGGACTGGGCGGCCACTCCGAAGGCGAGCTTGCAGCCCAGATGGCCGTGCAGTGCATGACATCCTTATTTGAGCAACAGGATAAAACCAGGCCGGTCAACCCGACGGATTTTTTGCGCACGGCCCTGCTGGCGGCACATGCGCAAATCATTTGCTATGCCAGAGACCAGGGCATGAAGGATGCGCCGCGCACCACCCTGGTTGCCGCCATGGTTCAAGGCGACCAGGCCAGTTGGGTGCACTGCGGGGATTCCCGCCTGTACTGGGTGCGTGAGGGCAGCTTGCGTTTGAGGACATTGGACC
The DNA here is from genome assembly GCA_040382055.1 of Hylemonella sp. Taxonomy (GTDB): domain Bacteria; phylum Pseudomonadota; class Gammaproteobacteria; order Burkholderiales; family Burkholderiaceae_C; genus JBEIGE01. The sequence goes on from JBEIGE010000005.1 coordinate 45,289, forward strand.
ATTCCTACCTGGAGCAGCGCTCCAAGCAGGTGCCCATGTCGCCAGCGGGTTTGCCGGCGAGCCGCCACGCCCTGTTCAGCTGTCTGGGCTCACCGGCGGCACCGGTTTTTGACCTTGGGGGACCCGTTACCCTGCAGCCGGGGGACCGGTTGCTGCTGTGTTCCGATGGCTTGTGGGGCAGTGTCCCCGACAGCGAGATTGTCAAAGAGCTGGCCCGCAGCCCGGTATCGCAAGCGGTTCCTGAGCTGGTGGAGAAGGCGCTGCTCAGGGCCGGCGAGAAGAGTGACAACGTGACTGCGGTGGCGCTGCATTGCGAGCTGCCCGACAATGGGCCAGGCATTGGGCCAGACATGGGCAGCAGCGACCGGGGCTGATGCAGACCGGCGCTGATCTTTAAGCTGACTGAATTGACCTCCCTTTTGATAAACACAAACGCATGGGCACAACGCATGACCACCCAAGTTAATCCCCCCATACAGCCTGTGGCACGCGACGCCGGCAGAGCAGCCGACCAGCTGCGCACTGTGCGCATCACGCGGGCTTACACCATGCATGCTGAGGGCTCGGTCCTGATCGAGTTTGGCCATACCCGGGTGCTGTGCACCGCCTCTGTGGAGGAGAAGGTACCGCCGCACAAGCGCGGCAGCGGCGAGGGCTGGGTAACGGCGGAATACGGCATGCTGCCGCGCGCTACCCACACCCGCAACGACCGCGAAGCGGCGCGCGGCAAGCAGAGCGGCAGAACGCATGAAATCCAGCGCCTGATCGGCCGCGCAATACGCTCGGTGTTTGACCTGAAATTGCTGGGTGAGCGCACCATCAGTCTGGACTGTGATGTGATTCAGGCCGATGGCGGCACCCGCACGGCCGCCATTACCGGAGCCTTTGTGGCCGCCCATGACGCGGTAGGCCGGCTGATGCGGCAGGGCCAATTGCAGGCCACACCCATCCTTGACCATGTGGCGGCCATATCGGTAGGGATGGTCAATGGCACGCCGCTGCTGGACCTGGCCTACACCGAAGACGCGGCCTGCGACACCGACATGAACGTGGTGATGACCGGAGCCGGCAACTTTGTGGAAGTGCAGGGCACGGCCGAGGGCCTGGCCTTCACGCGCCAGGAGATGGACGCCTTGCTGGCCTTGGCCGTGCAAGGCATTGCAGACCTGGTGCAGCTGCAAAAAGAGGCGCTTGCCACCCCGATTGCTATTTAATTTGTAGCTGATAATCCAGGCTGTATATGGAGAAAACGTTGATTTTATGAAGATTGTTCTGGCGTCCAATAACGCAGGAAAGCTGCTGGAGCTCCAGGCCATGCTGGCCCCGCTGGGCCTGATGCTGGTGCCTCAGGCTGCCCTGTCCATCCCCGAAGCCGAGGAGCCGTTTCGCACCTTCATTGAGAATGCGCTGGCGAAAGCCCGCCATGCAGCAGCCCTGAGCGGCTTGCCTGCCCTGGCCGACGATGCCGGGCTGTGTGTGGATGCTTTTGGTGGCTTGCCCGGCGTGGATACCGCCTTCTACGCCACGCAGTTTGGCTATGAGAAGGGCGATGCCAATAATGTGCGCGCCCTGCTTGAGCAGATGCAGAACATCGACAACCGGCGCGCTGCGCTGGTCAGCACGCTGGTGGCGGTTCGCTCGCCCCAAGACCCTGAGCCGCTGGTGGCGGTAGGGCGGGTGGTGGGTGAGATTACCCGCGAGCCACTGGGCAGCCAGGGTTTTGGTTTTGACCCGGTGATGCTGATCCCCAAGTTCGGCAAAACCTTTGCGCAACTTCCGGTTGAGGTGAAGAACGCCAACAGCCACCGCGGCCAGTCTGCGGCAGCCATGGTCGAACTGATCCGCGAGCGCTGGTTGGCGAACCAGTTGGCGGCATAGTTGTTTGACGTGACCGACATCACCCATTACCTGCGTCCGGGCACCCTGCAGCTCTCAGGTCTGCCGCCGCTGTCCTTGTATGTGCATTTGCCGTGGTGCATCAGAAAGTGCCCCTATTGCGACTTCAACTCCCACGAGATGCGGGAGCGCGAAATGCCCGAGCAACGCTACCTGGATGCACTGGTGCTTGATCTGGAGGCAGCCTTGCCCCTGGTGTGGGGCCGCACGGTGCACAGCCTATTTATAGGCGGTGGAACGCCCAGCCTGTTTTCACCGCAAGGCATAGACCGCATGTTGGGCGATATCCGGGCGCGCCTGCGGCTGTCTGCCGATTGCGAGGTGACGCTGGAGGCCAACCCCGGAACCTTTGAGAAAGACCGCTTTCGCGCTTTTCGCAGTGCCGGTGTGACACGCTTGTCGATGGGGGTGCAGAGCTTCAATGATGCGGCGCTCAAGCAGTTGGGCCGGGTGCATGACCGGGCCCAGGCCATTGCCGCGGTGCAAGAGGCTGCCCAGGCCTTTGACACCTTCAATCTGGATCTGATGTATGCGCTGCCCGGCCAGGACATGGCCGCCTTGGAGCAGGACCTGGCGCAGGCGCTTGCGCTGGAGCCGCCCCATTTGTCGATTTACCACCTCACCCTTGAGCCCAATACCTACTTTGCCAAGTTTCCGCCCGTACTTCCCCATGAGGACCTGGCATATGACATGCTCGACCGCATCACGGAAGTCACCCAAGCCCAGGGCATGCAGCGCTACGAGGTCTCGGCCTATGCCCGCGCGGGGCACGCCTGCTGGCATAACCAGAACTACTGGCAGTTTGGCGATTACCTGGGTATAGGCGCGGGTGCCCACAGCAAGCTGAGTTTTGCGCACCGGGTGGTTCGCCAGGTGCGCGTGCGTGAGCCGCAGCTCTACATGAGCAAAGCGCATGCAGGCCAGGCGATTGCGCAGGAAACCGAAGTGAGCCGCGCTGACTTGCCATTTGAGTTCATTCTCAATGCCTTGCGGCTGCGCGACGGCTTCAAACTGACGGATTTTTCAGACCGGACCGGCCTGCCCCTGACCGCAATAACCCAGGGCCTGGAGGAGGCCCAGCGCAAGGGCCTGATTGAGCGGGATTTGCAGACCGTGAAACCGACAGCACGGGGCTTTGACTTTTTGAGTGATCTGCAGGCGATTTTTCTGGCTGAGGGCAAAGCCTGAACTCCCGCTAAGATGTGAGCGGCGACTGCAGCATGGACGCCGGTGCAAGGCGAGGAGGGCTTATGTTTTCAATCTACGGCGAGTCTGGCCGCGTCTTCAAAGGCGCGATGGACGAACTTCGAAGGGTTCAAACCGTCAAGGCTGTGCAAGCGATCAAAGGCGCTGAGTTTGCTGAGCTGCTGCGCAGCGATCTGGCCTTGCACAAGCCTGCCGAGCCCCCGGTAGCCCACGTGCCTCAGGCCCCGGTCGGGCGCGAAGCCGTGACGGCTTATGCCCAGGCCGGCGCAGCGCACATGACGCGCCATGCCCTGAGACGTGTGGACGACATCATGAGCCACGCGGTGGTCACCGTGCCGCTGACCATGACGGTTCTTGAGGCTTGGCAAATGTTGACCCGCCATGGCCTGGGCCAGGCCCCGGTGGTGGACAAAAACGGCTTTCTGGTGGGCTTGTTGACCCGTGCCGAACTGGTGCAGCCTGAACACTTGCCGATGCCAGGCAGCAAGCCATTGGTCTGGCAGGCGCTGCTGGCCCGGCCGGTTTCGTCCCTCATGCGCACGCCGGTGACGGCCGTGCACAGCGATGCAGACATACGCCAAGTGGCGCAAATCCTGATCGATACCCGGCTGCCTGGCTTGCCGGTGGTTGTGGAGGACGGCGTTGTGGTGGGTTTTGTCTCGCGCACGGATATCTTGCGTGCCGTGGTGCACGACCCGCCGCTGGATTTGTGGAGTTGATGCGCTCTGGGATTGAGAGAAAGCCGCGCTGAGCTTGCTCACGGCTGTGCATAGAGCAAGGCAAACCAGTGGCGTGGGTCGGTCCAGACTTTGGTGTTTGGAAAACCCGCCGCCTGCAACAGGGTTTTGAAATCTTCCAGGGGGTATTTGTAGCTGTTTTCGGTCTGAATGCGCTGGCCTGCAGCAAAGCTGCGCTCACCCCCGACCCAGTGCACCACGGTATCAGATCGGGCTTGCAGGTGCATTTCAATCCGGGACTCGACCGGGTTGAAAAATGACAGGTGCTGCCACTGGCTTAGGTCAAAATCGCTGCCGATGAGCTGGTTCACATGGCTCAGGATGTTGAGGTTGAAGGCCGCTGTAACACCGGCGGCGTCGTTGTAGGCGGCTTTCAGAACAGCCAGATCTTTGGGCAGATCTATGCCAATGAGCAATGCGCCATCGAGGTCAATCAGGCGGCGCATGCGCTGCAGCAGGCCCAGCGCTTGCTGCCGGTCAAAGTTGCCGATAGATGAGCCGGGATAGAACAACAGCCTGTGTGGGCGTGCAATATCGGCTGGCAGCTCAATATCGTGGCTCAGGTCGGCAGCGACCGCGCGCACATCCATGGCGGGAAATTCCCGCCTGAGTGTCTGAATCGCGGTTTGCAGATACTCGGCAGATATGTCCACCCCGATAAAGCGTTGCGGTGTTATGCAATGGCTCAGCAGCATGGCTTTGCTGCAGTTGCCCGCGCCCAGCTCGATCAGGGTTCGACCGCTGCCAACCGTGTTGGCAATGTCCTGGGCGTGCGCCTGCATCAGGCTGATCTCGGTCCGGGTGGGGTAGTACTCCGGCAGCCGGGTGATGGCGTCAAACAGCGCTGAACCCCGGGCGTCGTAAAAATATTTGGATGAAATGGTCGCGTGAGGTGCCGTGAGCCCGGCAATGATGTCCGGCATGTCGTTTGTGGTCATGCGGCAAGTGTAGTCAAGCGCTTATGTGTTGAGCGCTTATGTCGGCTGCTATGAAGAAATTCAGAGCGAACTGGCCGTTGACAAGCGAGCTGCCGAAAAATCTATTAACGGCGCTGGTTCTACCTTGCGGTGCGGGGATAGCATCACGGTTTTAATGTTTATACAAAAAACACTTTACGTAGTTATTTTTGTTTATACAATAATGTGGTGAACTTCGAATTCGATTCCGCCAAAGACGAAAGCAATCTCGACAAGCATGGCTTGTCGCTGGCCGACGCTGACGGATTTGAATGGGAAACCGCCTTGGTTCATGAGGATGCACGCAAGCAGTATGCCGAACCCCGCTTTCAAGCTACGGGCTATATCGGCGAGCGCCTGCATGTGATGGTCTTTTGCCTTCGCGTCGATGCTGTGCGTGTCATCAGCCTGCGCAAGGCCAACAAGCGAGAGGAAAAGAGCTATGCCGAAACTTAAAGCCGGACACATCAGCCCAACCCTGGAAGAGAACGCGGCTATCAACGCAGGAATTGCCGCTGACGAAGATACCCACGAACTGAATGATGCGTGGTTCGCCAAGGCAAAGCCTGCAAGCGAAGCGTTTGCGCCTCAGACATATGCCGCGCTGGTAGCCATGAAACGTCCACGCGGTCGCCCAAAGGCACACGAAACCAAGGTGTTCACCGCCATTCGCCTGGACGCTGATGTGCTGGAAACCTTCAAGGCCACCGGCAAGGGTTGGCAGACCCGCGTGAATGCTGCTCTGCGCCAGTTCATCACCGAGCATCCGCCCGGTCAATGACCAGGAGTCACCGCTGAGGCTGTCTCGATTTGGCGGAAGCGGTGAGATTCGAACTCACGGATGTCGCAAAACACCGCCGGTTTTCAAGACCGGTGCAATCGACCACTCTGCCACGCTTCCGAGCCCGTCATTATAGGGGCATGGCGCATGCGGGTTTGACATTGGATACCGGTTCGTTGACGTCAGCGAGCGAGTAAAAGTCAAGCTTTAGAATGAAAGCGCAAGAGCGCATTTTCATTTGTAAGCCCAGGAAAGACAAACCCGATGGACCGTCTGCAAGCAATGCAAATTTTTGTCCGCGTGGTGGAAACCGGTAGTTTTTCCAAAGCGGCGCGGGAATTTTCAACCACCCAACCCAGCGTGACAAAAATGGTGGCAGCCACCGAAGGCCGCTTGAAAGTGCGTCTGCTCAACCGCAATACCCGTGGGGTGAGTGTGACCGAGTCGGGGGCCTTGTTTTACGAAAAGTGCAAAATCATTGTGCGCGAAGCCGATGAGGCGGAAAACATTGTGCGGTTTCGTCAGAACCAGGCTCAGGGCTTGTTGCGGGTGGGCACATCGGTGGCATTTGGGCGGCGGGTGATTGTGCCGCTGGCACTGGAGTTCATGGCCCACAACCCGGATGTGCAGCTCGACCTGAACTTTGAAGACCGCTACGTGGACCTGGTGGCCACAGGCACTGATGTGGCCATCCGCATGGGCAAGCTGGCCGATTCCACCCTGGGTGCGCGTTTTCTGGGTGTGAACCCCTGGATGATGGTGGCTTCGCCTGCCTATGTCAGCGCACATGGCAAACCTGAAACCGCAATGGACCTGAGCCAATTGACAGCCTTGATCTACAGCAGCGTTTCGGGCGATGATGTCTGGCGCATGACCACGCCCAAAGGGGAGTCGGTAACGGTGCCGGTCTCGGGCTGTCTGAGGTCCAATAACTTATCGGCCATCCTGTCGGCAACACGCAATGGGCTGGGCGTGGCAGCCATGCCGCGCTATGTGGCCGCTGATTCCTTGAAGTCAGGCCATCTGGTGGAGTTGCTCAGCGGTTATGTGCTGCCCGAGCAGGAGATCAACGCGGTGTTTCCCTCACCCAAGATGGTGCCGGGCAAAGTGCAGGCGTTCATGAACTTTCTTTTGGGGCGGCTGGGTGACCGCTGGTGGGACGACTTGCCCAAGCCCTGAGCCGCTTCAGGTTTGCCCCTCAGTGAGCGTATCGAGCTGGAATTTCCCGCTTTTGTGCCATAACCAGGTGTCGGTGTAAGTCACACGACCCATGCGAACGGGTGCCGGAAAGGGTGCCGCCGCACGCACGGTACGGATGATTTCCCGGATCACATCGGGGGCATGCGTGGGCGCGCGCATCCAGCTGGTGGACACAATCTCTCCCATTCCGTCGACTTCGACCTGCAGCACGCCCACCGCGTGTAACAGGGGCGGCATCTTGCCTTTGAAAATCCGGTGGTTGTTGTGGACGTACAGGTGGCCTGCCGCATCGCGCCGGTAGTCACGTGGGGTCAGCGCTGCCGACACTTTGGTGGGCAGCGGCTCAGGCGCAACGGCTATGGGCTCTGCAGGCGGTGGCGGCGGTGGCGCAGCCTCAGGTACAGGTGGCTCAACAGCAACGGCCACCCGTGCCGGCGGCGGGGTTGAGCACCCGGCCATCAGGACGGCTATTCCAGAGGCGCCTGTGGCAAGCAGGAGCTTGCGGCGATCAGGTAAGTGCTTCATGCGCTGTCTCCAAATCTGGGAATTCCTGCAATGTGCCACAGTCTTGGCTGATGCGGGGCCATTTTTGTGTGTCCGGGTGCCAATTGGGCGTGATTGGGGTATCAATCAGCCGTAATTCCCGCGCTCTTGATGGTTTTTGCCCAGAATTCGGTTTCGGTTTTCACCAGGGCGTCCAGAGCTTCCGGACCCTGGTAGCGTATTTCTATGCCTGCGCTGGCGGCACGGGTTTTGGTGTCAGGCTGATCCAGCGCCTGCTTGATCTGATTGCTGAGTTTTGCAATCACATCGGCCGGCGTGCCGGCTGGGGCAAAAATGGCGACCCAGGCTTCAAGTTCAAAACCCTTGAGCCCGGCCTCAGCGGTGGTGGGCACATTGGGCAGCCCCGGATGACGTGTTTTGCCGGCTGTGGCCAGGCCTTTGAGTTTTCCGGTTTGAATCTGCCCCATCACGGAAGGGGGCGTGGTGATGAATACCTGAACCTGACCCGAGAGCACATCGAGCAGTGCCGGGCCCGAGCCCCGGTAGGGAATGTGCACCATGCTGGTTTTGGTTTGTGCCTTGAACATCTCGGTGCCGATGTGTGACAGCGAGCCGTTGCCCTGTGACGCATAGCTGAGCTTGCCGGGGTTGACGCGCAGGTAGCTGATGAATTCGCCCAGCGTGTTGGCCGGGACCGAGGGGTGAACGGCAATCACGTTGGTGGCTACGGTCAGCAGTGCCACCGGTGCAAAGTCTTTTTGTGCCCAGGGTAATTTGGGGCTCAGGGCCGGATTGCCGACATGGTAGGCACTGTAAGAGGTCAGCAGGGTGTAGCCATCGGGGGCGGCGCGCGCCACCAGGCCATACGCCACATTGCCACTGCCGCCGCCTTTGTTGTCAACCACCACAGACTGGCCCATGACCTTGGCCAGAGGTTCGCTGATCAGGCGTGCAGAAGCGTCTACAAAACCGCCAGGCGGGTTGGGCACGATCAAGGTGACGGTTTTGCCGGGATAAGGTTGAGCGGCAACCAGCGAGGTGAGCAAAGCCAGGGGCACAAGTGCCAGCAGCCGGATGTTTTTTAGCGTGGGTGTCATGGACATGTCCTGTTGCAAGTATGTTTACCGCTTATTCACACAGTGAGCGGATGGAGGGGGGAATGGCGACAGCCCGGATGGCGTTGCCTTTGTTGGTGCCTTCGCTGGCGTCTTCCCGATGGGCTGCAAAAATGCGCACCTCATCGCAGCTCATGACGAGCTCATCGGCGCGGTAGATCTGGTAGCGCTGGACAAAGCTTTTGTCGCGCCATTCGGCAATATGGGTGTGGATGTCCAGGATGTCGCCGTAACTGGCAGTTTTGACAAACCGGGCATGGGTGTCGACCAGCGGCGTACCCAGAACACCCAGCGTTTTTTCGGTTTCATGCCAGGGCGGTACGCCGCATGCCATGAAGAAGTTGCGCGAGGCCGCGTCTATCCAGCGAAAGAAGTTGGGGAACCACACGATGCGCGCGGGGTCACAGTCGCCGAACTCCACCCGGACGCGGTGGATCACCACACGTGCGTTGGCTGGCGTGGCAAGAGCAGGTGAGAGGGCTGTGGTCATTCGCAGTGTCAGTCGGGAGAAATTTGCCGTTCCTTGATGATGGCACCAAAGCGTTTGGAGTCCTCGCTGGCCTTGGCTGCAAACTCGCCTGGCGTCATGGCCAGCGCTTCACCGCCCAGCGCAGCCATGCGGTCTTTGAGTGCCGGTGTGGCCAGGATGCGGTTGATTTCGCGGTTCAAACGTGCCACCACGGGCGCGGGGGTGCCGCTGGGGGCATAAAAGCCAAAAACGGTGTCGGCATCAAAACCTGTCAGGCCGGCTTCGTTCAAGGTGGGCACATCCGGAAACAGCGGTGAGCGCTTGGGGCTGCCAACCGCCAGTAATTTAAGTTTGCCTGCACGCACCTGGTTCAGGCCAATACCCGGGTCAAAGTAGTAGTCAATCTGGCCGGCCAGCAAATCCACCAGGGCCGGGGCAGCACCCCGGTAGGGCACATGCACCGCAAACAGGCCGGCCTGGCTTTTGAACATCTCACCGGCCAGATGGGGTGAACTGCCGCTGCCGGCTGAACCATAGGACAACTTGCCCGGATTGGCCTTGATGTAGGCGATCAACTCGGCAATGTTGTTCACCGGCAAGGCAGGCTTGGTGACCAAAAACACCAGCACCCGTGCAGCAGCGGCCACCGGTTCGAGATCTTTGGCGGGATCAAAAGGCATTTTTGGATAAATATGCGGGTTGACCGACACCATGCCGCCTGAACTCATGAGCAGGGTGTAGCCGTCTGCCGCAGACTTGGCCACCAGATCTCCCCCGATATTGCCGTTGGAGCCGGCACGGTTTTCCACCACCACCGGCTGGCCCAGGGCCTCTTGCAGGGGCACTGAAATAGCCCGGGCAATCTGGTCAGCTGCGCCGCCAGGAGGAAAGTTCACCACCACCCGCACCGGTTTGACCGGCCAGCTTTGAGCCTGCACGGGTGCCAGGCATGCAGCCAACAGCAAGGGAGCGATGAAAGACCGGCGCAGGCTGGAGTTTGTGAGTGTGTTAGTCATGGGTCTCCTTCTTGGTTGTGGGCAATGTCTTCTTAGTCAGATCAGGATTGACTGGGAAGGGCTTTTGGTTTTTTAACCCAGCGTATGGGTTGTGATTTAACCGGCCGCGCCGCTGCGCCGTGCGCGATCAGCGTTTGGTCCAGCGCCTTGCCGGCCTCGTCGGCGAGGGCCGCCGTTCGGGCTGCGGCCAAGGCTGTTGCCGGACCCTGGGAGAGTTGTTCGAGAATGTGAAGCAGGTTGTCTTTGCCACGTTCATTGGTGCTGCCATAACCCTTGATCAGGCGGCCACACTGGGCCAATTCAAAACCACTTTGCCAATCGCGGGCTGTCGCCTGGACCACAGCAGTCAGCCACTGGTCGATCAGTGTTTGCTCGGTGGCGAAGCGGCTGCCCAGTGGCCGCAGCCACTTGAGACTGGCCAGGGTGCGTAGCGCGAGCATGCCCAGTACCGAGTGCGTGCCGATTTTCAGCGGCAGCGCCCAGGGGTCCTGGCCCTTGCTGGAGCGCTGGCGGTCCCAGCGCAGGACCCGTTGTGCCGCCGAATGGGGCAGCAGGGCAGCAAACTCGGGTGCGCCGGGTTTGAAGTGGTCAAAGACTTTGAGCACATCGTGCGTACCGGCCTTGACCTCGGCGTTCACCCGGGCCCAGCGGCTGGCGCGGCTTTTCAGATCGGCGACGCGCACAATGTCATCAAACGCCATCCACAAGGCCAGCCAGCGGGCCATTTCCCGGGTGGTGGCAAAGTTGTTTGTGCCCGCTGGGTCAGCGCCTTGTTCAACTTGCAACACCTGCTTGAGTCTTAGCACATAGCGCGCTGCATAGGCCGGGCCCTGGTAATCGACCAGCCTGGCGTGGCCCAGACCCAGCAGCTCATGCACGGCGGGCGGAAAGTCTTTGGCCAAATCCGGTGCTAGCCCTTGTGGGTTATTGTTTATTTGCTCATCTTCTGATAGCAATTGGTGGATGACGCTGGTCTGGTTGCGCTGGCGCTGGACGGTCTCAAAGCCGCTGGCAAAACCGCGCAAGCTGGCCTGGGCGGCCTTGCCGCCTGCGGCAATCGTGGCCTCGTAGGCGGCACGCGGAAACGGGAAGATACCGCTGCCAGCAATTGCGCCGAGCATCACCGTGCTGACGATGCTGCCTGCTGCGCGGGCCATGCCGCCCATGTCGAGCACATGGTGTTCGCGGCTGTGGCTGCGGATGACATCCATCAGGGGAGCGCTGTCGGTGCGGCCATCACCAGGCACCATGCGCTCGAGAGTGGTGAGCGAACGGTTGGACGAGGTGATGGTCAGGGTGCGTTGCTGGGCGGTCATGCCGTTGCCGACCTGGCGGGCAGTTTCCAGCAGTTCGGAGGACACCAGCAAGTCCAGGCTGCCGGGTGCCGGGTTCAGGCTGAGCACCGGTTTCTTGCCACCCAGTTCAGCCAGCGGCACGGGAAACACTTCCACATAGTAGGTGGTCGCGCCGGTGCGCTGCGCCACGCCGGGAATGGACGTGCTTTGCGCCGCATAACCGCAGGCGCGGGCGGTTTCGATCAGCCATTCAGACAGAACACCGCCGCCCTCGCCACCCAAAGCGCAGATCAGCAGGGTAATAGGTTGTGCGTTCATGACTGCAGGGCGCGAACAAACAGGCTTCGCACGTGGTGGGTCATCCGTTCATGCCAGCTTGGGTTTTGCACCACCTCAGCCCGGTAAAACGAGGGGCAAAGCGTGGCGGCGTGGGCGTTGGCTCCACACAAGCCGCAGCCCACGCAGCCGTCGATCACGGTGGCGACCGGGTCGACCTTGAGCGGGTCGGGGTTGTCTTTGAGGGTCAGGGTGGGGCAGCCTGAGAGGCGGATGCAGGCATGGTCCCCGTTGCAAACGTCCTCATCCACGCCGTACTTCACCCGCACCACACGTTTGCCGCGTTGCAGCAGACTGGCCATCCAGGGCTTGATGCGCCGCTGGCGCTCGAGCTGGCATTCGCCTTCGGCAATGATGACCTTGAGGCCTTTGAATTCAGTAGTCAAGGCCTCATTGAGGGTTTTGCGCATCTCGTCGACATGGTAGGTATGCACGGTGCGCATCCACTTCAGGCCCAGGCCCTGCAAGGTGCTCTCAATGGTCAGGTTGGTACGGGTCAGACTCTCGAGTTTGTCCGTGGCCGCCAGTTTGGCGGCTTCGTCGGGGGTGGAGATGATGTCCTGGGTGCCGGTGGCCGAGGTATAGCCGTTTTTAAAGATCAGCAGCACCGAATCGTCGCCATTGAACAGGGCCGACTGCACCCCGGTGAGCAAGCCGTTGTGCCAGAAGCCGCCGTCCCCCATGATGGACAGGGTGCGCCGCTGCATCATGGGTGATACGCCGGCACGGCTGGCCAGACTCATGCCGTAGCCCAGGATGGAGTGGCCTGAGGAAAACGGCTCGAAGGTGGCCAGGGCGTGGCAGCCGATGTCGGCTGCAATGTGAACCGGGCCGACATCCTGCTGGGCGAGTTTGAGCGCAGAGAACACGGGCCGCTCGGGGCAGCCGATACAAAAGCCGGGGGGCCGTGCGGGCAGGGTCGGGCTGTTCAGTTCGGCCTTGAGGTGAGCGGCCACCGCGGCACGGCGCTCCGTGTTGCTGTGCAGCCAGGTCTGGGCGGATGCGGTGTCGAAGCCGGGTGCGTGCCGCTTGAGGAAGGGGATCAAACCGGCGGTGAGTGTCTCGACGTTGTATTCACCGCCCAGTGGCAGCATGTCCTTGCCATGCAGGGCGGTATTGATGTCTTGGCGGCGCAGCAGTGTGGCGATTTCCTGTTCGATGTACTCGGGCTGGCCTTCTTCGACCACCAGCACAGCCTGTTTGCCCAAGGCGAAGTCAGCCACCTCTTGCGGCACCAGCGGGTAGGTGACATTGAGCACCAGCAAGGGGATCTCGCTGTGACCAAAGGCGTCGGCCAGTCCGAGCTGCTGCAGGGCCCGGATGAGGGCGTTGTAAATGCCGCCTTGCACGATCAGGCCCAGGTCTTTGCGCACGCCCTCAAAGTGCTCGTTGAGCTTGTGCTGCGAGATGTACTGGCGGGCAGCAGGAATGCGCTGCTCGAACTTGAGCTTTTCCTGGCGGAAGGTGACAGGCGGATGGGCCAGACGCATGTAGTCAAAAGCAGCGGGTTCGGCCAGCAGGTCTTGCTTGGAAATCACCGGGCGGCGGTTGTCCTTGCATTCAAAACTGCCGCGCACATGGCAGGCGCGGATACGCAGTTCCATCACGGCGGGCATGTTGGAGGCCTCAGACAGCCGGAACCCGTGCTCCACCATGGCGACCATTTGTCCGAGCTCGGGGCGCGGATCGAGCAGGATCATGGAGGATTTGAGGGCATAGGCATGGGTCCGCTCCTGAATCACACTGGCACCTTCGCCGTAGTCTTCACCCACTACAATCAGGACGCCGCCGACCACGCCGGGGGAGGCAAGATTGCTCAAGGCATCAGCGGCCACATTGGTGCCCACAATGGATTTCCAGGTCACCGCGCCACGCAGCGGGTAATGGATGGAGGCACCCAGCATGGCGGCCGCTGAGGCTTCGTTGGCACAGGCCTGCACGTGCACGCCAAGCTGGTCCATATAGGGTTTGGCCTGGACCATCACATCAAGCAAATGGGACACGGGCGCGCCCTGGTAACCGCCGACATAGGACACGCCGGATTGCAGCAAGGCCTTGGTGATGGCCAGAATGCCTTCGCCATGAAAGGTGTCACCAGCGCCGAGCTTGAGGGATTCGATTTCCTGCTTGAATGAAACTTCCACGCCGCTTCCTTGATTCATGGGCCAAGACGGCCGTACAAAACTGCAGCTAGCGACTATATCGCCTTGCCTACAATCGGGGCATCAAGAAGAACCCTTAACCATGAGCATTGACCATGAGTATTAAAAGCGACAAATGGATACGCCACATGGCCCAGACCACCGGCATGATCGAGCCTTTCGAGCCTGGCCAGATCCGTCAGGCCGAAGGCAAAAAAATCATTTCGTATGGCACCAGCAGTTACGGCTATGACATCCGTTGCGCACCCGAATTCAAGGTGTTCACCAATATTCACTCCACGGTGGTGGACCCGAAGAACTTCGATGAAAAGAGCTTTGTCGATTTTCACGACGAGGTCTGCATCATCCCGCCCAACAGCTTTGCGCTGGCGCGCACAGTGGAATACTTCCGGATTCCGCGCAATGTGCTGACCATCTGCCTGGGCAAAAGCACCTATGCGCGCTGCGGCATCATTGTCAATGTGACGCCTTTTGAGCCCGAGTGGGAAGGCTATGTGACGCTGGAGTTTTCCAACACCACGCCGCTGCCGGCCAAAATCTATGCGGGCGAGGGCTGCGCCCAGGTGCTGTTTTTTGAGAGCGACAAGGACGATGTCTGCGAAACCAGCTACAAAGACAGGGGCGGCAAGTACCAGGGCCAGCGCGGCGTGACCTTGCCCAGGGCTTAGCCGTTATGGGCGATAATGCGGTAAATCCCTTGATCACAGGGCTATACCCGCTATTGATTAAATAGCACAATTCAATAGCTTTTTTCCTGCAACGACTTGAATACTGAAACCCAAACACTCTCCACAGCTGAGCCGGCCATCCTACCGGCCATTACTTCCAACGTTCTGACGGCTGACACCGCGGTCATGGCCTTTGCCCAACTGCAGCTGGCAGAACCCATTGCCCGGGCAGTTTCCGAGATGGGCTACGAGTCGATGACGCCCATCCAGGCCCAGGCCATTCCCGTGGTGCTGACCGGCCGCGACGTGATGGGCGCAGCCCAGACCGGCACAGGCAAAACTGCCGCTTTTTCCTTGCCCTTGCTGCACCGGCTGCTCAAGCACGAAAACGCCTCCACCTCCCCCGCCCGGCACCCGGTACGCGCACTGGTGCTGCTGCCCACCCGCGAACTGGCCGACCAGGTGGCCCAGCAGGTCAAGTTGTACGCCAAGTACACCAACCTGCGCAGTGCCGTGGTGTTTGGTGGCATGGACATGAAACCCCAAACCCTGGAGCTGAAAAAAGGCGTTGAAGTGCTGGTGGCCACCCCGGGGCGGCTGCTGGACCACATTGAGGCCAAGAACGCGGTGCTCAACCAGGTGGAATATGTGGTGCTCGACGAAGCCGACCGCATGCTGGACATCGGGTTTTTGCCCGATTTGCAGCGCATTCTTTCCTACCTGCCCAAACAGCGCACGACGCTGCTGTTTTCGGCCACTTTCTCGCCGGAAATCAAACGCCTGGCCAACAGTTACCTGCAAAACCCGATCACGATTGAAGTGGCACGATCCAACGCCACCGCAGCCACCGTGGAGCAGCATTTCTACAACGTCAACGAAGACGACAAACGGCGCGCCCTGCACCAGATCCTGCGCCAGCGCGGCATGAAGCAGGCGTTTGTGTTTGTCAACAGCAAGCTGGGTTGTGCCCGATTGGCACGCTCGCTGGAACATGAAGGCCTGAAAACCGCGGCCCTGCACGGCGACAAAAGCCAGGATGAGCGCCTCAAGGCACTCGATGCCTTCAAAAAGGGCGAGGTTGATTTGCTGGTGTGCACCGATGTGGCCGCCCGCGGGCTTGACATCAAGGATGTGCCGGCCGTCTTCAACTTTGACATTCCTTTCAGTGCCGAAGACTATGTGCACCGCATCGGCCGCACCGGTCGCGCCGGTGCCTCTGGTCTGGCAGTGAGCTTTGCCTCTGGCAAGGACGCCCGGCTGGTGACAGACATTGAAAAACTGATCAAGACCAAAATCGAGCTTGAACCTATCGAGTTTGACGAGGACATCCCGGACATCCGACGCCAAGGCCGCATCAACGATGGCCGGCGCATGTATGCAGCCGACGAGTCGCGTGAGCAAAGGGAAGGGCGATCAGGCCAGGACCGCACTGGACACGACCGTGGACCGCGCCGTGACATCAGCCGCCCGGCACCTGTGCTGCGCGACCCGTTTTTTGACAAGCCCTACGAGGCACCCGCCACCGATGCCGCCCCCTCGTGGGAGGCCACACCCCGGCAAACCACGGCGCGCAGCATTTCAGCCAATATCAAGGTCAAGCGCAAGGTCGCAGCGCTGTTCAAGACCCAATAACTCGAGACTCAACCCGTCTTACTGCCCTCACGGGCTTTGGTCCGCAGCGCAAGCCACCGCAATCAGTTCGAACTGCAAAGCGCTGCGGTGCGGCTCCAGGGTATTCGTCTCGGAAGCTGCGCCCAGCCGAACCGCGCTGAGCGATCCGCCCCACACACAGCCGCTGTCCATGGACAGCACATCGCTGCGGCCCAGCCAGCCCAGGGTTGACCAATGGCCAAAAGCCACCGTGATGGCGCTGGTTTGCCGCTGCGGGACTTCAAACCAGGGCATAAACCCTGGCGGCGCTGCGTCTGCACCTCCTTTGGTCTCAAACTCCATCTGCCCCTGCGCGTTGCAAAAACGCAGCCGAGTCAACGCGTTGACCACCACCCGCAGCCGGTCTGCGCCGGTCAGCGAGTCGTGCCAGCTATCCGGGCTATTGCCGAACATCTGCGACAGAAATTCCAGCCTGTCATTGCTGCGCAGGGCGGCTTCGACCTCCGCTGCAAGTGCTATTGTTTGCGTAGCGCTCCATTGAGGCAGAACACCGGCATGGACCATTAAAAGCTCCTGGCCCTGAGTTTCAAGATGTATCGCCAGGCGTTGCTGGGCCAGCCAATCGAGGAGTGCCTGGCGGTCAGGGGCTTGCAAGATGCCATCGAGGGTGTCCTTGCGGTGGGCACGCCTTACACCGGCTGCAACAGCCAGCAGATGCAGGTCATGGTTGCCCAGCAGGCATTGGGCAGAAGCGGCATAACTTGTCAGGCGGCGCAATACGGCAGCAGAGTCAGGCCCGCGGTTGACCAGGTCACCCAGCAGATACAGGGTGTCGCGGCTGGGGGAGAAAGAAATTTCATCGAGCAGGCGCTGCAAAGCAGCATCACAGCCCTGGACATCGCCAATCAAGTAAAGTGCCATGTGTTCATTTTCCCTTGGGTTTCATGGATTTTTTCCTTATCGTCTTCCTGATTGTTCTCAATGGCGCATTTGCCATGTCCGAGTTGGCACTCGCGGCCAGCCGCAAAGCCCGCCTGATCGGCATGGCCGAGGCCGGTGACGGAGGTGCCAAGGCGGCCCTGACCTTGTTGGCCAACCCGAACCAGTTTTTGTCGACCGTGCAGGTCGGAATCACCTCCATCGGGGTGCTCAACGGCATTGTGGGCGAAGCTGCTTTCAGCAGCGGCGTTGCGGCCCGGCTGCAATCCTGGGGTCTGTCAGACCGGGCGGCTGACCTTTCTGCCACCGCCTTGGTGGTCACCGTGATTACTTTTGTGACCATCATTTTTGGCGAGTTGGTCCCTAAGCGGATTGGTCAGCTTTACCCCGAGCCGGTGGCGCGCTGGATGGCTCGCCCCATGCTTTGGCTGGCTACGGCGGCCCGCCCGTTTGTGATGCTGCTGTCTGCGACAACCCAGGGCACGCTCAAGTTGCTGCACATCGACACCGCCAGAGCCCATGTTGTGACTGAGGAAGAGATTGCCCACAGTCTGGAGGAGGGCGTTGATGCCGGTGTCATTGAGGCGCATGAGCACCAGATGGTTCAGAATGTTTTTCTGCTTGACGAGCGACCGCTGACCTCACTGATGGTGCCGCGCTCGGACATCCAGTGGCTTGAGGCCAGCCACACGGTGGCCCAGAGTCTGAAGCACGCTGTTGAACGGGTGGGTGATCTGGATGAGCCTATTGTTCACTCCTGGTATCCGGTGTGCCGCCGTTCCCTTGACGAAGTGGTGGGCATCATCAGTGTGGGACAACTCATCGCTTTGGGTGAGGCACACGCAGGAACCATTGAGTCACACGCGCTGCCGGCGGTGTTTGTTCCTGAAACGCTTTCAGGCATGGAGCTTGTAGAGCAGTTTCGCGCCCGTTCGGGGCGCATGGTCTTTGTCGTGGACGAATACGGCGTGGTCCAGGGCTTGTTGACGCCCGGCAATCTGCTCGAGGCCATTACCGGAGAGCTCAAGCCTCAGGCTCAGGTTGAGGCCTGGGCCACCTTGCGCGACGATGGCTCCTGGCTGATAGACGGCATGATGCCCGTAGGCGAACTTAAAAACCGGCTCGGCATCCGGGATTTGCCGGAAGAAGACCGGGGGCGGTACAACACCGTCGCCGGGCTGTTGATGTCGGTCAGCGGGGAGCTGCCGCAAACCGGCGCGCGCGTGGATTGCGTGGGCTGGCGCTTTGAGGTGGTGGACCTGGACGGCAAGCGCATAGACAAGGTGATTGCCGCCAAAATTGACACGGCTTGAATTTCTTTTCTGTTGCTCTCAGAAAGCCGGTTCGGTCAGTCACAATAAACCATGACTCCCTAAACACCACCATGAGCGACTCACACGACCTTGACAGTGGCGGCTCCAGTGCGGAAGTTCATGTCGACCATGAGGCAGAACGCCAACTCGCCCAGGCGCTCCAGGAAGGGCGGTGCCAGGACCCTTTTGCCAGCCTGGGCCCGCATGCCAGTGGCCGTGCGGGACATTACCGTTTTCGCGCTTTCCTGCCGGGTTCGTACAGCGTTGAACTGGTCAGCCGGGACACCCATGACGTGCTGTTGGCTCTGGCGCCTGTTGAGGGCAGCGCTTTGTTTGTCGGCGATTGGCTGACCCAGGACCCAAGCGCTTATCTGTTGCGCATCAGTTCCGGTCTGGGCACCCGGTGTATTGAGGATGCGTTTCGTTTTGGCCTGTGGCTGGGTGATACCGATGTCTGGTTGCTCAAAGAGGGAAGTCATCTGCGACCCTGGGAGAAACTGGGCGCGCATCCCTGCACCATGCAGGACGTGGCGGGCGTGGCTTTTGCGGTCTGGGCACCCAATGCCAGGCAGGTGTCACTGGCAGGCGACTTCAACCTCTGGAACAGCCGTTGTCATCCCATGCGCTTTCGCCGGGAGTGCGGCGTTTGGGAGTTGTTTGTGCCGGGCATCGAGGCCGGTGCCTGGTACAAATTCGATGTCCTGGGCGCAGATGGTCAGCGCGTGCTTAAAACCGACCCCTATGCGCTGAGCACCGAGTTGCCGCCCGGCAACGCAGCGCGTGTGATGGCCTTGCCAGATCCGGTCGAAGGGCGCAGCACCCTTCGCCGGGCTGCCAATGCGCTTAACGCGCCCATCAGCATTTATGAAGTGCATGCAGGCTCCTGGAGACGCCAAGACGGGGATGTTCCGGACTGGAACTATCTCACCCGCACCCTGATTCCTTATGTGGTGGATTTGGGCTTTACGCACATTGAACTGTTACCCATCAATGAACATCCCTTCTATGCGTCTTGGGGGTATCAGCCCACAGGCTTGTACTCGCCCACCGCCCGTTATGGATCGCCCCAGGATTTCAGCGCTTTCGTTTCTGCGGTTCATGCGGCCGGCCTGCAGCTGATTCTGGATTGGGTGCCCGGCCACTTCCCGACCGACGCGCATGCCCTGGCCCGTTTTGATGGAACACCCCAGTACGAGCATGCCGACCCGCGCGAAGGTTTCCATCAGGACTGGAATACCCTGATCTACAACTTCGGTCGTGCCGAGGTGCGCAACTTTCTGGTGGGCAATGCCTTGTTCTGGATTGAGCGCTACGGCATCGATGGCCTGCGGGTGGACGCTGTGGCTTCCATGCTCTACCGCGACTACAGCCGCTCGCATGGGCAGTGGATCCCCAACAAAAACGGGGGTCGCGAAAACCTGGAGGCCATAGATTTCCTGCGCGATACCAACCGTGTGATTGGTCAGCAGGCTCCGGGGTCGGTCACCATGGCTGAAGAGTCCACTGCATTTCCGGGCGTGTCTGCGCCGCCCTGGGTCGGTGGCCTGGGCTTTAACTACAAATGGAATATGGGCTGGATGCACGACACCTTGTCGTACTTTCAGCGCGATCCCGTGGTGCGCCAGTACCACCATGACCAGATCAGTTTTGCCATGATGTACGCCTACAGTGAGCACTTTGTGCTGCCGCTCTCGCACGACGAAGTCGTGCACGGCAAGGGCTCACTGTATTCCCGCATGTGGGGTGACCCCTGGCAAAAGTTGGCCAACCTCAAGTCGCTGTTTGCCCTGATGTATGCCCACCCCGGGCGCAAGCTGTTGTTCATGGGCTCTGAGCTGGCGCAACCGCGCGAGTGGAACCACGACGCCGCGCTGGACTGGCAGGTGCTGGACGACCCCGGCCACCGGGGCGTGCAAAGTCTGGTACGCGACATCAACCACCTCTACCGCAGCCGGGCCGCCTTGCACCAGCGTGACGACGAGTCCGGCGGATTCGCATGGGTGGAAGTGAACGACCGCAGCCATTGCGTTTTCGGCTTCATGCGTTATGGCCACACCCCGCAGGCGCAGATGCTGGTGGCCTGTAACTTCACGCCGGTTCCGCGCATGGGCTACCGCTTGGGCGTGCCCCAGGGCGGAGTCTGGCAGGAATGCCTGAACACCGATGCCAGGCATTACGCCGGCAGCGGTGTGGGGAACTTCGGCGCGGTCATGGCCCAGGATGTTCCAGCGCATGGCCATGCGCACTCGGTTTGTTTAAACCTGCCACCGCTGGCCGTACTCTGGCTCGAACCCGCTCCCGCCCCATGATGGCCAACACCGCCATGGCCAGCACCGCCAGCCCAGACCTCTCACCCTGTCTGCCGGGCAAACCCTGGCCGCTAGGGGCAAGCCTGATGAGGAGTGATGGCCACAGCGGTGTGAACCTGGCCGTATTTTCACGCCATGCCACCGCCGTGTACTGCTGCCTGTTTGACCAGGAGGGCCAGCGTGAAACCGCACGCCAGCGCTTGCCTGTGCAGACAGACGGTGTCTGGCACGGCTTTCTGCCGGGTATCAAGGCGGGTCAGCTTTATGGCTTGCGTGCAGAGGGTCCCTTTGAGCCTGCTGCGGGCCACCGCTTCAACCCGGCCAAGCTGCTGATAGACCCTTATGCCCGGGCACTGGTCGGTGACAAGCGCCAGTTGTCGCTGGAGTGCGGGTCGGTATTCAAGGAGTCGGGTCAGGAAGAGGCAGATCCGCATGACAACGCCAGCAGGATTCCCAAAGGCTGCGTGATTGATCTGGCCAAAGAGCTTGAGGCAGGCAGGCAAATTGCCCCTGGCCCGGAGATTGCTCTGGATAAAACCATTTTGTACGAGGCCCATGTGAAAGGCTTGACCCGTCTTCACCCGGATATACCTGAGCCTATGCGGGGCACCTATGCCGCGCTGGCCAGTGCACCCATGCTGGCGCACTACAAACGCCTGGGCATCACCACCCTGTGCCTGCTGCCGGTGCATTTGCACATAGACGAACTGCATTTGCTGGGCTTGGGCCTGACCAACTACTGGGGCTACAACACGCTGGGTTTTTTCATGCCGGAGCCCGGCTATGCCTGTTCACCAGAGACGGTGCGCGACGAGTTTCGCGCCATGGTCGATCAGTTGCACAGTCACGGCCTGGAGGTGGTGCTCGATGTGGTCTACAACCACACGGCTGAAACAGATATCAAAGGCCCAACCCTGAGTTGGCGTGGCCTGGACAATGCCAGCAGCTATGCCCGGGATGGTGCTGGCCATTACCTCAACCCTACCGGCTGTGGGAATGCCTTGAACATGGGCGAGCCGCACAACGTGCAATGGGTGATGGACAGTCTGCGCTGGTGGGCACAGGTTTTCGGTGTGGATGGTTTCCGCTTTGACCTGGCCACCACCCTGGCACGCGATCCGCTGCTGCACCACTGCTTTCATCCCGGCGGGGCGTTGCTGGCCGCCATTGCACAAGACCCCCTGCTGTCACGCCTGAAACGGATTGCCGAGCCCTGGGATATTGGTGTGGGTGGTTATCAGCTGGGTCAGTTTCCCAGTGGCTGGCAGGAGTGGAATGACCAGTTCCGCGACATCACCCGGTCTTACTGGCTGGGTCACCAATGCACCCGGGGGGCGATGGCACGCACCCTGACCGCGTCCAGCGGCTTGTTTGCTCACCATGGACGCAGCCCGCAGGCCAGCGTCAACATGATCACTGCCCATGACGGCTTTAACCTGGCCGATCTCACGGCCTATCGGCTCCGTCACAACGAGGCCAATGGCGAGCACAACCGCGATGGACATAGCCACAATTATTCTGCCAATGCAGGTGTTGAAGGGCCCAGCGACGATCCCGCGGTTGGGCACCAGCGCGCGCTCTGGCGCAGGGCGCTGTTGTCCACCCTGATGCTGGCTCAGGGCACGCCCCAGTTGCTGGCCGGTGATGAAATGGGCCACAGCCAGCGTGGCAACAACAACGCCTACTGTCAGGACAATCCGACCACCTGGCTGGACTGGGCGCATGCGGATACGGCCATGATGTCCTTTGTGGCCGGCTTGACCGGGCTGCGCAGACGTTATCCGGCGCTACGCCACACGCGCTGGTTTCAAGGTCAGCCCATCCACGAACGCAGGCAAGGCTACCGTCCAGGCAGTGATATCGCCTGGCTGGGACCCAATGGTCAGCCCCTGACGGATCACGCGTGGGACGACAGCACACAAAGTAGTTTTGCCTGTGTGATCGAGGTGGCCGAAGCGAGTGCCGTGCAGGCGCAGGCCAGCGAGCGCGTGATGTTGTTGTTCAATGCGGGACCCCAAGCATTGCCGTTTGTCTTGCCGCCCGGGCCGTGGCGCATGGCACTTGACAGCGCTGCCGCTCAGGTGCAAGCGGGACCCTTTACGCCCGCAGACCAGACCATCTACGATGTGTGCGATGTGTCGGCCACTACCGTCATGCTGTTGGTGCAGGCCATCGAGTCGGACCAAGCCGGCAACCGCGCTGCTGCCAGCGTTACCACGGCAGGTTTGCCACAGGCTGCACCATGAGCGCCACAGCTGACGTGTTCATGCGACGAAGCAGCGGCATTTTGCTGCACCCCACCTCACTGCCCGGCCCCAACGGCTGTGGTGATCTGGGGCCGGCGGCATATCACTTCATTGATTGGCTGGTCAAAGCCGGTCAGAGTCTGTGGCAGGTGTTGCCGCTGAACCCCGTGGGCCCCGGTAATTCACCTTACCAAAGTGTCTCGACCTTTGCGGGCAGTCCCCTGCTGGTCAATCTGGAGAGCCTGGTCAATCTGGGCTGGCTGCCCTGGGCTCCCGACACGGCCTATGAAATCAACCGCTGTGACTATGCGCGCGTCACAGAACTTCGCATGACGCGGCTGCGTGCCGCCTGGTCGGGCTTTTGCCGTCTGGCTACACCGCAGCAGCGGCTGGAGCTGCAGGACTTCTGCGCCCGTCAGGCGCATTGGCTGGATGACTACGCCCTGTTCATGACGCTTGATGGTTTGTATGGTTCACCCTGGAACCAGTGGCCGCAAGCATTTGTACAACGCCAGCCGGATGCCCTGGACAGGCTCAGACGAGAGGCAGATCAGGACATCGGATTCTGGTCATTTGTGCAATGGCAGTTCATGAGCCAATGGCAAAACTTGCGCGACTATGCCAAGGAATCCCATATTCTTATTGTTGGTGATGCGCCTATTTTTGTAGCTCACCACTCGGCTGATGTCTGGTCGAATGCCGCGCAGTACCTGCTTGACGAGGCCGGCAACACCCGCGTGGTGGCCGGCGTTCCCCCCGACTACTTCAGTCCTACCGGCCAGCGCTGGGGTAACCCGCTCTACAACTGGCCTGCCATGCAGGCCGATGGTTTTGCCTGGTGGCAAAGCCGTCTGGCCCATCAACTCAGCTGTGTCGATGTGTTGCGCCTGGATCATTTCCGCGGCTTTGAGGCTTATTGGGAAATCGCCGCGCATGCACCCAATGCCATCACTGGCGAATGGCGTGCCGGACCGGGTCGTGCGTTGTTCGACGCCATGCTCAGCGCCCTGGGTCCCTTGCCGCTGATCGCAGAAGATCTGGGGCTGATCACGCAAGAGGTCAATGACCTGCGCCTGGCTTACGGCTTTCCGGGTATGCGCATCCTGCAATTTGCGTTTGGCGACACACCGGGTAACCCGTATCTGCCGCACAACTATGTGCCCCAAACCATTGCCTATACCGGTACGCACGACAACAACACCTCGGTCGGCTGGTGGAACAGCCTGTCAGCGCATGAGCGCGACAGGGTACGCCGCTACGTCGGGCCGCAGGCCGATGTGGCGATTCACTGGGCGCTGATTCGCGCGCTGTCCCAATCGGTGGCGGCTACGGTGATCTATCCTTTTCAGGATGTCCTGGGACTGGATGGTTCTCACCGCATGAATGTTCCGGGGCTGTCCCAGGGTTGCTGGGAATGGCGCTTTGAGTGGTTGCAGGTGGGTGAAGCCGCAGCCTCTGAATTGGCATTTATCACACAAGCGCACGGTCGCAGCGACTGACATGATTGATTCATCTCCTCCACCCTAGTCATAAGGCTATACCACCATGGACAAACTCAACCCCCAGCAACTGGCCCGAAAAACCATAGGCCTGGTGTTGGCCGGCGGGCGAGGCTCGCGCCTGGAACACCTGACCGACCGCCGAACCAAACCCGCGGTTTACTTCGGTGGCAAATTCCGCATCATTGACTTTGCCCTGTCCAATTGCATGAACTCGGGTGTCCGCCGTATCGGTGTGCTGACGCAGTACAAGTCGCACAGCTTGCTGCGCCATCTGCAACGCGGATGGTCTTTTTTGCGCAGTGAATTCAATGAATTCATTGATTTGTTGCCAGCCCAGCAGCGCATTGACGAAGAGTCCTGGTACCGGGGCACGGCCGATGCGGTTTACCAGAACCTGGATATCTTGCATGCGCACAAGCCTGAGTACATTCTGGTGTTGGCCGGTGATCACATTTACAAGATGGACTATGCCAAGCTGATTGCCGACCACGTGGCCAAAGGCGGTCGTTGCACGGTGGCCTGTATTGAGGTTCCCCTTGAAGAGGCCAGCGCCTTTGGCGTGATGGCGGTCGACGCCAATCGCCGCATTCTCGAGTTTGTGGAAAAGCCTAGTGATCCGCCTGCCATGCCGGGCAAGCCAGGCATGGCTTTGGCCAGCATGGGTGTGTATGTTTTTGATGCAGCTTATTTGTATACAGCGCTCAAGAATGACACCGTCACGCCGGGCTCCAGCCACGACTTCGGCAAAGACCTGATCCCCGCCATGGTCGCCCGCGGGCATGCGGTGGCCCATCCGTTTGAACTGTCCTGTGTTCGCAGCAGCAGCGTGCGCAGCACGGACGAGACCAAATCGTACTGGCGTGATGTCGGTACGGTAGATGCCTACTGGCAAGCCAATCTGGACCTGACTGATCCCCTGCCCGAACTCGACATGTACGACAAGGAGTGGCCTATCTGGACCTACCAGGAGCAACTTCCACCGGCCAAATATGTTTTCGACAATGACGACAGACGGGGCATGTCTGTGGACTCGCTGGTCTCGGGTGGCTGCATCATTTCTGGTGCGCATGTGCGCCGCTCGGTTCTTTTCTCCAGCGTGCGGGTGCATTCCTACAGCACCGTGGAGGAGTCTGTGCTGCTGCCACAGGTCGATATCGGGCCGGGCTGTCACCTCAAGCGGGTGGTGGTGGACAACGGATGCCACATTCCGGCGGGCATGCGTATCGGTTTTGATGCAGCTGAGGACGCCCGTCGCTTTTACCGCACCGCCAAAGGGGTGGTGCTGGTGACCCTGTCCATGCTCGAAGCCCTGGGGCATCTGCCTGACGAACTGCAATGAAAGTTCTCTACGTTTGCGCGGAGCTGTTCCCGCTGCTCAAGACCGGGGGATTGGCTGACGTGAGTGCGGCCTTGCCGCAGGCTCTGCGACAGGTCGGCTGCGATGTGCGCATCCTCCTGCCGGGTTTTCCGGCAATCCTCGCGGCTGTCCGTCACCCTGATTTATCTCCTGGCGATCTGCCTGGCCAGGCCGCTTTGAGCCTGCCTGCGGGTGCCGGACCCTTGAGCGCAGACATGGCGGTGCGGATTATTCGCGCTGAATTGCCGGATACGGCAATGCCCTGCTATGTGCTGGATGCACCGGCTTGCTTTGACAGACCAGGCAACCCCTACCTGGATGCTTCAGGACAGCCCTGGCCAGACAACGCCGCGCGTTTTGCCCTGCTGAGTTGGGCCGCAGCTAGTCTGGGGCGCGGGCTCGATACGCTGTGGCAGCCCGATATCCTGCACTGCCACGACTGGCACACCGGCTTGGCACCTCTTTACTTGAGCCAACATCGGGGTGCTGACACCAGCCCTGCGGCCTCTGTATTCACCATTCACAATCTGGCTTACCAGGGGGTTTTCCCGGCTGAGGTTTTTGCTTCGCTCGGCCTGGCAGATCACCTCTTTGGCATTGACGGTGTGGAGTATCACGGGCAGGTCTCGTTCATGAAAGCCGGTCTGCAGTTTGCTGACCGCATCACCACGGTCAGCCCGACTTACGCACGTGAAATTCTCACTCCTGAGCAGGGTTTTGGTCTGGACGGGGTGTTGCAGGCACGCTCAGCGGTGCTGTCGGGAATTTTGAATGGCGTGGACTATGCGGTCTGGAGCCCGGCCCACGATGCGGTGCTGGCGCAGACCTTTGACTGGCGTTCTATAGGGCGAAAAAAGAACGCCAGGAAACAATTGCAGGCGCTCCTGGGTCTCAAGTCCGACCCCGACGCCCTGGTGTTGGGGGTGGTCAGCCGGCTGACCGAGCAAAAAGGCCTGCACCTGGTGGCAGAAGTGCTGGATGATGCGCTTGGGTTGGGTGCGCAATTGGCCTTGATTGGTGGCGGTGACCCCGGGATCGAACAGGCCTTTGTGGAAGCTGCCAACAAGTACCCCGGTCAGGTCTCGGTCAAGATCGGTTACGACGAAAACCTGGCGCACAGCATCATTGCCGGATCAGACGTGATCCTGGTGCCTTCCCGCTTCGAGCCCTGCGGCCTGACGCAGCTCTACGGCTTGCGCTACGGCACCTTGCCCCTGGTTCACCGGGTTGGCGGACTGGCGGACACGGTGGTTGATGTATCCCCGGCAACCCTGGAGGACGGCAGCGCCTGCGGTTTTGTGTTTGACGACTTCTCGGCGCAAGGCTTGCTGGCTGCCTTGATGCGCGCCCATGATCTGCATGCCCGGACGGAAGTCTGGAAAACCGTGCAGAAAAATGCCATGAAATTACGCTTTGACTGGCAGGTAGCGGCTGCGCAGTATCTGGCGCTGTACCGGTCTCTGAAACCCCAGGCGTTTTAGCTTGCGCACGAAAATTGCTTGTGTTCCCCTGACCGGCTTCTCCTCACAATTTCTGACGATTGAGCACCATGTTTTACGAAAACCTAGCTGACAATGTCCAACCCCTTGACAGCGTTGAAGCCATCCGCAGCTCCATTGCCAATCACCTGATTTATTCCATAGGCAAAGACCCGCGTTCTGCCAGCCAGCGCGACTGGATGTTTGCCGTTTTCCGTACCGTTCGTGACCGCGTCATGAACCCCTGGCGCGAAACCCTCAAGCGCGCCCAGGACCAGGATTCAAAACGGGTGTATTACCTCTCAATGGAATTTCTCACAGGCCGTGCGCTGGTCAATGCCATGCTCGCTACCGACGTGTATGACGCCGTCAAACAGGCTTGTGAGCAACTGGGGGCTGATTTTGATGCCCTGATTGAAGTCGAGCCCGATGCTGCCTTGGGCAACGGTGGCCCGGGCCGTCTGGCGGCCTGCTTTCTGGATTCGATTGCCACGGTCGGGCTGCCCGGCATTGGGTATGGCATTCGCTATGACTATGGCATGTTCAGCCAGCGCATTGTGGATGGTCGTCAGATTGAAGAGCCCGACTATTGGCTGGTCAATGGCAACCCCTGGGAGTTCATGCGGCCGGAGCTGAGTTACACCGTGCACTTCGGCGGTCGTCTGGTGACCGAGGGCGACACGGTGAAGTGGGTTGATACGGATCAGGTGATTGCCACGGCCTATGACAATGGCATTCCGGGCTATGGCATGTCCAGTGTCACCACCATGCGGCTGTGGTCCGCGCGGGCCAGTGAGGGTATCAATCTGGAAGCCTTTAACCGCGGCGATTACATGCGCGCGGTAGAAGCCAAAAACAATTCCGAAAATGTATCGCGGGTGCTTTATCCAGACGACAGTTCCGAACACGGCAAAGAATTGCGGCTGCGGCAGGAGTATTTTTTCGTCAGCGCTTCCATGCAGGATATCTTGCGTCGCTATTTGCGCAACCACGACAACTTTGACCTGCTGGCCGACAAGGTTGCCGTGCACCTGAACGACACCCATCCGGCGCTGGCTGTGCCCGAACTGATGCGCTTGCTGCTGGACGAGCAAGGCCTGAGCTGGGACCAGGCCTGGTCGCTGTGCACCCGCATTTTTTCTTACACCAACCACACCCTCATGGTTGAGGCGCTGGAGACCTGGCCGGTGGAGATGATTGGACGTTTGCTGCCCCGTCACCTGCGGATTATTTTTGACATCAACGCCCGTTTTCTGGCCGGGGTACATGCCCGTTTCCCGGGCGATCATTCCCTGCTGCGCCGGGTTTCCCTGATCGACGAGCGGGGCGGCAGGCGCGTTCGCATGGCTTTCATGTCGGTGCTGGCCAGCCACAAGGTCAATGGTGTATCGGCCCTGCACAGCGATCTGATGGTGCAGACCATCTTTGCCGACTTTGCCACCTTGTTCCCGGAGCGTTTTTGCAACAAGACCAACGGCATCACGCCCCGGCGCTGGTTGGCCCAGGCAAACCGGCCCCTGTCAGCCTTGATTGACAGCCGGATCGGACGTACCTGGCGGCGTCATCTCGATGAGCTGTCGCAGCTGCGCCCTCTGGCGAGCGAGTCGGACTTCAACCACGCGTTCAGATTGGCCAAACAACAAAACAAGCAGCGTCTGATCGAATCCATGGCCCCGCTGTTTCCCGGGATTCACTTTGATCCTGACAGCCTGTTTGACGTTCAGGTCAAACGCATGCATGAGTACAAGCGCCAGCTTCTCAATGTGCTGCATGTGGTGACCCGCTACCACCGCATACTTGCCCAACCGCAGGCCAACTGGGTGCCCCGTACCGTCATTTTTGCGGGCAAAGCGGCATCAGCCTATTACATGGCCAAACTGGTGATTCGCCTGATCAACGATGTTGCCCGCGTGATCAATTCCGACCCCAGCGTGGGCAACCGGCTCAAGGTGGTGTTCCTCCCCAACTACCGGGTGTCCATGGCCGAGATCGTGATTCCTGCAGCCGACCTGTCGGAGCAAATTTCAACTGCCGGCACCGAGGCATCTGGCACCGGCAACATGAAGTTCGCCCTCAACGGCGCGCTCACCATTGGCACCTGGGATGGTGCCAACATCGAGATCGCCCAGCAGGTGGGTGATGACAATATTTTTATCTTCGGCAACCGAACCCAGCAGGTGGAAGCCCTGCGGGCCAGCGGCTACCAGCCGCGGCGCTACTACGACAATAATTTTGAATTGCGACACACCATAGACCGTTTGGCAGATGGCGCTTTTTCACCCGACGAACCCAACCGCTATGCCGATGTGGTGCGTTCGCTGCTGGAGACGGATTACTACCTGTTGCTGGCAGATTACGCCGACTACGTAGCCACGCAGGACAGGGTGGATGAGCTCTATCGCCAGCCCAGCGAATGGACCCGCAAATGCATCCTCAATGTTGCTGGCATGGGCATGTTTTCTTCAGATCGCACCATCACCGAATATGCCCAGGACATCTGGGGCGTCAAACCCCTGCGCTGAACTATGTGTGCAGGATTTTGGCTACCGGGTTGTGGCGTAGCCGGAAGGCGTCTGGCATGCCGGATCCCAGCAAAGGCTTGAGGTACAAGCGAAAGGCATCGGTCACGTCGGTGCCACTGGCCGTGATGAATTCGTCTTCCATGGTGCGGGTTTTGCCAGCCACGGACTCCAGGGGCACTAAGTCGTAGTCCACTGCGTAAACGCCGGTGCGCTTGATCGCCACCGAGCCATTGCGCTGGCCCCACATGGCAAATTGAACCGCTTTTTCGCCGACCTCACGGGCCTCTCGCTGATCGACATCGGACACGCAGCCCATGAAAGAGCGCTGCAAATACCCGAAGGTGTCACCGCGCACCCGTTTGATGCCCAGTTTGGCTTTGATTTCTTCGCACAGCAAATCTGCCAGCGCGCCGTTGCCAGACAACTGCACATTGCCGTGCGCATCGTGTTCCAGCTCTTTGGCAAGCAGACTGAGTATGGGTGCACCGCTGGCGTCATGAATGCCCTCGGATACGGCAATCACGCAGCGTCCGAAGCGGTCGTAGGTGGCTTTGACATCGCGCAAAAAATCCTCGATGACAAAAGTCCGCTCAGGCAGGTAAATCAGGTGCGGGCCATCGTCGGGGAATTTCTTGCCCAGCGCGGAGGCCGCTGTCAGGAAACCGGCATGGCGACCCATGACCACGCCGACATAAACACCGGGTAGCGCCGCATTGTCGAGGTTCGCACCGGCAAAAGCCTGAGCCACAAACCGGGCTGCGGAAGGATAGCCGGGCGTGTGGTCGTTGCCGACCAGATCGTTGTCTATGGTTTTGGGAATATGCATGCACCGCAAGGGGTAGCCCGCTTTTTCGGCTTCCAGGCTGACGATGCGCACCGTGTCTGAAGAGTCGTTGCCACCGATGTAGAAAAAATGCCCAATTTGGTGCGCCTGCAGCACCTTGAAAATCTCCTGGCAGTACTTGAGGTCTGGTTTGTCGCGGGTGGAGCCCAATGCCGACGAGGGTGTGCTGGCTACCAGCTCCAGGTTGTGGTGGGTTTCCTGGGTCAGGTCGACAAAGTCCTCATTGACAATGCCGCGCACGCCGTGCAGTGCACCGTAAATGCGGTCGATCGAGGCAAATCGCCGGGCTTCCATGGCCACGCCAACCAGGGACTGGTTGATCACAGCAGTCGGACCGCCCCCTTGGGCAACCAGTATTTTTCCAGAAGACATCGCGCAGTTCCTCGGCGTTATGGGTTATTGAATGGGTGTGCTTACTGTAACCAAGCTTGTGGCAAGCAAACGTGAGGCAAACAAGCTTTCACTGCTTGTGATGCATGCAATTTGAAGGCCAGCAATGGTACTTGCCTGACCATGCCCGTCAGGCCAGGTGATGATCGATCGCAATCGACGCGCCGATGAGGGCGGGTGATACCTTGGCTTGAATCACCCGGGTGGGAATGGCATTCAAGTAGTCGCGGTAACGGCCTTTGCTGATAAAGCGTTCACGAAAAGTAGAGCGTTCGATTTCTGCAAGGGCTCTGGGGACTATGCCGCCGCCCACGAAAACGCCGCCAAGTGCCCCCAGCGTGAGCGCAAGGTTTCCCGCCACGCTGCCCAGAAAAGCGAAGAAAAGCCCAAGAGCCAGCGTGCAGGACGGCTGGGTTGCTGCCTGGGCATGCGCCATGACCGCCGCTGCAGACAAAACCTGTGCGGGTTGGCCGTGCACCTCACACACCGCTTCATAAAGCGCAACCAGTCCGGGGCCGGACAATGCCCGCTCCGCCGAGGCATGACCATAACGTTGCTTGAGCCATTCGATCACGGCCTGCTCAAGCGGGTTGTCTGCACTGAGCGTGACATGGCCGCCCTCTCCGCTGATGGGCAGCCAGCGGCCGTGGCTGCCATTGGGCAGCAAGCCGGAGACACCCAGGCCGGTACCCGGACCAATGACAGCCATCGGAGCCGAAACAACTGCGGTGCCAGTGCCGATGGGGTAGAGGTCGGTTTCTGACAAGGTCGGCAACGACAAAGCCAGGGCCGTGAAGTCGTTCACAAACACCAGGTGCCTGACGTCGAGCGCCTGCTTCATGGCAGCAATTGAAAACGCCCAGTCATGGTTCACCATCTGCACCCGGTCTCCCGGAATTTGCGTTGCAATGCCTATCCCTATGGCTTTGGGCTGGGGCTTGTTGTTCAACTGCAAATAATGTTCGATGGACAGCAGCAATGAGTCATGCTGGCTGCACGGGTAGCAGGCGACCTCGGTGGGTGGAGCTGTCGCGTGGGTTTGCCAGGCATAACGTGCGTTGGTCGCACCGATGTCGCCCAGCAGGCGCGGAAAAGTGTCGTTGTTGGCGCACGGTGTCATGTGCGCCAAGTGTAGGGTGAATTACCGGCGGTGACCATGCCACGGACCCTGTCCGTGATGGCGGTAACCCCCTGGATAGCCGCCCCAATAGCCTATACCCATGCCCACACCAAGGCCCAAGGCAAGGGGGGCGTAGTAGGGGCGGGCGTAGTAGACGGGATAGGTGGGTTGGGCAATGATGACGGGTGCAATGGCAGGCGATGGTTGGGTATAAATGTATTGAGGCTGAACCATGCCTGCATTGGGGTTGGACGGCACGGCATTGACCCCGATGGGTGACACCTGTACCGGGATGGTTGGGCCGGGGTCATTGGGCATTTGCACCGAATAGCGCTGGCCTGCAAACTCATAGACCACGTTGTAAGCCGTCACGCGGTTTTCCATGAAGTTTTGCGTGCTGCAGCGCTGAATGTTCTGAACTCTGGGCTCGGGGTCACCCTCGATGCGATCGCCTATGACGGCACCGCCCAGAGCGCCAATAACCGTAGCCGCCCCGCGACCCGGGCCGCGCGCGGAAGAATTTCCCAATGCCCCGCCGGCAATGGCACCGATAGCTGCTCCAACGCCTGATTTGTGCCCTTGCACTTCAACCTGATCAGAGGTGCAGACTTGTCGGGGTACCGCGACTTGCTGCATCACGGGCGTGGATGACAGCACGACACCAGTATCCTGAGCCAGGGTAAACCCTGATGTCATACAGATCAGGGTCAGGAGTAAAAGTTTTTTCATCATGACCCAACAACGTTTGTGGGCATCAAGCCGATGACACGGGAAAACTTTGTTACAAAACAAGCTATGCCAAAATGTCCTTATGTCTAAAACCTTTCTGACTTTCCTTCTGGCCTTGGGTGCTTTGAATTGCGCCTGGGGGGCAGACACCACACCATCAGCTCCTGAGGATAGTGAAATCAAAAAAGCACAAGCCCTCATTGCCAGGAAAGATTGGTCCTCTGCCATGCCCGTGCTTGAGGCCTACGTGAAAGCCAACCCCAAAAGCGCCGATGGCTTTAACCTGTTGGGTTACAGCTACCGCAATCTGAAGAAATACGATGAGTCCCTGGTGGCTTACAAGCAAGCCCTGACACTGGACCCCAAACACCGGGGCGCTCACGAGTACATCGGCATTGCCTACGTTCAAATGGGCCAGATGGACAAAGCCCGGGATCACCTGGCTCAACTCAACAAAATCTGCACTTTTTCCTGCGAAGAGTACCGGGATTTGAAGAAGGCGATTGAAGCTGCACCAAAGTAGTGGTGGTGAAAACAATCCAACGATTGAATCCAGCGCTGGCCAACCCACTGCAGGCCATGTCGGAAGATGCCGCCTGCAACAAAGATTGATAACCGTTGGCTCGCTAAACCTGGATTCGCGGTGCGACTTCGGTAAAAGCTGTCTCGACGCGGGCCACCAGGGTTTTCATGGTTGCCAAATCGCCCTGTCGGGCACACTGCTCCAGCTGATCGCATAAGTCACCCAGAAGCAAAGCGCCCACTGTGCGGGCGGATGATTTCAATTCGTGAGCCAGCTCGGCTAGTGCTGCGGTGTCTTTGGCATTCATGAGCAGCGGCAATCGGCCCACTTGTTGGCTGGCGCTTTCCAGAAAACGCATTCGCAAGCGCAGCTGCATTTCAGGGTTTTCACCAACCAGGCGCGTCAGTGCTGAAGCATCCCAGACTTGAGGCCCGGTCTGTGAAGCCGTATCAGGCAACCAGACGGCTAACTTGGCATCCAGGGCACCGATCCTCAGCGGTTTGACCAGGTAGTCATCCATGCCACTGTTCAAACAGCGTTGCGCCTCACCTTGCAGGGCATTGGCTGTGATGGCCAAGATCGGGATATGGCTGTGCGCTGGCTCTTCATCCCGGATCGACATGGCCAGCGAAAAGCCGTCCATATTGGGCATATGGCAATCGGTCAGCAGCAGGCTATAGCGGCCTGAACGCCACATTTGCAAGGCCTCAACGCCATCGTAGGCGCATTCGCTGCGCAAGCCCAGGAGTTGGAGCTGCTCCTGCAGCACATCCCGGTTGATCTCGTTGTCCTCGGCAATCAGTATCAGCTCA
Organism: Hylemonella sp.; assembly: GCA_040382055.1. Lineage (GTDB taxonomy): Bacteria > Pseudomonadota > Gammaproteobacteria > Burkholderiales > Burkholderiaceae_C > JBEIGE01. The sequence continues at coordinate 79,325 of JBEIGE010000005.1, forward strand.
TCGCGCATGCGCTGCGTCCGGAGATACTGCACGTTGCTTGCCTCTGCCCCGCTTGTAGAGCCTTGCTTCTCTGTCAACGCTTGACCCGCTGGCGCCTCCAGAAGAGGCAGGATTACCGTGAAGGTGGAGCCCACACCCGGAGAACTCTGCACCAGCAGTTCCCCTTTCATCATATCGACCAGGCGCTTGGTAATGCTCAGCCCCAGCCCGGTACCGCCGAACCGACGTGCCGTACTGGTATCGCCCTGGGTAAAGGCTTCAAACAAACGCGACACCTGGTCGGCTTTCATGCCGATGCCGTTGTCCGTAATCTGGATCTCCAGACCACTTTGTGAGCCATGGGATGCCTTGCCCTGCACACGTATCTCCACCTTGCCGGGCTGACCTGCCCTGCCAGAAGTGAATTTCAGGGCATTGCCGACTAAATTGAAAAGAATTTGTCGCACCCGGGTCGGGTCGCCACGAATAACGCGTGGCAAGGTCGGATCAACCCAGACGGTCAGTGCGATATTGCGCTCACTGGCCATGTTCAGCATGAGTTGCACCACACCATCAATCAGGGTAGTCAGATCAATATCAATTGTTTCAAGCTCAAGTTTGCCTGCCTCGATTTTGGAGAAGTCAAGAACATCGTTCAAAATTTGCAATAGCGTTAACGAGGAGTCGTGGATAGTCTCCACCAGGCGACGCTGCTCAGGGTTGAGTTGGGTTGCGTTCAAGACATCCACCGTGCCCACCACACCATTCATCGGGGTACGGATTTCATGACTCATATTGGCCAGAAAATCTGATTTGGCGCGGCTGGCGGCGTTGGCTGCTTGCTCGGCCAGTCGTCGCTTTGAAATGTCACTGCTGACCGAAATGTATTCACGCACATGCCCGTCAGTGTTCATGAAGGCCGCTATCGTGGTGTCTAGCCAGAAGATGTGACCATCATGGGCCCGCAAAGCCAGCTCTCCACGCCACACCTGCTCACGATTGACGGTGTCGATGACTGCACCGAAAAAGGCATCTTGTTGGGGGCCTGAGTAAAAGCTTGCAATGGGCTTGCCAATAAATTCGGCTGGCGTATAGCCGCTGACCTCAACAAACCGGGAATTACCTTTGCTTATTTCCCCGTTAGGCTGCAGGTTGATCACGATGGCATGCTGGTCAATCACATGCTTCTGTTGCTCCAGCTCCGTTAGCGCCTCTTTCAAATTGGCATTGCTGTTCGTACGCTCTTGCAATAAAAGATTTTGTGCAGTCTGGGTGCGCTGGTTGGCGTCCAGTAAATAGCGTTTAAACAGAGTCGCCATCCGGAATGCCACAAAAAGACCAACTGTGAGCACAGTCCACTGTGCTTCAGGAATGGTGGGGGACGCATGTGACAAGCGGTCAGTGACTTGAAGAAAGGTAATCCAGCCACTGACTGCAATGGACAATAACAACAGCAAGGCACCGGTCGTTTCGCCAAGCACGATCACGCTGTAAACAAGCGGTATCCCAGCCAGAGAAGCCTGTGCAATGCTCACCGAGCCAAATCGGTACATGGAGAAAAAAACACCGGCGAACAAAATCGACAGCATGGCTGCCGATGTGGTTTTGAGCCAACCGCGCATGAGTAAAAATTGCAGTGCACCCATCGCCGCCATCAACACCGCAATCGTCACAAGATAGCTGGAGTCTGAGTAAAAGCCCAGGCTGGCAGATATCAATATTCCCAGTGTGACCGCCCAGAAGATACTGCTGTTGAATCCCTGCGCTACCGCCAACTCACCCCCCAAGCCGGCCTTGGGTTCGGCATCGGTGCCTTTGCGGCGCACGGAGAATAAATCGAATGGCATGAACCCAAGTTTGCCATGCGTTTAAATTGTATAAATGGGAAAATTTCCCATTTATAATGGCTGCATGCCTTCCAAATCCGCCACGCCCCGCCGCCCGTCAAAGCCCTTGTTTCGGCTTTTGCGACCGGTCGTGCGTTGGGCGCTGCGTTCTGGGATTGACTACCGCGAGTTCATGCAAGAGGCCAAGCCAGTGTTCTTGGAGGCGGCAGTTTTGGAGCTGGAGCGGACCCAAACCAAGGTGACCGATTCCTCCCTGAGCCTGTTGTCGGGCCTGCACCGCAAAGATGTGAAGGCCTGGCGGGAGGCACAAACCCTGGTCACCAATGCTGCAGGCGATGCTGTGCCGCATGTGCCAGGGCAGCGCCGCCCCAGTTTGCCGGCGCAACTGGTGGCCCGCTGGCTCGGGTCTGAATACGACATGACCTTGCCTCTGGCCGGTGAAGCCCCGTCTTTTACCGCGATGGCGCAGACCCTTTCCACCGATGTACACCCCCGCACGCTGTTGAGCGAACTGGAGCGCCAGGGCGTGGTGCAGGTGGACGAGCAGGGTCAGAAGGTCACGTTATCTCAGCGCGCCTACATGCCCGACGGACAAAGCCTGGAAGATCAAACTGCCCAAGACCTGCTGGCCGACAGCGTCTGTGACCATCTTGCTGCCGGCATGCACAACCTGGGTGCTGCGCCCGGCGAGCGGCACCTGGAGCAAAGCGTGTTTGCCGACGGGCTGAGTCGCGAGTCGGTGGACGCGCTGGAGCGACTCTCCACCAAGTTGTGGATGGACGCCATGGCACGCGTGGTGCGCTTTGCCACCCCCCTGTGCGAACGCGATGAGCCCCAAGGTGGCAACCAGCGCTTTCGCATGGGCATGTTCACCTACCGAGACAACATGGATACCGAAGAATGAAGCGCCACCCATTGCCCTCAGTCTTGCCCCCGATTCACCCACGTCACTGGTTGTGTCTGATGTTGCTGGCATTGCTGATCGCATGCGGCGGTGGCCTGGAGACGGCCGGCGTGGGTACGGGTGGGACCGGCCTGAAAGAAGGCAATGTCACGGGTTTTGGTAGCGTGTTTATCGATGGGGTGCGCTACGACACCAACCAGGCCCAGGTGCAGGTCGATGACGGCAGCGGCAGCTTGACTGCGGGCCAACTCAAGTTGGGGCAGCGGGTGCGGGTCTTGGTCAACACCGCGGGGCAAGTCAGCATTGCAGAGGTCTTGCCTGCCTTGTTGGGTCCGGTGGAGCGCGCACCCGATTCAATGGGCTACCTGGCGGTGATGGGCCAGTGGGTGCGCTTTGTCAGCTCAAACCTGCCCTACCAAAGCACCCTCAGCAGCAGCACCTACCTGGACGGCTACACCCAGTTCACTGACGTGTCGGTGGGTGATGTCGTCGAAGTCCATGGTGCCTGGGTGGAGGCCGATCCGACCAAGGGCCGGGTGCTGGTGGCATCGCGCATCGAAAAGCGCAGCACCACGCCAGCCCGCATGTTGGTCACCAGCACGGTTGCCTCTGTCAACGCCACAGACCGCACATTCACTTTGACTACGGGCGATGGGCGTGAAGTGGTCGGCAGCACGCAGAGCGCAGATGTCAGTGTGGGTGACTGGGTCAAGGTATGGCTGGATGCGTCCCACGTACCGCAATGGCAGCCGTCGGTCCCGTTGGAGGCGTCAGGCTGGGGCATGGTGGGCCATTCGGCCATCCCGGCCTTGGTGGGCAGTCGGCTGGAGATTTCCGGATTGCCAGCGCAGTTCAACACGGCCACCAACACCGTGGTGGTGCAAGGTATCTCGGCCGTGGTGCAGTCCGACCAGCTGAGTTCGGACAACTTGCAGGCGCTGCAGTCGGGAATATTCTCACGTTTTGTCATGCAGCGTGACGCGTTTACCGAAATCTGGACTGTCAATGTCATCACGCCCCGCCAGGGCGATTCGCTCGGGCGGAGTACGGCGCTGGTGATCAGTGGTGCCGCCGGCATGATTCAGAACACCAACCTGGTGCGGGTCAGCGGCGTGGATGTGATCTTCGGAAACACGATGCAGCCGGTTGTTGCCTGCGATGCGGTTGACCCGCAAGTGCCTGTGACGGTTGAGATTCGGGGCACACCCAGCGGTTCGCAGGTGCAAGCAGTCAGCGTGGTGTGCAAGCTTGCGCAGCCGCCATGAGCCGCAGCCTCCGATTAACCACAGACAAAGCCTATGGCAGTTTTTTTGAACGTATTATTTCTGAAAGGAGTCCTCCCATGAAGTCCCTCAATTCCAATATGCCCCCCTGGGCAAAGCGCGCCAGCCCTTTGCGATGGAGTCTGGCAGCGCTTGCCTTGCTCGTGCTTTCGGCCTGTGGTGGCGCGGGCGGCGGCGGCAGCGCTGCGGTCACCGCGAATCCCGCTGTCAGCTTGCAGGTGCAAGACCTCCAGCCCTCCGATCCAGCGGACACCGTCGGCACCTTCGTCGAATTGCAGTCTGCGACGCCCAGCAGTGGTGCAAGTTTGAGCGCAGAGGACGCGCGCCGACTCGCCCAGGATCAATTTTTGACCGATCTCGCAGCGGCTGCAGCGCGGCCTGCAACCGGCGCAAACACAGGTGCCAGTTGCAATGCCGCAGCATTGGCTGCCCGAATTGCCCAAGCCTACAAGCCTATCAGCGGCACGGCTGTGCGAATTGAGCTATCCGCCTGCGAGCTCAATTTGCTACCGACCATCCCTGGCGTTAAAGGCGTGTTTGCAGACATCCCCCTGGGAACGACATCAGCGGCGACCAGCAGCACGCTGAGCGCGATCAACAAGGCGGTGATCGATGGCTTTGATGGTAGCGTCGCATGGCCTACTTACACCGTGGGCACCAGCAAGCTCAACGCCAATGGTGCGGGTGCAGTGATCGCGGTGCTGGATACTGGCGTGGAGGACCGGCATCCCGCATTCAGCGGTAACGGAAAAGTGCTGCCCGGCGCATGCTTTTCCACGCCGTCTGGTGGTGGCTTGGGTTTTTGCCCCAACGGCGCAACCTCGGACACCACCAGCGCGAATGCCGGACGCAGCTGTGTTGACAAGCTCGATCCCAACAATGGCGCGCAGGCCTTGGCCGGCGGTTGCGGGCACGGCACCAGCATGGCCGCAACCGCTGCCATGGCCTATGCAGGCGCTGCGGGTTCCGCAGGCGGCGTCGCCAACTCTGCGTCCATCTTGCCAGTCCAAGTCTTCAACGGCAGCAATAGTGGCGGCAAGGTCAGTGTTTCTGCCAATGCCGGTGACTTGTTGGGCGGTATCGAGTGGGTGACCAAGCAAGCTCAGGCGCGTCTGGCCGCGGGCCAGACACCCATCGTGGCACTCAATATGAGTTTAGGAGGCGGCAGTTACACCTCGGCCTGCGACAGCCAGTATGTGGGCAGCCTCTTTTTCACCGCATTTGCCAATTTGCGCGCCCAGGGCGTGGTGCCTGTGGTAGCGGCGGGTAATGCCTACAACACGTCGGCGATTTCGTTTCCCGCCTGCGTGAGCAACACCGTCAGCGTCGCTGCGGCCAAACTTGGCGGTACAGCGCCTGCCTCTTACACCAACTTCAGCCCGCAGGTCAAACTCTTTGCGATTGGCGGCGATGTCGATGCCAAGTACAGCATGCCTACGCCCTGTGCCACAGCCAGCGAGGGTTTTGAGTGCTGGGGCGCTGGGGCGGGTACCTCGCCTGCGACTGCCATGGTCTCCGGCGCGGTCGCCGTACTGCGCAGCCTCAAGCCATCGGCCAGTCTTGCGACGATAGAAAGTGCTCTGGTGACCAGCGACAAAACGCTGGCGCTCAATGGCCTGACGCGGCCGCTGCTGCGTACCTCCAAAGCGGGCGCACAGTTGCTCGGCGTGGCCGGCATCGACACCGCACCGCCCGTGGTGGTGGAGAACCCGGGACCTGGCGTTGACACTGTCAAGCCGATCCAGCAGCCGCAATTGACCCGACTTTGCGTCTACAGCCTGCCCAACTACACAGGCAATCGTGCGTGTGGGGTCTTCGCCAAGGGCGAGACCTTGGCATTCGCCGGATACTGGAAGATCGCTTCGCTGCGCTTTTTTGCATACGACTTTACCAGTCTCACCGGTTTAGAACCTCTGGTTGCCACGCCCTTTCCTACGGTGACGCTCTATGACACCTTCTCGCGCCGTGTGCGCAATGCATCGTCGGGTGTAACGGTGTCTGCAGATTCCCCCGATTTGACCGCCGTCCTGCCCTCCAAAGGCCAGGTCCGCATGGTCAGCTTCCAGTGGGCGGCAAACTGATGGCGGCCTTGCTGTGGCGGGCGGTGTCGGCCAGACCTTGGGTGCTAATGGCATCGATGGCGATGTCGCCCATCGCCTGGTCACAAGATGTGCCCACGGGCCGACCGGAGAGCGGAAATGTGCTCTGGGCTTTGGCCCAGGACACGACAAGTCCCGCCGCACCCGCTCCAAACCTGTCCACCACCAAGGCAGGCTTGCGGCTGGGCGTGTCCACCGGCTATACCCACTACCGCGAATCTGAGATGCAGCTGGCCGGCCCCAACCTCGGGCTGCAATTGGAGTGGGTGCAACCCTGGGGGCTGGAACACTGGGTGCTGCAGGCTCACGGCTTGCTGTCAGCACCCAATTACAGCAGCCCGGTCAGCGGCACCATAGACCGACGTACTACCCGCGAGACCGCGTGGCGGGCGCTCTACAGCCGCAGCGCGCTGGCCACCCCCGCGCAAGGCCGCTGGGAGGGCGGGCTGGAGTGGCAAACCTATTACAACGATCTGCGCGGCACCACGAGCGCAAGCCATCTGGGCTACGAGCGCGAACGCTATGGCCTGTGGGCCTTGCTGGCCTACCAAGCGCCAGTGGCCCAAGCGCAGACCACAGGCGCGCAGCGTTGGCGGCTGGAAGCGGCGGTGCTGTTGCAAGGCCTGGCGGTGTCGCATTTGTCCCAGGTGTCGGCCTCGTACAGCGATGCGGTGAACCGCCAAAACCAGGGCCTGTCATTGCGTGCTGAGCGCAGTTACCGCTATGCGGCCGGAGAATTCAGGCCCTACCTCAGCGTCAGCTGGGTGGGCGATTCCGACTTGCAGCGCCAGGCCAACTACACCGTGAAGGAGCCTGCCAATACCACCTGGCAACTTGGTGTCAAGTGGTTCTGGAACTAGCGTTGGACGAGAACGGTACAAAACCCTTATATTTTTTGGTGCCGGAGAGATGAATCGAACACCCGACCTTCTCATTACGAATGAGCTGCTCTACCGACTGAGCTACACCGGCGCGGGCTAAATTGTAGCGGGCAAAGAAACAGCGGCAAGGCCTACACAAAGGCTCATGCCCTGCTGCTGGTTAATCTGTCGAGGAGCTAGCGTGTACGAAGCTCAAGGAGATCCTGTTCCTTTTTCAGCTTGCTCAGCTCAGCTTGCAGTTTGGGAATCTCTGACATGGGAAGTTTGCCATTGCCCGTCAGCGTCTCTTCCAACTGCTTGATTCGGGCCGACAAATCCTGGACACGTCTGTAAGCGGTTTCTGAGGTGCTCATTTTTTTTCTCCAGGGTTGATGTCTAGGGTTATTTATTGGGCGATCAATTGTAGTTCATGTAGCGATCAATAGCCTCTACCTCATGTTTGGATCCCAGAATGACGCTGACCCGCTCATGCAGATGCCCGGGCTGGATATCCAGGATTCTCTGTTTGCCATTGGTGGCTAAGCCGCCGGCCTGCTCAACGATCCAGCCCATCGGGTTGGCTTCATACATCAGGCGCAGTTTCCCGGGTTTGAGTGGCTCGCGCTTGTCCCATGGGTACAGAAAAACGCCGCCCCGTGTGAGGATGCGATGCACATCAGCCACCATGCTCGCTACCCAGCGCATATTGAAGTCTTTGCCGCGTGGCCCGTCCTTGCCCTGCAGGCAGTCGTTGATGTAGCGCTGCACCGGTGCGTCCCAATGGCGCATATTGCTCATGTTGATGGCAAATTCCTGGGTGTCTGGCGGGATCTGCATGTTTTCTTCGGTCAGTACAAAAGAGCCTTGTTCGCGGTCCAGGGTAAACAGGGCCACACCGTTGCCAACCGTCAAGGCCAGCGTGGTTTGCGGTCCGTACACGCAATAGCCTGCGGCTACCTGCTGGTTGCCGGGTTGAAGAAAGTCGCTTTCCTGAACACCTTGAGAGCCTTCGGCTTTTTTGAGCACACTGAAAATAGTCCCTATGCTCAAATTCACATCAATGTTGCTGGAGCCGTCCAGCGGATCAAACAGCAACAGATACTCCCCTTGAGGGTAGCGGTTGGGTACCAGGTAAATGCTGTCCATTTCTTCAGAGGCCATGGCCGCTAAATGGCCGCCCCATTCATTGGCTTCGATCAGGACTTCATTGGCAATGATGTCAAGTTTCTTTTGCACCTCACCCTGCACGTTCTCGCTCTGTGTTGCGCCAAGCACCCCTCCCAGGGCACCCTTGTTCACGGCCTGGCTGATACTTTTGCATGCGCGCGCCACCACTTCCAGCAGCAAGCGCAATTCAGAAGGGATCAGGCCGCCACTGCGCTGTTGTTCAATCAGGTAGCGGGTGAGTGAAATTTTTGTCGCCATCAGGGGTCTCCTTCGCTATTGTTGTCAGTCGGCCAGGGCATGGGTAACGACTTCACGTACATCGTTGCTCAGGTCAGCTTTGGCGGCCACTCTGGCAATGGCTTCCCTGGCGGCACTGCGGTAAGGCTCAGCCAGTTTTTTCCACCGGTCCAGTGCTCTTGCCAAACGCGCAGCAACTTGCGGGTTGATGCTGTCAAGTTCAATCACCCGCTCGCTCCAGAACACATAACCCGAGGCATCGGCGCGATGGAAAGCGCCCGGGTTGGCGCTGCAGTAACTGAAGATCAGGCTGCGTGCGCGATTGGGGTTGCGCAGGTTGAAGTCCGGGTGCGCCATCAGCTGGCGTACCGCAGGGAGCACCTGACCGCCCCAGTCACAGGCACCGGCCTGCAGGGAGAACCACTTGTCCAGCACCAGCGCTTCATTCTTGAACATGGCATGAAAGCGCTTCAAGGCCTGATCGGCCAGGGCATGCCCGCTGTTGACCAGCGCGTTGAGGGCATTGAAACGGTCGGTCATGTTGTCTGCATCTTTGAAGCGTTGGTAGGCCTTGCCAGGCCAGATCACATCGCCCGTCTTTCTGGCGGCCAGACACAGCATGGTCAGGGCCATGCCAGTCAGGGCACGCCGCCCGGAAGATCGCGCATCGGGCTGGTAAGCGCCTGGCACCATGTGGGCCTCCACGGCCCATTGCCAGTCTTCAAAAAGTTCAATGGCCAGTTGCTCGCGCATGGCTTCTCGCACCGCATGGATGCGCTGCGGGTCCACCACCTCAAGCTGCTCGGCAATGTAGGTCTCGGCGGGCAAAGTCAGTACCAGTTCCTTGAACGCAGCATCCAGATCCGGATGCCTGAGCACACTGCGCATGGCTTGAACAAAGGCGTCATCCAAAACACCGGATGAGCCCACCGGGTCCGGACTTTGAATACAACGCAGCGCCTGCTTGACCGCCATGCGCTGGGCTGCCTCCCATCGGTTAAAGGGGTCAGTGTCATGTGACAACAGCTGCAGCAATTGGGCATCGGTGTAATCAAAGGCAAGCACCACCGGCGCGCTGAATGCACGCAGGATCGACGGAACCGGTTCGCTCGGAACATCGAGGAACGTGAGGGATTGCTGGGCTTGGGTCAATACAAAGGTGCGTGACTCAGAAGGTGGTGCGGTGTCTGCCTCGCACATCAAGGGCAGGCCATGGCCCAGCTTGTCAAGCAAGCCCAGGGTGATGGGTATCACAAAAGGCTGTTTGTCGGCCTGGCCTGGAGTTGCGGCACAACGCTGCTCAAAGGTCAGCGTGTAGGTCTGGGCCTGGGCGTCATAGTGGCCGATGGCTTTCACATGCGGTGTACCGGCTTGTGAGTACCACAGCTTGAACTGGGGCAGCAATTTGGCCAGCTCGGATTGCGGGTTGGCATCCGCAATAGCCTGGGCAAAATCGTCGCAGGTGACTGCTTGGCCATCGTGGCGCTGGAAATACAGGTTCATGCCTTGGGCAAAACCGTTGCGGCCCAATGGATCGTTGGGGCTGGCCACCAGGGTTTGCATCATGCGAACCACTTCTGCGCCCTTTTCGTAAATGGTCACGGTGTAGAAATTGTTGATTTCTGCATAACTGTCAGGCCGAACCGGGTGCGCCATTGGGCCAGCATCTTCGGGGAACTGAGCGGTTCTGAGCACGCGCACATCTTCGATGCGCTTGACAGCACGGGCACTGGCTTGCCCAGCCAGGTCCTGGCTGAATTCCTGATCCCTAAAAACAGTCAGACCTTCCTTGAGGCTGAGCTGGAACCAGTCACGGCAGGTCACGCGGTTGCCGGTCCAGTTGTGGAAATACTCATGGCCGACAACACTTTCGATATTGGCAAAGTCGGCGTCAGTGGCTGTAGCCTGGTTGGCCAGTACATATTTGGTATTGAAGACGTTCAGGCCTTTGTTTTCCATGGCCCCCATATTGAAGTCCGAGGTCGCAACAATCATGAAGCGTTCCAGATCCAGCGCCAGCCCAAAGCGGGCTTCGTCCCAGGCAATGGAGGCCATCAACGCGTTCATGGCATGCTCGGTTTTGTCGAGGTCACCGGGTCGCACATACACCTGGAGCAGATGGTTATTGCCATTGCGGGCCGTGATGCGTTGCTCGCGACACACCAGTTTTCCGGCGACCAGTGCAAACAAATACGACGGCTTTTTGTGCGGATCAACCCACTTGGCAAAGTGCCGCCCATCGTCGAGCCCACCCTGGTCCACCAGGTTGCCGTTGGACAGCAAAACCGGGTACTTTTCCTTGTCGGCGCGCAAGGTAACCGTAAAGCTGGCCATGACATCCGGGCGGTCCGGGAAATAGGTGATGCGCCTGAAACCTTCGGCTTCGCATTGGGTGAAGAACGACTCGTTACTCACATACAGCCCCATCAACTTGGTGTTCTTTGCAGGCATGCAGGTGGTAAAAATTTCCAGCTCAAAAGCTTCCAGACCTTCAGGCAACTGCTCCAGCACCAGTTGCTTGCCGTCCATCTTGAACGAAGTGCCCTGGCCGTTGACCAGCACGCGTGCCAGATTGAGCTCTTCACCATCGAGACGCAGGGCCTGAGGCTCGCACGCCGGGTTGCGGCGCAGTGTCATCTTGTTGAGCACGCGGGTTTTGGCCGCGTCCAGGTCAAAGGTCAGATCGACCGTGTCTATCCAGAAGGCTGGAGCCGCATAGTCTGCACGATGAACCACCGTGCTTTGTCCGTCACGCCACATGGCTATACCCCTTGTTTGAGAGAAGCTTCAATAAATGGATCGAGATCACCGTCCAGCACTTTCTGCGTGGCCGAGGTCTCGTAGTTGGTGCGCAAATCCTTGATGCGGCTGTTGTCCAGCACGTAGCTGCGGATTTGGTGCCCCCAGCCGACATCGGTCTTGGAGTCTTCCAGCTTTTGTTGCTCGGCCTGGCGCTTGCGCATTTCATGGTCATAAAGCCGGCTGCGCAGGCGCTTCCAGGCAACATCCCGGTTGCTGTGCTGACTGCGTCCGTCCTGGCACTGCACCACGATACCCGTAGGAATGTGGGTCAAGCGCACCGCCGAGTCTGTTTTGTTGATGTGCTGGCCACCGGCACCACTGGCACGAAAGGTATCTACCCGCACATCGCTGGGGTTGATGTCAATCTCGATCGAGTCGTCAATTTCCGGATAGACAAACACACTGGCAAAGCTGGTGTGGCGACCACCCGAAGAATCAAATGGGGATTTACGCACCAGTCGGTGCACGCCGGTCTCGGTGCGCAAGAGGCCAAAAGCGTACTCACCCTCAATCTTGATGGTGGCCCCTTTGATGCCGGCCGTGTCCCCTGCCGTTTCGTCTTCAATGGTGGTCTTGAACCCTTTGCGTTCGGCGTATTTCAGGTACTGACGAAGCAACATGCTGGCCCAGTCGCAGGCCTCAGTCCCTCCCGCGCCGGCCTGGATGTCCAAAAAGCAGGGCAGGGGGTCAGCCGGGTTGTTGAACATGCGGCGGAACTCCAGATCTTTGATGATCACATTGAGTTTTTCGGTCTCGGCCTCGATGGTCATCAAACCGGCCTCGTCTGCGTCCTCCTTGCTCATTTCGAACAATTCGGTGTTGTCGGCCAACTCACGTTCCAGGGTACTTAAGGTAAGCACCACACCATCAAGCAGTTTTTTTTCCTTGCCCAACTCCTGGGCGCGCTTGGGGTCGTTCCAGACGGAGGGGTCTTCCAGAGATGCGTTGACGGTTCTCAAGCGTTCGGATTTGGCGTCATAGTCAAAGATACCCCCGTAACTCTTGGGTTCGCAGGCTCAGGTTAGCCAGCGTAGTGCCAATGAGGTTGATGCGTTCGATGTCCATGGTGCGGGTCCTAAGCGGTGATTTTTTGAAAAGCTGGTCATTTTCTCACGCCGCCATTTCATTCGTTTCAACCTGAAGTCATGCTTTATCCGAGTAAGATGCGGGCTTTGGAATTAACGGTAAATTTCAAGGCAGTAATGAATTACGTTCAAACCCAAGAACAAAGCGCTGTCATCCTGCGCTCCGTTGTCAGTCTGATGGCAGCACATCAGGCGGCCTTCAACCCCCTGACTTACACCATTTGGTATGAGCATGTGGCGGGCATTAACTCCGCGCTCTCAGAGGCCATGAAGCTTGCCCTGGACAATAAGGAGAATCTCAGCGACGAAGCTGTGCTTAAACTTTATCTTGAGTACATTGCGCCTCCTGACTTCAAGGCAATGGGGATCATGTCCGAGAGGCTGCAAAAGACCATGGGTGGCATTACAGAGTCAGTCATCCGGACAGCAAGCGACGCAGGAAAATTTGAAGAACAATTGTCCAGCCTTTCGCAGGACCTGGGGACGGTCGACCTCTCCAACATCTCGAATTTGACGCCACATATTGACCGCGCCCTTGAAAATACCTCAGACATGCTTCAATCAGCGCAGGCATTGCAAGCGCAGATTCATAACAGCCGTCTGGAGATTGAAGCCCTGCAGTCTGATTTGAGCCGCGCGCGCAATGAGGCATTGCTGGATCCGCTAACGCTCATCCTGAACCGCAAAGGTTTTGACCAGGCACTGGAAGATATTCTCAAGCGCTCAGCCAGCGGCACCCACTGCTTGGTGATGATGGATATCGACCGCTTCAAGACAGTCAATGACAGCCATGGCCACGTCATGGGTGATCGTGTCATTCAGGCCGTGGGTGAGGTTTTGCGCTCCATCGTATCGGAACAAAGCCGCTTCTCTGTCGCCCGCTTCGGTGGCGATGAGTTTGCCATGCTTCTGCCCGACACGCGGCTCCATCTCGCAGCCACTTTGGCAGATGGCATCCGCATTAGAATCAAGGATTTGAAGATACGCAACCGCAGAACACAGGACGTTATTCTGACCATCACTGTCTCCATGGGCCTGACCTGCCTGACACCCGAAGATGACGCCACTTCGCTGCTTGAACGCGCTGACGCTGGTCTTTACAAAAGCAAACAAGACGGACGCGACCGGGTTACCTGCGTGTAAGTTGCTACGGCAGGGGCTCGCCGTTTAAATTACAAAGCGCTCAATCAGGGCCGCCAGCGCCTCGGGTTGGTCGTGATGGAGCATGTGTCCGGCGTCGTCAATGACGGCTTGTTGCAAATCCGGTACCTGATTGAGCCGCTCGTGGTACTCAGCCAGGGTGTATTTGCCTTTCCACCATTGCGCCATCTGGTTTTCGCTGGCTTCCACCGACAGTGTGGGCGCAGCAATGCAACGGTAGGTTTCTAGCACCTCCTCCAATCGGTACAGCTGTGCATTGGTGATTTTGTGAGCCGGGTCGCCCTGGATGACCCAGCGGCCCGCTTCGTTGGGGCTGGCCCAGTGTTGTGCAAGCCACTGCGCTTTGTCTGGGCTCAGGCGCGGGTTGTTTTTCATCAGGCGTCGCGCGACGCCGCTGGCGTCGTCGTAACTGGTCAGTTCCAGCTCACCGCGATGCAGCTTCTTGAGTTCGTCCATCCATTGGGCCAGGCGTTTGGGTGCCTGAGCCGGTTGGCTGGCCGGCAGTCCGAAACCTTCCAGGTTGATCAGACGGCGGATGCGCTCAGGCCGGCTTCCGGCATACAGCATGACCACATTGCCACCCATGCTGTGGCCAACCAGGTCTACTTTCTGGCCCGGGGCGTAGTGGTCGAGCAGAAAGTCCAGATCAGCCAGGTAATCCGGGAACCAGTAGTTGTCCTGGTTGTAGCCGTCCCGCCCGCTGGCAGTGTTCGCCCGGGTCTGTCCGTAGCCACGCCAGTCAGGGGCGATCAGGGTGCGGTCTTTGAGGAAGTCTTCCGAGAAAGCGTCCACCACAAACTGGTAGCTGGCGGCCACATCCATCCAGCCATGCACCATGACCAGCGGCGCATGAACCGAACCGGCCGGGTTGGGTTCCCCCCATTGCAGTACATGGTAATTGAGGTTGCGAATCGGGATAAACGCGCTGGTGGGAGTTCTTTTGATTGGGTACATTCACCACATCATACGGAGATGCATTGTGAAAGTCAGTCAAAAACGGGACAAGCCAGGTCGTTCAGCTTCTGGTCCGGCCAGCCCGGCTCAGCTTGATCATTACCAAGCCCTGTTGCAGGGCTTTGGCTGGGAAGTACCTGAGTTTTTCAATATGGCCCACATGTGCTGCCGCCGTTGGGGTCAGGCGGCTGACGCTACTGAAAAAATAGCAATCATTGCAGATTCAACGGGGGCTCAGGCCCGTTTTCATTCTTATGCCGAGTTGTATGAGCAGGCTTGCCGCCTCTCCCATGTGCTCTCGGGCCTGGGTGTGCAGCCCGGTGACCGGGTGGCCATTGTCATGCCGCAACGCTTTGAGACGGCCGTGGCCTATATGGCGGTGCTGCAAATGGGCGCTGTGGCCATGCCTTTGTCCATGTTGTTCGGGCCGGAGGCGCTGGCCTACCGTTTGCAGGACAGCGAAGCTGTTGTGGCCATTGCGGATGAAAGCGCCATCGCCAACCTGCTGGAAGTTCGCGCCTTGTGTGCGCAACTGCGTCATATCCTGGGCGTGGGTCAGGCTGCCCCACAGGCTGATCTGGATTACGCTCTGACCGTATCAACGCAAAGCCCCTCATTCGAGACCTATCCAACCCGCGCCAGCGACGCCGCAGTGCTGATTTACACCAGCGGAACCACGGGCAACCCCAAAGGTGCGCTGATACCTCACCGTGCCCTGATTGGAAACCTCACGGGCTTTATCTGCAGTCAGAACTGGTTCGGCTTTGACCCCCTGCAGCCTGTCTATGCATCGAAGCCGTCCACTTGCCCTCAATCGCAAGCGGTGTTCTGGAGCCCGGCAGACTGGGCCTGGACCGGTGGCTTGATGGACGCGCTTTTGCCCACCCTGTATTTCGGACGACCCATCGTTGGCTTCAACGGGCGCTTTAGCCCGCAGGTGGCTTTCGAGCTGATGCAGCGGCACCGGGTGACGCACACCTTTTTGTTCCCCACCGCGCTCAAGGCCATGATGAAGGCATATCCGCAGCCGCGGCGTCACTTCAAGCTCCAACTGCAGGCCATCATGAGTGCTGGCGAAGCGGTGGGCGACGCTGTGTTTGGCTACTGCCAACAGGAGTTGGGGGTCACGGTGAATGAAATGTTTGGCCAGACCGAGGTGAATTACATCGTCGGCAACTGTGCCATTTTATACCCGGCCAAACCGGGCAGCATGGGCAAGGGCTACCCTGGTCACCGGGTGACCGTGATCGACGAGCAGGGCTGCGAGTGCCCGGTAGGCGTCCCGGGCGATGTGGCCATCCATCTGCGCGATGTGCATGGTCAGCCTGACCCGATCTTTTTCCTGGGTTACTGGAAGAACGAAGCGGCAACCCGGGCCAAGTTCACGGGTGACTGGTGCCGCACCGGTGACCTGGCCATCCGGGATGCGGACGGTTATCTATGGTACCAGGGCCGGGCCGATGACGTATTCAAGGCTGCGGGCTACCGGATCGGCCCCGGAGAAATCGAAAACTGCCTGGTCAAACACCCGGCGGTTGCCAATGCTGCCGTGGTGCCCAAGCCAGACCCTGAACGCGGTGCGCTGGTCAAGGCCTATGTCGTGATTGCTTCTGAATTCATAGCGAAAAGTCCTTTATTTGAAAGGGCCAAAGCCGATTTTTATGCCCAACTCACCTTGGCGCTGCAAGCCCATGTCAAAGGAAAACTGGCACCCTACGAATACCCCAAGGAGATTGAATTTGTAGATGCCCTGCCCATGACCACCACCGGTAAAGTGCAGCGGCGGGTGCTGCGCCTGCAGGAAGAGGCGCGGGCCAGGCCGTAAACTCCCGGCTACCCATCACAACCGATAAAAATTTACAAACGTTTATGAAGACTATTCAACTCGGCCAGAGCGATCTGCACGTGACGCCCATCTGTCTGGGCACCATGACCTTTGGTGAGCAGGTCAACGAAGCAGATTCCCACGCCATTCTGGACCATGCCCTGGCGCGTGGCATCAACTTCCTGGACACGGCCGAGATGTATTCGGTGCCGCCCAAAGCGGAAACCTTTAACCTGACCGAGACCATCCTCGGACACTGGTTTGCCAAAACGCCGGGGGCCCGCAACAAGATGGTCATCGCCACCAAAGTCGCGGGTCCGTCGCGTGGCATGCCGTGGGTGCGCGGCGGCAGCACCAACCTGACACCCCAAGACATCGAAGCGGCCTGTGATGGCAGTTTGCGTCGTTTGCAGACCGATGTGATTGACCTGTACCAAATCCACTGGCCGGTCCGGCATGTGCCGGCTTTTGGCATCAAGTTTTTTGATCCCAAGCAGGACAATCCTGAGGTCACCTCCATCCACGAACAGCTTCAAGCGCTGGGCAAGCTGGTCAAGGCCGGCAAGGTGCGCGCAATCGGGCTCTCCAACGAATCCCCTTATGGCGTGCATGAGTTTGTCCACCTGGCCGAGCAGCACGGCTTGCCCCGCGTAGCAACCGTGCAGAACCCCTACTGCCTGATCAACCGCACCCTGGAAAATGGTCTGGACGAAACCATGCACCGTCTGGGGGTGTCGCTGCTGGCCTATTCGCCCCTGGGCTTTGGCCTGCTCACGGGCAAGTACGATGAAAGCGGCACCACCGGGCCCGACGCTCCGGCCCAGGGCCGCATCGCCAAATACGAAAGCGTGCGCAAACAGCGCTGGGGCCGACCCGAGGCACTCACGGCCGCACGGCGTTACAACGCCCTGGCCCGTGAGCATGGCTTGACCCCGGTTCAGCTGGCACTGGCCTTTTGCTACACCAAGTGGCAGGTGGCCAGCACCATCATTGGCGTGACCTCCCTTGCCCAGCTTGATGATTGCATCAACGCCTGGGGCACGGTGCTTTCTCCTGAATTGCTCAAAGCCTGTGATGCGATTCGCTGGGAAATCCAGGACCCGGCAATCTGATTCCAAGGGAGCCTGCGTTGAATTCTCATGTTTTAGGGCCTGTGCTGGCCACCCTGGTGGCCTACCTGGTGGGTTCCTTGTCTTTTGCCGTGATCGTGAGCCGTGTCATGGGCTTGAATGACCCGCGCACCTTCGGCAGCAAGAACCCGGGGGCCACCAACGTGTTGCGCTCCGGTAACAAGGCGGCGGCGGTGATCACCCTGGTGCTGGATGCCGCCAAGGGCTGGCTGCCGGTGTTTCTGGTCGGCTGGCTGGGCCAGCCCTATGACCTGGAAGAGGGGACACTGGCGCTGGTCGGCCTGGCTGCATTTCTGGGCCATCTGTTTCCGGTCTTTTTCCGCTTTCAGGGTGGCAAAGGGGTGGCCACCGCGCTGGGTGTGCTGCTGGGGCTGAACTGGGTTTTGGGTCTGGCCACAGCGGCCACCTGGCTTATCGTGGCCTTTTTCTTTCGCTACTCCTCCTTGGCTGCGCTGCTGGCCGCTGTTTTTGTGCCGGCGTACTACGTGTTCGGCGATGGTGTGGCCTGGAATCTGGAAAAGCCCATCCTGTTCACCCTGAGCCTGATGTCCTTGCTGCTGATCTACCGGCATGCCGAGAACATTGGCCGCCTGGCCCGCGGCACAGAGTCAAAAATCGGCAAGAAAAAACCAAGGCCTTAGGGGCTGCTTTTTCCCTGGCCCTAAGGTTTGGCTAAGCCTGTTGCGAGGCTTGAGCGCCGAGTTGCAGTACTAGGTGATGGTGGCGCTCCAATTGCAGCACGGATGCCGCCAATGCCGTGCGAATCCGCGGGCTGCCGCTGACAGAGCGGCGCATCACCGGACGCCTGAGTTGGGTGCCTTGTGCGTCTACCACCACAGCCACATGGGGCAGATCGGGTGTGCTGCTGCGGCGCGTGACCACGGCCACAGCCTTGTCTTCCAGCTCCACATAGGTGCCCGGCGGGTACAGGCCTACGGCGCGCACCAGCGCGCCACCCACTTCGTCGGTGTTGCCCGAGCCGGTAGACAAAATGCTGCGAACCGACTCGGTCACGCTGCGGCCTTCGCGTGATTTGCGCGGGCTGATCATGGCCGCGTAGCGGTCCACCACACGCAGAATCCGGATCAGGCGCTTGTCGGGTGCAAGCTTGCGCAATTCAGTGTCGTCTGCGCCTTCGACATGGTGGTCGGCAACAATGCCCAACCAAAGCGCATCACGGATACCCCGTTCGGCCAGTAGCTGCTGGCCTTTGATGCCATGGTTGCGGATGGCCTGGGACTGTTCGGGGCTGAGTTTTTCGGTCTGCAGCGCCAGTTGGTCTTGCAGACCGGTCATGCCGATGTTCATGGTCAGTGCTGCACGCACCAGGCTGTTGTACTCGTCCGGCTCCAGTGTGAGTTCTTGGGCAATCAGCTGGCACAGCACCGTGCAGATGAGTGCATGGGAAGCGCTGTAGCCGGCAGATGAGTTGGTGGCCAACTGAAACAGCAGGTACAGCCCGAGATCGGGGTCGCGCTGCAGCAGGGATTGCATCCAGCGGCCGTACTGACAAATCCGCAACTGAAATTCCAGAACGCTGTCCGGACTGCCCAGCACAACACTCAGGCCGGACTCCAGGTCTGCCCACAGACCCAGCAAATCCTCATATTCGTTCTCGTTTTGAACGCTCAGTTGCGGCATGGCGGGGTTTGGCAGCTACCCCGGTGTGTTAATCCCGGAAGTTGTTGAAGCTCAAGGGCACGTCGGTAATGTCCTTGCGAATCAAGGCCATCGCGGCCTGCAGGTCATCACGCTTGGCACCGTTGATGCGAACAGCATCACCCTGAATCGATGCCTGCACCTTGAGTTTGCTGTCCTTGATCAGACGCTGGATCTTTTTTGACATCTCCACCTCAATGCCATTGCGCACCTTGATCACCTGTTTGACCTTGTCGCCACCCATTTTCTGCACATCACCGACATCCAGAAAACGGACATCGACGCCACGCTTGGTGAGCTTGTTGCGCAAAATATCGTCAATCTGGCTGAGCTGGAACTCGGCATCGCCGATCAGCGTGATTTCTTTGTCCTTGATCTCGATGGCAGCCGGTGTGCCTTTGAAATCGAACCGCGTGGCGATTTCTTTGGCCGTGTTGTCCACCGCATTTTTAACTTCCACCAGATTGGCTTCGCAAACAGTATCAAAAGAGGGCATGGCAGTTTTCCAGAATCAGGGCAGGTGAGAGAATTGCAGCAATGTTAGTCGAGATCAACGTTCCCCTGCAGCCTTACAACACCTTTCACATTGTGGCCAAGGCCCACCATTTGGTGCGCGTGCGCAGCGATGCCGACATTGCGCGCGTGCTGGCAGATCCGCAATGGACGCATGCACCCAAATTTGTCTTGGGCGGCGGCAGCAACATCGTGCTGACCGGGGACGTCAAGCCCCTGGTGCTCAAGGTGGAAGTGCTGGGCAAGCGGCTGGTGCAAGACACCCCCAAGGCCTGGATTGTGGAGGCCGGCAGCGGGGAAGACTGGCACGAGCTGGTCCGCTGGACGCTGGAGATGGGCTACCCCGGGCTGGAGAACCTGGCCATGATTCCCGGAACCGTGGGTGCCTCCCCGGTGCAAAACATTGGTGCTTATGGCGTGGAGTTGCAAGACCGCTTTGAGTCGCTCGACGCCGTGGACCTGGACAGCGGCCGTGTGTTCACCCTGAACGCTGCGCAATGTGCCTTTGGCTATCGCGATTCGATCTTCAAGCACACCGCATCCCCGGCAGACGCACAATCTGGCCGCCCCTCAGGATTTGGCCTGGCCGGACGCGCAGTGATCACCCGCGTGCGTTTTCGGCTGCCCAAGCCCTGGAAGCCGGTGCTGGGTTATGCCGATCTGGAAAAGAAACAGGCGCTTGCGGGCATCGCCCAGCCCACAGCGCAGCAGATTTTTGACTGGGTCTGCGACATCCGCCGCGCCAAACTGCCCGATCCGGCGCAGATCGGCAATGCCGGAAGCTTCTTTAAAAACCCCACCGTAAGTGCCGACCAATGCGATGACATCATCGCCCGCGAGCCCAAAATTGTTCACTACCACCTGGCCGACGGCTCGGTCAAGCTGGCTGCCGGCTGGCTGATTGATGCCTGTGGCTGGAAGGGCAAGTCGGTCGGTCAGGCCGGCATGTATGAAAAACAGGCCCTGGTGCTGGTGAACCGGGGCGGTGCCACCGGCGGCGAGGTGATGACTCTGGCCAAAGCCATTCAAACCAGCGTATACGAACGCTTTGGGCTTTTGTTGGAACCCGAGCCTGTGGTGGTGTAGAGCTTTAAAACGCACTGGTGTTGGGTGGCAGGGGCTTTTTGGGTGCCTCTGTTTGCGAAAAACCCTGCGTCAGGGCTGCGCGCGATCCCGTGGACAGACCGCTTGAGTCGGTACAACCTTGACTCCATGAAAGTAGACAACGTGACCACGCCAGCATCCCAGGCTTGGAGAGCTTTGGCGTTGCGCCTGGGGCCTTGCCGCCTATTGCTCCGCAGTATGTGCGTTCCAGCCTGACTTTTCTCCAAAGGTACCGGATACTGTGCATTCGTCCGAATTGTTAACATCAGCGCATGCAATCTCATCTATTTACCCTCGGCTACGAAGGCCTGACGATTGAAGCCTTCATTGCCCGCCTGCAAATAGCTCAGGTGAAAACTGTTGTCGACGTCCGTGAACTGCCACTGTCGCGCAAGAAGGGTTTTTCAAAATCGGCATTCTTTGCTGCACTGTCAGCCAATGGCATTGACTATCTCCACGCCCCCGCGCTGGGTTGCCCCAAGCCCATTCGCAACCAATATAAGGCGGATGGCAACTGGCAAACCTACACCCGTGATTTTTTGAAGTACATCCAGACGCAAGATGCTTCCTTACGTGAGCTGGTCAAGGTCGCGAAATCCACCCCGGCCTGTCTGGTGTGTTTTGAGGCGGACTATTCCTTCTGTCATCGCACGTATGTGGCCCGCGCGGCACGCCAGTTGGGTGGGCCAAAAGTAATGCACCTGAACGCTAAAACAGCCCTGCCTGATTTGGGTTTTCAGCAGGTGGCTTAGGCGGGTATATCAGGCTGATCAGAAGCCACTGGTGGGGAAAGCGATGGATCGTTCCGAGCAAAAACATCAGGTCTTTTGACGGTAAATCTTGCTCCAGTTTGGCGCGGAATGCGGCCTCCCAGTTGTCGCCAAGCTTACGGTGCACGTTTCTGAACAGCGCGCCGATTTCCCAGTCCACCAGTTTGTGACGATATTCAAAAGTCTGCCCTTCAACATCGCATTCATAGCGGTAGTGAAAGTCATACGGCAGTTTTTCCAGCAGCCTGATTTGTTTGCCTTCTTCCACCTCGTCAAATAACTCGGACTGCTGTTGCAATCGCAGTAGCTTTTCTTTCTCTTCATCCGTCCAGGTGGGGTTGTCGCTCTTTTTGATGTCAAGCCCGATGATTCTGGCGGGTCGTAGCAAAGCCAGTGTGGCTCCTCCCGCTGCTCGGAGTCTTTCTATTTCCGCAAAGTCCGAATACACAGGCAGCTTCGCCAGCAACTCGGCGCGCTGTGGCCAACCCTGTTTGCCCGCCGGGATCGGATCAGGGTCACACACGATGGTGTCCACAAAAACGCGGTGGCTTTCAGGCCGGTGGTCGTCACGCGCTTTTTCAAAGCGGGCCGTGATCCACTGCCATTTTTTGAACTGCTGGTCGTCAGCCACCAGGCGGAATGGAACAGGGTATAGCCGAATCAGCCTGCCGTTTTCAGTCATGCCTGCCACACAGGATGTTTCCGCGTATTTGGCGCTAGGAGACGGGTAGGTTTTGCAAAGTATGAGAACCCGTTCAGTGAACGATGCCATTGTTGCTCCCTTGGAATTACTTTAACTTGCTTCGCAGAAACGTCTTATGCGTTCTTTATATTTAGTTCCAACGGTCAAAGTTTATATCGTCCAAGGTCACGCAATCAACGTTTGGGTGTAAGTGCCACCTGCCATCTTGGGTTTGAATTTGCTTGCTGGGTATTTGATAGCTTATGTGGTGAATGACAAAATCCGTCAGATGCAAAAGTACGAAGCGTATCCAACCCTGCGAGAAACTAGCCCATGAGCGACATTAAACTTTTCCGCCTGTCTGGCGGCACCGCCACCGAACTGCAAGGTAACGCGTCCGACTTGGAAAAGCCCCTGCAAACGCTGATCGAGGCCAACTTGCAGCCCTTGCTCAACATCCGCTTTATCGCCAGTGAGCATTCCACCGGCAAAACTCATGGCGGGCGTATTGACTCGCTGGGGCTGGATGAAAACCATTGCCCAGTCATCCTTGAATACAAACGCTCGGTGGGTGAGAACGTCATCAACCAGGGCTTGTTTTATCTCGATTGGCTGATGGACCACAAAGCAGATTTCAAGTTGCTGGTGTTGGACAAGCTGGGTGCAGCAGCGGCTGACGCCATTGACTGGAGTGCGCCGCGTGTGGTGTGCATAGCAGCGGATTTCACTAAGTACGACGGTCACGCGGTGCAGCAGATTGGCCGCAACATTGAGCTGATTCGCTACCGGCGCTTTGGTGCTGATTTGTTGCTCTTGGAAGCTGTCAACGCGGGGAGCGACGCGAATGGAAAATCCGCCACGGGAAAGCTGGCAAAAGCCAATGGCAGCAAGTTTTGGGCAGCGAGTGATGCAGTGATGGCACCGGTGGATTCAACGGGCGCAAAGGGCACCGGGCCAGACAAATCCTTTGCCGAGCTACTGGTGAACTTGCCGGATTCCGTACAAAGCCTATTGGCCTCTCTGGATGACTACACGTTTTCACTGGGTGACGACGTGCAGCGCAAGGAGCTACGTCTTTACGCGGCCTATAAGCGCTTGAAAAACTTTGCTACGGTGGTGCTGCACCGCAAGAACAGCCTGCTGCTGTATTTGCACGTTGATCCTGCTAAGGCTGTGCAGGTGCTGCCCAACGCGCGCGATGTAACCAACATTGGCCACTGGGGCACAGGAAACTTAGAGCTTGTGTTGACCACGCTGGTTGATTTGGAGGCTGCCAAGCCTTGGATCGCCGCAGCTTATGAGGGGCGTGATCCGGGCTTTGTTTTTGGGTCTTCAGCCTAGGCTAACTTCCCCAACTCTTACATCGAAAACATCATGCTCACACGCTATTCCTGTGCAGCCTGTCTTTCGGCAAAAGCCTTATTACTTTGGCAATGACTATGAATAAGTCGAAACCTTCTTTAGCCCGCTCGTCAACCGCCGAGTACCTGACCTTCATTGCCGCCAGCGGCCAAGGTGGCGTCGAGGCGGTGTATGCAGATGAAAACGTGTGGCTTACGCAGAAGATGTTGGGGCAGCTGTACGACGTGGACGTTCGCACCGTCAACTACCATCTGAGGAAGGTGTTCGCAGATAGCGAGCTGGAGGCCGGTTCAGTTATCCAAAATTTTCGGATAACTGCCTCCGACGGCAAAACCTACAACACCCAGCACTACAACCTGGCCGCCGCCATGAGTGACCATTTTGTTGTCGTCAACAAAATGGTATACAAGTCTTCCCGACGGTTGGACTACCCGCCGTTGATAGGATTCACTCACTACGATCACCCGGATTCGGAAACAGGAACATAAGGGAGCCAGATGAAAAACATACTCGCCGCCATCAATACTCCACGTCAGAGTTGGGATGAAGCCACCATCCGGTTGGCGTTCAACACTGACATCAAAATCCGATACAACCGGATTCGAGACTTTGAAAGTAAGCGAAGTCCAGAGGAGACGCGCTTTCAACTGCGCGTCAACTCGGACACCAAAGACGGTGCTGCTCCCTACATTGCACTGATTGCCCCCGAACAAGATACCTCAGGACCTTACGGCGGTATGAGTTTCGTAGTGTTTCCTGCCGACGACGCTGGTCCAGCGTTGATCTGCATGGGGATCGGAACCCAGTCCATTGCGCCGGACGACATGGTCCTTGGCAAGCCAGGCCATGCGCGCCGGTGTCGGGCAGTTTCGCGCTGGGTCACGTCATTACCTGAGGGCGGCTTCAATTGGAGCAAACGCGATCCTGTTCGCACTGACTTGGATATACCCAAGGTGGTCAAGTCGCAGCTTGGTCGTTGGGATCAGTCGCTGAAAAAATACGGACCCGTCCTATACGCCTGCCATGCGGCGACCGGCTCGGGCACTGACGCGGACCACGCAGCCCAATTGGCCGCCCTCACCGCTTACCTCGACCTGTTTATGGACGAGCGCGGAATCGACCGCAAACAGGCCAGCGAGAAGGAGGCGCAGGCGGTGCGACTGCAGTGGCTGGCGCACTTGCTCCCATCTATATCGGAACCAGACACAGCCCAACTCTTGTCATATCGGCGCTTTGTTGTTCTCGAAGGGCCACCGGGCACCGGCAAAACGCATTTGGCAAAGCGCTTGCTTGAGGCCCAATACAAAGGCCACGGCCATCTGATCCAATTCCATGCGGGTACAACCTATGAGTCCTTCATCGGTGGGTTGCGCCCTGTCAAAGATGGCGGTAGCCAAGGGTTCCACTTTTCTGCGGTCGGCGGACAGTTGATGCGCGCAGTGCAGCAAGCCGTTGCCGATACAACCAAACCCTATCTGCTTGTCATCGATGAAATCAACCGCGCCGACCTGGCCAAAGTGCTTGGTGAGGCCATGCATTTGTTTGAGCCAGTTGACCCTAACCGACAAGTCGAATTGGACTACGAGTTTGAAGAAATTAGCGGGCGCTCGCTCAAGTTGCCACCCAACTTGCACGTACTGGGCACAATGAATACCGCTGACCGGAGTATTGCAGTCTTGGACGTCGCGGTTCGACGGCGGTTTGCTTTCTCACCGGTGTGGCCAAGTTTGCAAGTCTTGAACGATGATCGGCAGTCCTGCGCGAGCATGCGAGAAAAGTTTGCCCAGCTGCTGGACTTGTTTGTGTCCCACGCGGGGGATGAGGCATTCAATTTTCTGCCTGGCCATGCCTATTTCATGGAAGCGGACGAAGCCAAAGCAAAAACGAAGTTGCAGACGGAACTCAAACCCCTGCTACTGGAATACCTGGCGCAAGGCCATGTGAGCGGCTTTGGGGATGAGATTCATGCGTTCATTGACAGCCTTGAAGCCTGACCGTGGCCCAGGCACTGTCAGTCAACCCCGTTCGACGCATTCAGGATAGCGCACGGTTCTTTGTTTCTGCAGCAGACTGGCTTTTAGAGCCGGGTGTGGACAAACGCAAAGCCGGCGATCTGGCGCAGCGTCGTAGTGAAAATTTCTTAGTGATGAACCGCGGAATTCTGAGCGACTTCGGTGTTCGCGGGCAGTTGGGTGGCGTGCGAGGGGACATCGGGCTATGGCTGGAGACAGACACTCGCATTGGAGCGCTGCCACTTCTGTCTCCGTCGTCAGCCAAACCGGAGTTGGGGCTTGTAGTCGAGCCACGCTTTTCCTGGACCAGCACGGGCGACATGCTGGTGGGCACTGGGTTTCGGATTACGCCCGAAATCCTGCCGTTGCCCCGCATGGTGCCAAACTCTGATCGACAAATTCCTTCTTGGGTGTTGAGCGCCACGGTCTTGATGCGCATCGAAGCCTTACTCAAGCAATCCTCTCGCCGCTTTGAAATGAGTGAGGCGATTCTGAACGCGCCCAAGGGGCAGGTGAATTGGAGCCGATATGCGGCCAACCATTGGGCCCAAGGGCAGAGCTTGTCTATTCCCTGCCGATTCCCTGATTTATTGGCAGACACCAAATTGCATGGCGCAATGCATTGGACGGTGTTACGGCACCAGGACGCATTGCGGACGCAGCGCGGAAGACATATTGCGGTCTTGCACCTTTTGCAACGGTGCGAGGCACTTCTTACCCAGTTGCGGCCTTACGCGCCTAACCAGCCGCATACCGGTTGGCAGCCGGCCAACAGCAATGCATCCACCGATGTCTTTCGCAAAGGTCTCGAAGCGATCCACTGGACAGTCGATGAACGGGGGCTAGGTGGCACCAGCGATCTGGCAGGTCTGCCGTGGCGCATGGACATGTCAGTTTTTTTTGAAGCATGGATTGAGTCCATAGCAGAAGCTACGGCCAAACGCTTTCAGGCCAAACTCACTGCAGGCCGTCGGCACGAAACTTTAGTGCGGCTGCATTGGCAACCACAACGATTGGGCACCCAACGTGCACTGATCCCAGATGTGGTTTTGCAGCGCACAGATGTCACGCTGGTCATTGATGCCAAATACAAGCGTCACGCCCAACTGGTTGGTTACGGTGGATACGCAAGGGGTGATCACGATTGGCAAGCACAGCATCGGGAAGATTTGCTACAAGTTCTGGCCTACAGCAGCCTTTTTGATACTCCGCGTGTGGTTGCATGCCTCGCCTACCCAACACCCCATGACCAATGGCAATTACTCCGCGACCAAGGTCGGGTATTGTCCCGTGCCTCAGTCAGGCATGGGCTACGTCAGGTCGAAGTTGCGATGGTTGCGGTACCCATGTCTGGAAGTGCTGCAGAAATTTCAGATGTTTTGGGGCGATTGCTGTTGCCAGCCGACGTTGGTACGGGGGCTAAGCCGCTTATGTAGTTGACAGCACGAACGTCACTAATTTGTTGATTTGCACGTTGATTGGTCGGTGTTTGAGCTTGCCAATTTCGAGGCCGTGAACCATAAAAAGTTGGCCATGGAGCAGCTTTGCTATTGCGTTGCTACAGGTGTTTTCTTCTCGGTGCATCGCAACCCGTAAGGTGAAGCGAAGTAGCGATATTCGCGATTCCTTGCCAAGACGGTCTGCCGCGAAAAGATCGAACAGGAAGCTGTAGCCTGATAGATCAAAAGAAAACGCCGTCAATGGCGGGCGTTTGAATAAGTTGTAGGTCCTGAGTTCGAGGATCCCACCCGTTCCGGCTGTCTCCGTTGCCAGAGACCTCTACTAACCCCACGCTTACCTACGGGGAGAATATAAACCGTATTTGGTTTTACTTCCCCAACTTCAAAAAGTCATCCCCTTTACCCAACTCCAACATGCCAGCATTGGAATAAACCTGCAGCTTGGCCCGTGTATCGGTGATGTCCAGATTGCGCATGGTCAGTTGGCCGATGCGGTCCAGCGGCGAGAACGGCGCGTCTTCCACCTTCTCCATGCTCAGGCGCTCAGGCGCATAGGTCAGGTTGGGTGATTCGGTGTTCAGCAGGCTGTAGTCATTGCCGCGACGCAGCTCTAGCGTCACCGTGCCGGTGATGGCGCTAGCAATCCAGCGTTGCGCCGTCTCGCGCAGCATGATGGCCTGGCTGTCGAACCAGCGGCCCTGGTAGAGCAGGCGGCCCAGTTTGCGGCCGTTGTCGCGGTATTGCTCTATGGTGTCTTCGTTGTGAATGCCGGTAACCAAGCGCTCGTAGGCAATGAACAGCAGGGCCAGGCCGGGTGCCTCGTAGATGCCGCGGCTCTTGGCTTCGATGATGCGGTTCTCAATCTGGTCGCTCATGCCCAGGCCGTGGCGGCCACCGATCTCGTTAGCCTTGAGGATCAGCGCCACCAGGTCGGGGTAGTGCACGCCGTTGAGCGCTACGGGCCGGCCTTCTTCAAAGGTGATGCTCACTTCCTCAGCCTTGATCACGCAGTCTTCGCGCCAGAAGGGCACGCCCATGATGGGGTTGACGATCTTCATGCCGCTGTTCAAAAACTCCAGGTCTTTGGCTTCGTGCGTGGCACCCAGCATGTTGCTGTCGGTGCTGTAGGCTTTTTCAGCACTCATCTTGTAGCCAAAGCCATGCGCGGTCATAAACGCGCTCATCTCGGCGCGGCCACCAAGTTCGTCAATAAACGCCTGGTCCAGCCAGGGCTTGTAGATCTTCAGCGCAGGGTTGGTCAGCAAACCGTAGCGGTAAAAGCGCTCGATGTCGTTGCCCTTGAAGGTGGAGCCATCGCCCCAGATGTGCACATCGTCCTGCTTCATGGCGCTCACCAGCATGGTGCCGGTGACGGCGCGGCCCAGCGGGGTGGTGTTGAAGTAGGTGGCACCCGCAGTGGTGATATGAAAAGCACCCGCCTGCAGCGCGGCTAGGCCTTCTGCGGCAAGTTGCGCACGGCAGTCCACCAGGCGCGCTTTTTCTGCGCCGTATTCCATGGCCTTGCGCGGGATTTCGTCGTAGTCGGCCTCGTCGGGCTGGCCCAAATTGGCGGTGTAGGCGTAGGGCAGTGCGCCCCTGCGCTTCATCCAGTGCAGGGCAGCGCTGGTGTCCAGCCCCCCCGAGAAGGCGATGCCGACCTTCTGGCCGATGGGGGTGGTTTGCAGAATGGTATTGGACATAAGTGGCCTTGGCCCTTTAGATTATTGGGTCTATAGCTATGAAAATAGAAGCAAGACGAGGCTGGAGCAAGACAGGGCCCGAAGTGGCCGGGCAGTTAACCGAAATGGCAAATGTAGTGGTAGGGCTCGGTCACCCGGATCTGGAAGCTGGAATGTCCGGGCACCTGAAATTTGTCTCCCGCGCGTGAACTGATCCATTCCGAGCTGCCATCAAGCTTGAACTCGCACCAGCCGGCCACGCATTCCATGATTTCAGGCTCGCCGGTTTTGAAGGTCAGGGTGGCGGGTAGGATCACGCCCACCGATTTTTTACGGCCATCGGCCAGGGTGATTTGGTGGCTGACGCATTTGCCGTCAAAGTAAACGCTGGCTTGGGTGGTGACGGTAACGTCGCTGATGTGTGAGGTGGTCATGGTTGGTGATCGAAGTCTGTACGCGATGATCTTGTGCAGGTGGTGTATTCAGGCTTACTTGTAAGGTGTGAGACCGCGATTTTAGGGCAGGTGGCTGTTTGAGCTGTGGGCGAAGCGCTCGGCGGAAAATCCCACCGTCAAACGCTGATCGCCCCAGCGCACTACCGGGCGCTTGATCACGCTGGGGTGCGCCATCATCACGGCGCGGGCGCTGGGCGCGTCGATCACCGCGGCTTGGGTCTGCGGCTCCAGTTTGCGCCAGGTGGTGCCCTTGCGGTTCAACAGGGCCTCCCAACCCAGCGTGATCAACCAATCGTCCAGCGCCTGGGCGGGAACACCCTGCGTCTTGAAATCATGGAAAACATAGTCCAGGCCTTGCAGCGTGAGCCATTGCCGGGCTTTTTTGACGGTATCGCAGTTGGAGATGCCGTACAGCGTGATGCAGGAGGGTGAACTGGCCGGGGGTGTGGTCATGGGTATTTTTTGATGGGAGACAATATTGTCCTTCATGACCCTGCCTTCAATGCCATCCTCATCCGCTGCGGTCTTTGTACCGCCAACTGCTAACAGCCCGCTGTCCGACTGGCTGGCTTACTGCGAGCACCTGCATCCCAAGAACATTGACATGGGGCTGGACCGGGTTCAGGTCGTTGCCAAGCGCATGGGCATTGCCTTTCGCTGCCCGGTCATCACCGTGGCGGGAACCAATGGCAAGGGCTCCACCTGCGCCATGCTTGAATCCATTCTGGGCCAGGCCGGTTACCGCACCGGGGTCTACACCTCGCCGCATCTGGTGCATTTTGAAGAACGCCTCAGGTTGGCCGGTGAACCCGTCAATGCTGCTGATTTGGTAGCGTCCTTTGCAGCTGTGGAAAGGGCTAGAGCCGGAAATGAGGTTATGGCCAATGGCGCTGCGGTTTCGCTGAGCTACTTTGAATTCACCACGCTGGCCATACTGGACCAGATGATGCGTGCCGAGCTGGATGTGGCCATCCTCGAGGTGGGGCTGGGCGGGCGGCTGGATGCGGTAAACATCATCGAGCCGGACTGTTCGGTGATCACCAGCATAGACCTTGATCACATGGAATTTCTGGGCCCCGACCGTGAGAGCATAGGCCGCGAGAAGGCGGGCATCATGCGCACCGGCCGTCCGGTGATCGTGAGCGACCCCATGCCGCCGCAAAGCGTGATTGACCACGCCAAGGACATTGATGCTGATTTATGGCGCTTTGGCCACGATTTCAATGTCAGCGGCGACAAGCAACAGTGGGGCTGGGCCGGCCGGGGCCGCCGCTACAGTGGTCTGGCCTACCCGGCATTGCGCGGTGCGAACCAATTGGTCAATGCCGCCGGGGTGCTGGCCGCTTTGACCGCCGTGCGTGAGCAATTGCCGGTAACGGCCCAGGCCGTGCGCAACGGACTGGCTTTTGTTGAATTGCCCGGCCGCTTTCAGATCATCCCCGGTCAGCCCACCCTGGTGCTGGATGTGGCGCACAACCCGCATTCGGTGGCGGCCTTGACGGCCAATCTGGACGCCATGGGGTTTTTTCCGACCACACATGCGGTTTTTGGGGCCATGGCCGACAAGGATTTGGACGCCATGCTGGGCAAGATCAACCCGCTGATTGACCGCTGGTATTTCAGCGCTCTGCCCATGGCCAGAGCGGCATCAGCCCAGGCCTTGATGAGCCGCTGGCAGACCTTGAATGTGCGCAAGACCGCCGTGTCTGCGGTCTATGACAATCCGGAATTGGCACTGCAAGCCGCCATCCAGGCGGCTGACCCCGCTGATAGAATTGTGGTCTTCGGATCGTTCCTCACTGTGGGGGGCGTTTTGAAAGATGGCCTACCCCGCCTGCAAGCCAAACATTTGAACTCCTGATTCACACCGCATGGCTTTTTTCAAGTTTCGCAAGGGAAGCGACGACGTGGCACCGCCACCTGCCGTACCCGAAAGCGTTGAGGCGATGCGCAAGCGCGCCAAGCAGCGTCTTATCGGTGCTGTGGTGCTGGTCCTCATAGGCGTGGTTGGTTTTCCCCTGCTGGTTGACAACCAGCCCCGACCCATCGCTGTGGATATCCCGATTAGCATCCCGGACCGCAACAAGGTTGCCCCCCTGCCTG
Organism: Hylemonella sp.; assembly: GCA_040382055.1. Lineage (GTDB taxonomy): Bacteria > Pseudomonadota > Gammaproteobacteria > Burkholderiales > Burkholderiaceae_C > JBEIGE01. The sequence goes on from JBEIGE010000005.1 coordinate 110,457, forward strand.
CGCCTGTACAACAGGCCACCGGCACGGTGGTTCAAGCGCCGCCAACACCGGTGCAGCCGTCGCCCACCCCGTCACCCACCCCGTCTTCTGCCGCTAGCCCTGCCGCTGCACCCTCGGTCTCTGCACCCACAGTGGCTGCACAAGCCGTGGCTGCACCTTCAGCCGCCGCCGCACCAGTAGCCGCACCTCCAGTTGCAAAAGACCAAGCCAAGCCCCCTACCAGTTCTCAGGAAACCAGGAAACCAGAGCTTGATTCCGGGGCCAGGGCGCAGGCGCTGCTCGAAGGCGACTCGCCTTCTGCTGTGGCTTCATCAGCGCCTGCCCAAGCCAACGCCTCATCCCCACCCACGCCAGTGGCAGGGCCCGGTGAGCGCTACATTGTTCAGTTTGGTGCTTATGCGGATGCGGCCAAAGCTCGGGAGGCGCGACTCAAAGTGGAGGCCGCTGGCCTCAAAACCTATGCGCAGGTGATTGAGACCGCAGAAGGCAAGCGATACCGGGTCCGCGTTGGACCCTATGTCAGCAAGGTCGAGGCAGAAAAAGCCGCCGAGAAGATCAAAAAACTTGATTTGCAGGCGGCCATTTTGACCATCCCTTCCTGACCCTGACTGACCCAAGCTTTATGGCGGTGTTGGACTGGATTTTTTTAGTGGTGTTGCTGGGCTCGCTGTTCCTGGGTGCCTGGCGGGGCCTGGTGTACGAGCTGTTGTCTTTGCTGAGCTGGCTTGCAGCTTTTGTTGCTGCGCAATGGTTTGCACCGCAAGTAGGCCTGCTTTTGCCGATGGCGGGAGCCTCCGAGATGGTGCGATATGCAGCAGGGTTTATGGCGGTTTTTCTGTTGGTGGTCTTTGCCGTCAGTTTCGTCGCTTGGCTGGCCAAAAAACTGTTGGATTCTGTGGGTTTGCGGCCGGCTGATCGCGCCCTGGGCTCGGTTTTCGGCATGTTGCGCGGTCTTGTTTTTCTCTTGGCAGCAACGGTGGTGATCGAGATGACGCCGCTAAAAACCAGCACGTGGTGGCGCGAGTCCATTGGTGCAGGTATCACCAGTGCCGCCCTCAAGGGTTTAAAACCCCTGTTGCCGCAAGAGTTTGGCAAATATTTACCCCAATCCTGAATGGAATAGACACATGTGTGGAATCGTTGGCGTTGTCAGCAAAGCTCCGGTTAACCAGCTGATCTATGACGCTTTGCTGCTGTTGCAGCATCGCGGTCAGGATGCAGCCGGTATCGTGACGCACATGGATCGCAAGTTCTTTATGCACAAGGCCAAGGGCCTGGTCAAAGACGTGTTCAGAACCCGCAATATGCGCGCCCTGCCGGGCAACTGCGGTCTGGGCCAGGTGCGCTACCCCACGGCGGGCAACGCATTCAGTGAGGAGGAGGCCCAGCCTTTCTACGTGAATGCGCCGTTTGGCATTGTGCTGGTCCACAACGGCAACTTGACCAATGCGCACGCCTTGAAGGCCGAGTTGTTTACCGATGACCACCGGCACATCAATACCGAGAGCGACTCCGAGGTTCTGCTCAATGTCTTGGCCCATGAGCTGGAAAAAACCACCCGGGGTGCAACGCTGCAGGTGCAAGACGTGTTTGATGCGGTGCGCAATGTGCATCGCCGCGTCAAGGGGTCGTATGCGGTGGTGGCGCTGATTGCCGGCCACGGTCTGCTGGCGTTCAGAGACCCTTTTGGTATTCGTCCGCTGTGCATGGGCCGCAACAAAGAAGCGGTGATGATTGCCAGCGAATCGGTGGCTCTGGAGGGTACTTCTCACCAGTTTGAGCGCAACATCGATCCGGGCGAAGCGGTGTTTGTTGATTTGCAGGGCCAGATCACGGCGCAGCAGTGCGCAGACGCACCCACACTCAACCCGTGTATTTTTGAGTATGTGTATCTGGCGCGGCCGGACTCCATCATGGACGGCATATCGGTCAACCAGGCGCGTTTGAACCTGGGTGAAATGCTGGCCCAGCGGGTGGTCTCCAAGATACCGCCCTCGGAGATTGATGTGGTCATTCCCATCCCCGAGTCCAGCCGGCCAGCGGCGACCCAGCTGGCCCAGTTGCTGGGTCTGCCCTACCGGGAAGGCTTTGTGAAAAACCGCTATGTGGGCCGCACCTTCATCATGCCGGGCCAGTCGGTGCGGAAAAAATCCGTACGCCAGAAGCTCAATGTGATCGACAGCGAGTTCAAAGGGCGCAACGTGCTGCTGGTGGATGACTCCATTGTGCGCGGCACCACCAGTCAGGAGATTGTGCAGATGGCACGCGACGCCGGGGCACGCAAGGTCTATATGGCCAGCGCTGCGCCACCGGTGCGTTTTCCCAATGTGTACGGCATTGACATGCCGACCTCCAGTGAGTTGGTGGCGCACGGCCGCACCCATGAAGAAATTCGCCAGATCATTGGCTGTGACGAGCTGATTTACCAGGACGTCGATGCCATGAAAACCGCCATCGGCTCACTCAACCCGGCCCTCAATGGTTTCGATGCTTCCTGCTTTGATGGTCTGTATGTCACCGGTGACATCAACCCGGATGAAATTTCCCGGCTCTATTCGAATCGCGTAGGCGTGGAAGACAATGACGAAGACACTTCGCGCCTGGCCCTGCCCAACCACCAACTGGATTAGCAGCCGCCTGGCGGACCCTATTCACTGAAATCCTGATCATGACCTCCAAATCATTGCCCGATCATTTGCACCTCGATACCCTGGCCGTTCGCGCAGCGGTGGATAAAAGCCAGTACGGTGAAAACTCGGAGGCCTTGTACCTGACCAGCAGCTTTGTCCAGCCCGACGCCGCCACCGCCGCACGCCGCTTTGCAGGCGAAGAAGACGGCTACATCTATTCGCGCTTTACCAACCCTACCGTGACCAGTATGGAAAAGCGCCTGGCAGCGCTGGAGGGCACCGAGGCCTGCATGGGAACCAGCAGTGGCATGGCCGCCATTGTGTTGCTGTGCATGGGGCTGCTCAAGGCGGGTGACCATGTGATCTGCTCGCAGTCCGTCTTTGGCTCTACTATTAAATTAATAGCTGGAGAGTTCGGTAAATTCGGGGTTCAGAGCACATTTGTATCTCAGACCGAGGTGGCTCAGTGGCAGGCGGCGGTGCAACCCAACACCCGTTTGCTGTTTGCTGAAACGCCCACCAATCCGCTCACCGAGGTGTGCGACATCCGGGCGCTGGCCGATGTGGCGCATGCCGCCGGGGCCTTGCTGGCGGTGGACAATTGCTTTTGCTCACCGGTCTTGCAACAACCGGTCAAGCTGGGTGCCGACCTGATTATTCATTCCGGCACCAAGTACCTGGATGGCCAGGGCCGCGTGGTGGCAGGTGCCATTTGCTGCTCGCAGAAGCTGTTTGATGAAAAATTCATGCCGGTCATGCGCAGTGCCGGCATGAGCATCTCGCCCTTCAATGCCTGGGTGGTGCTCAAGGGAATGGAAACCTTGTCCATACGCATGCATGCCCAGAGCGATTGTGCGTTGGCGCTGGCGACCTGGCTGGAGCAGCACCCCAAGGTGGCCCGTGTGTATTACCCGGGACTGGCCTCACACCCCCAGCACGCCCTGGCCATGCAGCAGCAAAGTGGCAAGGGCGGTGCTGTGGTGTCGTTTGATGTCAAGGGTGCGGATGTGCAGTCGGGCCGGGCCAATGCCTTCCATGTGATTGACAGTACCCGCGTGTGTTCCATTACCGCCAATCTGGGCGATACCAAGACCACCATCACCCATCCGGCCAGCACGTCTCACGGCCGTCTGACTGAGGCACAGCGTCAGGCCGCTGGTATTGGCCAGAGCCTGATCCGTGTGGCTGTGGGCCTTGAGCACATTGACGATCTGAAAGCCGACCTGGCGCGTGGACTGGACTCTTTGGCATGACGCAATCCAACGAGGCAACCGCCGCTCGCACCCGTACCCGCTTTGCCCCATCGCCCACCGGGTTCATCCACCTGGGCAATATCCGCTCGGCGCTTTACCCCTGGGCCTTTGCCCGGGCAACCGGGGGCGATTTCATCCTGCGCATTGAAGACACCGACCTGGACCGTTCCACCCAGGCTGCGGTCGATGTGATCATTGAAGGCATGCGCTGGCTGGGCCTGGACTATGACGAAGGCCCGTACTACCAAATGCAGCGCATGGCACGCTACAAGGAGGTCCTGGCCGATTTGCAAAAAGCCGGCCAGGTCTACCCCTGCTACATGAGTGTTGAAGAGCTTGATGCCTTGCGTGAGCAGCAGATGGCTGCCAAGGAAAAGCCCCGCTACGACGGCACCTGGCGGCCAGAGCCAGGCAAGGTCCTGCCCTTGGTGCCCGAGGGTGTCAGACCGGTGCTGCGCTTCAAAAATCCACAGGGTGGCGCGGTGATTTGGGACGACAAGGTCAAGGGCCGGATTGTGATCAGCAACGATGAGCTTGACGATCTTGTGATTGCCCGGCCGGATGGCACCCCGACCTACAACTTCTGTGTTGTGGTGGACGATATTGACATGGCCATTACCCATGTGATTCGCGGTGATGACCATGTGAACAACACGCCCAGACAGATCAATATTTTCAAGGCGCTGGGAAAAGAGCCGCCCGTCTACGCGCATTTGCCCACGGTGCTCAATGAGCAGGGCGAGAAAATGAGCAAGCGCAATGGTGCCAAGCCAGTGACGCAATATGCGGCAGAGGGCTTCTTGCCTGATGCCATGGTGAACTATCTGGCGCGTCTGGGCTGGAGCCATGGGGATGACGAAATTTTCAGCCGCGCCCAGTTCTTGCAGTGGTTCAGTCTGGATCATCTGGGGCGCAGTGCTGCGCAGTTTGACGAGGCCAAGTTGCGTTGGGTCAATGCCCAGCACCTCAAGGTCATGGCCGATGAGGTGTTGGCACCTCTGGTGGCGTCACATTTGGAGCAGCGCGCGGTGACGCCTGATGCCCGCCTGTCAGCAATTTGTGGCCTGTTCAAGGACCGCTGCGACACCACCGTGATGCTGGCCGATTGGGCCGCTGTTTTTTACGCGGCCATTTCACCCAAGACGCAAGACCTCGAGCAGTACGTGACCGATGCGGTCAAACCGGCCCTGACCTTGCTGGCTGAAAAACTTGAATCCTGCGAATGGAACAAAGCTGCTTTGGCGCTGGTGATCAAAGCGGTATTGCTTGAATGCAATCTGAAGATGCCGCAACTGGCCATGCCTGTTCGTGTGCTGGTCATGGGGACGCCGCAAACACCTTCACTGGACGCCTTGCTTGAACTCTTTGACAGGGACATTGTGCTGGGACGGCTACGCAGCGCCTAACTTTAAGGCTATAATTCGAGGCTCGGAAATTGAGATTGCACTGAAATGCGGTTTCGGGAAGCTGCAAGGTATTCTTACTGTCGCAGTACTAGGGGGTATAGCTCAGCTGGGAGAGCGCTTGCATGGCATGCAAGAGGTCAGCAGTTCGATCCTGCTTACCTCCACCAAGATTTCCGGTGAAATTGTTATCTGGATTAGTCCACAGGTTTTGACCCCATCGTCTAGAGGCCTAGGACATCACCCTTTCACGGTGAGTACCGGGGTTCGAATCCCCGTGGGGTCGCCAAGTTTGTAGCACTTGTCTCGCAAGGGAAAAGCTATCTACCAGGAGTGGTAGTTCAGTTGGTTAGAATACCGGCCTGTCACGCCGGGGGTCGCGGGTTCGAGTCCCGTCCGCTCCGCCAGTTTGCCTCTGGGCAGAATCCGCAAGGATTTTGCCCAGAGTATGTTTCTAAATTTTGAGCTGACAAGTCATCAACAGCCTGAAAAGAGATTATGAGCAAACCAGTTACCAAAACAGCCATCGTTGATGATGGCTTGCGTTACAAATCCAAAGTTTCCGGGTCGCCTTTCGTATCGAATGCGTTCTCGGGCAACACCACCATGTCTTGTTTTCTGTGCGGCAAGCATCGCCCAAGAACAAGCCTGATGACACGCAAGTTGATTGGCAGATCACAGACCGTTTGCTCACCCAAGTGTGAGTAGTCTGTAGACTTAGGCGCGAGCTGCCTGAGTGACCAAGTCGTCAGCGCCTTAAGTCGTCGGCGCTTTCGTCTATACCCGACTGTTATTTGATTTCCAGCTTCAGGCCCTGCGTACCCACGTTGACAGCAGCGCTTTGAGCGGACAGGTCTCCCGGCTGGGGCATCGCATCACCGCTTTTGCTGATACGGGCACTGACCACCACCTGGGAGGCGCTGGAGAGTTTGGTCGCCTCAGACATGGCAGAGCTGTCATCAAGCGTGAATTTCAGGGGCAAATCCTTGACCTGTTTGCGCAAGATGGCCAGCGGCATCCGGGGGCCCTGCGCCGCTCGTGCAAAGATGAAAACCGTGTCATTCGGACTGACTTGTGAACGCAATGCTTCAGCCAGTGTCAGTGTGCCTGTGATCGAGGCGTTCGCAGCGCCGGCTGTGACCGGGGGTGGATTGTTCGAAGGCGCGCTGCTGGACGGGTTCGGGCTGCTTGCTCCGCCTTTGCCGCCATCAGCAGGCAGGCCTGCAAGTTCTCGCGCCTGAGCCAGACCCGACGCCACTTGTTGAACCATTTGGCTGTCTGCCGGGCCGATTTTGACCACCTGGGCCCAGAACTTGATCGCCAACTTGTAGTCTTTGCGGTCAAACGCATCGGAACCCGCCAAGGTCAGCGCCTTGATGTTGGCCGGGTCGAGTTTCAGGGAGCGCTCTACCCACTTCATGGGTTCACCCGTGAGGTCGCGGTTGTTGTTCACAGCCAGTGAGTCGGCGTAGTCGGCCAGCAGCGAGGCATCGTCCTTGCGCAGGGCAACCGCTTTTTCGTAGGCCTTGAGCGCCTCCGGATGGCGGTTCATGACGCTTAAAGCGCGTCCCATCATGGTCCAGCCGTCTGCGTCCTGGGGATTGTCTTGGAGGTGCTGTGCCAGGCTTTCAATCATGCCGGCAATCTGCGATGAGGTGGGTGAGCGGGAGTCATCCTGGCTCAGATCGGCTTGACCTGCAGTCAGAGCACTGGCAGGTCCTGTAGCCAGTTGGGATGGAGAGCCTTTCCAGCTGTAGCCCGCAACCGCTATCAAAACGATACCAACGAAGATAGAGGCGACAAGGGAAAAACCTGGTTTTTGATCATCAAGACCAGGCGGGCTGACGGTTGAGCCCGGTGCGCTCTGCAGAACAAGATCGAGGAGTTTGCGTTCCAGACCCGCCTTGCTGGTTTGGTACTGATCTGCAGGCAGTGCGCCTGATTGGTGCAACTCAGTCAGCGCCATGAGTTGCCGCTTGACCGTGTCGATCGGGGTGTCGTGATTAGGTTTGACGGGTGTGTCCATGGCGGGCAAGTTTGGGCTGCAATCTGTCAGGACAGGTGAGGGTCCTGATGGCTATCTGCAGTATCAGGATCAAAATGTTTGGCATCCATGCGGCTGCGACGGCGCAGCACCACGAAAAGAATCGCCAGGCCGCCAATCAGCAGCACGCCAGGACCGATCCACAACAAGGCTGTACTGGGTTTGAGGGGTGGCCTGTACAGGACAAAGTCACCATAACGCTCGGTCATGTAGCTCAGAATGTCTTTCTCGGTCTGGCCCTTTTGCAGCATGTCCCGGACCTGGTTGCGCAGGTCTATTGCAAGCCCGGCGTTGGAGTCGGCGATGGTCTGGTTCTGACAAACCAGGCAGCGCAATTCGGCGGCGATGCGCATGACACGGGCTTCCATGACCGGGTCTTCAGAGGCCGGAGCGGCTTCTTTGGCAGCAGCCAGGCCACTGACCACAGCCAGTGCGAGCACGGCTAGCCACGTGAAGGCTGGTTTAAACATTGAGCTGCCTCACCAGGGGTTCAATTTGTTGCTCGATCACCTCAGGCGTGAGCGGGCCTATGTGTTTGAAACGGATCAAACCCTGGCGGTCCACAATAAAAGTCTCAGGAACCCCGTAGACACCCCAATCGATGCCGACTTTTCCGTCGTTGTCGAACAAGGAGGCCTCGTAGGGATTACCAAAATTGGCCAGCCATTTCAGACCTGCCTTGCGTTCATCCTTGTAGTTCAGGCCGTAAATCGGCAGCAATTTTTTCCGGGAAAACTCGACCAGCAATGGGTGCTCCTCACGGCAGGCCACGCACCAGGAGGCCCAGACATTGATCATCCAGACCTTGCCCAGCATGTCCTCCCGACCCAGCGAGACACTCTCGTTTTCAAGGAGGGGCAGCCTGAAAGCGGGCGCTGGTTTACCGATCAGGGGCGAGGGGACTTCCTTGGGGTTCAAAGACAGACCAGCGACCAAAAATGCCACCAGCCCAAGAAAGATCCCCAAGGGCAGCAAGTACTTCAAATACCTCATGCTGTGGCCCCGGCGGCTCCAGTTGACGGATTGGTTGCCTCGGCCTGCTTTCTGCGGTAGCGGCGGTCGGTCACAGCCAGTAAACCACCTAATGCCATCAGCACACAGCCGCCCCAGATCCAGTCGATGAATGGTTTGACATAGATGCGGATAATCCAGGCCCCGTCTCCCACCGGTTCGCCAAGCGAGACATACAGATCACGCGTGAGGCCGGCATTGATGGCAGCTTCGGTCATCGGACTTTGCTGCACCCGGTAGACGCGTTTTTCAGGCCGCATCTCGGTGACTCGCTTGCCATCCCGGGTCACATCAACCAGCCCTTGGATCGCCATGTAGTTGGGCCCTTGAACTTCACGGGTTTCCCGCAGCGTGAAGGTGTAGCCCTGAACGGTGGTGCTTTCCCCGATACCCATCTTGACGTCGCTCTCGACTTCGTAGCCCTTGACCATGGCCACACCCACACAGAACGCAGCCACACCCAGGTGTGCGGCCATCATGCCCACAATGGCCCGTGGGATTTGGCCCATGCGCAGGGGAATTTCGTTCAAGGCTCCATGCCGCGGGCGTATGCGTTCCCACAGGTCGGTCATGACCGAGGCGATGATCCAAAAGGCCATGAGTAGGCCCAAGCTGGCGACCAGCTTGATCTCTCCGGCCAGCCAGCCACTGAGCAACGCGGCCACCACGGCAACGCCCAGTGCCCACTTCAGGCGGTGCGCCAATGCAGGCAGTTCAGCGTCTTTCCAGCGGGCCAGGGGGCCGATACCCATCAGGAAGATGGCCGGAGCCATCAGGGGCATAAAGACGGTGTCGAAATAGGGCGGACCCACCGAGATTTTGCCCATGCCCAGGGCGTCGAGCAGCAAGGGGTAGAGCGTGCCGAGCAAGACGGCAGCGGCGGCCACCAGCAGCATCACGTTGTTGATCAGCAAAGCGGTTTCTTTGGACACCAGGGAAAACCGCGCGCCAAGCCCGACGCTGGGTGCGCGCCAGGCATACAAAGCCAAAGACCCGCCCACCACAATCACAATGAACGTCAGGATGAAAAGACCCCGGGCCGGGTCTGTGGCAAAGGCGTGAACCGAAGACAGCACACCGGAGCGAACCAGAAAGGTGCCCAGCAGCGAGAGCGAAAACGCCATGATGGCCAACAGCACGGTCCACGACTTGAAGCCGCCGCGCTTTTCAGTCACCGCCAGCGAGTGGATCAGCGCAGTTCCCACCAGCCAGGGCATGAAGGAGGCATTTTCCACCGGGTCCCAGAACCACCAGCCACCCCAACCCAGTTCGTAATAGGCCCACCAGCTGCCCAGTGCAATGCCCAGGGTCAGGAACAACCAGGCCACCGTGGTCCAGGGGCGGGTCCAGCGCGCCCATTGGGCATCAAGGTTGCCGCCAATCAGGGCAGCAATGGCAAAGGCAAAGGCGACAGAAAAACCAACGTAACCCATGTAAAGCAGGGGCGGGTGAAAAATCATGCCCGGGTCTTGCAGCAGGGGGTTCAAATCGCGGCCATCGGCTGGCACGGGGAAAAGCCGGTCAAACGGATTCGACGTCATCAGCATGAACAGCAGAAAACCAATGCACACCATGCCCATGACCGACAAAATGCGTGCCACCACCGGCAAGGGCAGGTGCTTGCTGTAGCGTGCCACAGCGGCCAGCCAGACGCACTGCATCAACACCCACAACAGCAACGAGCCTTCATGACTGCCCCAGACAGCGGCCATGCGGAAATGCAGTGGCAAGGCTGAGTTCGAGTTGGAGGCCACATTGAGCACAGAAAAATCGTGGCGGATGAATGAAATCATCAAGCAGGCAAAGGCCAGGGCAACCAGGGTGAAAAGCGTATTGGACAGGGGACGCGCCAGGAGCATCCAATCGCGCCGGTCCAGCGTGGCTCCGGCCAGTGGCAGGGTACTGAGCACCAGGGATACACCCAAGGCCAGCCACAACAAAAAATGTCCGATTTCAGGAACCATTAATTTTTCTCCATCACCACTGAGGCGGCTGCTTTTTCATTACTTTTGCCGGCATTTTTCAAAGCCTCGGCGGCTTCGGGCGGCATGTAATTTTCGTCGTGTTTGGCCAGTACTTCCTTGGCCTTGAAAACACCGTCCTGCAATTGTCCCTGGGCGACTACACCCTTGCCCTCTTTGAACAGGTCGGGCAGGATGCCCTGGTAGGTCACGGGGATGGTTTTGACGGTGTCGGTGACAACAAAGTTGACCATCACGCCATCACGCTTGACGCTGCCGGCTTCAACCATGCCGCCCAAGCGGAAAGTGCGGCCCAGCGGTGCTTCGTTGGAGGCGATTTGAGACGGGGAGTAAAAGAACACCAGATTACTCTGAAAAGCGTTCAGCACCAAAGCTGCTGCTGCCCCTACAACAAGGACAACGCCAGCCGCAATGGCGATGCGTTTATGGCGCAGTTTCATGTCATGAGTCCTGTTTGTCGTTTTCAGAAAGGCGCTGCAAAGCCGCTTTGTGTCTTTGCCTGGCCAACACGGGCTCAAGCAGCATACACACCATGGCTACCCCGTATGAGCCCCAGACATAAAGACCATAGCCGCCCATGGCCCAAAATTGATCAGCAGTTTGCCAGTTCATGGTTATTTCTCCGTGGATGCCGAGGCGAGATCCAGCGCCCAGGCGGCGTCGCGGTCACGCTCAAGTATGAGTGCCCGGCTGCGCATAAACACCACAGCAAAGGCGTAGGCCCAGCAGGCAAACGTCATCACCAGCATGGCGGTCAACATGGTACTGGCCATCTTGGGAGCTGAAGTCATGCTGATGGTTGCGCCCTGATGCAGGGTGTTCCACCATTTGACCGAGAAATAAATGATCGGGATGTTGATCACGCCAATCAGCGCCAACAGGGCTCCTGCATGGTCGGCCCGGCGGGTGTCATCAATCGACTCGACCAGGGCTATGTAGCCCAGGTAAAGAAACAGCAGGATGAGTTCCGAGGTCAAGCGTGCGTCCCACACCCACCACGTGCCCCAGGTGGGTTTGCCCCATAGGGCACCCGTCTAGAGCGCAAGAAAGGTGAACATGGCTCCGGTCGGCGCAATGGATCGCGCCACCATGGACGCCAGCCGCGCATTGAAGGCCCAACCGATGGCCGCCCAGAACGCCATCACCAAATAAAGAAGCATGGACATCCAGGCCGCAGGCACATGAATAAAGATGATGCGATACGAGTCACCCTGAGTGGCATCAGTAGGTGCAACAAAAAAACCGATGTACAGCCCGGCCAGTGTCAGAACCAGGGCAGCCCCGTAAAACCAGGGGATCAGCCGACCCGCCAGGTGATAAAACCGGGAGGGGGCCGCAAAGGTAAAAAAGCGCAAGGGGGCTTTCATGAGTGGAGTGTCACCGGATTTGAATAACGGGTTCTATGAGGTGGATATTCTCAGGGCCGCGGCGGTAGCCGGTGGTGCGCCAAGGACGATCAGCAATAACAGCGCTCCCATGAGGGAAAAGTGGGCCTGCGCCGGCAGTCCGGCATCAACGGCGGCCACCGCCCCCGAACCGAAAATCAGCACCGGTATGCACAGTGGCAGGACCAGCAGCAGGATCAGCACGCCGCCGTTGCGCAGGCCAAGCGTCAAAGCCGCGCCCACACCCCCCATCAGGCTCAGGGTGGGCGTACCCAGCAGCAGACTGATCACCAACGTGGCAATGGCTGGCCCGCTCATGTCAAACAGCAAGCCCAGTACCGGTGAGACCAGGATCAGGGGAAGGCCGGTCAAGAGCCAGTGGGAAAAAGCCTTGGCAGCGGCAATCAGCAAGGTGGATTGACGCGAAATCAGCATTTGCTCCAGCGAGCCATCGGCGTAGTCCCCGGCGTACAGTGAGTTCAAAGACAGCATGGCCGAAAACAAGGCACAAACCCACACAATGCCGGGGGCAATGGTGCGCAGGGTGTTGGATTCAGGACCTACACCCAGCGGGAACAGGCTGGTTGCCACAATGAAAAAGGCAACCGGCAGCAGGGCGTCAACGCGCCTGCGGCTGGCCAGGCGCAGCTCGCGCCCGATCATGATGGCAAACACGCTGGGGTTGGCGCTGGTCATGGGGAGCCCGCCTTGTCCAGATCCAGTTCCTGGATGCCTGCACACTTGAGGGAGAGCGTCAGGTGGCTGGTCAGCAAAACGCTGCCTTGACGCGCCAGGTGTTCTTCAATCAACCGGTTCACAATGTCGATGCCCTCGGAGTCCAGGGCATCAAACGGTTCATCGAGCACCCACAGTGAGGGCTTGTCTTCCAGTGCAAGCCGAGCCAGGGTCACCCGTTTACGCTGGCCTTGCGAGAGGGTGCGTACCTGACGGTTGCGCCGGTGATGGATGGCCAGTCGCCTAAGGGCAGCGTCAAGGCGTTGTGCACCGCTGTCCCTTTGATGCAGACAGGCCAGGAATTGCAGGGACTCGTGGGCGGTCAGATCATCTTTGAGGCCGTTGGCATGTCCCAGGTAAACCAGCTGGTCGTGAAAATCAGGCGACTTGCGCAAGGGTTCACCTGCCCAGGTGATCTGTCCGCTGTCAGCTTGTGCCAGCCCGACGACCAGCCTGAGCAGAGAAGTCTTGCCACGGCCGTTTTGACCACGCAACCAGAGCAGCTGGCCGGGGCCGACTGTGAAGCTGAGGTTCTTGAATAGCCACTCGTCGCCACGACGTAGGGCCAATTGTTGGGCTGATAGCATGAAGGATGGAAACTGACGCAAGCGCTTATTTTATCGGTTGGGCAGACTCTCCAATAAGCTCGTCAGTCACGGCCCTGATGACAGCTCCAAATGCAACAGGGCTTGCTTTCGTGCCAGCCCCCCCGCATAGCCCGTGAGCGAGCCATCTGCGCCCAGCACACGATGGCAAGGCACCACAATGCTGATCGGGTTGCGCCCAATGGCGGCAGCTACCGCCCTGACGGCACTGGGTCTGCCCAACTGCTGACTCAGCCCGCCATAGGTTTGGGTTTTACCAAAAGGAATTTCCCCTAAAGCCTGCCAGACGGTTTGCTGAAAGTCGGTGCCGTAACTCAAATCCAGTGGCAGCGCGAAGACGTGTCGTTGACCGCTGAAGTATTCGTCCAGCTCTTGTCGGGCCTGAACCAGAACCGTGTGGTCGGATTGTTCCGGCCAACTGGCGCTGTCCGGCCTATGGCGCTGCCCTTCAAACCACAGCCCACGCAGGCCTTTGAAGGTGGCCGCCAACACCATGGTGCCAAGCGGGCTTTGAAATCGACAGGACGCAACAGTGGGGTTGGGTTTTTTTGAATTCATGCTTTTGGGAATGCTGCCAGCTTAAAGGCCAGGATGGTCAGGCCACATTTCAGCATGGGCTGTGCCCCCTGGCAAAGCATGCAGTGCGGCACAGCGCTCACCCTACAATCAGAGACCATTCCTCAATACTTCAACAACAGGCTCATCATGCAAGTTGCACCCTCTATTTTCAAGGCCTATGACATCCGTGGTGTTGTGCCCGCCGGCCTCAATGAAGCAGTGGCTGAGGCCTTGGGCAAGGCGTTTGGCACAGCAGCCCTGGCGGCTGGCCAGACGCATGTGGCGATCGGGCGTGATGGTCGCTTGAGCGGGCCGGGCTTGAGCGCGGCGCTGGCCCGCGGTTTGGTGGCAGCGGGCATACACGTGATCGATGTGGGCATGGTCACTACCCCCATGTTGTACTTTGCCGCCAATACGCTTTGCAAAAGCGGCATTCAGGTCACGGGCAGCCATAACCCGGCAGACTACAACGGCTTCAAGATGGTTCTGGCCGGGCGTGCCATTTACGGCCCTGACATTCTGGCGCTCAAACACACCATAGAAACCGAGAGCTGGGTCTTGAAGGATGGCGGCAGTGTCACACGCATGAGCGTTGATGGGCCTTACCGCGATCGCATCGTGGGGGACATCAAGCTGGCCAGGCCCATGAAAATCGTGGTTGACTCCGGCAACGGCATCGCCGGGGCATCCGCTCCTGGCATTTTGCGTGCCATCGGCTGTGAAGTTATCGAACTCTTCAGTGAAGTTGATGGTGCGTTTCCAAACCACCATCCTGACCCGAGCAAGCCTGAGAACCTGCGCGACCTGATGAAGGCGTTAGGCGAGAGCGACGCCGAAATCGGCCTGGCTTTTGACGGCGATGGCGACCGCCTGGGCATTGTCACCAAAGGCGGCAACAATATTTACCCGGATCGTCAGATGATGCTGTTTGCCCGTGATGTGCTCACGCGTGTGCCGGGTGGCACGATCGTCTTTGACGTGAAGTGCTCCCAGCGTCTGGCTCCTGCCATCGAAGCCGCCGGTGGCAAGGCTTTGATGTTCAAGACCGGGCATTCGCTGATCAAGGCAAAAATGAAAGAAATCGACTCGCCTCTGGGTGGGGAAATGAGCGGTCACATCTTCTTCAAGGAGCGCTGGTACGGCTTTGACGACGGCACTTACGCCGGCTGCCGTTTGCTGGAAATCCTCAGCCGCTCACCTGACGGCAATGCGGTGCTTGATGCATTGCCCAGCAGTTTTTCCACGCCCGAGCTCAATGTCAAATGCGCCGAAGGTGAGCCGCATCACCTGGTTGAGCTGCTGGTGGCCCAGGCCCGGTTCGCTGCGCCAGCCACCGTCAATACGATTGACGGTATCCGGGTGGACTGGCCTGATGGTTTCGGCTTGATTCGAGCCTCCAATACCACGCCGGTGCTGGTGCTGCGCTTTGAAGGCCACACGCAAGCGGCCTTGCACCGCATTGAGGGCGAGATGCTCTCGTTATTGCGATCGGTCAAGCCCGATGCCGCGTTCGATGTGGCGGCACACTGATGCCCCCTAAAGAAGGCTTCAAGACTTCCGGGCTGGAACGCGCCTGATCCGATGCGGGTGTTGCTGGTCAAACTGTCCTCCTTGGGCGATGTGGTGCATACCTTGCCGGTGGTGCATGATATTTCCCAGGCTTATCCGGGCGTGCACATCGATTGGGTGGTGGAAAAAGGGTTTGCCCCATTGGTCAGCCGCTGTGCGGGTATTGACCGGGTGATCCCCTGTGAGTTGCGGCGCTGGCGTCAAGCCCCATGGCGTTTGGAGACCCGAATGGCATGGCGGGATTTCCGCATGGCCCTGCAACAAGAAAGCTACGACGCTGTGATTGACCTGCAGGGCTTGAGCAAGTCCGCCCTGGTGTCCTGGATGGCCCGATGCACGCCAAACGGCAAACGTTATGCCTTGGCCAACCGGACCGAAGGCTCTGGCTATGAAGCGCCTACACGCTGGGCCGCCGATGTGCTGATTCCGATAGAGCCCCATGTGCATGCCGTGATGCGGGGGCGTCTGATGTGCGCCCAGGCACTTGGCTACCGCATGCCAGACCATGAGGTTTTTGGTCTTGAAACCCTTAGTGCGTATAGTCAGTTTGCTATAAAAAACGAAGTAGAAAAGCCGGTTGCGCCCGCTCCCTGCGTGGCTCTGGTGCACGGCACTTCGCGGGCAGACAAAGAGTGGCCCCTGAGCCACTGGCTGGGCTTGGGTCAGAAACTGACGGCTGCAGGTTATAGCCTGGCTTGGCTGCATGGCAGCGATGCGGAGCAACAGCGAAGTGAACAGCTGGCCAGCCAATTGCCGGGCAGCACAGTCTGGCCCCGTCTGAGCCTGGACGCCCTGACCGACGCCATGGCCCATTGCGCCGGTGTGATCGGGGTGGACAGTGGTGTCAGCCATATCGCCGTTGCGCTGGATTTGCCGCATGTGCAGATTTATAACTTTGATACCGCCTGGCGCACCGGGCCTGTGAATCGTGCACACCAGCGCAGCATCGTTGCCCAGCCCACGCCATCGGTGGATGCCGTCTGGCAAGCCTGGCAGAGTGTTGCGAAACCTGTGGAAGCACCATGAGCCTGTGGCTGTATTCACTGTTCATGGGCCTGGCGCGGCCCTTTTTGCGGCGCAAACTTCTGCGCCGAGGTGTGCAGGAGCCCGGCTATCTGGAGGCCATCGATGCGCGATTTGGTCTGTACGCAGATTCCCACAGCCAGATTGCCGATCCAGCCGGTTCGGCTGAACGCGCCCCACTGATCTGGATTCATGCCGTATCCCTGGGCGAGGTCCGGGCTGCTGCGGTGTTGCTCCAACCCTTGCGAGCCCAGCTGCCGGGTATGCGCCTGCTGCTGACCCATGGCACGGCAACCGGGTGGGCCGAAGGTCGAAGCCTGTTGCAAGCGGGGGATATTCAAACCTGGCAGCCCTGGGACACACCAGCCTGCACCCGGCGCTTTCTGGTGCATTTCAAACCCGCCATCGGCATCCTCATGGAGACAGAAGTCTGGCCCAACCTCACGGTCGCATGCCAGGAACGCGGCGTGGCTATGGTGCTGGCCAATGCCCGTTTGAGCGAAAAATCCCTGCAAAAAGCACAGCGTTTGTCGTGGCTGTCGCATCCGGCCTACGCCCGCCTGAGCGCCGTTTGGGCGCAGACGCCGGCCGATGCGAGCAGACTCAAGCTGTTGGGTGCCAAGGTAAAGGGTGTTTTCGGTAATCTCAAGTTTGATGCCGCACCGGACATAGGCCTATTGAACAAGGGCGGTTCATGGCGCTCAAGCCTCGACAAGCCGGTCGTGATGTTTGCCAGTTCACGCGAAGGGGAAGAGCGCGATCTGCTGGTTTACCTTAAGTCTTTCAGCGCGAAAACCCAAGCTGCTATTGATGGCTTAGCTTCAAATTCAGAAGCACATCAATTAAGGCAAGTGCAATGGCTGATTGTTCCGCGCCATCCGCAGCGGTTCGATGAGGTGGCTGCTTTGATCGAGCAACAGGGGTTTGTGGTGTCACGCCGCAGCCGCTGGACTGACTCCCCTGCCCAGCAGCTTGCCACTGATTCGCTCACCATCTGGCTGGGTGATTCGCTGGGCGAGATGCCGCTGTATTACGGCATGAGCAGCGTGGCTTTGCTGGGTGGGAGTTTTGCCGCTTTGGGCGGACAAAATCTGATTGAAGCTGCAGCCTGCGGCTGCCCGGTGGTCATGGGCCCGCATACCTTCAACTTTGCACAGGCCGCCAATCTGGCAATCCAGTCAGGGGCAGCCAAACGGGCAGACAACCTCAGTCAGGGCGTGGAGATGGCGCTGGCGATTGTTGCCCTGGCCCACACCCGGCAGGCCATGTCTGAGGCAGCGACAGAATTTGCCAGCGCGCACCGGGGGGCTGCTGACCAAACCGTTCAAGCGGTGTTGCTCGAATTGGGCAGGTCGGGTGAAACTCGAGTTTCAGCCCGCTAGCCTCAAGTCTATTTCGCCAGCAGTGAATTGACGCTTTGCAGGTCTTCGGCCTTGAGTGAGCCATTGGCCTGGCGCAGCTTCAAACCACCTACCAGCACGTCATAACGGGCTTTGGCCAGATCACGCTTGGTCTGGAACAACTGGCTTTGGGAGTTAAGCACATCGATGTTGATGCGCACACCCACTTGATAGCCCAGCTTGTTGGCGTCAAGGGCGCTCTGGCTGGAGGCTTCTGCAGCTTCAAGGGCCTTGACCTGTCCCAGCCCTGAGACCACACCAAAGTAGGCAGCACGGGTGGCTTGCGCGACGGTTCGCAGGGCGTTGTTGAGGTCGGATTGAGCCTTGTCTTGCAGCAGCAGGGTTTCCTTGATGCGGTTTTGTGTGGCGAAACCGGCAAACAAAGGCAGGGCAAATTGAAGGCCGATCGACGTGCTGTTGGTACGTGTTGACGCTGCCGTGAGATTGGAGCCGCCCACGTTGCTGTTGAGGTTGTAACTTGCGGTCAGGTCCAGTGTGGGCTTGTGACCGGCTTTGGCTTGTTCGGTTTGCAGCCGGGTTGTTTCAAGGTTGGCTTGGTTGAGCCGTACCAGGGGATGGATATCCTGGGACTGGGTGACCCAAAAATTCACGTCTGCAGGCAGAATTTCCGGCAACCGGGTTGTTGCCAGCGGCTTGGGCTCTACCGCAGGCAGGTTGACCAGGGCCATCGCAGCCAGGTATTTGACCCGAAGGTCATTTTCTGCGGCGATCTCTTGGGCGATGACCAGGTCATAACGGGCCTGCGCTTCACGGGTGTCGGTGATGGTAGACGTACCAACCTCAAAGTTGCGTTTGGCAGAAGCCAGTTGTTCAGCAACCGCAATTTTCTGGGCCTTGACGAAAGCCAGGCTGTCCTGAGAGGCCAGCACATCAAAATACGCCTGGCTGACACGCACAATCAACTCTTGCTCGGCAGTCTCCAGCTGGGCTTTGGATTGATCAACCAATTTTTTGCTCTGTTCATACAGAGCCAAATTAGCTGGCCGGTATAGCGGTTGTGAGGCACTGATGGACGTGCTCTGATTGTCAAACGAGCGGTTCGGTGTCGTCACAGGTGCAGGACTGGAACTTTCCGTGTTCAGGTTGGTAGACGACGCACTTGCCGTCATGTTCACCGTGGGCAGGATGTTGGCGCGGGCCTGCTCTGCTTTGGCCAGATTGGCGTCGAACTGGGATTTGGCTGACAAATAAGCGGCATCGTAGCCACGGGCCAAATCATAAAGATTTTGCAAATTTTGGGCTTGAGCAGGCAGGGTCAGAGCTGCACCAATGGCCAGGCTGATGGTGAGTCGACGAAATGGAGTGATGAATGTCATCGATGTCCTAACGAGTGCAAAGTTGGGTGGTCTGTTGTGGGTGTATCAGTGGTGCGGTTGGTCTGTATCAGTAGGTCGGCACGCGCGGATCAACCTGAGCCGACCAGGCGTTGATGCCTCCGGTGATATTGGCAACATGCGCAAAGCCGCGGCTGGCGAGAAAATTGGCCACCTGCATGCTGCGTGAACCGTGATGGCACAAGCAGGCTACCGGCTGGGCCGGATCTAGTTCTTGCAGCCGCTCCATCAGCTGACCCATGGGAATGGTCACCAGCTTGAACCCCGCGGGTTCAATGCTTGCCGTTGCCAGTTCCATAGGCTCGCGCACATCAAGCACGATGGCTTCACCATGGGGCCTCTGGTTTTCCAACCAGGTGGGAAGGTCGCCGGGCGATATGCGGTCAATCATGCGAATCTCGGGTGGTAGGGGTTAAAGGACGGAGTAAAAAAAATTGATTAAAACGTAAAGCGTGAATGCTCCGCAAAATTTTGCAGCCTCGGGGCAACGGTATCCCACAGGGCTTCGGTGCGGAACTCTGTTTCACCTGTGCGGGTGATCAGGGTGGCGCACATGATGGGTTCGTCACCCACAATGGCCATCAGCCGCCCACCCACCTTCAGTTGAGCCAGCAGTTGGTCTGGCACTTCAGCCAGTGAGCCGCTGAGCACAATGGCGTCAAAGGGGCTCTCAACGGTCATGCCAAGTGCGCCATCGACTTGGCGGACCTCAACATTGTGAATGCCTGCACGTTGGAGCTTGTCTTTGGCCTGGGCCGCCAATTCAGGAGAGATTTCCAGGGTGATGACCCGCTGTGCGCACTGGGCCATCAGGGCTGCCATGTAACCGGAACCGGTTCCGATTTCAAGAATTTTTTCGTGAGGCTTGAGCGCCAAATCCTGCAGCATGCGGGCTTCGACACGCGGCGCCAGCATGCATTGCCCCAGGCGCATGGCTTCTTCACCTGGCGCGCGCAGCGGAATCTCCATGTCGACGAAGGCCAAGGCCTTGTGGGCTTGCGGCACAAAGGCCTCGCGCTTGACCAGCGAGAGTAAAGAAAGAATGCGTGTGTCCAGCACATCCCAAGGCCGGATTTGCTGCTCGATCATGTTGAAACGGGCTTGTTCTACGTTCACTGGTTTGACTCCATGCGGTGTGTGTGGTTTTATTTTAAGACGCCCAGCGACGCCTTAGCCATTGCGCCAGATCATCCATATAGCAGTAGACCACAGGCACGACCACCAGCGTGAGCAGTGACGAGGTGATGACGCCGCCTATCACGGCCTGTCCCATCGGGGCGCGCTGTTCCGAGCCTTCGGTCAGCGCAAAGGCCAGCGGCACCATGCCGAAAATCATGGCCAGTGTGGTCATCAGGATCGGGCGCAGACGCACCTTGGCAGCCATCAGCAAGGCCTCGGAACGTTCCATGCCTTCCTCTCGGGCACGGATGGCAAAGTCGACCAGCAAAATGGCGTTTTTCGTGACCAGACCCATGAGCATGACCACGCCGATCACCGAAAACATGGACAAGGTGGAGCGAAACATCAACAAGGCCAGAACCACACCAATCAAAGTCAGGGGCAGGGCCGTCATGAGGGCCAGAGGCTGCAAAAAGCTCTTGAACTGACTGGCCAGAATCATGTAGATGAAGACCACCGCCAGTACCAGGGCCGAAATGGCGTAACCGAAGGACTCTGCCATGTTCTTGGTCGAGCCGCCAAACTGATAGCGGTAGCCCGGGGGGAAGGCGATGCCGTCAAGAACCTTGCGGATATCGCCAGATACTTCACCGGCCGAGCGGTTGTACACATTGGCGTTGATGGACACCTCGCGGGTCAGGTCGCGCCGGTTGATCTGGTTGGAGCCTGTCGCCTCACGCAGGCTGGCCACCTGGTTCAGTCGAATAGTGCGGGTGCTGCCATCGGCGTTGGTGCCCAACGCGAAGGGCAGGCGCTCCAGATCAGACAGGGTGTTGCGCGAATCCGGGGAGAGGCGGACGTTGACATCGTAGGTCTGGTCATCCGGCGCGAGCCAGTTGCCCACGGTCTGTCCGGCTACCAGCGTTCTCAGCGCACTGGAGATCTGGTTGACATTGAGGCCCAGATCAGAGGCCGCTTCACGCCGGATATCGACCTCGATGGTCGGCTTGTTGGCCTTGAAGCTGGAATCCAGATCAACCAGACCAGGAACCGTGCGGATTTTTTCCATGACCTGCAGCGCCAGGCGGTCAAGCTCATGCTGGTCGTTACCCTGCAAGGAAAACTCGACTTGCTTGTTGCCACCCACCGCATCGAGCAGCCCGGCCTGGATGACCGTGATGCCTGGCACCTGCTGCAAGCGCACGCGCAGGGCCGCTGACATCTGGTCGACGCTTCGCGATCGCTGCTTTCGGTCGACCAGGCGGACGTAGATGCTGGCGTTGTTCTTGCCTTGGGCATTGGCCGTGTTGAGCGTGGCCAGCGTGTAGCGCACCTCGGGGAACTCCCGGATGATGCCTTCGACCTGCTTGGCCTTGGCTTGGGTGGCCTCAATGGAGGAGCCCACCGGGGTATAGAAGTTCACGGTGGTCTCGGAAAAATCCGCCTTGGGAACAAACTCGGTACCCAGCAGGGGGAGCATCAAGATACTGGTAATAAAAACAACAACAGCCAGCGACACCGTGGCAAGTTTGTGGCCCAGTGACCAGCGCAGGATGTTCTGGTAGCCCTCCGACAGGGCGTCGGTGGCCCGATCAAACCAGCCGGTCACGCGTCCTATGGTTTTGTCATACAGGTTGCGCTCTGCATGGCGCTTGCCGTGGGCTTCAATGCTCGGGTCATGCCAGACGCTCGAAAGCATGGGGTCAAGTGTGAAGCTGACGAACATCGAGATCAGGACCGCGGCCACGATGGTGATGCCAAACTCGTGGAAGAACTTGCCGATGATGCCGCCCATAAAGCCGATGGGCAGAAACACTGCCACGATGGAAAACGTGGTGGCCAGCACTGCCAGGCCGATTTCCTGCGTACCGTCCATCGAGGCCTGATACGCGTTTTTGCCCATCTGCACATGCCGCACAATGTTTTCCCGCACCACAATGGCGTCGTCGATCAGCAGCCCCACGCACAAGCTGAGCGCCATCAGCGTGATGATGTTGATGCTAAAGCCAAACAGGTTCATGAACAGAAAGGTGCCGATGATCGCAATCGGCAGCGTCAGGCCGGTAATCACGGTCGAGCGCCAGGAGTTCAGAAACAAAAACACGATCAGCACCGTCAGCAAGGCCCCTTCGATCAGGGTGCGGCGCACATTGTCGACCGCAATGCGAATCGGGCGCGAACCATCCGTCACGGGCTCCAGCCGCACGCCCGGCGGCAGTTGGGCCTGCAATTCGGCAATCGCCTTGTTCAGCCCGTCAACCACGGCAATGGTGTTTTCATCTTGCGACTTTTGTACCGAGAGCAGCAAGGTGCGCTGGCCGTTGTACAGCGCCAGGGTTTCCAGTTCCTGCGCACCGTCCTTGACGGTGGCCACCTGGTCAAGCCGGATCGGTAAATTGTTCTTGCGGGCGACGATGATCTTGCCGAAATCTTCCGGCCGCTTCATGCGGGCGTCGATCTGAACCACACGCTCCTGTTGCAGCGACCTGAGGGTGCCCACGGGCTGGTCCTGGTTTTCGCTTTTGACAGCCGCCACCACTTGCTCCGGTGTCACGCCCAAGGCCTCCAGCGCCTCGGGCTTGAGGTAAAGATTGATCTCGCGTTTTGTCGCCCCCACCAAAGTGACAGCGCCAACACCGCGCACGTTTTCAATGCGTTTTTTCAGCACCTGGTCGGCATAGTTGGTCAATTCGACGGCCGTCAGGGCCTTGCCTTTGCTGGTGTCTGGCAAGACGGCCAGAGACCAGATGGCGCGGCTGGAGGGATCAAAGCGCAGCACCCGGGGCTCCTTGACCTCGGTGCGGAAGTTGGGCCGGATGGCGGCCACTTTTTCACGTACATCTTCGGCCGCCTTGCGCCCGTCAATCTGCAGCTGAAACTCGATCACCACCACGGCCTGGCCTTCGTAGCTGCGCGATACCAGCGAGTTGATGCCGGCAATGGAGTTCACGCCCTCTTCAATCTTCTTGGTTACCTCGCTCTCAATGATCTCGGGGGATGCACCCGGATACTCGGCGGTGACCACCACCACAGGAAAGTCGATGTTGGGAAACTGATCCACCTGCAGGCGCTGGTAGGAAAACAGTCC
Source organism: Hylemonella sp. (assembly GCA_040382055.1). GTDB lineage: Bacteria > Pseudomonadota > Gammaproteobacteria > Burkholderiales > Burkholderiaceae_C > JBEIGE01. Next base: position 133,617 of record JBEIGE010000005.1, read on the forward strand.
GAGCACAACGAAGGCCAGCATCACCATGGTGGCGAATACCGGATTTTTCAGACTGACCTGGGTAAACCACATGCGTTTATTTGCCTGAAGTAGGGGCCGGTGCCGCTTTGGGCTCTGCGGTCGTGATGCTGACGCCCTCACGCACAGCCCCGACCGACCCTGCCAGCACCACGGTGTTTTCTGCCAGGCCCTCAACGCCCACCATCAGGCTGCCGTTGATTTCACCGCGCTCACCCAAAGTAACAGGGCGGTGGACAACTTTCCTGTTCTCCACGACCTGAACGTAAGGCATGGGCTTGTCGGTACGAACCGCGCTTAAAGGAAGTGTCAAGCCCGTAAAGCTGGTGGTGGCCAGGCTGCCTTGGGCAAAAAGACCCTGGCGCAAGCCGGGCAGCGGCTGCAGACTCAGGTAGATCAGGATGCTGCGGCTGCCGGCCTGGGCACTGGGGTTGATCCTGACCACGCGTGCACTGACCGGCTGTGCGCTGCCTTCAATCTGAAGAGTGGCAGTCTGTCCAATACGCACAGCTACCGAATCGGCCGGGCTCAGGGCAGCTTCCAGCTCCAGGCTAGCCAGGTCCACAATTTCAAGAATACGGGTGTCTATCGCCACACGCTCACCCGGCTGGGCCAGCCGCTGGGCAATCAGGCCGGCTATAGGAGCCGTCATCACGGTGTCTTTGGCGGTCTTGCTGGCCACCTCAGTGGCAGACATGGCAGCCTGGTAAGTGGCCTTGGCGGCGTTCAGGTTGGCAATGGAGGCATCCAGCGCGGTTTTGGAAATAAAACCCTGCTCCACCAAGGCCTTGTTGTTGTCAAACTGGCGTTGTGCAATTTCAATCTGGGCTTGTGACGCATCAGCCTGCTGTTGGGTCTGGCGCAGCCGGGCCTGGTATTCGTCCGGGTCAATGTGTGCAAGCACCTGGCCTGCCTTGACGCTATCGCCCTCGCGCACCAGCAGTCCTTGCAACTCGCCAGCGACACGCGCCTTGACAAACGCAGAGTTCAGCGTCTTGAGTGTTCCTGCAATCGGCAGGCTGCGTGCCACCGTTTGCTGCCTGACTTGTACAAGCTCGGTGTCGATCAACTCAATGGACTGGGTGGCCGAACTGGCGGTTTGAATTGCCAACGCGGCCTGCTGCGCTTTTCTGCTCGAGAGCACCCGCGCTATCCCTGCGGCCAGCAAGGCGATTACCAGGGCGGCGATCAGCCACTTTATCCAGCTTTTCATGGTCGGTGTCTCATCAGAAGGTCGGGGGGTGTCAGCGGGTGTCAGCCAGTGATGGGCAAATTGCCAACCGGGTGAATACACAGTCCGCGCAAGATGATCTCGATTTGTAAGGCCAGGTACTTTTCCGGCTCCAGGTTCTGCTGGCCATCCAGACAGGTGCCCATGGACTGGTTCCAGGTCATCAGGAAAATCATGGGGGCCAGCACCACGTAAATGCCGTGCTTGATATCCATGGGGTGGAATTCGCCCTGATCGATGCCGCGCTGCAGAATGCGCCTGATCAGTTCATGACCGGGGGCAATGACTTCGCGCTGATAAAAGGTGGCAAGCTCAGGGAAGTTGCCGGCTTCGCTCATCATCAGCCTGGAAATGCCGGCTGCTTTGGTCGCACCGACGCGTTCCCACCAACTGTGCATGGCGTAACTCAGTAAATCTGCAGAGTTTCCGCCCCAGGCCGCAAGCTCAGCCTCCCACTCCGGAAAGCGCCCGGCCAGGTTTTCCCTGACCACCGCCTTGAACAACTCTTCTTTGGTGGAAAAATACAAAAACAGGGTGCCCTTGGAGACACCTGCATGCCGGGCGACCTCTTCCACCCGTGTTGCGGCATAGCCTTTTCCGACAAACAATTCCAGCGCAGCGGCCAACAATTCCCCCGGTCGAGCGTCTTTGCGTCGTTCCCGCTTGTGGCACAAACGGTCGGCTACGCTGGAAATATGCTGGGTGAGGGACATCCTGGAGGGATCAGAAAATTAATGACTCGTTGGTTATTAATGTAGCCAACTCACCTTTCAAAGTCAAATCAGGGGTATTGGGCCGGCTGGTGCTTGCGCCCCTTAAGATCCAGCTTTAAACCACATTTGCACATGAGGAAAATCAATGTCTGAGAACCTGCAATCCATTACCTTGGGAGGCGGCTGCTTCTGGTGCACCGAAGCCGTTTTCAAAGCGGTCCGGGGCGTCAGTTCAGTGGTCAGTGGTTATGCCAATGGTCACGTCAAGAACCCGACTTATGAGCAAGTATGCAGTGGCAATACCGGTCACAACGAGGTGGTGCAAGTCACTTTCGATCCGGCCCAGGTCAGCTTGAAACAGTTGCTGGGTGTGTTTTTTGGCACCCACGACCCCACCACCTTGAACCGTCAGGGCAATGACGCTGGCACCCAATACCGCAGTGGGATTTACGTTGCCAACGAAGAACAGGCGCAGCTAAGCCGCTTGCTGATCGCAGAAATGACCGCAGAACAGATTTTTTCTTCACCTATCGTGACCGAAGTGGTGGCGCTGCAGGGTTTCTGGCCCGCTGAGGATTACCACCAGGATTATTTTGAGCGCAATCCGGGCCAAGGGTATTGCTCGTTTGTGGTCGCGCCCAAAGTGGCCAAATTGCGCAAGTCATTCGCCAGTTTGCTGCGATGATTTCCACCACAGGTTTGCGTTACCGCTATGCCAGCGGTCCCAACCTGTCATTTGCTGACGTGCAAGTGCCCCAGGGCGGTTTGCTGTTGCTGCGTGGTGGCTCGGGCTCGGGCAAATCTACCTGGTTGGCCCTGGCAGCCGGTTTGCTCAGCCCAAGCGGGGGTGATATCAGCGTTGCCGGGCAGCCGCTGGGGGCTTTGAGCGAGCGCCAGCGCGATGGCTGGCGCGCCCGCAACCTGGGCTTTTTGCCACAACAGTTACACCTCAGCCAGGCCCTGAGCGTGCAGCAGAACCTGGCACTGGTGTATTTCGCGGCCGGTTTGCGGCAAGACTGCGCCGCCATGCGCCAGTCACTCACGGCGCTGGGCGTGCAGGAGCTGGCGGAGCGGCGACCTGGCACGCTCTCGGGTGGCCAGGCCCAGCGTGTGGCGCTTGCGCGGGCCGTTCTTCTGTCGCCGCAGGTGATTCTGGCCGATGAGCCAACGGCCAGCCTGGACGATGCCGCAGCGCAGGAGGCCTTGGCCCTGCTGCAGTCCAGTGCTGCACGCTGTGGTGCCACGCTGGTGATTGCCACCCACGACAGGCGTGTGATGCAAACCCTGCCAGCTGCCTGCAGTCTGGATATGGTGACTAGTCGGTGAATCGTCAGCCATGAACACAGTCACTTTGTCATGGCGCTACCTGATGGCGCGTCCACTGGCCACCGCCCTTAACTTGCTGCTGCTCACCCTGGGCTTGGCGGCGGTGAGTTTTGTCCTGCTCACCCGCGCCCAGATTGAACGTGCCTTTGACCGTGATTTGGCGGGTATTGACGCGGTGGTGGGAGCCAAGGGCAGCCCCTTGCAACTGATCTTGTGGGTGTTTTCCATCTGGATGTACCTACCGGCAACATTGCCCTGGCTGATGTGCAAGCCCTCGAAAAAGATGCACGGGTGGCGCAGCTCATCCCCATGAGCCTGGGTGACAGTTACCGGGGCTACCGAATCGTGGGCACCACGCCTGCCTATCTGGACCATTACGGTGCCAAGGTGGCGCGTGGGAAGCCTTGGGACGCAGTGATGCAGGCGGTGCTTGGGGCAGGGGTTGCGCAGCGTACCGGTCTGGCGGTCGGCGACACATTCTCCGGCTCGCACGGCCTGGGAGAGGGTGGCTCGGTGCATGATGATGAACCTTACCGTGTCAGCGGCGTGTTGGCACCTTGCGCCTGCGTGCTGGACCGCCTGATCCTTACCTCGACTGAGTCGGTGTGGCAACTGCACGAAACTGGCCACGCACTGGACGAGGCAGAACGCCGGCTGATGCAGGCAGAGCGCGAGATCACGCTGGCGCTGGTGCGTTACCACAGCCCGCTTGCAGCGGTTACTTTTCCCCGCTATGTCAACGCCAGTACACCCATGCAGGCAGCCGCCCCGGCGCTGGAGATCACCCGGTTGCTGCGCATGCTGGGCGTGGGTGCCGAGGTTCTGCAGGGTTTTGGTGCGGTGCTTTTGATCACCGCTGGCCTGAGTGTTTTTGTGGCGATGTGGAGTGCCGTTCGTGAGCGTCGTGCCGATCTGGCCCTGCTGCGCATGCTGGGTGCCCCCGCAAGCCGGATAGCGGCGGTGTTGCTCTGCGAGGCCCTGTGGCTGGCGCTGCTGGCCAGCGTGTTGGGTCTGTTGCTGGGGCAGGGGTTGACAGCTCTGCTAGGCTCTTTATTGGCAGCTGAGAATTCACTGCCCTTAAGCGGATGGATGTGGGTCAGCTCAGTGTTGTTGGTTCCCGTTCTGGCCCTGGCGGTGGCACTGCTCGCCGCGGCCGTGCCCACGCTGCAAGCGTACCGTGTAGAAGCGGGTTTGTTGTTGAATGAAAGGTAGGTCCCATGACTGCATATCATTTTTTTGAGAGTGGCCGCAGCTGGCTGCTTTGTGTTGCGCTGCTGTTGGCCACGTGGGTGACAGCAGCCACGGCCCACGATGACAAGGCCATCGCGCAGGATATTGCGCGTCACCGCGCCATGGCTGCTGCACACGCGGCTGCAGCCAAATGCCTGGAAAGTGGCAAGAAGCCGGACGTTTGCCAGAAGGAATTACAGGCCGCCTGTAAAGGCTTGGGCATTGGAAAGTATTGCGGGATGAAACATGAGCACTAAACAACTGTTGACATGGGCGCTGTGTGCGCTGGCGCTGGCAGTGCAGGCGCAGGTTCAGCTGAGTTCGCCCATTGCTGGGGGCACAGGCGCAGGCGTGCACAGCCCGGACAGCCCTATTGCACCGCTGAAAGACCGCAGCGACGTGGTGCCCTGGTCATTGCTCACCAACGTCAAGACCAAGATGGAGAAAAACCGCTTGTTGCCGGTTTTCCCCTCTGACTTGCAGGCCTTGAGCCAGAAAACCCAGCGTGTACAGGGCTTCATGATGCCGCTGGAGCCGGGTGAGCGCCAACGCCACTTCTTGCTGACCTCGGTACCCATGACCTGCTCGTTTTGTGTCGCTGGCGGGCCCGAAAGCATGATAGAAGTGCGCACCAAGGTGCCGGTCAGGTACACCCTCGAGTCGGTCGTGATTGAAGGCCGTTTTGCTGTCCTTGCCGATGACCCGTACGGTCTGTATTTCCGCATCACCGAGGCTGTCGCAGTCAAGTAAATCGTCCCATATCGTCCCACCACGTCCCATCCCTTCCTGTGCCATCCGCTAGACTCGCGCTCATGCATACGTTTCGTGACCCGACAAGTCCTGGCCTTTATCGGCTGCGCAGTCGGCTGGGCGTGGGTTTGCTGGTGCTGGCTTTGCTGTGGGTGCAGTTCCTGGGCCTTATCCATCACGTCGTGCATGCGCCGGGTCTGCACGCGACGGACCTGCACGCGACGAGCGTGGTGCAGGGTGCGTCTACAGCGCCTGAACCTGGCGTTCAACACGGTCATTTTGACGCTCACCATTCCGGCAGCACTGACTGCCGCTTGTTTGACCAGTTAACGCATGTCGATGGTGCTTTCAGTAGTGCCCTGGTGCAGTTTTCGTACCCGGTTCTATCCGGGCCGCTATTGGCCCTTGTGGCCTGGCGTCTGGTGCCGCTGTGCACGGTTTTTCAGGCGCGCGCACCACCCCTTCCTCGCTGATTCACATCTTTGTCACTGGCGACTGCCCCATGGGCAGCCGTCTGCCGTTCTTTTGATTCAACGAGGTTTTCATGATTTATTTTCAATTGCGCCGCTCTCGGCGCGTAGCCACTGTTTTTGCGCCTTTGCTGGGTTTATTGGC
>JBEIGE010000006.1:0-123084 GCA_040382055.1 Hylemonella sp.
ACTGGGTGAAGGTTGTGAAATAAGTTTAAGTTGACGCTACTCGATTTATGGCGTCTGTGGATTGTGTTTGAGGCCGAGTAACGGCTTTTGCCCGGTTCTTTTCAGGACTGGTTTATTGTTTTAGGAGAGTGAAATGAGAGTTTCGGCTTCGGTCAAAAAAATTTGCCGTAACTGCAAAGTTATCCGCCGTAAAGGCGTCGTTCGTGTGATCTGTACAGATCCACGCCACAAGCAGCGTCAGGGCTGATCGTAAGAGTTATAGAGGACGAAAATGGCACGTATCGCAGGCATCAACATTCCGCCGCACCAACACGCTGAAATTGGCTTGACAGCCATTTTTGGAATTGGTCGCACTCGCGCACGCAAAATCTGTGTGGCGTGTGACATCGCTTTTTCCAAGAAGATCAAAGACTTGACCGATGGTGACCTGGAAAAAATTCGCGATCAGATCGCAAACATCACGATTGAAGGTGACCTGCGTCGTGAAACGACAATGAACATCAAGCGTTTGATGGATATTGGATGTTACCGAGGCTTTCGCCATCGCCGTGGCTTGCCCATGCGTGGTCAGCGTACACGTACCAACGCGCGCACGCGAAAAGGTCCGCGCAAGGCAGCGCAATCATTGAAAAAATAACCGGCACTGAAAGAATATTATGGCCAAGGCTCCTGCTAATAACGCTTCTCAGCGCGTTCGCAAAAAAGTTCGCAAAAATGTTGCAGACGGTGTGGCTCACGTTCACGCGTCTTTTAACAACACCATCATCACGATTACCGACCGTCAGGGTAACGCCCTGTCGTGGGCCTCGTCAGGTGGACAAGGTTTCAAAGGTTCACGTAAGTCAACTCCATTTGCGGCTCAGGTCGCATCTGAGGTGGCAGGGCGTGCAGCCATTGAACAGGGCATCAAGAACCTCGATGTTGAGATCAAGGGCCCAGGCCCCGGCCGTGAGTCTTCGGTTCGTGCCCTCGCAGCTCTGGGAATTCGCATCAACATGATTGCGGATGTTACCCCTGTGCCGCATAACGGCTGCCGCCCTCAGAAGCGTCGCCGCATCTAACGGGTGTTAGGCTTGTTTGCAAGCCGACACCTTTTTTATAAAGCCCACCGCTACCTGCACTTTGCAGGTAGCTCCCGCAAGAAATTACGGCAGATGACATAAAGGAAGTTCAAGTGGCACGTTACCTCGGCCCCAAGGCCAAACTATCACGCCGTGAAGGCACCGATCTGTTCCTCAAGAGTGCACGGCGCTCGATAAGCGACAAGGCTAAATTTGATTCCAAGCCCGGTCAGCATGGTCGCACTTCGGGCGCCCGTACCTCGGACTTTGGTCTGCAGTTGCGCGAAAAGCAGAAGGTTAAACGCATGTATGGCGTGCTGGAGCGCCAGTTTCGCCGTTATTTTGCGGAGGCTGATCGTCGCAAGGGAAACACTGGCGCCAACCTGTTGTTCATACTTGAATCTCGTCTGGACAACGTGGTTTACCGTATGGGCTTTGGATCTACCCGTGCCGAAGCGCGTCAGTTGGTCTCTCACAAAGCGATCACGGTTAACGGAAGCTCGGTGAATATTCCTTCTTACATGGTCAAAACCGGCGATGTAATCTCGGTCCGTGACAAATCTAAGAAACAGAACCGTATTGTTGAAGCATTGCAGTTAGCCCAGCAGGTCGGAATGCCGGCCTGGGTTGAGGTGAGCATTGACAAGGCAGAAGGTACCTTCAAGAAAGTACCTGATCGCGATGAGTTTGCAGCCGACATCAACGAATCATTGATCGTCGAGTTGTACTCACGTTAAACCATTTTTTGAATCCGTCCCTGGCTCGCAAACCATTGCGAACCAGGCACTTCACCAGCCTTACCGGTGTAACGAGCCGGGGGTATTGACAGGAAGTCTGAATGCAAACAAATCTGCTAAAGCCAAAATCTATCAGCGTTGAGCAAATCGGCTTGAATCGCGCAAAAGTTTCATTGGAACCGTTCGAGCGTGGATACGGACATACGCTGGGTAATGCGCTTCGCCGTGTTTTATTGTCGTCCATGCCAGGCTACGCAGCCACAGAAGTAACTATTGCCGGTGTTTTGCATGAGTACTCATCGATTGACGGCATTCAGGAAGACGTCGTTAACATTTTGCTCAATCTCAAAGGCGTTGTTTTTAAACTTCACAATCGCGATGAAGTCACATTAAGCCTGCGTAAAGATGGTGAAGGTGTTGTAACAGCCGGTGATATTCAAACACCGCATGATGTTGAAATCATCAACCCCGATCATCTAATTGCAACACTGTCTCACGGCGGTAAGCTTGACATGCAGATCAAGGTCGAAAAGGGACGTGGCTATGTGCCTGGAACCATGCGTCGCCATGGTGATGAGTCCACAAAATCTATCGGACGCATTGTTTTGGATGCTTCGTTTGCTCCGGTCAAGCGTGTCAGCTACACGGTTGAAAGTGCCCGGGTGGAGCAGCGTACCGACCTCGACAAGCTGGTTGTTGAGATTGAGACCAATGGCGCTATTTCGGCAGAAGAAGCCGTTCGTGCATCAGCAAAAATTCTGGTTGAACAATTGGCTGTTTTTGCGCAACTCGAAGGAGCTGCTGGCGTGTTCGATGAGCCTGCACGTGCTGCCGTGAACAACAACATTGACCCGATTCTTCTGCGTCCGGTCGATGAGCTTGAGTTGACGGTTCGCTCTGCAAACTGCCTGAAAGCTGAAAATATTTACTACATCGGTGATTTGATTCAGCGTTCTGAAAATGAGCTGCTAAAAACACCGAACTTGGGTCGGAAGTCACTCAATGAGATCAAGGAAGTACTCGCATCTCGTGGCCTGACATTGGGAATGAAGCTAGAGGGTTGGCCACCTGCAGCGTTAGAGAAGCGCTGATATAGGCTTAAAAATCCAATGGATCTCGATTGAGGTCTATTGTCACGGTCAGTACCTGATACGGCTGACCCGTTTAAAAAAAGGAAATCAAAATGCGTCACGGACACGGACTGAGAAAACTCAATCGGACTAGCGAGCACAGGCTTGCCATGCTTCGCAACATGATGAACTCATTGATTGAACATGAGGTCATTAAAACCACTGTTCCCAAAGCCAAGGAACTGCGTCGCGTGGTCGAGCCCATGATCACTTTGGCCAAGGTTGCAACGGTTGCAAATCGCCGTTTGGCATTTAACCGTTTGCGTGACCGCGACAGCGTGACCAAACTTTTCAATGATCTTGGTCCACGCTTCAAGGCTCGCCCAGGTGGATACACGCGTATCTTGAAAATGGGTTTTCGCGTGGGTGACAACGCACCCATGGCGTTGGTTGAGTTGGTCGATCGTCCGGCAGCAACTGATGCCAATCTAGATCAGCCTGCAAAGGTTGATTGAGCTACAATATACGCTTACCGCGCGATGGAGCAGCCTGGTAGCTCGTTGGGCTCATAACCCAAAGGTCGTAGGTTCAAATCCTACTCGCGCAACCAACAAAATAGCGGTATTCCACTACAGTAAAGGCTCACTTCGGTGAGTCTTTTTTGTTTTGTGCCCACGGCGTGCCCATTTTGTGCCGATGCCGTGCTGCGCTGCCTCCCTGAAATAGCCACATGACGATCTGGAGTCCAATAACCCCTGAGAGGAAATTGGACTATGAGGAAGCGATTTACGGAAGAATAGATCATTGGATTTCTGCGAGAAGCCGATGCTGGTTTGTCAGTGAAAGAGCTGTGTCGAAAGCACGGTTTCAGCGAACCCGGCTACTACGCCTGGAAGGCCAAGTTCGGCGGCATGAATGTGTCGGACGCCCAGCGGCTCAAAGGCTTGGAGGCGGAGAATGCCAAGCTAAAGAAGCTGCTGGCCAACTCCATGCTGGAGATCGATGCGATGCGCAAGGTACTGCGGGGAAAGTAGTGGCCGTGGCGGCCAGACGCCAATGCGTGCGGCAGTTGCAGGATATTGGCTCGAGCGAACGCCAAGCCTGTCGCCTAGTTGGGATCAGTACCGTCGCCACGGCTACCGCATGCTGCACAACCGGCTGAGAAATGACGGTTGGGCCATCAACATCAAACGCACCTATCGGCTTTACTGCGAGGAAGGCCTGACGGTACGCAAGCGTCGGCGCAAGAAGCTGGCGACGCCCGAACGTCAGCCGCTCACGCGCCCAGAACAACCCAACGAGGTATGAAGCATGGACTTTGTATTTGACGGCTTGCCCAAGGTCATTCGGACAGATAACGGCCCGGAATTCGCTGGGCGCACGATGCAGAACTGGGCAGCAAAGAACAAGGTGGGGCTGCGATTCATCCAGCCTGGCGAGCCGGTGCAAAACGCTTACATCGAAAGCTTCAATAGCCGCTTTCGCGATGAATGTCTGTCACAGCATTGGTTTGCCAGCCTGAGGCACATGCGCTCGATTATTGGCAACTGACTACATGACTACAACCACTACCGCCCGCACAGCACGTCGGGGTATATGCCACCGGCCAAATTCGCCGTTCAATGCCGCCAGCGCGCTGTGGCGGCATTGAACAAGGTAATACGATTGCAACCCCGGACTCTGAATCACCGTGTTGCTAAATCTGGGGGCAGCGCAGGAGTGCTATTTTTCAAAGTTTCAATACCTTGCGTATCCGTGCAATCGTTACTTCCACTGGAGCCGTCGTGGCTACGTCAAGACCGATCTGACGAGCTATGTCGTTCACCCGCGCAGCATTCAGGGGCAGTCCTCCTACGTCAATCGCCTTGATTAGCCGCTTGGCCTGATCTCGAGGCGTAAGCGGTTTGTTTTTATCCTTGAGGAGAAAAGTAAGTTTTTTCCAAAGTGCTTGCATGGTTAGGGCGCATTTGTTATGACGGCGTAGCAACTGCCCGACGTACATGTCGCAGCAAGCCTTCACATGCATCCTCCACCAGGTCCAGAACATTATCAAACCCTGATGCACCGCCGTAATAAGGGTCTGGCACTACAGGCGCATGACTTGACAAACAAAACTCCGTGAGCCTTCGGACCTTGGGCCGGTGCTGTGGCGGGCATACGTTTTCCACCAGTGCCAAGTTATCCCAATCCATCACCAGAATCAAATCGTGCCGGTCAAAGTCTTCATCGGTGATTTGCCGAGCCCTGAGGTCGGACAGGTCATAGCCGCGCTGCTTGGCATGAGACTGAGAACGCTCATCCGGCGGGCTGCCTGGGTGGTAGTTATGGGTGCCTGCCGAATCCATATCAACAAGATGCTCTAGCCCCTGTTCCCTTACTTTGTGGCGGAGCACGCCGTGCGCTGTAGGGCTGCGACAGATATTGCCCATGCAGACAAACATGACAGATTGCTTTTTCATATGGATCAAGAGGATTTAATACGTTGGCTTTTGCGGGTTCGTTCCATGAAGTCGTCAGGCTTGGTTTTCACCCATGCTACAAAAAGTGCAATATCAGGATGCGTCAATAAAGCCTCGACCGAGTTGAATTGTCTTGCCAATTCTGTCTCAGTGAACAAGGCGTGAATTTGTCTGTGGCATATCCGGTGCAGGTACTCGGTCTGTCTTCCGCCTTTGGACTTGGGCACCAGGTGGTGAGCATCACGCTGGCCGTCGGGTATCTCCCGTTCACACAAGGGGCAAACCAGAACCGACTGAATCACAGGTATCCGTTCCTGTTGCAATAAGCGCCTGATGCGACCCATGGCTGAAGATTGACCCTTTGATACTCAGATCGTTCGCTTCAGCTCAGCAGGATACAGCCGTATGAGGGGATGGTCATCGGCGTTGATGGTCAGCATGCGCTCTTGGTCTTTAATGGCTTCGTAGTGGCTGGACATAACTCAAGATGGTAGCGTCGAATAGACAGTCAAAATAACCAAGCTATATACTGTGTTAATGTACAGTATTGTGACTCCTCCCATCCCCGTCGCCTTGAGGCAAGTCCCGCTGTGGCTGCCCGAGCTGCTGGGTCACGTTCAGGCTGGGTTTCCTTCCCCCGCTGAAGACTTGGGTGAGAGTGATATTGATCTGGTCAAGCAGCTCATTACCCATCCCCAGGCCACCTACCTGCTGCGGGCCAGAGGCACCTCCATGATCGAGGCTGGTATTTTTGACAACGATATTCTGATTGTGAACAAGGCACTCAAGCCCAGGCACCAGGATGTGGTGGTTGCTGTGGTAGACGGGGAATTTACCGTCAAACACCTTTATCAGCGAGCAGGGCAAATCAAGCTCAAGGCTGCAAACAGAACCTTCCCTGACATCACGCCCAAAGACGGACAGACCATAGAGGTCTGGGGGGTGGTGACCAGCACCATCAAGCAGTTTCGGTATTAAATTGGCCACAAATCCCAGTCTGATCATGTCCACGCGATCTTCCACCCGTTCTCCCACCCGTATCCGTACAGGCCGTCGAACCGAATTTGATGAAGCACGGGTGTATGAGTACCCCAGCCATCTGCGCGAAGCCATAGAAAACTTGCCCACCGAACCAGGGGTGTATGTGTTTCACGGTGAAGACGGCGATCTGCCTTTGTATATTGGCAAAAGCATCAACTTGAGACACCGCGTGATGTCACATCTGCGCACCGTAGAAGAAGCGCGGATGTTGCGTCAGACCCGGCGCATCAGTTTCATCCAAACGGTAGGTGAGATTGGCGCCTTGTTGTTAGAGGCCAGCATGATCAAAACCCAGCATCCCCTGTTCAATCAAAAGCTCAGACGCAGCCGCCAACTGTGCTCACTGCGTCTGGTGGGTAAACAGCCCGAGGTGGTTTATTCCAAAGATGCGAACTTTGCCACTGAGCCAGGTCTGTTTGGCTTGTTCGGCAGCTCCAGGTCAGCCCTGGAAGGTCTGCGAAGCCTGGCCGATCAGCACAAGCTGTGTTACGGCGCCCTGGGCCTGGAGAAAAACAAGGCAGGTCGTGCCTGCTTCAGGGCCATGATTGACCAATGTGCGGGGGTTTGCCATGGGCAAGAATCCGAAGAGAGTCACAGCAGCCGGCTTCTATCCAGCCTGGAGGGACTGCGCATTGCCTGCTGGCCTTACCCGGGTGCCATTGCGCTGGTGGAACGCAGTGCGTCAGGCCAGCAGATGCACGTTATCCACAACTGGACTTACCTTGGCAGCGTGAGCGAAGCGGCCCAAGCCAAGGCGTTGACCACCCAAGCCCCGGGCTTTGATGCCGATGGCTACAAAATTCTATGCAAGCCCATTCTGGGTGGCAGCGCTGAGATTGTGCTGCTCTAGCGTACATCAGGTACGCGCCAAACGCTGATCAAATGGGCTTTGACTGGACATGTTTGCCTTAATTGATGGCAACAACTTCTACGTCTCGTGCGAGAGGGTGTTTCGTCCCGCCTTAAACGGTATCCCTGTTGTCGTGCTCTCCAACAATGATGGATGCGCCATTGCAAGAAGCAATGAGGCAAAAGCACTGGGCATCAAGATGGGTGCGCCCTGGTTCAAGATCAAACACCTTGAGCAGCAAGCCGGGCTGGTTGCCCTGTCTGCCAACTTTGCTTTGTATGGCAGTCTGTCAGACCGCATGATGAGCCTGACAGCCGGCCTGGGTCCGCATCAGGAGATCTACTCCATTGATGAATCCTTTATCGACCTCTCAGGTGTTCGGGGTGATTTGGTTGAGCGTAGCCACAAGATCAGGAGCCGGATTCTGCAGTGGATCGGCATTCCATGCGGGATAGGAATCGGAAGCACCAAAACACTGGCCAAGCTGGCAAACCACATTGCCAAGACGGCAGGACGAAAGCCTGGTAGCTATCCTGCCCATCTTGCGCAAGTCTGCAATCTCTCGACGTTAAGCCAGGCTGAACTTGAAACCGTGCTCTCGGCCACCGAGGTAGGTGAAGTCTGGGGTGTAGGGCCACGTATCAGCAAGCAACTCAACGAAGGCGGCATTAATAATGTTCTAGAACTGGCCCGTCTGGATGTGGCTACCGTGAGACGGCGTTGGTCTGTCGTGCTGGAGCGTACGGTTCGGGAACTTAACGGAACTTCCTGCATTGACTTGGAAGACTCACCCGCCCCAAAGAAGGAAATTGCCACAACCCGGTCCTTCGGGCATCCGGTGACAGAACTGCATCAACTCAGTGAGGCCGTCACAGAGTTTGCCAGTCGGGCGGCACAGAAACTCAGGCAACAAAACAGCCATGCTTGCAATGTTCTGGTTTTCATTCGAACCAGCCCGTTTCGACCGGATCCGCAATACAGTCGCTCGTTCACGATGCCTCTCAGACGCCCGACTGCCGATACAGCTTTGCTCGTGGGGGCAGCATTAGCGGGGCTGAGGCACATCTTCAGACCCGGATTTAAGTATGCGAAAGCTGGAGTCATGCTCTTGGCGTTGCAGCCGGACACTTTGCAGCAACAGGAACTGGATTTAGAGGGGGACGATGCCCAAGACAGGAGCCATTTGATGTCTGCTCTGGATAGGGTCAACCGGCGTTATGGGCGTGGCACATTAAAGATGGCCAGCGCTGGCTTGGCTGATGAGCACAGAGTCTGGGCGATGAAGCAGGAGCGGCGCACACCACGGTACACGACGCGGTGGGGAGATATGCCCGTAGCCCGCGCCTAGACATCACGCAAAAGCGCTTTGGCCGCGTGGATGAGTTACACCTATACGTTTCAGGAATTCAAAAGTTGGTGCAAGCTACGGGTCGTGCGCCGGTATGGTCAATCCGTTATATCCACTGCCCCGAGTCCGGGTAGACATTGACGCGTTCCCCGTTTAGCCGGACTTGCTCTTCATTCATTTCCAAGCCGTTCAAAGGGTCGATATCGAAAACGACCCCAAGTGCACGCCCCACGTTGACATCTTCGATGGGCAACTCCCAGCTCAGGAATACCTGGTTGTAATCCTGGTCTGGCGTGAAGTCGACCGCATTAAAGCTACTGCTTCGGCGTTGTATAACAGCGTGAGGCTGGCCGGTGTCAAATATCACAGTCGTACCCCGGGTGAGCGGGATTCGGTAACCTGTATGCGCAAAATGCAGGTCAAGACCCCTGTCCTCGCTCAGGAACAAATTGCAGAAGGCCGCTCCACCGTAGTACGTCGCATCAAGGTGGTACTTTGCGCCGCTGCAGGCCATGAGCGCTACGTCACTTGAAGCAAGAGTATCTTGCAGTCCAAGCGTACGCATCCAACCGGACATCACCTTGACGCAGTTCGCGTAGTCAGGCCAGTTCATTCGAGTCCTTGCCAGAGGCAGTGGTTCGACGTCACCAGTTTCAAGCCCTAAACGTGAAATCTCCTTGGACCAATCTGCAATCAGGCGTGCAGAGGGTGCCGGTATGTCCAGTACCGCGGTCAATACAACGTCGCTCACGCTTCGACTGCGGATGGCGTCTTCACACCAGTAATAAGCTGTCAGCAGGTCTTGTGCATACGGCGGATTAGAGAGGCGGTTCACACGGGGCCATTTCAATAAGGCTAATCTTGTGAAAGTATCGCTCAATGACTATCTTGTGCGCTTGGTTAAAACCAAGGCCAATCCATGGTGCGCTGCTCAGCAAGCAGGTATCTAGAGTAAGCAATAATGAGAAATTGGCCTTTAAGTTCAATCGGGGACCTGCGAAGTCGAATTCGCACACGGGCTGCTGGCCGGTTACTTGCAGAGCGCCTGCTAGGCGAGTTCCCGTCTCTGAAAATGGCCAACCATGCCACTGTCTTGTGATTAGCAGTACATAAGGAAAAACGCGCCATGTCTAATGTTCATGTTGTAGAGCACCCACTGGTGCAACACAAGTTGTCCTTAATGCGTCAGAAGGATGCCAGCACAAGCAGCTTTCGAAGACTCCTCAATGAACTCGCTATGCTCATGGCGTACGAGGTGACACGCGATTTACCGCTGCATGAAATTGAAATCGAGACGCCGCTGGAGACCATGAAAGCCAAGTTCATCGACGGCAAGAAACTCGTTTTCGTTTCCATCCTGCGCGCCGGTACAGGAGTACTTGAGGGAATGTTGAGCGTCGTGCCGGGAGCACGTGTTGGGCATATTGGCCTTTATCGTGACCCCAAGACGCTGATTGCTGTCGAATACTATTTCAAGATGCCTTCAGAGATGGCCGAGCGCGATGTCGTAGTGGTAGACCCGATGTTGGCCACCGGTAACTCTGCTATTGCTGCTGTAGACCGAATCAAAGAACTCAGACCCAAATCAATTAAATTCGTGTGTATTCTGGCCTGTCCGCAAGGTGTGGCAGCCATGCAGCGGGCTCATCCAGATGTGCCTGTATACACAGCTGCCATAGACCGTGGGCTCAATGAGCATGCCTATATTGTTCCAGGCTTGGGCGATGCCGGTGATCGTATGTTTGGAACCAAGTAGTCATATCCGACCACATGGTATTTGTCACAATATCCTCTGAGCACCCAACCGATAGTGTCAAGTCGTTGTCAGCCGCCGTCAGAAACACGCCTGACCCCAGCCATCCCCTCTAGAACCCGTAACACTGCAGCTGTGTCTTCACCCGCCAGGCCCTGGCTCATGGCTGAATGGTACAGCTGGGTCGAGGCAGAAAAGAGCGGCACCGGGCAGTTCAGGCCGGCGGCAAATTCTCCGATGATGTGCAGATCCTTCATGAACATGTCGATGCGAGCGGTCGGTTGGTCGTAGCGGCCGGCTACCATCAGCGGTCCGCGGATCTGGAACATGCGCGAGCTCCCGGCGCTGTCCTGCAAGGTCTCAAAGAGCGTTGAAGGGTCGATGCCAGCCTTGGCGGCAAGCGTAAAAGCCTCGGCCGCTGCAACATTGTGGATATTGACGAGGTGATTGGCAAGAAACTTCATCGCGCTTCCCTTGCCGAATTCGCCCAGGAAGACTTGCTTTCGCGACATCCCCTCAAGCGCGGGTCGGGCCGCTTCGAATGCATCGGGGTCCCCACTGCCGAACACGACCAGATCCTTCTTTGCTGCCTGCGCTCCGGTACCGCTGACCGGACAATCAAGCATGGTGCACCCACTGCCTGCCAGTCCGGCCAGCGCAGCTTTTTTGACTGCGATCGGCATGGTGCAGGCGTCGACCAAAACTTTACCCGCCACCTTGAGTTTTGCGATTTCAGCGTATACAGCATCGAAGGCCTTGACCGTAGGCAGTGAAGTAAAGGTCACGTCAGTCGCCTGCACGACTTGTGTGGCCGAGCCGAGCAGCTTGCCGCCTGCTGCGGTGAAACGACTGCGCGCATCATCGCTGATATCGAAACCAAGGACCTGATGCCCCGCCTTGAGTAAGTTGGCCGCAAATGCGCCGCCCATGATGCCCAGACCTACGATGCCAATTGCTTGCGTCATATGACTAGTTCCTTGTTCGTTATTGAATGAATAAAAATTACAGTAAATGAATCAACCTCAAACTCGGACTATCTGTCAAAGAAGACCATTCGGTCACACACTAGCTGTGCACGTACCGACGATACAGGTGTCTATAACTGCGATGTGCATGGGTTTCTTCCTCCTAGTACTGTGAAGGTGGCAGGTCTACGATGAGACCATCCAGCGCATCGGAGAGTTGGATCTGGCAACTCAGGCGGCTGCCTGTCTGGTGTGGCGACGCAGTGAATTCGAGCATCGCGAT
Source organism: Hylemonella sp. (assembly GCA_040382055.1). GTDB lineage: Bacteria > Pseudomonadota > Gammaproteobacteria > Burkholderiales > Burkholderiaceae_C > JBEIGE01. Next base: position 11,568 of record JBEIGE010000006.1, read on the forward strand.
TTCATCCGGCTCAGGCAACGGCAGTCGTTGCGCAAAAGGCGCTCGCACGATCACATGACAGGTAGAACACACCAGCATTCCGCCGCACTCAGCTTCGATACCTGGCGCATTGGCGTTGACCGCAGTTTGCATGAGACTCATACCAGGCTTGCCCTGCAAGGTGTTGGTGCTGCCGTTGGCGGATATAAGGTGGATGGTGATCATTCAGATACGGCCGAAATATTCACGGCGCTCGAAATCAGTCTTGTCTTGCGCTGCATCAAACCGTGACAGCTCAAGTCGCTTAAGTTGCGTGTAATAGTCTACAAAGGGTTGACAGAAAGCGGTGCATAGTGCAACGTCAGCCTCCAGCGCGTCCAGCGCTTCCCCCAGGCTTTTAGGCAGCAACTCGTGTGATCCCGAGTACGGCGAGTCAGTGGCGGGGGGCGCCTTGAGCTGGCGCTCTATGCCGTTCATGCCCGCATGAATCTGGGCGGCGATATAGAGGTAAGGATTGGCAGCCGGTTCGCCAATACGATTTTCGATACGGGTGCCATTGTCATTGCATTCACCCACGACACGCAGCATGGCACCACGATTGTCACGTCCCCAAAGTACTGACTGCGGTGCCAGCGCGTTCGGCTGGAAACGTGCAAATCCGTTGGGCGTTGGCGTACAGAAAACTGCCATGCCACGCGCATGCTTGAGCAGACCGGCCAGGTAGTACTCGCCTGTTTCGGACAGTATGTGTTGCGCTGCCATTGCATCGGTACCTTCTGCAGGTGATTCACGCTGGAAAGCATTGGTGCCGCTCGCGAGATCAACTAATGACTGGTGCAGATGCCAGCCGCTTGACATGATGTTTGGAAATGGCGGCCGGCACATGAAGGTGGCATGGTAGCCAGCACGCAGCAAAGCCTGGCGTACAGCATTGCGAAAGAGCACCATGTTGTCAGCAGCGGTCAGGGCATCGGTCGCCTCGAACACAGCCTCTACCTGACTCGGCCCGAGTTCGATTTCAAGTGATGACAACGGCATTCCAAGCGATTGCGCTGTATGCAAAACGATACGCATTGGTTCATCGGCCATGTCGTAGCAACTATCTGCCAGCAGGTTGTAGCCGGGGTGGATCATACTGACGCGTGGTGGCAGGCCGGGCCAGGCCGCCTGCTCCGGATCAAGCTGTGCTTGGGTGTCTTCAATCCGGTAGATGTGGAATTCGACTTCCAGCCCACACTTCAGTCCGTAGCCGCTAGCTGCCAGGCGTTGTAACGCGCGTTGCAGAACACGGCGAGTGTCCAATTCGACGGGCGTGCCGTCTTGCATGAAAGGCTGCGTGCGCAGCCAACCTGTCGCAGGTGCCCAGGGGAGTTGGCGATAGCTCTCCGGTTCGGCCACTAGTAAAACGTTACCTGCATACTCGAATCCAGGCAGGTCTTTGGTGCCGCCAGCTTCGAAAACCTTGTAAGCCGTCCGGTTGGACGTGTCCTTAAGTAACAGCGTGCTCACCATGCCCACGCCGTTGTGCATGGCCTGCGCCGCGGCTGCAGCTACAAGCGTTTTGCTCCGCAGTACGCCATGTACATCGCACCACGTGAATCGTACCAACTCAATCCCTGTCGCGTCGATCTGCTGTGCCACATTCGCCACGGCAAGATCGCGCACCTGTGTGGCAAGGCCGCAGCGCTCGGCAAAACTCGTCATGCGGTTTGTTCCGTACCGGGGGCGCTGGCTAGCCAGGGCGCACGGGCACGTTTCGCAGCTTCTGCCTGTTTCCACCAGGTGGCCCATTCTCCAGCCGGCGCGATGCCGTCTAAGGTGGCCGGTCCGCCTGCAATAGCCTCTACGGTTTCTACGTTCGCGATACCTGGCGCAGTCCCGCCAGCGGCTACCGTATCAATGGCTTGCAGGAGCATACGTCGGTTAAATGAGATGGCCTTGTCGCTCGTGCCCAGGTGTTCGAGCGTGCGGTCCTGGATCGGTCCCATGCTCTCCACGGCCCACTGGTCATGTACGTTAATGTCTTCTTCACCCATGCCGAGATAAGTTGTCGACAGTTGCTCTGCCGCGCTGAAGCCCCAGTTGTTGTGACGTCCTGCGTTGGGCTTGTAGTCGGGTCGTGATATGAACTGAAGACGCTGTGCACGCATGGCCTCCTTGTCCAGAGGACTTTCGAAACTGGTGAAAAAAGAATACCAGTAAGTGTGCGTGTCGTCTACCGGAAGGTGTATCTGCGTAATTGTGAGTGTCTCGGATAAAGGAATGACAAATGTTGCAGGGAATATGGATTGCGTTACGCGCACATGTGTGAGTGCCTCTGTCATGGGGCGAAGCGTCGTGAGCTGCATTCCCCAGGGCTGTTGTTCGATGTTGATTTCCGGCTGCACAAATTCACGCATGATGCGTGACATCGGCCATTGGCCAGTGCCAGCGCTGCCGGCGCTGGCACTGCGGAATTGTTTGCCAGCTGCGTTGCCGCCGATATCTTCCAGCGCCAAATCCTTTAAAAAGCGGTGAAGGAATGAAGGGTGAGCCGGATCGATGCCGACCTCAACCGCTTGCAGCCAATTGGCATTCCATAAACCCTTGAACGCGAAGCTGTGAGTTGCAGGTGCATTGAAGCAGTCGAACGCGGGGAAAGGCGGCGGTGTCGTGCCTTCTTCGCCGAGCCAAGCGAACATAACGCCAGCCCTTTCCACAAGCGGGTAGGCACGCTGTCGCACACGCTCGCACAGCTTGCTGCCGGCTGGCTCAGCCGGTGTATCCAGGCAGCGACCGTCTACCGCAAACTTCCAGCCGTGGAAGGGGCATCGCAGTCCGTCATCCTCGCGGCGCCCGAAGGACAGATCGGCCTGGCGGTGCGGGCAGTTGGCATCCAGAAGACCCCAGGCACCACTGCCGTCCTTGAACAGCACCAAGTCCTGGCCCAGAACGCGCACGGCTTTTACCGGACGCAGTTCCATAGCGGGCTCAATCCTTGGGTCAAATTCGTCCACCAGCGCCACCGGCTGCCAGTACTGGCGTAGTACGGCTCCGGCGGGAGTGCCGGGGCCGATGCGGGTAATACGTTCGTTCTGCTCTGCCTTCATGCCTGCAAGTCCTGTTGTTAGCGGTTACCCGAAATCTGGCGGCGGTACTCTTCTGCTTGATGCTTTTTCATAGCTTGACGCGATCCGCAGAGCAATATCTTCTTTTCCAGGTTCAGACCGAAAGACCAGAGAGTAAGGCAAACCTGGTTCTGGCAACTCGGTCGGCGTCTGGTTGGCGAGCGAGAGGTAGCGCTCTCCGCCAGGCTCGAGTTCAAAGCGGGCGTCGTAAGCAACCCGAACATAGCCAGCGGGTACCAGGATCTCTGTCAAACCTGCGTTCGGTCCAAAGAAGTGCTCATAACGGAGCCGGTCAATCAGGCCCGGCTCGTCGGCTCCACCAATAACGCCCGGGGGTAACGGCGTGTGAAGGCGAACCAGAGCATCCAACTGATTTTCATAAATCACCATCATATCGACACGTCTTAGCAACTCACGCAGCATGATTCGCTCATTCACACCTTGTCTCCCACCCAGCGGGTTGCGCGGGTCACTGACCTCTTCCCAATTTTTGAATGCTGCACGTTGATCATCACCCCAAAATTTGGATCGTTGGTTCAGCGCAGCCCAATCGCGGAGGGTTTCAGTCATGCCCAGTTGTCGCCAATCCTGCTCTCTGCGAGCCAGGTACTGGCTGATATGGAATCTGAATCCATGAGCCAGAATTTGCTGTTGGACCGTGGATACATCCAGGTTGGAAGGGGGGGCTATTTGCAAGTCTGACAAGCGCACCATGTAGTCGATTGCCTTCATTGAGCCTTGGCCATGGTAAATACCCGGTGCAAACTCTGTGCGCTCAATGTGTTGGGCAAACTCTGGGAATACAGGCTGTCCATCCGGCAGGAGTCTGAACAGAAGGTCCGGCATGAAGACCGGTACCAATCTCGCTAAAGCCATCCTGAAATCCACACGCATTTTTTCGCAACGTGTATCGGGCTGCCAAAGAGGGTCTGAAGACTCAACCAGGGTGGCTTTCAACTGCTCTCCCAATACTTCTTGTATTTCTCGAGCGGCAGCCTGCGTGATGGGCTCGGCGGCCATGCTGCCCGCAGTCAGCATGGACTCGCGGATAACACCTAAACGAATTCCTTTAAGCGATCCTGGAAGGCTATCTTTCACAATGTGCGTGCTGTAATTGGCCAGGATGCCGGATCGGGGCACAGTGGTGTAAGGATCGCGCGGGTCGTAATAGCCCTGCTCGGGATCTTTGAGTGCATCGAGAACCCTGGCGCAATCGGTCAATGTCCGACATAAGATGCCCGTGCGATCACAGTAAATATCGGCGCCGATAGCTCCACCATCAAAGCCAAGTAAGGCCTTATGCGGAAGGATCAATGCGACCGCATTGTGATTGGCAGGTCCGCGGGTGGACATACGAGTTTCTTCACCCAAGCTGGCCATGACCAGGTTGGCGCTGACTGAAACTCCCGAGCCTGAACTTGAGCCCAGCGATGCCGAGCGCGTCGTGTCATAAGGATTAACCGGGGTTCCTCCCCAGGTGCTGCGCTGGTATCCCAACAGCGATGGAAATACTTTTTCGGGAAGGTGATTGCCACCCGGATCTCCGGCCCTTCCGTTGTATTCTGTCATGACCGCTTTGGCAAAAATAACGGCTCCTTTTTTTCGTAATTGATCAACCAGAATGTGGTCGCGAGCGGGGAAGTCCATGTCATAGTCTGCATCGCCGCCGCCTGTAGACCGCATGTCTTTGGTGTCAAAGGCGTCCTTGAAAGAAAAAACCACCCCGTAAAGAGGCATTTTTTCCAAATCTGGACTGCTTCCCCACTGTTCGTCCAATGCTGCGGCCTGCTCCAGTGCGTCAGGGTAATGGCGGAAAATCTCGCAAGCAGGCGGAGCTTCCGGTGGTAATGGGCCTAAGCTGGGATGCAGGTCAAAGTTACCCCGGCAAGTAACCGAACGTTCGCCCCGGATATTCAAGGTTGACAGCGCGTTGAGTTGCCCTGCTTTTGCAATGCCTTGAATCATTCCCATCTGTTGCTCAACTCCTGGGTCCGAAGCTGTGCTCGACATGTGACCGAAATCCAGTAGTGGTCCCTTGTAGTCGTCGAAATTTGGCAGGATAGTGCGGACGCTGACGGTACCAGTTGGAAATTTCAGGGGTTCACCGGCGCGTAAAACACCCGGAGATTGATTTTCCAGAGCCTGGCCATCTTTTGTAACCAGGGCGGTCGCTACGCCGTTATAGCGTCGGCAACGTTCTATATATCGCTCAACGATCTGCGTACAAGTTACCCGGCCTTGGAGGATAGCCTCATGGAGTTGATCGATGGTGGCTTCTTCGAGAACAAAATCAATTGTCGTCATGTGCGCCTCTATTGGTCAATGTTACGCGAGATATTTGCGCTTGAAAGCTTTTGCCCCAAAACGTATTTGGGCAGCCCTCAGGGCTGCCCAAACAAGTCAGATCATGACCGAGGTGTGTTATTTTTTGGCACTTTCAGCCTCGAACTTCTTGCGTGATTCCGCGTAATAAGAGACGACTTTTCGAACATTAGTCGCGCCTTCACCTTCGAGTTTCTTGAGGTAACTGTCGTTGGCTGCAGTGCCGGCTTGCAGAATACGCTGCTCATCAGCAGGAGTCGAAAAGGCAAAAGTGATTTTGTTTTTTTCAATCCAGTTTTTCTTGATCTGATCTTCTGCTTTCATGAGTTCGGTGGCGTAACGAACACCATACTCATTGCGCAGATCTACCAACATTTTCTGGGTTGCCGGTGGTAAAGAGCGGAACTTTTTACCAGACATGAAGAAGGCCGATCCAACGACACCGCCGTTGCCCCTGAGGCCGGGTGGGTTCATCATGTGCACGTTCTTCACTACCTCGTTGAGCTTGAACGCATTCGAGAGAAGAATCACAAGCTCGCCGAGTGCATCGATAGTTCCGCGATCCATTGCCGGATACATGTCAGGGAAAACCATGAAAACCGGATTCCAGCCTAAGCCTTTGTAGAAGTCGGTCCTTGCGCCACCATAGGTGCGTAAGGTTTTGCCTTTCAGCACGTCCATATTGGTCAAAGGTACCTTGGTGCCTACAGGAGCTAGGCCACTGATATGGGACATCAATGGCACGATATCGTTTTTGGCTAACTCGGCTTTAAGGTCGGGTTGATTGTCCATCGCATCCAGAGCTGCTTTGACTGCTGCAACATAGTCGTCACCGTAGTTGAACATATGGTCCAGTGACATGTAATTGGGCAGTTGTGCCGGGTGGTATGAACTGCTGATCCAGGCCAGGTCGGCGACGCCTGACTGAATCCCAGGAAGAGCATCAGCCCACTTCACAAGTGAGTCTGACCAGAAGTACTGAATTTTAATTTTCCCGCCTGAGCGCTTCTCAACTTCACTGCCCCACCATTTGTGGAGGTCGCCGAACCAGGATTTTTCACCTGTCGGGGTCGACATCTTCCAAGTCTGTTGTTGTAGCTCCTGGGCAGTTGCCGAAAACGAGAGGGTGGCTGCAGTAATGGCTGCAGCGGCCATTTTCAAAACAAAACGTCTCATACAAACTCCTATGTAAATGGTGGAACAGTGGGGGGGGATCAGCCTAGGCCAGGGTCTTGCGCTTTTGGCATTGAACTAATGCCCGCATAACTTTGTCGCCCTGAAGCCAGGAAAAACGCTTTGATGGTGTTGAAGACCAATTGAATAGCCATCAGGCTCAAGCCAAAGGCAAAAAGTACTTTGAATGGCCAGAGTGGAAACCGTAATACGGCCAGGCGGTACTCCATAACCATGACCGAAGCCTGGGCGATAGACCACGCCGACAAGGAGAGATAAATAAAAGCAATTGCAGCCAGCAGTTGACCCAGCCCTTGGATAAAGAATCGCTTTCTCGGGCTCAGCTTTTCTATAGCAAAGGTAACGTTCACATGTCCGCCCTCCAATGCAACCAAGGCAACGCCAAAGTAAACACTTATGACCAAGAGGGCTTCTACCAGCTCCACCGTAACCGGAAACGGCATCGAGATTTTTCGACCAATGACGTTGATGAAAATGACCACAGTCATGATCACCAGGGGCGTAGCAATCAGGTAGGGAATAAACCTGCGGTAAAACGCCTCGTAAGCTTGAATCAATTTTTCCATCAGAATTCTCCGCCCACGTCTAAGAAGTAATTCATCGCATGGACTTCATGAGTTCCGGCAGCCACAAACTGATCTGCGGAAATATGACCAACAACGCGACGGTGATGAGCATCAGGAAAACGAAGGGCAGTGATCCGGCAAAAATATCCTTGAGCTCGCAGTTGTCGCCAAGGGCGCCTTTCATGACAAAACAATTAAGCCCTAGCGGGGGTGTGATTGTGCCGATGGCCATCATGACCATCACCACTACGCCAAACCAAACCAGACTCATGTCGAAGCCTGTAATGAGCGGTGCCAGAACGGGCATGGTCAGAACCATCATCGAGATGGCATCGAGAAAGCAACCAAGGAAGAGATACAAAAGGGCAATGCCGAGCATCAGCGAATAAAAGCTCAGGTTCATGCCCTTGATCCACTCGGTCATTGTGGACACCACCCCAGTGGTAGAGAGAAATGTGGAAAAAATAAAACCTGAGCCAAGCAGTAGAAAAATCATGGCGGTCACTTTTGCGCTGTCAATGAACGAGAATTTGACGCGTTCCCATGTCAGATTGCCTCGCACGTAAACCAGGAACAGAGAGCCAACCACACCCACAGCTGCAGCTTCATCGGGTGTTGCAAAACCCGTGTAAATAGCACCCAGAACGGAAATGAACAAAAAAGCGGCTGCCCATAGAGACTTAAGGGTTTTCCATTTGGCGCTCCATGAGGTATCCAAATCCAGGGCGACAGGCGCAGTGTCTGGATAAATTTTGCAAAAAAGTGTGACGGCTGTTGCCATCAGGACGGCCATCAGAATGCCAGGAATGATGCCCGCAATCAACAACTGACCAACGGAGGTCTCGGTGATGATTCCATAAAAAACCATCAAAATGCTTGGTGGAATAAGAACGTCCAAACAGCCTGCGGAGGCAACTACGCCTAAAGCCATTTTTTTGTTGTATCCGGCACGGACCATTTCAGGAACAGCAATTTTTGAAAAAACAGCAACTGCTGAGAGGCTCGAGCCTGAGCAGGCACCAAAGATGGCTGAGGAATAGACTGTTGCTACGCCAAGGCCGCCCGGGACGCGGCCAAACCAGGCCTTGGCTGCGTTAAAGGCATCTTTGCCCAAGTCGGCATAAAACGCCAGCGTACCCATCAGGATGAAAAGCGGCAACGCTGAAAGCGTGAAATTGGATGTATAGGTAAACAAACCGGTGGGGATGAACTTGAAGGCGGTATCAATCGGATAAACGATCAGCATGCCGCCCAAGCCGACTATGGCCATACCGTAAGCAACCGGTACGCTGAGCAGGGTGAGCACCAGAAAAACCCCAAACCCCAACAACCCAACAGTTAATTGATCCATATGATTTTTTGCTCAGGTTTTATTGGCGGGAGCACCAGCTTGCAGCTGCGGCATTGAATTTGCAAAGGCATCGAGCTTGAGCAAGGCTTTATAAATCGCCATAACGCGAGGCAAATTGTCGAGTTGACAACCGAATAAACCCGCGCCGGTGACCTGTGAGGCGAGACATAGATCGGCTACGGTCACTTGATTGCCTTGGCTGTAAAGGCCCTCATGTGGATCATTGGTGAGGATGCGTTCGTAGGTGAGAAGTGCCTGATACGTCCAATGCTGCAGCCACGTGTTGCGCGTGTGTTCATCGAGATTCAAGGTGTTTTGAAGGTAGTTGCGGACCCGAGGTACTACCAAAGGATGGCCATCGCTTGCGCAGACATGAGCCAAGGCCAAAACCCTGGCTCTATGCTCAGGATGTGCAGGCATCAGCGCCGGGGCAGGATAAACGTGGTCGAGGTAATCAAGAATAGCCATGGATTGAAACAGTGGCTTTGCCAAACCGGGTACGACCAGGGCGGGTACAGCCCCCTGGGGGTTGATGACGAGATAAGCGGGGTCATGCTGATGGCCGGCCAGCAGATTTACCGGGATTTCCTCATACTCCACCCCCTTGAGTTTGAGTGCCACTCTGACGCGGTAGGCAGCCAGGGAGCGCCAAAAACCGTAGAACTTGATTGACATGTTTAACTTTTGGTTTTGGGTATGACTGGGATTAACAGGAAAGACGCCTTTGTGGGGCTGATGTGGATGGTATTAAGTCCATCAAAAATCCGGGCCGGTCGATCTTTTGTGTCCGTATGGGTAAATGGCCCGCAACCTGTCATAGGGTGTTTCATATTGGAGAGCACTCCGGCGGGGCCCGGGTAGACATAGTCCTTACCTCGTAATGTCAGCGCCAGGCGGTATCCAGCTGGAATTACGATACTCGTTGGAATGATTTCGATATCAAGCTCAACGGCTTTCCCGGCCTTTAGCGGCTGCTTTTCATCATGCGTGTGGTAAGGTCGATAAGGCGTGGTCAAACTTGGATCAAGTTTACGGTGTGAGGCCCTGAGCCAACCCTGGCCAATCGGTGTATGGGGGTCAAGGGCGCCCTGGAAAACCACCTCTTTCAGGTCGGGCGTGAAGACCCGTAAAACAGCAAAGACGTCAGCGTCGGTCGTGCTGGAGGAAAGGAACAGCTTGACGGCACTCGGGCCGGTTATTTCCATGTCCTTGGGCTGAGGCGGCAGCATGAAAGTGACCCCTTCAGAAAATCCTTGATAGCTAATTTTCCCGGCGCGGGTGGGAGGGGTTGTCGACAGGGTTGCGGCATCAGGCTGCAGATACAGACGCGTCCAACGGGTTGTTTTCAGGGGCCATTGGTTCTCAGCGCGCTGAACGAATTTTTCGCCAGGATGTCTGATGTTGAGGAGGACTTTGGGTTGCTGAGCCCAGCCGTTTTTCTTGCCATGCAGAAAGTGGTCAAAAAATTTCAGCTGAAGCTTGCGACCATAGTCCGTATAAAAATGTGTCCAGTGTTCAATTCCATGAACTTCGAGCCATTTATTCTTTGATGCAGCCCTGACAAAACCTTCAAAGTTACCCCGGGGGTGCAGACCTTGACCGCCCCAGTTGGCGGCAGAGAGGATCGGAACGGTGACCCGCGCCCAGTCGGGCATTCGAGCACGCCAGTAGTCGTCATCCATACTGTGCTTGAGCGCTGCGGCCGCGAAGTCCTCACGGTTTTTGAGGAGCTCAGCATCGGTCAGCGCAAGTTCGCCGCAAACCGGCTTGCCTGTGACAAGGCTGCGCGGTCCGCGTTGGCCCAGGCCATGCTGAACGGTGCGAACTTGCATGTCGTACCAGTTTTTGATGAAATCGCTCAGGATCCCGCCATGATGGCTGAGGTCTCGGTACATATCGGCTGCCCCTTCCCAGGGGCAAATCGCGGCCAGGTGAGGCGGTTGCAGCGAAGCGACTTGCCATTGATTCATACCGTAGTAGGAAATACCGTTCAAGCCAACCTTACCGTTGCTCCACTCTTGCACGCCAGCCCATTCGATGCAGTCATAAAAGTCCAGAGCCTCCTGGGGGCTCCACAGCTGCATGTAGCCAGGAGACATACCCGCTCCGCGGGAGTCAACTCGGATGCAGACATAGTCGTGCGGAACCCATTTTTCCGGGTCAACGACTTCCCAGTTCTGGTATTTGTTGGTAGAGCCTGCCAGCACGTCAGGATGGTTTTGGGCCATTCTGTCCCAGCAAGTTGAGTAGCCCTCTTGAAAGGCAAGTCCTTTGCCGTAGGGCCCATAAGTCATCAGGACAGGGTAACGCCCGGGACGCTTGGGTCGAAAGATATCTGCTCTCAAGTCCAGGCCATCGCGCGTGCGAATCAAGACATCCCAATCAATGTGCATACCGTCTTGTTCAACGCTGAGTTTTCTCACCATCAAATTCTCCAGGAAAACAAATTTATCGATTGATCAACATACTAGCGCCCTGAAGCTTGAACGCCACATAGGAAAAACCCTTGTCCGGTAACCATCAAATCCCCTTTTCCCAATCAGGTTGAATCTTCTTCGCCAAAAATAGGTGATAACCTACATACGAATTTCGATAGCTGTTTCAACCACACTCATAAGCACTTCATGGACACACTGATCGAACACAAAGACGGCATGCACATTGAATGGGATGTGCCAATTCGACTGCCTGACGGTATTACGTTGCGGGCCGATATATTCCGCCCGGTCGGTTCTGGTCGTTTTCCCGCGATTCTTACCTATGGTCCTTATGCCAAGGGGTTGCCATTTCAGGTGGGCTACAAAACGGCTTGGTCACGCATGATCGCAGGCTATCCAGAGGTGGCTCAAGGTACGAGCAACAAATACCAAAGCTGGGAATTGGTTGACCCCGAGAAGTGGGTTCCCGACGGTTACGCCTGTGTGCGCATCGACTCCCGTGGATCGGGTAATTCTGAAGGTTTCCTTGATGTCTGGTCAGCGCTCGAAGCACAGGATCAATATGATTGCATTGAATGGACCGCGGCTCAAAGTTGGTGCAATGGCAAAGTTGGTTTGAACGGCATTTCCTACTATGCGATGAACCAGTGGCAAACAGCAGCATTGCAACCGCCACATTTGACGGCCATGTGCGCATGGGAAGGAGCCTCAGACTATTACCGGGAACTTTGCCGTCATGGAGGCATTCTGAGCGACTTCTTGGACGGCTGGTACCTTCGACAAGTCAAGTCAGTGCAGTATGGGGTAGGCTCTCGCGCCCAAATCAATCCGAACAATGGGCGCTCAGTGGCCGGTGACGTCACCCTCAGCGAAGGGGACTTGGCCAAGAACCGGGCTGAGACGCATTTGGATGCACAAAACCACGAATGGCTGGACGACTTTTACAAGCCGCGGATACCGGATTACAGCAAAATCAAAACGCCTTTGCTTTCTGCTGGCAATTGGGGCGGTATCGGCTTGCATCCCAGAGGTAATTTTGAAGGATTCCTGCAATCAGCATCTGATCAAAAATGGCTAGAGGTTCACGGCGACACTCACTTTTCGCATTTTTACTCCAATTACGGCCTGGCTCTCCAAAAGAAATTCTTCGGGTATTTTCTTCAAGGCAAAGACACCGGATGGCAGCAGATGCCCAAGGTTCAACTCAATATCCGCCATCCTGGTGAGAAATTTGTCTTGCGCGGTGAGAACGAGTGGCCATTGGCACGCACACAATGGACTGTCTTTTACCTTCAGCCTGACGGTTGTACCTTATCCACCGATTTACCCCGAACCACCCAGGCCATCTCATATCACACCCGCTCAGATGGATTGAGTTTTTCTACAGGCCCATTGCCTGAAGCTATGGAGATTACAGGCCCTCTCGCTGCAAAGCTGCTTGTATCCTCGGAGACTGCGGATGCGGACGTTTTCCTGGCTTTGCGAGTTTTTGATGGCTCGGGTAAAGAGGTTTCTTTCATCGGATCCAATGACCCACGAACACCGGTCGCCCTGGGGTGGCTGCGTGCTTCCCATCGGAAAACAGATGTAGCCAAATCTTTGCCTTACAGGCCCTGGCATACACATGATGAAAAGCAACCCTTGATACCCGGTAAAGCCGTGCAGATGGACATCGAAATTTGGCCTACCAGTATCGTTATTCCTGCAGGCTATTCCATGGTACTAAACGTAAGAGGCAAGGATTACCGTTACGACGACACAGGCGTTATCCTGCCATTTGATACCCAGGTCATGTATGGCGTAGGGCCCTTTACCCATGAAAACCCCATCGATCGTCCGGCAGAAATTTTTCATACCACCAATGCTTTGCACTGGGAGCCAGAGCATCCACCTCAGGTGTTATTGCCAATAATTCCTGCTCTGAAATAACCGGTCTCAAACCGGGCTTGAGACCGGTTATTTGGTAGTTCTCAGGCCGCTTCTTTTTCAAGACCCGCGTCGACATTGATAGAAGAGCCCAGGCCCAGACCCTGGTTCACGCGCGGCATCACTTCCTGGGCCATGAGTTCCATTGAACGGTGTCCTAGTTGGGGGTCGACCAGATCCATACCTGCATAAACGATTTCCCCGAAAGGACCAACCCTCTCGCGCAAAGCCAAGATCTTGTCGACCACTTCGCTCACGGTACCTGTAATGACCAGCTCATCGAGCAATCGGTCCAGCGTGACCTTGCTGTCGTCTTCGTCCATGTGCTTTTTGAAGATGACATGTCGTTTCGAGATCATCATCTTGGTCAGCATCTGGCGGTAGTAGTACCTGTATGGGCTGTTGGCATCAGAGCGACCATAGCGGTTGGCTGTAGCCGTATCGTCACTGACAAAAATGGTTCGGGCCACACGCCAGTCGGCCGGGTCGGCTAACTCGTTGACCATGGTTTTACCTTCGCAGTAATTATCCCAGTGGCTGTTGAGCCAGTGGTCCATCAGGAAGTTGGCAGACATGGGGTGGAAGTTTCGCTTGCCCATCGCAATGACGCCTTTTGAAAAGGGTGCTACGACGGTTCCGACAATTTCAGGCAGCGGCTTCTGATAAGGCTTCATCAATTCGCCACGTCCGATCTCCGGCAGTGCGGTTACCTGTGTGGAGACCTTGAAGCGGTTGTCAGGGAAGTCAATGTTGTAAGGTGGCTCACGTTGCCAGATGGCCAGGATCACATCAATGGCTTCAGCAAACATCTTGTTGCGATCCTGGTCGAGGATACCCAAGGCTTCAGCGTCTGATGCCAGTGCGCCCGGGCTGATGCCGAAAATAAAGCGACCTTTAGCCAGGTGGTCGAACATGGCGGCCTGGGATGCAATCAGCGTCGGGTGCGCGTGCGACAAGTTGGATGTGCCGCTGCCTAGTTTGATGGTTTTTGTTTCCGGGATCAAGGTGGCCAGGAACAGCAGGCTGTTGGTGACGTTCTCTGCTTTGTCCGTCAGATGCTCGCCAACAAATGCATCGTAAAAACCCAGTTTGTCAGCGAGGATGATGGTCTGCCTGTCTTCATGCAAGGTTTCGGTGGTATCCCTTTCAAAGGGATGCAAGGGCATGGTGAAGTAGCCTAAGCGCATGGTGGGATCCTGGTGATTATTATGAAAAAACTACTCGGGTTTGATACCGGCATCTTTGATGACCTGGGCCCAGCGCGTAATTTCACTTTGAATGAAGCGCGGGTAATCGGCCTTGGATACCCTGGATGGTTCCAGACCCAATTGCGCCAGACGTGTCAGGAAGCCCTCGTCCTTAAGAGCTGAGCTGATGCTTCCCTCAAGCTTACGCACCACATCAGGCGGTGTGCCTGCCGGTGCGGCCAACCCCAGGAAGAAGCCTAGCTCATAGCCGGGATAGGTTTCGCCAATCGCAGGAACATTGGGCCAAGGCTTGAAACGGGTGGCTCCGGTCACGCCAATAGCGGTGGACTTGGGATTGTCAATGTGGGCCATGGCCGGCAGGTATTCAAGGAACAATACTTGCAGCTGGCCACCGTAAAAGTCTTGCAAGGCGGAGCCGATGCTTTTGTAGGGCACACCGGTCATAGGCGCACCGGTCCTGACCTGAAACAACTCGGCGGTCATTTGAGAGGCCGAGTTGTAGTGACCAAAAAACACTTTGCCCGGGTTGGCTTTGGCATAAGCGGTCAGCTCGGCGGGTGTCCGGATTCCCGAGTCTTTGCTGACCATGGCAACCGAAGCTGCCGTTCCAAACTGTCCCAGGTGTTCAAAGTCTTTCAGGGGCTCGTAGGGTACTTTTTTGTACAGGCTCAGGTTGGCTGCCAGCGTGGTGTTGGTGGTCAGCAGCAGTGTGTAGCCATCGGCAGGAGCATTCTTGACCGCTTCAGTGCCCAGGATGCCGTTGGCTCCGGCTCTATTTTCAATCACCACGCTTTGCTTGAGCTGTGCCTCTAGGTACTGACCAAAAGCCCTGGCCGTGATATCTCCTGAACCACCTGGGCCAAAAGGTACCACGATCTTGATTGGTTTAATGGGAAAGTTCTGGGCCATGGCAAAGCAAGCACAGAAACTCAAGGGCGCCATCACACCCCACTTTAAAAGTTGGACAAACCTCTTCATTCAAAGTCTCCAAAATTATTCAACGTGTCTTCATTTTAGGATTGAGTCCTGCGTCTGCCGATCTCGGGATTCCAACAGACGGAATTTGGTCTCAGGGTTATCCCGTGACCCGATAGACCAATGGAGACTGGTGCCATCTATGACGATCAAAAAGTGACTCTAGGCAGCTGTTGTGGGTCCTTGATGGCTCTGCGCCAGGTCTCGACCTGGGAGGGGTTCGTACGCGTAAGTTCGTATTGGGCAGACATGATTTCGGCTTCCTGTTTCAGGGTCGCAGCCAGCCCGTTGAGGTAATTGCCTTTCATTCGGTCGAGTGTGGATACGACGCACAACGAAGCAATCGGATAGCGGCGTCTGTCAAAGATAGGTACGGAAATGCCTGAGATCCCCCGGGCTGATCGGGTTTTGGTCAGGGCGTATCCGTTTTTTCGGGTCTTCTGAATGCTACCAGCCATCTTGCTGAAAGCCTTGACCTCGCCGCTGCGAAGTCGATTGAATGTCATGATGTCTGATATTTCGCCATCGGGCAGATAGGCCAGAATGGCCAGGCTGAACGAGCCAATACCCAAGGGCCATCGGTCGTTTACCTGCAGGATTTCAGCATTTTTCGGCAAGTGGCCCTCGCGCTTGTCCAGGCACATGGCGTCGTAGCCACAGCGGATACCAAGATATACCGTCTCGCCGGTGGTCTGAGCCAGTCTTTCAAAAGAAGCCTGAGCAATGGTTTTAATGTCGAACACATCTATCACTGACATGCCAAATGCATAGATAGCAGGCCCTAGGCGGTAGTTGCGTGTGCCCCAGGGTCGCTCGACGATTTGCTCCTCGAGCAGGGCCGACAAAATGCGGTGTACGGTCGGCTTGGGTAACCGGGTGAGCGTACTGATTTGCATGAGTGTCGCACCTTGGGAGCCAAAGGTCGACAGGGTTCGCAGTAACTGTGCTGCCCGGGTAATGCTTTGTGATCCTTCGCTTTTAAGTGAACTTGTCATGGGTACGGGAGGGTCGGGATTTCGCGGGAGCTGAAAGTGGTGATCATGCTGATCTTACAAAATATTCCACGATTCGGAATATTGCTACTGACCCTGTCTGGCCTTCTTGGTCGAGACCGTTTCCTGATTGCCAAGTCAAAATCCAGCGTGCATACTGATTCAGGAAAATTCGTAGCGAATTTCTTTCGATTCCATATTAGAAGACTCCATGACGAGACAACGAAGGGCTAAATCACATGAAGGTATCTAAGCGAAAATTTCTGGCTTGCCTGGGTTTTGGCCTGCTTGCCACTGGTGCAACGTTATCGGTTCAGGCGCAAAGCTATCCTCAGCGCCCGATCAAAGCCATCGTCCCTTATGCCGCTGGCGGCTTCTCGGATCAGGCTAGCCGTATCATTGCAGAGGCTATGTCCAGAAACCTCGGTCAGCCCATCGTGGTTGAAAACCGCGCGGGCGGTGGGGGCCGGATAGGCAGTGAAGCGGTCAGCAAAATGACCCCTGACGGTTATCAGCTGCTCATGACCACTAACGGGACCAAGACCTACATGGCAGTGGTTGAAAAGTCCTTGTCCTATGACCCGGTTAACGATTTCACGCCGATCTCATTGGTAGGCAAGTACGGCTTGTTGATGGTCGTAAATCCATCGGTTCCTGCCAAGACGCTGCCGGAATTTCTTGCTTACGCCCGAGATGTCAAAAATAAAGGGAAGATCAATTACGCCACTTCGGGGATGGGCAGTGGCCTTCATTTCGCTGGCGAATTGTTCAATGCCATGGGGAAAACCGATATGGTGCATGTGCCCTACAAAGGCTCGGGACCGGGTATGCTGGACGTTCTTGCGGGAGTTTGTCAAGTGATTTTTGATGGTGCAGCGAAGCCTCAAATCGATGCGGGCAAAGTCCGCTTGTTGGGCACCACAAGCTCCGTGCGTGATCCGCGTTACCCGGATATACCCACCCTCAGCGAAGGAGGATTGACTGGTTACGATCTGACGTACTGGGTGGGAATTTTTGCCCCCAAAGGATTGCCTACCGAAATTCAGGCGCGTCTGAATGCCTCAGTCAGAGCCGCACTTGCCGAACCTGATGTACAACGTAAGCTCAATGGCATGGGCATGACTTTAGAAGGAAGTACGCCCGAGCAAATGGTTCAGGAAATTCGTACTGAGACTGCTAAGTTGCGTCAGATCGCAGCCTCGATTCCAGGCGGGGTGAACTGATGAATCTCGATTTGAATAACGGGGTCTTGCGCCCTCAGGATCGCTTGCCGTTTTCGGCTATCGTGAACCGACCACGATTACAACTGCCTGAGGGTGTTCGCTTGGTGGTCTGGCCTGTGGTGAATATCGAAGAGTGGGATATCTCCCGGCCAATGCCGCGAATGGTGTCGCCGCCTCCCGGTGGACAGGCACCGGTGCCTGACGTGCCCAATTGGACTTGGCACGAATACGGCATGCGCGTTGGCGTGTGGCGGCTCATGGACGCGTTCAGGAACGTGGGTGTTCGCCCGACTCTTTCCATCAATGCGAAAGTCTGTGAAACCCGGCCGCAGGTGACTCAGGCCGCGCTCGATGCAGGTTGGGAGTTTATGGCGCACTGCTATGAGCAAATCCCGATTCAGAAAATCCCAGATGAGCGGGACATGATGGCCCACACGCTGGATGTGCTGACCCGTTTTACGGGTGTGCGTCCTGAAGGCTGGCTCGGCCCAGGCCGAAGCCAGACGCTGGAGACCCCCGACCTGATCAGAGAGCTGGGGATGAAATGGTTCGGTGACTGGGTGCTTGATGATCAACCGCAATACGTTCAGACCAAGCATGGCCCATTGGTTTCAGTGCCATACACCATCGAGCTCAACGATATCAACATCATGCTGACTTCGCACGAGCGCTCGGACGCGATGCTGCTGCGCACGAAAGATGCTTTTGACCGGTTATATGCAGAGTCTGAAAGTGGTGCCCGCATCATGGCTTTTGGAGTGCACCCCTATATCTCGGGGGCTTCGCACCGAATCCGTTATTTTGAAATGATGCTGGAGTTTTTAGCCAGCCAGCCAGGCGTTGTGTTCTGGAACGGCTCGGAAATCAGCAACTGGTTTCAAGAAGCCAATCCGCTGACCACACCTTGCCATGCCCCATCAAAGTTATCCTGAGATGCCCCTTGGCGGGCAGCTTGACCTGCCGCTGCACGCGCTTTCCCTAGCACAAGCCGCATTTCAGATCAGGCAACAGATGATTACGCCGGTGCAACTGGTGGAGTCTCTTATTGAGCGGATTGAGAGGCTTGACGAGCAGACGCATGCATTTGTAACGCCTACCTTAGATGCGGCTCTGGATGAAGCGCATCAGTCCACACGCGAGCTAAAGCAAGGACAATACCGAGGACTTTTGCACGGCGTACCGGTCGCACACAAGGATGTATTCCTTACTCAAGGCGTACGAACCAGCGCGCATTCGCGGCACCTCCAAGATTGGATGCCTGAAGTCAGCGCCACACTGGTGACAGGTCTGGCGCGTCTGGGCGCAATCAGTCTGGGTAAGTTGGCTTGCCATGAGTTTGCCTTTGGTTCGCCCGCTCCCGATGACGTGTTTTTACCCGCGCGCAATCCTTGGAATCTAACGCATATGCCAGGCAGTTCCAGCAGTGGCTCAGGTGCAGCCGTTGCCGCAGGGTTTTGTCTTGCAGCCACGGGTACCGACACCGGCGGCTCAATCCGGCATCCTGCAGCTGCCTGTGGTTTGGTAGGCCTGAAACCTTCACGCCATACCTACCCCTTGTCGGGCGTTATTCCCTTGGCGCCCTCGCTAGATGTAGCTGGGTTTTTGACCAAAACGGCGCTTGATCAGGCCTTCATCTGGGACGCTTGGCATGGTACCGATGTAGCAAGCCTGTGCATAGCAGATACGCAGCGATCGGTACTTAAAGGCTTGCGGATCGGAGTCCCTCAAGGGCTCTGGAAAAACCTGCAAACCGGTCAGGCTACGCACGACCCACAAATTCAGGCGTGCTTTGACTTGGCCTTGCAGATAATGCTGGCCCAAAGCGCACAGGTGGTGGCTGTGAACTTGCCGCCGCAGCACCAGGTGGTTCAGGCTGCGAACACCATTATTGCTTTCGAAGCCTTTCAACAACTTCAGCACATCTGGCGTGAACACCCAGAAAATCTGGGTCTCGGTCTGCGTCAAAAATTGGCGAACGCCGCGCTCGTTAGTCTTAACGACTACCACGCTGCCCGCGTACAGGCTGATGCGTGGCAGCATGAGATCAGCGTCTTGATGTCCGGGCAAGTTGATGTGCTGATGTGGCCGGGTCGGGAAGCCTTGCCTGAGACCTTGCAGTCCTTGATGGACAACCCTACCGCGCAACGTAGTGCATGCAATCGTTTGTTCAGTCTGACCGGACACCCTGCGTTGACTTGTCCGATGGGCGTGTCAGATGAAGGCTTGCCCATGGCTTTGCAAATAGGCTGTGCATTAAGCAGCGAGAGTCGACTACTGCAAGTGGCCCACGCCTTTGAATCCGTTATCGCTTGGCGATTACCCGAGTTGTTGGCTTAAGACCTGCGCTCAGCAGGGAAAAGGGGCGATGCCAGATACGGCGTTATCAGGAAGACCCCGACGCGTGGTGTTCATCACCATGGCCAGCAAGCTGTAGTAACCGCAATGGGCTGTCATGTCGATGACGCCTTGGTCGCCGAACATCTTTTGTGCTGCTGACCATGTGACATCGCTCACTGACTGGTTGTGCAGCAACTCTTGCAAAAAGTCGTACACCACTATTTCTTCTTCTGTCATGTTCGGTGGACGCCGGCCTTGTGCAATTGCGTCGCAGGTTTCTTCACTCACACCCGCTTTAATGGCGATCGGTTTGTGGATATGCCACTCTACCGGCTGTGACCAATGGCGTGCTACCACCAATACGGCCAACTCCGAATTATGCAAACCCACGGTGTTGTCGTAGCGCAGATATTCGCCCACCCTTTGCAGGCGGCGCATTAACTCGGGGCTACGCATCAAGGGTACAAAGGGTCCGCTGAGCTTGCCTCGAGGACCGCTTATCAGCTCGTCGACCGCTGCACGCTGATCGTCGGTCATCTGGTCACGGGACATTTCTGGCAGGCGATCAGTTTTGCTTGGTGTCATTGAAGTGTCTCATTTATCGAATTCAAATGGTCAGGCCTATGTATGCAGAGTCTATTTTCTTCAAACAGTCAGTGCCGGTAGGCAATCTTGCGTTGGCTTGATTAATTGGCTGCGATGATGTTTTCCATCGTCAGCGGAAGTTTTCTGACACGTACCCCGAGAGCGTCATAGACTGCATTGCCGATGGCCGCTGCCGTTGGGCCCTGAGTGGCTTCACCTGCTCCGACGGCAGGTTGATCCGGCCGGTCAATGATACTGACGATAATTTTGGGTACCTCAGAAAACTTGAGAATAGGATAGTCTTCCCAACTGCGTGTGGTGATGGCTTCAGATGTGAACATCAGTTGCTCCTTCAAGGTCCAGCTGCAGCTTTGTACCGCCCCGCCTTCGAGCTGGCTCCTCACGCCGTCCGGGTTAATGACCAGTCCTACATCGGCTGCTACAGAGATATCTGTTACGAAAATCGAAGCGCCCGCCAGGATGCGTACCGCTACAGCGCACCAGGCACCGGTATTCTTGTAGCGAGCATAGGCAAATCCGCGACCAACGCCTTCCTTGTCTTGCGAGCGGTCATGCCACCACGGTGCCTGTGCGATGGCTTTTTCAATAACATCACGCGCTCGCGGGTCACTCAGGTGCTGCAGACGAAATACAACCGGGTCTTGCCGTGCCGCCAACGCCAGTTCGTCCATGAAACATTCGATAGCCCACACGTTGGTGTATCCGCCCAAAGCCCGGATAGCGGACGTACGAATTGGCATTTCAAGAAGGCGGTGGTAAACCACCTTATAGCCGGGCAGATCGTACAGGGGCAGTGAATTGCGGTCGCCACCGCCACCTGCCGACATGGGTGGATCCAACGACACCGGGGTGGTAAAAGGGTTGGCAATCTCAGCTGCAGCCACAAATGCCAGATTGCCCGGCGCTGAACGTCCAGGCCGTGAGGTATAGCCGTTAGACCAAAGGGTGTGTGTCCAATGGTGAACGCTGCCGTCAGGAGCCAGGTCAGCCTCGAGCTTGACGAGGTGGGCCGAACCGCTGGGGCCGCAGCTGAGTTCGTCTGCGCGAGACCAAAGTAGTCGCACGGGCCGCCCTTTGGCCTGACGCGCAATCAGGGCAGCGTCAAACGCCACATCGTCCGCCGGGTTGTGACCATAGCAGCCTGCCCCCTCGACATGGTGAACTACCAGTGTGGGAACCCCAGTGCCCTCAAATTCGCGATGCAGGTAGACATCGATATCAGACTTGAGGTTGTAGATGCCTTGACTGTGCGACCAGATATCGAGCTTGTTGTCTTTCCATTGGGCCAGTGCGCAAGAAGGTCCAATAGACGCATGCGCAATATAGGGCCGCTGGTACCAGGACTCAAAATGTGTCAAATCTCGGGGTGGCGCATGTTGGGCTATGACTTCTCCGACAACCCGTTCTTCGCTTGGGGTGGAGGTGAGAAAGGTTTGCAGATCGGCGCAGTCGGGCAGAGTCGCGGGCAGTTGCCAAGTGACCAGTGTCGCAAGGCGTTCAATAGCGGCTACCGCTACCTCCTCTCGCTCGGCGAGCACCCCGATGAACGAGCCATCGCGGACCAGTTCTACGTCGGGAAAGTACTGCTTGAAGCTTGATTCGTTGACCTCCATCAGGCGACCTGCCCGATTGGGTGCACGCAGCAGGCGGCTGTGCAGCATGTCGGGAATCACCATGTCCTGGATGAAACTTGGATTACCAAAAAGTTTTTTCTTCAAATCCAGTCTTTGCACGGGCATCCCGACGTAACGGTGAGCACTGGCCTGCTGAAAATTTGCATCCATAGCAACCTTCTCAGCACTCAGATCGTCCAGGTGCAGGTCCCAGTAGGTCATGACCAGAGCACTTGCAGAAGAAAGGAGCATCCCATCTTCGATTCTCACGCTGTCAGCTTCTACTTTGCTAGTTGCGCAAAAGCGCTCAATGGCAAGTGTGCGTAGGGTGGCGCAGGCCATGCGGACCGCCTCGCCGCAATGCTCGATGGAAAAGCTGCCTGAAGTCACGCCTTCGTCAGGGCTGTCCTGGGTATTGATACTGCCCAGACTGATCTGGCTCAGTGAAACACCCAGTTCTTGTGCCGCTATCTGGGATAGGGCGGTAGAAATTCCCTGGCCGAAGTCGACCTTGCCAACTCGCAGAGTCACCTTGCCGGACATGCGGAAGTCCAGCCAATGACCCAAAGTCGGGTTTTTATCCAGACTGTTCTTGACAAAGCCCCTTGCTTGAATAACTGCGCTCATTGGGATTGGACTTTCTCAAGTGCAGCCATGACGGCCTTGATGATTCGGGGCTGGCTGCCGCAGCGGCACAGGTGCTTATCCAGTGCTTTGCACACATCGGCCTCGGAGACGTGCTTGCCGCTGTCGACCAGTGCAACTGCGCTCATCAAAATACCACTGAGGCAAAAACCGCATTGGCCAGGCTGCTCAGCAAGTATTGCCGCCTGAACTGGGTGCGGGTGCTCAAGCGAACCCACGCCTTCAGGCGTGGTTACTTTTTTTCCGTCAAGCGCCCAGAGGGGCAAGTTACAGCTGGTGGTGGGAACGCCATCTACCAGTACGGTGCAGGAACCACAATGTCCTTCGCCACAACCCATGCGAACGCCCTTCAGATCAAGATCGTTGCGAAGCACGTAAATAGCCTGTACGTTGGGTGCGACATCGCAGCGGCGCTGCACCCCGTTGATCGTTAAATTCATGTCGAGAATGTCCTTGTCTGTTTGTAAATGTTTTCTTGCCTCGCGACAATGGTTTTGCTGCAGGCGAACGTTGGTATTCTTGATGGGTTCATGCCTTCATGCCATTGAGCCACTTTGATTGAATACAAAAAAGGATCTGGAAAATGTCGAAAACCATCACTGGACTTATTGAAACACGCCGTTCAAAAGTACTCTATCTCACCATAGACCGCCCGGACGACCTCAATCGGTTGAGCCCAGAACTGATTGACCATCTGAGTGCCCGGTTGGCTGCGTTGCGCGAAGACCCTGACATCCATGTGTTGGTGATTACCGGCGCAGGTGATGAGTTCTTCTCCATGGGGCTGCTCAACCCTGCCATTCGCGCCAGCCTCAACAAAGAGGACGTCGTAAGGTTGGTCCGTCGAGCCAATATCGTCTTTGATGCTTTGGAAGCCTTGCCCCAGATCGTCATTGCAGCCATCAACGGCAAGGTCATGGCGGGTGCTGTTGAACTTGCGTTGGCTTGCGACTTGCGTTACGTGGTCTCTCACGCCACCTTGCAGATGCCAGAGGCGAGCTGGGGCGGTTTTCCCGGGGCGGGTGCACCTGTGCGATTGCCTGTGCTGCTGGGCAAGGCCAGGGCGTTGGAGCTTATTTGCACAGCCAGGGAGATCGACAGCGCAGAAATGCATCAACTCGGACTGGTTCAGGGTGTTTACCCAAGTGTTTCGTTCAGTACTGAAGTGGCCAAGCTGGCACAGACCATTGCCTCTAACGGCCCACTGGCCGTTAGAGGCGCCAAGCGCATCATGGCCGTCAGGCAGGAGCCTGGGCTGCGGGCGGCCCGTGAACTGTCTGACGCTTTGCGCCATGCGTTGGAGTGGAGCCAGGACGTTGATGAGGGCATGGCTGCTCACAAGCAGAACAGATCTCCCAACTTTCTTGGCCGATGAGCGATGCCCCATTGGGATGACGTACAAAAATAATGGCGAAAGCTTACTGAGACACGTTCAGATTGGCGTCTTTGATCAACTTGCCCCACTTGTCATGCTCGGCCCGGACCAAGGCACCAAACTCTTCAGGCGTGCTGCCTGACAGGTCCACCGCCTGATCAGCCAACCTCTTGATCAACTCCGGGTCCTTCAATACCTTGCCCAACTCTGTATTCAGCCGGGAAATAACGGAGGAGGGTGTATTTGCCGGGGCTAGCAAACCCATCCAAGCGCCCGAGTCCAGCTGTGGATAGCCGGCCTCTGCCATGGTTGGCACGTTTGGTAATGCGGAAGATCGACGTTTTCCACTTACGGCCAAGGCCTTGATTTTTCCACCGCGCACCAGTGGTACGCCAGCACCAGCAGCAAATACGATGAGTTGCACCTGCTCACCCATAAGGGCAGACAAAGCGGGTGCACCACCTTTGTACGGGATGTGCAGCATGTCGAATTTGCCCAGCAACTTCAGCTGCTCTGCTGCCAGATGTCCCGAGCTGCCTGCGCCTACCGATGCGTAAGACATTGTTCCTGGTTTACTTCTTGCCGCATTGACGAAGGCGGCAATATCGTTGGCAGGAAAGGCAGGACTGGTTGCCAAAAGGAGTGGAATACTTCCTATGAAAGAGACCGGCGCTAAATCTCTAAAGGTGTCGTAACGCAGATCCGATTTGTAGATATGTGGGTTGACCGCATGAGAGTCAAATGCAAACAAAAGGGTATGACCATCGGGAGCCGAATTGACGACAAACTCTGCTGCAAGCGTTCCACCAGCGCCGCTCTTGTTGTCGATCAAGACTGGCTGTCCCAGCGCTTCAGATAATTTCGGTCCTATCACTCGGGCTGTTGTGTCGACCACACCCCCGGGCGCAAAAGGGATCACCAGTCGAATGGGTTTGTTGGGAAATCCTTGCGCCAAGCTGGTGGCAGACATGGTGAGAGAAAGCAATACGGCACTTAAAGCCAGTACTAGCTGATTGAGGGAGACGATGTTCAATTGCAACTCCAGAAAAACAGAATTGAAAAGGGCAAAAAGCGTGGTGAAGATCTGCAGCGATTGCGGGTTACGGCAGGCGCTTCTCAACCAAATGCGTTGAGCGTTTTTCCACCAGCTTGAACCGGGTTGGCATGAATCAAAATGACCGCCATCACGCAAGGCGAAGTACCTCGGTTGATCCAATTGTGCACGGTGCCGCGCTGAACCATGACATCGCCTTGCTTGAGGTGAACTTCTTCGCCGCTTTCGAGCTCCATGTCGATCTCACCTGAGATCACCACAATGTAGTCAATGCTGTCAGTCCTGTGAACACGTTGCTGAACCCCGGGATGAAAATCCAGAATTCGAAACACCGAACCATTTTCGATCATGGTGAATTTGCCTGGACGTTGACCCTTGTCTTCCTGGGATGAGTTGTCTGCAGGCACAGAGTCGGTAGTCCAGATGTTGCAAATTTGGCCATTGGGACGGCCTTCTTTGAAATGGGTACAGATCTCGTCAATCTTGACGATGGCTCTGCCCTGGTCGTCATGGCCTGTGACCACGCGTCGGATGCTCGGAGCTTTCATGATGTGTTTCCTTTCTGTCTCAGTTTTCAGGGTTGATAGTGACGTGAAAAAGAGTGTGCCGTGGAGCGATGCTTGGGCGACTTCATAAGCACCTGAAAACTGTTGTCGTCATGCCGTTTTTTGTGGGGTAGGCTTGTGCCCAGGGAGCATCTAACAACCTGCCACAGAAAAGAATTAAACATGATTTATTTGAAGACTTCATCGTTTGCTCTTTGTGTATTAAACGCACAGTCAGAGTGAATGTGCTTCCACGCGATGCATGAAATCAGCCAAGGCCTGCGCTAACTCCGGCTCCTGTTCTGACCAGGCTGAGAAGGGCAAAAGCGGTAGGTCTTGATCTTCAATGGGCAATCTGTACAACTCACAGCCGGGAATCAAACCGGCAGCAGCAATGCCGTTGACCGATGCGTGGGTGTTGTCATTACCAGGTACGACCAGGCTAGGGACAAGGATGGAGCGAAGCGCTTCGTCCGTCATTCCCAGCACTGGCTTGCGCGGTCCCTGTAAAAAAATGTCCAGCCAATGGCTCATCACCCGGATGTAGTGGGCTGGATCCATGCCCATCAGGTAATCAAGGTTCCTGGGATTAGCCTTAATGCGTTCCTGGTATTGCTCGGTCGCACACACGGCAGCCATGCCGCCTTCTTGAGCCGCACGAATGAATTGACGGTAATACATTTCCGGTAAACGCCCGGCTGCAAAGTCTCCACCAGTGATTCGCATGAGTAGCAAGCCTTTGACATCGTCAGGATGCCTGAGGTACACAAGCATGGACATGCGGGCGCCAGACGATGTGCCTCCAATGTAGGCAGGCAGTGCGCCGAGTTGACCCAGCAGAGCGATGAGGTCATCCGCGGCGATTTCCTCTTCCCCATCCTGGCCCTCAATTACTACATCTGAAGCGCCGGTGTTGCGTCGGTCATGCAGTACCACGCGAAAACCCTTGGCGGCCAGTTTGTGTGCAAATGGTATGAACTCTGCATACCCGCGACGCCCGCCAGTGGTCAGAGCCACGTAGGGCCCGGTATCACCCACCACCTCATAGTTCATGTTGAAGCCACGGATTTTCGAAATAGGCATATTTTGCAATCTCAACCAAAAAAATGAGATTGTCCTTGAATTCCAATCGTTCGATCGATTGCTGATGCGCCAACTTTGAGTCGTCTGCGCTTGCGCCTGTGGAAAATCAAAGAGTTACGCCGTCCAATCCTGTAAAGACGAAGTTATCCTAAACGTCTTTAGGCCGGATATTGACAAACTTCAGGAAAACGATGCAACTCAGCAAGCCGGCAAAGAAGCACCAGACTGAAATGAACCAGGTAGCGAAAAAGGCGTAGGTGATAACTGCTGAGACAAGCGCCGCAATACCGAAAAGTCGAACACTGGCTGAGCTCGAAAGTAGTGGTCCCAAGCATGTACCCAGTAGGTACAGCAAAGTGGCAGGGACAACATGGAGGTGGGCAAATGCGTAAGCAATATGGCGCCCTTCAACATGCGCAATAACAGGCTGATCGAGCATCGCCCCAAGCAAAAATACACTGGCAGCCAAGCCTGCCATCCCGATCATCAAGATTGCCTTGCGCCGCCATTTGACCTTCTCGAACAACCAGATTGAAAGAGGAATATAAATTGGCCACAGCACTTGGGAAAAGACTGAATAGGCCATCGTCAGAAATTCAATCGATAGCGGCCCATAAGATTGATCGGGTGACTTCAAAGCCAGCCAGATCAATCCCTCGATGAACTGTTGCATTCCAAACATAACAGGAACAAGCGCATAGAGCATGTTGCGTCGATCCCCTGCCCGGTATGCGCAAATACCTCCCGCAACCAACAATGCCGTTGCAGAAGTGAAGCTGGCCGAAGCGGAAAAGCACATGTCAGACCATAGCACGTATGCCCCAAGCAACCTGCGCCATCTCCGGCCCTAGGGTTAACGTGATTCAGTAAGCTTGCTTGAGCCGATATCATGCATTGATATTCGATAAATCAAAAATGCCGCTTAGTCCTGACTGCACTTCGGAACCCTTCCAGCCATGAGCAAAGTGATCATCACCTGCGCTGTGACAGGCGCTATTCATACCCCTTCCATGTCACCTTACCTTCCGGTGACTCCTGAAGAAATCATCGAAGCGGCCGTTGGAGCTGCGCAAGCCGGGGCAGCCATCATCCACCTTCATGCCCGTGACCCCTTAACCGGCAAGCCCGACCAGAGTCCCGACGCTTTTGGAAAATTCCTGCCGCATATCAAAAAGCGTACTGACGCCGTATTAAATCTGACCAGTGGCGGCTCGCCCTTCATGAAGATCGATGAACGAATCCAGCCTTCATTGCGTTTTGCGCCTGAAGTCGCATCGCTCAACATGGGTTCTTTCAACTTTGCCCTGTTCCCAATGCTCGAGCGCTTTACCGAGTTCAAACACGATTGGGAGCGAAAGCATCTGGAAGACAGTCGTGATTTGATTTTCCGAAACACCTTCAAGGACATTGAGTACGCTTTAGCCGCCTGCTCGGCCAATCAAACCCGGTTTGAATTCGAGTGCTACGACATTGGTCATCTCTATAACCTGGCGCATTTCGCTGAGCGTGGATTGGTCAAGCCGCCCTTTTTCGTTCAGTCTGTTTTCGGCATTCTGGGAGGTATTGGCACCCATCACGAAGATATTGCCCACATGCGACGCACAGCCGACCGCCTGTTCGGCAGGGACTACCAGTGGTCAGTGCTGGGTGCCGGGCGGCATCAGCTCCGGGTTGCCGCTATCGGTGCAGGTATGGGTGGCAATGTACGCGTCGGGTTGGAGGACAGCCTTTGGCTGGGAAAAGGTACGCTGGCCAAGAGCAATGCAAGCCAGGTACATCAGGTGCGCCAAATCATCGAGGGTCTTGGTCTCGAGGTCGCGACCCCGGCCGAAGCGAGGCAGTTGCTTGAACTCAAGGGTGTTGCAAAAGTCAAGTTTTGAGTCAGTTTTTGACTGGGCAGACCCGCAATAACCGGTTTCAAAAAACTCAATGGAGCTAGCCATGAAAATCATTGAATCAATCCTCGCCGACAGCGCCTCAATCTCACACATCCGACGCGAGATCCATTCTTATCCAGAGCTCTGCTTTGAGGAAGTCCGTACTTCGGAGCTGGTTGCAAAAAAACTGGAGGATTGGGGAATTCCTTATTTCCGGGGTATGGGAACAACCGGCGTAGTGGGTGTGATCAAAAGTGGGAATTCATCACGCGCTATCGGATTAAGGGCCGACATGGATGCTTTGCCGATGCAGGAGTTCAACACCTTCGCCCATGCCAGCCAGAACAAGGGAAAAATGCATGCATGCGGCCATGATGGGCATACGGCCATGTTGCTTGCGGCTGCAAAATATTTAGCTGGACGACGCAACTTTGATGGCACTGTTTACCTCATTTTTCAGCCTGCTGAAGAGGGCGGTGGTGGCGCTCGTGAAATGATCAAAGATGGCTTGTTTGACAAATACCCGATGGATGCGGTTTTTGGTATGCACAACTGGCCGGGTATGCCGGTAGGATCGTTTGCCTTGAGCGCAGGCCCGGTGATGGCTTCGAGCAATGAGTTCAAGATCACTATCAATGCCAGGGGCGGACATGCGGCACTACCGCACCTCAGTGCAGACCCCTTGCCAGTGGCCTGTCAAATGGTTCAGGCATTCCAGACCGTGATCAGTCGAAATAAAAAGCCGGTAGATGCAGGTGTGATTTCTGTCACCATGATTCATGCGGGAGAAGCTACCAACGTCATACCCGATCAATGCGAAATCCAGGGAACCGTGAGAACGTTCAGCGTTGACGTGCTCGACATGATCGAAGAGCGGATGCGGCAGATTGCCCAACACACCTGTGCTGCTTTTGGTGTCCAATGCGACTTTGCTTTCGAGAGAAACTACCCGCCAACCATCAACGCCGAAAATGAAACAGCCTTTGCAAGGCAGGTCATGGCGGATTTGGTAGGGGCAGAGAACGTCTTGCGTCAGGAGCCCACCATGGGTGCAGAAGACTTTGCGTACATGTTGCAGGCCAAGCCAGGTGCCTATTGTTTTATTGGCAATGGTGACGGTGACCATCGAGCCATCGGTCATGCGGATGGGCCATGCATGCTGCATAACCCCAGCTATGACTTCAACGACGAACTGATTCCACTGGGGGCGAGTTACTGGGTTGAATTGACCGAGCGGTGGCTAAAAGCGCAGCCTTAGCTCTAGCCAAGCTGTTCTATGCGCGTGGAGCTTGAAGGCTGCGTGCCCGAGCCACTTCGAGCAAGCCATCAAAGAGCAGGTTGTCGACCAACTCAAATGGGGCAGATATGCTGGGGGCCATTTTCCAGCCTGCACCGCCCGTCATCACGCAAAAAGGCTCTGTGCCATAGGTTTGGTGTACTTGGCTGACCATTTTTTCCATGGCTCCGGCAATCGCAAATGTTCCACCGCTGGTTAAGGCGTCGCTGGTGTTTTTCGGAAACGCACAGACTTCGCCCGTTGGCACATGGAGGCCCGCAGTGCCTGACTCCAGGGCGCGCAGCATGATGCCATGACCAGGCAAAATAAATCCCCCAAGAAACTTTCCATCTGCGTCAGTTGCATCAACCGTGACTGCGGTGCCCACCATGGTCACCACCATGGGTCGCTTCTGTCCAAGAGACCGCATCCTGTGCCAAGCGCCAATCAGCGCAACCCAGCGGTCTGCACCAAGCCGGGTCGGGTGGTCGTAACCGTTGACAAGCCCAGCCTCTTGGGCACTGGAGTAAACCCACTGCGGCGAAAAGTCCCACGACTCCATTTGGGCTTCGACCCGGCGTTTAATGGCGTCACCCGCTACGATGCAACCCAGCATGTGACGGGGTTTGCGCAGGTCTGCCCAAGCGCCTTCGGACAATTTGTCAATGTTGTCCAAAAATTCTGCGCCATGCGCAATCAATTCGGCCCCGGGTGTGCTGGTTTCGTACAAGGCCCATTTCAGGCGTGTGTTACCGACGTCAACTGCAAGAAAAGTCATGCTTTCGGCAAGGCGATGTGGTTTGTAGAAATCTGATGAACACTGATTCAATTTTGACGCCAGGGCAGCCCACGCATACGCCAGCCGCCCTTGTGCCCGCGATGGGCCTGATCATCAGCATCGCCCTCAAAACCTTCGAGAATGTTGTAGGCCTCAATGCCCAGTTCGGTAGCTCTCTTGGCAGCAGAGATAGAACGAACACCACTGCGGCACAGAAAAGCCGCCCTCATGCCAGGAGGCACTGCATTCTTGATCATTGAATCAAAGTCGGGATTCAAGGCCATGCCCGGCCATTGTTTCCAGGCGATGGCAAGCGCACCCGGTATAAAACCTACCCATTCGCGTTCGGCATCGCTTCGGATATCCACCAGGACAACCTGCCCTGATGTAAACCACTGATGAGCAAACTGTGGCGTGATATCTCCGGCATAACCCAGAATGTTCTCGGGCATCGTATTAAACGATCTTCACGCTCAGGTTGGGCAAGCCATCAATGTGCATTTCTATGACGTCTCCTCGCACCACCGGCCCTACGTTTTCGGGCGTGCCGGAATAAATAATGTCGCCGGGAAAGAGTTCGTTGGCTTCAGAGAGTTTCACGATCTGCTCCGCGACCGACCAGATCATCTTGTCTAGGTTGGAGCTTTGCTTGGTTTGTCCGTTGACTTTGAGCCAGATATTCCCTTTGGTGAAATGACCCGTTTGTGCGAGTTTGTGAATGGCTCCAATAGGAGCGGATTTGTCAAAGCTCTTGCCGATTTCCCACGGTTTTTTCTCATCCCCCATGGCGCGCTGCAGGTCGCGGCGCGTCATATCAAGGCCCAAGGTGTAGCCGTAGACCAGGTCAAGTGCCTTGTCAATCTTGATGTTCTTCCCGCCCTTGTCAAGAACTGCGACCAGCTCGGCCTCGTAGTGGTAGTTCTTGGTTAAAGACGGGTAGGGGTGGTCAGCTACCGTGCCGGCTGCAACGTATTGGATCGCATCAGTGGGTTTTTGGAAAAAGAAGGGCGGTTCGCGATCCGGGTTGGAGCCCATTTCAATGGCGTGAGCGCGGTAGTTGCGGCCAATACAGTAAATGCGACGCACCGGAAACATCTCATCAGAACCAACAATCGGTATCAGTGTACCTGCGACTGTGAATGGTGATTTAGCCTGCTGCTGCGCAACACCGGGAAGAGCGCAACCTGCCAGGGCACCGGTGGTAAGCAATGCTGAACTTTGAAAGAAATCCCGTCTTTCCATAACATCTCCTAAGTTGTTGTTGTATTGCAAATTGAAGCTAAGGATGCGCAGGGTAAACCAAAAATCATCGATAACCGCGCCCTAAATGCGAAATAGACGCGAAAAGTCGTTGGTGGGTGATCAAATTTTATCCTTGACCTAGTGCAAACCCCTATGGGGCTGCATAGTCAATGTAGGAAAATCCACGGGCTTTAGTTTCGTCTGTCAATCTCATGTTGAAGTGAAATTGATTCTTTGTCAGCATAAATTAGGAGACTTTCTTGATCGATAACAAATCCCCCCGCCGTCGTGGCTTGCTCAAAGGTGCCGCCGTCGCTGCAGGCGTTGTTTCTGCGCCTATGGTGGCTACAGCACAAACCGCAACCAGCCTCCGCTTTCAGAGCACATGGCCCGCAAAAGATATTTTTCACGAGTACGCCAATGACTTTGCCAGCAAAGTCAACAAGATGGCTGAGGGCAAGCTCAAGATAGAAGTTTTGCCATCCGGCTCGGTGGTCCCTGCTTTCCAGCTTCTTGATGCGGTCAACAAAGGAACACTGGACGGTGGACACGGTGTGCTGGCCTACCACTATGGCAAAAGTTCGGCATTGGCTCTCTGGGGTTCCGGCCCTGCTTACGGCATGGATCCCAACATGGTTCTGGCTTGGCACCAGCATGGCGGCGGCAAGGCTTTACTCGAAGAAATTTACAAGAGCATCAACGTAGATGTCGTCTCTTACGTGTATGGCCCTATGCCTACTCAGCCGCTGGGTTGGTTCAAGAAACCGATCTCCAAGGTTGAAGATCTCAAAGGACTGAAGTTCCGTACGGTGGGCTTGGCTGTGGACATTTTCACAGAGCTGGGCTGTGCAGTGAACCCGTTACCTGGTGGCGAAATCGTGCCAGCATTGGATCGCGGATTGATTGATGCAGCCGAGTTTAACAACGCAACCAGCGATCGTCTCCTTGGCTTCCCCGATGTCGTGAAAAATTGCATGTTACAAAGCTTTCACCAGTCTGGCGAGCAGTTTGAGATTCTTTTCAACAAAGGCAAACTTGCTGCCTTGCCTGCCGAACTAAGGTCCATCATCGACTATGCCGTGCAGGCCTCATCGGCCGACATGAGCTGGAAAGCCGTTGAGCGCAACTCCAAGGACTACCAGGAACTCAAAGCCGCAAAGATCAATTTTTACAAGACTCCGGATGCGATTCTGCGCGCTCAATTGGCTGCCTGGGACAAGGTCATTGCCAAGAAATCGGCGGAAAACCCCTTGTTTGCCAAGGTGCTTGAGTCCCAAAAGGCTTTCGCGCTTCGTGCCGGCCAATGGCAGAACGACTACATGGTCGATTTCAAAATGGCTTGGAACCACTATTTCCGCAAACCTGCGCCTGCCAAGAAGGCCTGATTTAGTACTCACCTAAAATTCGGGGCGCTGTGACGTCAGTTGCAGCGCCCCGATTTTCTGACTCTCAAAAAGTACTACTAAAACATTGAAACGACAGGATTAAGAATGCAAAACATTCTGCTTGCTGTGGATAGACTTTCCACTTTTATCGGCAAGACCTTTGCCTGGGCTGCTGCCCTTTTGACTGTGCTGATCAGCTGGGAGGTCTTCTCCCGCTACGTGTTGAATCAGCCCCATGCGTGGATGCTTGACGCCCAGATCATGCTGTACGGCACTCTGTTCATGACTGCAGGTGCCTACACCTTGAGCAAGAACGGGCATGTTCGTGGTGATGTTTTGTATGGCTTTTTTGAACCCAAAACGCAGGCCACGCTGGATCTGATTTTGTATTTTGTTTTTTTCTTGCCTGGCGTGACTGCCATGACCTACGCAGGCTGGAATTTTTTCAATGAATCCCTGGCTATTCGGGAGCAAACGTTTTCTGCCGAAGCGCTTCCGCTTTACCCCTTCAAATTCATCATCCCTTTGTCGGGCGGTATTTTGTTGCTCCAGGGCGTGGTTGAAATGATTCGTTGTGTGATCTGCATCAAAGACGGGGCTTGGCCAGCGCGTGACCAGGACGTTGAAGAGGTGGATGTCGAAAAACTCAAGGAAATGGTCAACGTGAAAGACGAAGATATTCAAGCGCTCGATAAATTTGTAATTCACCAGGGCGCTAAATCATGAAAATCAAAAAAGACCTGTGGTTTGGCTTTGCCTTGATGGCGCTAATTATTCTGGCGGCCATTGTCATGCTTGTCATGGCCAACCCAGTCACCAATGGGCATATCGGCCTGCTGATGTTGTCTTTGGTGGTGGTGGCCATCATGCTGGGCTTCCCAACCGCTTTTACCCTGATGGGCATGGGCATGATCTTTACTTGGCTTGCTTACGACAGAAGCACCGACAAGACACTGACTTTGATGGTTCAGTCGGCATTTAAGGTCATGGGCAATGACGTTCTGATCAGCATCCCCTTGTTTGTGTTTATGGGGTATCTGGTTGAGCGAGCCAATCTGATCGAAAAGCTGTTTCGCAGCCTTCACCTCGCTTGGGTCAGGTTACCGGGCGCGCTGGCTGTGGCAACGCTGGTTACATGTGCGGTGTTTGCTACCGCCACGGGTATCGTAGGAGCCGTGGTCACCCTGATGGGCTTGTTGGCTCTACCTGCCATGCTCAAGGGCGGCTATAGCGTGCAGCTCTCCGCTGGAGCAATTACGGCTGGTGGTTGCCTCGGTATTCTGATACCTCCGTCAGTGATGTTGATTGTTTATGGCGCCACGGCTGGCGTCTCTGTAGTTCAGCTTTATGCAGGGGCATTTTTTCCTGGTTTGATGCTCGCAGGTTTGTACATTCTGTACGTCATCATCATCGCCAAGATCAAGCCGTCCATGGCACCGCCCTTATCCATGGCTGAACGCTTTGTTCCCCTGCCTGCCATGAGCGAAAAAATTGCCAGGTCGCACGCCGAAAGGGCCTTGCCCGCCTTGCTGGATGCGCTCAAAGGAAGTCGGAACAAATATGTACCCGTTTCCTACATCCTGAAGCAGTTGGGCATTGTATTGATGCCAGCCATTTTGTTTGCTGTCGTAGCTCTTTGGAGTTACTCCAGCGTCACCTTTGTGGACGCGGAAGAAGCACGGGTGATGGAGAGAATTGGTGATGAGCCAGCTTCTTCGTCGGCTTCAGAAGGTGGTTTGAGCGAGCCACCTTCTGCCGATAGCGTGAAAGAACCTCCTGGTGCCGAAGGCGTCAAGGAGCCGCCCGGGGCTGAAGGTGTCAAGGAGCCACCAGGATCTGAAGGCGTTAAAGAGCCACCGGGTGCTTTATCGAGTGGTGTTCAGGAGCCACCCGGTTCCAGTGGTGTGCAGACGCCACCTGCACTCACGGTTGCTGGCACGATTCCCCAAGCTGCCCATGCAGTGCCGGCTCCTGCCGGCTACTGGTATGGATTGGGCGTAGGTGCTTTAGCCTTGGTCGTTTTTTATGGTTTGCTGAGTTTTACCCGGTTGGAAGTTTTCAAGATGCTATTGACAAGCTTCTTCCCGCTGCTAGTTCTGATTCTGGCCGTCTTGGGCAGCATCGTCATGGGTTTGGCGACACCGACCGAAGCTGCTGCCGTGGGCGCCATGGGCGGATTCCTCCTGGCTGCAGCCTATCGTCAGCTTACCTTTAGTGTGGTCAAGGAAAGCGTTTTTCTGACCGCCAAGACTTCTGCCATGGTGTGCTGGCTGTTTGTTGGATCGGCTATTTTCTCGGCGGCCTTTGCTTTGTTGGGCGGGCAGGAACTGGTTGAGAACCGGGTCATGTCCATGAACCTGACCAAAACCGAGTTTCTTATTCTGAGTCAAGTGATTATTTTCATCCTGGGTTGGCCACTGGAGTGGACAGAGATCATTGTGATTTTCATGCCCATCTTTATTCCTTTGTTGGACAATTTCGGTGTTGATCCCCTGTTCTTTGGTCTCTTGGTGGCTTTGAATCTTCAGACCGCCTTCCTGAGCCCACCGGTTGCTATGGCAGCCTTCTACCTCAAAGGGGTTAGCCCGCCCCATGTCACCTTGAACCAGATTTTTGCCGGCATGCTGCCATTTATGGGCATCCAGGTGATCGCCATTGTTCTTCTCTACCAGGTCCCGGCAATTGGTATGTGGTTGCCTGAGGTGCTTTACAAGTAGATGGTTGGCGCAGGTTTTTAATCACCAGGGCATTCAGAAAAAGCTTCAGCGCTATTGATCTTTGTAAAACCACGAGGATTGGTTGGGTGTTTATTTCTACACCAATACTTGTGGGCCTCAACGACCAACCTGCCTAAAAAAGCGGTTATTCGTTGTCAATGTGCGCAAACCAACTGTCCCTCATAGGCTATTGCTGGCAATATCCGACCAGCGCAACCGGTTCTTGAAGACTGTAGCGCGCCCAAATTTCCGACAGTCTCAAGCTAAACCCCATGCACCAGGCCACTACCTATTACGACACGCTGGAAATCACCCGCTTCGCGAGCGATTGTGTGATCAGGGCGGCCTATCGCGCTCTGTGTCAGAAAAACCACCCTGATAAACATCCGGAGGCGATTGTTTTGGCTACCAAAAATCTGATGCAGTTGAACGAGGCCTACGCTGCCTTATCTTGTCCCGCCACAAGAACCCGCTACGACGATGAACTCAACAGCCGGAAGATCAAACCTTTCAGCAGTGTTTTTGCTGAGATCTGATCAAGTCACAGGGATTTTCTTAGCTTGATAAGATGGCGGCGGGTGCTGTAGCAATTTAGCAAAACAGCAGGTTTTGCGATGGTCGGGCCGCCATCGTGCAGGAAACACCACCATGCACGCTACCCTTGACACCACGGTTCAGCTTATAGCTCTGGCTATTTTTGTCGTGGCTCTTTGCCACACCTTTGCCGCCAAACTTTTCGAACGTCTGTCCCACCGCTACTCCCGGCATGCCGGTCTGTTTCACTTGCTTGGAGAAGTCGAGGTTGTATTCGGCTTTTGGGCTATCGTGCTGGTTTTTGTACTGGCTTTCATGCAAGGGGGCGCTCAGGCTTTGAGCTATGCAGAGTCGCGGAATTACACCGAGCCCTTGTTCGTGTTTGTTGTGATGGTGATGGCGGCCTCTCGCCCAGTGCTACGCACGGTGATGTCAACCGTGGATTCGATTGCCAGGCTGGTACCGGTTTCCACACCTTTGGCCAGCGCCTGGCTGGGCCTGGCGGCAGTTCCCCTGCTGGGCTCTCTGATCACTGAGCCAGCTGCCATGACCATCGCTGCGCTGATGCTGGCTCCGACAGTCTTTCGTCCAAGCATGCCAGAGCCTGTCAAGTACCTGGCTCTGGGGGTGCTGTTTGTTAATGTCTCGATAGGCGGTACCATGACATCCTATGCAGCGCCTCCGGTACTGATGGTTGCAGCCACATGGCAGTGGGACAGCGCTTTTATGTTTCAAACCTTTGGCTGGAAGTCTGCGGTAGCCGTTATTGTGAATGCCACTGTAGCGACCTTTGTGATGCGTAAGCATCTGCGAACCAATCTTCATATAACAGCTGTCGATAGTTCGCAGGCTGCGGTTCCTATCGCAGTTGTACTGGTTCACCTGGGGTTGCTGGCCGGGGTGGTCTTGTTTGCCCACCATCCTGTTGCTTTCCTTGGTTTATTCCTCATGTTTCTGGGTTTCACCCAGGCTTACGAGAAGCATCAAAGCCCGTTGATCATCAAGGAGGCGCTGCTAGTCGGCTTTTTCCTGGCCGGGCTGGTGGTGCTAGGCGGGCTTCAGGGATGGTGGTTACAGCCAATAGTTGAATCCCTCGAGCCGCTGGCGCTGTTTTTTGGCGCACTCGGTCTGACAGCAATTACTGACAACGCTGCGCTGACCTACCTTGGCTCTTTAATTGTAGGTATCCCCGATGAATCCAAGTACATGTTGGTTGCGGGTGCAGTTGCGGGTGGCGGCCTGACGGTGATCGCCAACGCACCGAACCCTGCCGGCGTGGCATTACTCAAACGAGGCTTTGCGGACGAATCCATAGGTGCAGGCGGACTGTTTCTGGGAGCACTCGGCCCTACGGCTGTGGCGGCAGCGGCATTCCTGATGCTTCGATGACATCAGACAGATAATGACAACAAGGCAGCTTTTGTCGCTGCATAAACACTCGCTAGCAGGATTTCCATGACCGACATGTCTGATCAATACCAGGCCCTTGCAAATTACCGCCCAACGCACAAGGTTCGTTTCGTTACTGCAGCTAGCCTCTTTGATGGGCATGATGCAGCGATCAACATCATGCGCCGTATTTTGCAGGGCATGGGTGCAGAGGTGATCCACCTGGGACATAACCGCAGCGTGGACGAGGTGGTTACCGCGGCCTTGCAGGAAGACGTTCAGGGCATTGCCATCAGCTCATATCAGGGCGGCCATGTGGAGTACTTCAAGTACATGGTTGATTTGCTGAAAAGCCGAGGTGGTGCGCACATCCAGGTTTTTGGCGGCG
The DNA here is from genome assembly GCA_040382055.1 of Hylemonella sp. Lineage (GTDB taxonomy): Bacteria > Pseudomonadota > Gammaproteobacteria > Burkholderiales > Burkholderiaceae_C > JBEIGE01. The sequence continues at coordinate 49,693 of JBEIGE010000006.1, forward strand.
GCGGCGGCGTTATTGTGCCGCCCGAGATCCGCGAATTGCATGCCTATGGCGTAACGCGCATCTACAGCCCGGAAGATGGTCAGAAGATGGGTCTTGCAGGCATGATTGGAGAGATGGTCATGCGCTGTGACAGGGACCTCAGTCCGCTGGCTCCAACAGACATCAATGCCATCAAGGGCCATACGGAAGCCAACTGGCGCGCTCTGGCCCAAATGCTGACCGCCATTGAGGCTGGACAGTTAAATGAGTCTCTGGCCCTTTCTCTGCGTGATCAGGCAGCTACTAAAAAAATAGCAGTTATCGGTATTACCGGTACCGGTGGTGCCGGCAAGTCATCACTCACTGACGAGTTGATCCGCCGTTTGCGGCTGGACCAGAACGACAGTTTGCGCGTCGCCGTGATCTCCATCGACCCCTCCCGACGCAAGAGCGGCGGAGCGTTGTTGGGAGACCGAATCCGTATGAACGCAATCGGACCATGGCGCACGCAGGCCCCCACACTTGCCGACCCCGTGCAAGCCCCTGGCAACCCATTGACTGGCTCAGGTCAAGCAGATATCGATTCAGGCCAGCGCGTGTTCATGCGTTCACTCGCCACGCGTGACTTTGGCTCCGAAATCAGCGCTGCTCTACCTGATGTGATCGCCGCCTGCAAGGTGGCTGGCTTTGACCTGATCGTGGTTGAGACCTCCGGGATTGGCCAAGGCGATGCCGCGATCGTGCCGCATGTGGACGTGCCGCTGTATGTGATGACGCCTGAATTTGGCGCGGCTAGCCAGTTGGAGAAAATCGATATGCTGGACTTTGCGGAATTTGTGGCGATCAACAAATTTGACCGTAAGGGCTCACAGGATGCTCTGCGAGACGTGGCCAAGCAGGTGCAACGCAACCGAGAAGCCTGGACCACGCCAACCGAGCAAATGCCGGTTTTCGGCACTATGGCGGCCCGTTTCAATGACGATGGGGTCACTGCGCTTTATCAGGCGCTAAAACCACGTTTGAAGGCCTTGGGTGTTGCCCTGAACGACAAAGGCTTGCTGCCCGGTGTTGATGTCCGGCACAGTTCCAACCAGATGCCCGTGGTGCCAGCCGCCCGAACCCGCTACCTGGCTGAGATTTCTGACACCGTTCGCGCCTATAAAAAGCGTGCCCGGGAACAATCCACTTTGGCGCGTGAAATTCAGCAACTCCATGCTGCTGCAGTGATGTTGCAAGTGGGCAAGCCGACCAAAGCCCGGGCATCCGAGGCGGCACTTGACCTGGCGCGCCAGCGTTCAGACATTCAGGATGTTGCTGCACGCAAATTGCTTGAGCAATGGCCCGACATGCAAAAAGCCTATGCCGGCGACGACTATGTGGTCAAGATCCGGGACAAGGAGGTCCGTACCGTTCTCATTACCAAGAGCTTGAGCGGCACGCCCATCCGAAAGGTTGCCTTGCCTCAGTTTGAGGACCATGGCGAAATTCTCAAATGGCTGATGCTCGACAACGTGCCAGGCACTTACCCCTATACCGCAGGCACGTTTGCCTTCAAGCGTGAAAACGAAGACCCGACGCGCATGTTTGCCGGGGAGGGCGACGCCTATCGCACCAACCGACGCTTCAAATTGCTCAGCGAAGGCCTGCCTGCCAAACGGCTGTCCACCGCCTTTGACTCGGTCACCCTGTACGGAAACGATCCTGACCCGCGACCTGACATCTATGGCAAAGTGGGTAACAGTGGCGTCAGTATTGCCACGCTCGACGACATGAAGGTGTTGTTCAATGGTTTTGATTTGTGTAGTCCCACCACCTCCGTCAGCATGACGATCAACGGTCCGGCGCCCACAATTCTGGCCATGTTCATGAACACGGCGATCGACCAGAATATCGAGAAGTTCAAGCAAGACAACTCACGTGAACCCACCGATACCGAAACTGCCAAGCTCAAGGAATGGGTGCTTGCCAATGTGCGCGGCACGGTTCAGGCCGACATCCTGAAAGAAGATCAGGGTCAGAATACCTGCATCTTCTCGACTGAGTTTTCACTCAAGGTGATGGGCGATATCGCCCAGTATTTTGTGCACCATGATGTGCGCAACTTCTACAGCGTGTCTATTAGCGGCTATCACATTGCCGAAGCCGGTGCCAACCCGATCAGCCAACTGGCGTTTACGCTCTCCAACGGCTTTACCTTTGTTGAGGCGTATCTGGCGCGCGGCATGCACATTGACGACTTTGCGCCCAACCTGAGCTTCTTCTTTAGCAATGGCATGGACCCTGAATACACGGTGATGGGTCGGGTGGCGCGTCGCATCTGGGCCGTGGCCATGAAAGAAAAATACGGTGCCAATGAGCGCTCACAGAAGCTCAAATACCATATCCAGACCAGTGGGCGCAGCTTGCACGCGCAGGAAATCCAGTTCAACGATATCCGCACCACCCTGCAGGCACTGATTGCGATTTACGACAACTGCAATAGCCTGCATACCAACGCTTTTGACGAAGCCATCACCACGCCTACCGAAGATTCGGTGCGTCGCGCCATGGCGATCCAGCTCATCATCAATCGCGAATGGGGTCTGGCCAAGAACGAAAATCCGTCACAAGGCGCATTTATCATCGAAGAGCTGACCGAATTGCTGGAAGAGGCCGTGCTGCAAGAGTTTGAGCGCATTGCCGAGCGCGGTGGTGTTCTTGGTGCCATGGAAAACGGCTACCAACGCGGGCGCATTCAGGATGAGTCCATGCATTACGAAATGCTCAAACATACCGGTGAATTGCCCATCATCGGCGTGAACACTTTCCGCAATCCTCACGGTGACCAGGTCATGGACAAGCTCGAGTTGGCCCGATCGACCGAAGAGGAAAAGCAAAGCCAGCTCAAGCGACTGGCAGATTTCCATGCCGCTCACGCGACTGAATCACCCGACATGCTCAAGGCTTTGCAACAAGCGGTCATCGAAAACAAGAATGTGTTTGAAGTGCTGATGGATGCGGTGCGCGTTTGTTCCTTGGGCCAGATCACCAACGCCCTGTTTGAGGTGGGTGGTCAGTACCGGCGCAATATGTAGGCTATCGAAAGCCTGCCTTTGTCGACATCTGTCCCGATAGGTGACCCCGCTTTCAGCTAAGGGATTTCAAAGGCAGGTTCAGCAGCAGATTTTGCGGTTTGAGCCTGACCACCTTGTCGGGGCTCATCATCAGGCCGAGGTAAACCGGTTTGCCAGCCACATCGGCGCGCATGTCCCCGGGGTTGGTAAAGTCCAGTTTGAATAAGCTGATCAGGCGCTGCATGCGCTCTGGTTCAACCGGCCGGTCTTCATACAGATCGTTGAGCAAGGCTGTTGACTCCACATCCAGCCCGATGTGCCAGCGCCACTGGGGGTCTTCCACGTTTTGCAGTGGCTCAATCTGAACCTCAACACCCATCATGTGCCTGATCCAGAGCGTCAGTACCTGTGCCAGCGCCTTGAGACCGCTGCGTGCCCGGGTCATTCGCAGTGTCAAGCCATGGCTCAACTCCTGTGCCATTTCGTGGGTCAAGTCCAGAAGGAAGTTGTACTTTTCACCCGACTGAAAATATTCGGCGGCGTTGTCATCGTTGAGCACTTGCAGGTTGACGGAGCGCAAGGGTGCCTTGCTTTCAATCAACAGTCTGCCCAGTTCTCCAAGCCCGCCATTTTCGCTGTGCATGTCCACCACTTTCAGGTCGGCGGCGAGAACCTGCCCGTCTTGAACAGAAATACGTTGGGAACGGAATAGCATTTCGGCTGCGCGGGCTTGCCGCGCATCCTGCACCGAGTCGAGCAGGTTCCGTACCATGGCCTGGACCATCAAGTCAATGAAGTCAGGGGGAATATCAATCGTTGTTTGGCGGAACAAGCCGGTGTAGTAATGTTCCAATGTGCCCTTGGCCAGCAGGGAATCCCGGAATTTGAAATAAACCGCGTAGTTGTGTCGGGCATCGGCATCCCTGATCTTGGCTATACGATGCTTGTCAGCGGTTAATAGGGGATAGGCTTGCAGTGCCGAGTGCAGCTTGATTTCTGCTGCGCAGGACTCGTTAACCAGTGCCAGCTCGGGACGGTTCAGAAACAGACGGAAAAAGTCTGGGGTCGGAACCAGGTAGCCATTTGCATCCCGGTGGAGTTTGTCAAAGCCACAGGCGGGCCAGAAATTGCTCATGAAACATTCATCAAAGGGATGAATGTTAGCGCCTAAGCGTTAATCAATGCTCGAAGTCGAAATCATCTTCGTCTGCTAAGGCCACAGCCTGGACGCCAGGCAGGTTCTTGTAGGGGATCAACGGCTTGTCCAGCGGATGAAATTTCTGTCGACGCAATTTGCGCAAAGACTGCGAACGCTCCATGGCCTGGAGGACAATTTCTGGCTCCATCATCAAGCTGAAGGGATTGAGTGAAATAGTGCTGGTAATCATGGGTTTTCCTTGCTTCACACCGCCAATGATGTGGTGAAAAGAACTTTAAATCTGCACCCGGGGAAATAAAGTCAGCGAATTGCGCTGCGGCATGTAGGAAATTACCTGACAAGGCGAACCTTGACACTTTTGCCTTTGATGGTTCCGCTATTGAGCTTGTCCATAGCCGCCTGGGCAAGACTGCGTTCGATGGCCACGAAGGTGCAGAATTCGGTCACATTGATCTTGCCCACCTGGTCCCTGGTAAAACCGGCGTCGCCGGTCAGCGCGCCCAGCACGTCACCCGGACGGATTTTCTCCTTGCGTCCGCCCAAAATCTGCAGGCTCATCATGGGGGGCAGCAACGGCTCCTCTGAAGTAGCGGTGAGTTCATCGGTTTTGTACCAGATCGATGCACTTTTCTGATATTGCTCAATCTTGCCGATGTAGCCCATCTCGTCCATGCTGGCCAAACTCAGGGCCAGCCCTGGCTCCCCCGCACGCCCGGTGCGGCCAATCCGGTGCACGTGCACTTCCGGGTCGGGTGTGATGTCCACATTGATGACAGCCGCCAACTGGCTGATGTCCAGGCCGCGTGCAGCGACATCAGTGGCCACCAGCACCGAACAGCTGCGGTTGGCAAACTGCGCCAGTACCTGGTCGCGTTCACGTTGTTCGAGTTCCCCGTGTAAAGTAAGCGCGCTGAACCCCTGGTCTTGCAAGCTTTGCACCAGTTCCCGGCAGCGCTGCTTGGTGTTGCAGAAGGCCAGCGTACTCACAGGCCGGAAATGATTGAGCAGCAGGCTCACGGTGGCAAGTCTGGTGGCACGCGTGACCTCATAAAAGCGCTGTTCAATGGTGTTTTCAGCTACTGTGCTTTCCACCTTGACCTGCTGGGGCTCACGCATGAATTGCCGGGCAATTGTGTCTATACCTTGCGGGTAAGTGGCTGAAAACAGCAGCGTCTGCCGTTCTTTGGGGCATTGCTTGATGACTGTGGCCATGTCGTCGAGGAAACCCATGTCGAGCATGCGGTCGGCCTCGTCAAGCACCAGAACCTTCAGGGCGTCGAGGTTGAGGTGGGCTCGTGCCAAGTGATCCATCACCCGCCCGGGGGTTCCCACCACAATGTGAGCGCCGTTTTCCAGACTGGCGCGTTGTCCGCGCAGGGCAATGCCGCCGCACAGCGTGACCACTTTGATGTTGTCCAGGCTGCGCGCCAGACGCCTTAACTCCACCGTCACCTGATCTGCCAGTTCTCGGGTAGGGCACAGCACCAGCGCCTGCACGGCGAAAAAACGCGGGTTGAGGTGGGCCAGCAAAGCCAGGCCAAAGGCGGCCGTTTTGCCGCTGCCGGTTTTTGCCTGGGCGATCAAATCCTTGCCTGACAAGGCCAGGGGCAGGCTTGCCGCCTGAATGGGTGTCATCTCCAGATAACCCAATTGAGTCAGGTTGCTCAGCGTAGCCGGGTGCAAATCCAGGTTCGCAAAACCCGACTTTGATGGTTGTAGCGTCTGGGCCGGGGCAGGTATTGAATCAGGGGTCGAATGGGTCATGGGGTGATTATCGTGATCGGCAGCGGTTGCACCCTAATCAAGCAGCGCCTTCTGTAACAATCTGTGACATGGTTAATCCGATTCTTGATGTTCAGGGCTTGCGCAAGCAGTATGGTCCGAATACCGTTGTGAATGATGTATCTCTGACTATTGAGGCCGGTGAGTGCCTGGGCGTGATCGGCCCCAACGGTGCGGGAAAAACCACCACTGTGCGTATGTGCCTGGGCCTAACACACCCCGATCAGGGTCAAATCCGCTACAGTTTTAATAACAAGGAAGTCAAGACTAGCTTGGATATGCCCCGAGATATGTTGGCAATCAAGGCCCAGCTGGGGGTGGTGAGTCAGTTTGACACGCTGGACCCAGACTTTTCGTGTGCAGAAAACCTGTTGGTCTACGGGCGTTACTTCGGCTTGAAAGACGCTGCCATCCGTGCCCGTGTTCCGCAACTGCTGGAGTTTGCGGCCCTGTCGCACAAGGCCGATGCCAAGCCCGGCGAGCTCTCGGGTGGCATGCGCCGTCGCCTGAGCCTGGCACGTGCCCTGGTCAATGACCCTCAGCTGTTGCTGCTGGACGAACCCACCACCGGGCTGGACCCCCAGGCGCGCCACCTGATGTGGGAGCGGTTGCAGGTGTTGCTGCAACAAGGCAAGTCGATTTTGCTCACCACTCACTTCATGGACGAGGCCGAGCGGCTCTGCTCCCGCCTTCTGGTGCTTGACCATGGTCGAAAAATTGCCGAGGGCCGTCCGCGTGAGCTCATTGCACAACATCTGGAGCCGGATGTGGTGGAAGTCTATGGTGTGGGCGCGCTGGCGCTGGTGGATTCCCCATTGAAATCGCTTGCCGCCCGGGTAGAGCTCAGCGGGGAGACGGTTTTTTTCTACACCCAGGATGCACGTGTTTTGCTGGAGGCTCTCAATGCCTTCCCACATTTGCGCACCTTGCACCGGCCCGCTAACCTGGAAGATTTGTTTCTGAAGTTGACGGGTCGCCAAATCAGGGAGGATGGCTGATGAACGAACCCCATGTCTGGCGTGCGCCAAGTCTTTCCATGCGTTTCTGGCCGGTGTTTTTGCGCAATCTTTTGGTGTGGCGCAAGCTCGCCATCCCCAGCCTGGTGGGTAACATTGCCGAGCCCCTGATGTGGCTGGTGGCTTTTGGCTACGGCATGGGTGCGTTGATCGGGCAGATTACCCTTAAAAATGCGGCTGGTGTTGAAGTGGCGGTGCCCTACATCGTGTTTCTGGCCAGCGGATCGATCTGCATGAGCGCCATGAACGCGGCGTCGTTTGAGGCACTGTACTCAGCCTTCTCGCGCATGCACGTGCAAAAAACATGGGACGGCATCATGAATGCGCCGGTCAGCCTGGACGATGTGGTGCTGGCTGAAATGCTGTGGGCCGCCTTCAAAGCGCTTTTCACGGTCACCGCCATCCTGGGTGTGATGCTGGTTCTGGGGATCAGCCATAGCCCCAAGCTCTTGCTCGCCTGGCCGGTGTTATTGGGCGCCGGGATCACGTTTTCTTGCATCGCCCTGATCTTCAATGCGCTGGCCAAGGGCTATGATTTTTTCACCTATTACTTTACGTTGTTCCTCACGCCCATGATGTTTTTAAGTGGCGTTTTTTTTCCGCGCGAGCAGTTGCCAGGAGTGGTTCGTGCGGTCTCAGACTGGCTGCCTTTGACCAACGCGGTTGAATTGGTCAGGCCCTTGTTTCTGGATCAGTGGCCCCAACACCCGCTCAGGCATGTGCTGGTGTTAAGCCTCTTCACGGTGGTTTCGTTCTGGGTTGCGCTGGCACTGACGCGAAAGCGCTTCGCGAAATAGGTACGCAACGCTTGATGGCCCTTCGTCAGCTACGTTTCTGACTATTCCGGTGGGAGCCAATGTCGTCAGTGCCAAGGCTACGCGATGTGTTTCAAGCCTTGGTGTTGGCGTTGATGGCCTCTTGCAAGGCACGCACTTCGACGCGCAACTCGCCAATCTCACGCATCAGATCCTGCTCAATCTGCCTCTCTTCGGTCTCAACAAACATGGCCGCTACGGAGGCAGTGACCAGCGATAAAACCGCCAGCCCTATCAGCACGACGATCACAGCGAAAGCTCGCGAGGCGTAGGTGCTTGGCACCAGATCCCCATAACCCACGGTGGCCGCCGTGGTGAAAGCCAGCCAAAGCCCATCGCTGAGGGTCAGAACTTTAGGCTCGAGCAGCCAGAAACCCAGGCCACCAAAAGCCATGATCGCCAAACACAGGAGGAGGGAATAAAAAAGCCCCCGTCGGGTGATCAGGCGTTTGCGTCGACTCCAACTTTTCATCCGCTCACTTTACAGCGAATTTCCCCACCTGCACTTTGGAAGCTATGAAACCGATGGTCAATTGATGATCAGCATGCAGGTGCAACAGCGACAATGGACCCATGAAGACAACCCAAGCCACCCACCCTTTTGAAGCGCTGACACCAGATGTGGTGCTCGATGCGCTGGCCTCAGTGGGCGTGATGGGTGATGGGCGACTGCAAGCACTGAGCTCGTATGAAAACCGGGTTTATCAGGTCAATCTTGAAGATGGCCAAATCATGGTGGCCAAGTTTTACCGCCCTGAACGCTGGCAGGATGCACAAATTCTGGAAGAGCATGCCTTTGCTGCCGAATTGATGCAGGCCGAAATACCGGTGATCGGCCCGCTGACCTTGCAAGGCCAGACGCTACATCAGTTCGCCGGGTTTGCCTTTTCGGTGAGCCCCCGTCGCGGGGGCAGACCCCCTGAACTCGACGATACCGAGGTGCTGGAATGGATAGGCCGCTTTCTGGCTCGGATTCATACCGTAGGCGCCGCCCACCCCTTTGTCGTGCGACCTGAGTTGAGCCTGCAAACCTTCGGTACCGCTTCGCGCGACTGGTTGCTGGCCCATGAGATGGTACCGCTCGATGTCCAGTCAGAATGGGCCGCTAGGTGTCAGGATGCTCTTGATTTAATAGCGCAATATCCATGTTTGGCAAGGGCTGATAACCAAAATCAAGGGAAATCCAAAGACCGGTCTGAAGGGCAATCCATATCGGGTGATACGCCAATCAGGCTGCTTCGTCTGCACGGCGACTGCCATGCCGGCAATATTTTATGGACGCCCTCAGATGCCCCGGCCAGCAGCGGTCCAGGTCCTCATTTTGTCGATCTGGATGACGCCCGAATGGGCCCGTCCGTTCAAGACCTGTGGATGCTTCTTTCGGGCGACCGCGTGCAGAAAACTCGCCAACTTGGCTGTCTGGTTGACGGTTATGAGCAGTTTCGTGAGTTTGACCGACGGGAGCTTGCCTTGATTGAACCGCTGCGCACCCTGCGCCTGATTCATTACAGCGCGTGGCTGGCCATGCGCTGGCGGGACCCGATTTTCCCGATCAACTTCCCCTGGTTTGGAAGTAGCGATTACTGGAAAGGCCAGGTTCAAACCTTGCAAGACCAGCTTGAAGCAATGCAGGAGGCACCTTTAGTGGTCTGAGGTGGTCGGGGTTCTTTGACCGAAGGCAGGCTTAGGCCAGCAATTGCGGCAAAATACCTCACCCGACTGCGCCCCTTGCAGCCCAAAAAAACCAGAGGAGTACTGTCTTGAAATTTTTTACCCTTCGTCGTGGCTTGCTCGGACTGGGGCTGCTCATGTCCGCCCTGACCCCGCTTTACGCGCAAACCACCTACCCGACCCGACCCGTCAAAATCATTGTGCCTTTTGCCACGGGTGGCCCGGCTGACAACTACGCCCGGTTTATTGCACAGCGCCTGAGCGATGCCATGGGCCAGTCTTTTGTGATTGACAACAAGCCCGGTGCAGGCTCCATCATCGGAACCGATCTGGCAGCCAAGTCAGCGCCTGACGGCTATACCTTGCTCATGATGTCCAATACGCATACCGTCAATGAAACACTGATTTCCAACAAACCGTTTCAGCTGATGCGTGACTTTGTGGCTGTGGCACCCGTCAATTACTCGGACCTGGTGCTGGTGGCCAATCCGTCTGTGCCCGCCAACAACCTTAAAGACCTGCTCAAGCTGGCCAAGGAGCGCCCTGGCAAGCTGAACTATGCTTCCAGTGGCACCGGTACGCCCTACCACACGGCAGGTGAATTGTTCAAGAGCATGTCCGGTGTTTATCTGGTTCACATTCCTTACAGGGGCAGTTCCGGCGCCCGCACCGACTTGATCGGCGGGCAGGTTGACCTTATGTTTGATGCGGTCACCACCATGACTGAACAAGTGCGGGCAGGTAAGGTCAAGGCCATTGCCACCACGGGTCGTTTGCGTTCGGAGGTAATGCCTGATGTACCTACTGTGAATGAATCCGGCGTTCCGGGTTACGAGGCCAGCATCTGGCTCGGTCTGATGGCTCCCAAGGGAACGCCCAAGGCTATCGTCGATCGGCTTAACGAAGCCATTTCCAAAATTGTCGGGCAAACCGAGGTCAAGCAACTCTGGAGCCGCCAGGGAGCTGTTCCCATGGTTATGACGCCGGAGGCGTTTGACAAATACACCCGTGACGACATTGCACAATGGGCCCGCGTGATCAAAAGAGCCGGCATCACGGTTGATTAACCTTTTTAGAACCTCATGAAATCCTTGCATGTATTGAGCGGCGGAGCTGCCCAAGCCCTTGTGAATCAAGTCAGTGAAAGCTTCCTTGCTCAAAGTGGGTGCGCCATTCATGGCACATTCAGCGCGGTTGGTGTCATGCGGGACAAGTTGGTCGCGGGGGAGGCCTGTGATGTTGTCATTTTGAGCCAGAGCCTGATTGACCAACTCACAGTCAGCGGGCATGTGGTTTCAGGCAGTGCAAGGTCATTGGGTGACGTCAAAACCGGAATTGCCATCAAGGCGGGTGAGGCTCAACCACCTGTGAGCAGTCCGGCCGAACTCAAGGCCGCTCTGCTGGCAGCCAGCTATGTTTATTTTCCTGATCCGGTCAAGGCGACCGCTGGTATTCACTTCTTCAATGTGCTTAAGCAACTGGGCATTGACACCGAACTGGCACCCCGCTTGCGCACTTACCCGAACGGTGCGACCGCCATGCAGGCGCTGGCACAAGCCAGCGAAGTTGGGGCGATCGGCTGCACCCAGGTTACAGAGATCAATTTCACCCCCGGGGTAGTCCTGATCGATGTGCTACCCAAGGAGTTTGAGCTGGCGACGCGCTACGTGGCCGCTGTCAGTTCCCAGGCCAAAGAGCCTGCTGCAGCAGATCAACTGATCAGTCTGTTAAGCAGCCCTGAGAACGCTGGCCTGAGGCAATCACTTGGCTTCGAGTAGCCAGTAAACCCCGGGCAGACGGGGTTTATGGACCGATTTAGGGCATGCACTGCAGGGGTCAATGTCCCCCTTGTTTCTACACTAGCATGGCGTTGACGCGTTTCACATAGGCCGCTGGATCAGCCGGCATGCCGCCCTCGGCCAGCAGGGCCTGGTCAAAGAGAATGTGGGCGAGGTCGTGAAAATGCACTGAGCCATCCAGCTTTTTGACCAGGGCATGCTCGGCGTTGACCTCCAACACGGGCTTAACCTCGGGTGCCGACTGTCCGGCCTGCTTGAGCATGCGCGCCAGCTGCGTGCTCATGCCGTGATCCTGTACCACCAGGCAGGCTGGGCTGTCTACAAGGCGGCTGGTGACACGCACGTCCTCAGCCTTGTCTTTGAGCGCTTCCTTGAGCTTGGCTAGCAGGGGCTTGAAAGCCTCGGCGGCTTCTTCAGCGGCCTTTTTCTCGGCCTCGTCTTGCAATTTACCCAGATCAACGGCACCTTTGGCCACGCTTTGCAGGGGTGTGCCGTCAAATTCATGGACGTAGTTCAAAGCCCATTCGTCCACCCGGTCGGTCATCAGCAGCACTTCAATACCTTTTTTCTTGAATACCTCCAACTGTGGGCTGTTTTTGGCAGCGGCCGGGGTGTCTGCAGTGATGTAGTAAATGGCCTCCTGCCCGTCTTTCATGCGCGTCTTGTAGTCGGCAAAGCTCACACTGACCGTATCCGAGGTGCTCGAGGCAAAGCGCAGCAGCTTGGTCAGGCGATCCTTGTTACCGAAATCTTCGCCCAAGCCTTCCTTGAGCACGGCACCGAACTCAGCATAGAACCGGCTGTACTTGCCAGCGTTCTTTTCCGCATCAAGCTTGTCTTGGGCGCTCAGGACATCGGTGACCTCATTGGTCGTTGCGTCGGCAGCAGGGGCGATATCGTGCTTGGCCAGGTCCTCCAGCATCGAAAGAACCCGCTTGGTACAACCCTCGCGGATGGCTTTCACATCGCGACTTTCCTGCAGTAATTCCCGAGACACGTTAAGCGGTAAATCAGCAGAATCCACCACGCCTTTGACAAAGCGCAAGTAGGTTGGCAGCAAGGCTTCTGCGTCATCCATGATGAAAACGCGCTTGACGTAGAGCTTCACACCGGCAGACTTTTCACGGTTGTAAAGATCCATGGGCGCTTTGCTGGGAATGTAGAGCAGTTGTGTGTATTCGGTACTGCCCTCCACACGGTTGTGCGTGTGAGCCAGCGGGGCTTCAAAGTCATGGCTGATCTGTTTGTAGAAGTCGTCGTATTGGTCCTGGCTAATGTCTTTCTTGGCGCGCGCCCAGATGGCGTTGGCCTTGTTGACAGTTTCCCATTCGCCAGTCTTGACCATGCCACCGGGCTGACGTCCCCCCTTTTCGTCAGACGGGTTGATCAATTCACCGTCTTTCCATTCTTCTTTCTCCATCAAAATGGGCAAGCTGATGTGGTCGGAGTATTTGCTGATGATGCCCTTGACCTTCCAGGCCTGGGCATAGTCATATGCGTCCTCGCGCAGATGCAGGATCACACTGGTGCCACGAGCGCTACGGCTGATGTTCTCCACATCAAAGTCTCCGGAGCCACCGCTGATCCAGCGCACGCCTTCGGTTTGCTTCAACCCGGCGCGGCGTGATTCCACGGTGATTTTGTCGGCCACGATAAAGCCGGAGTAAAAACCCACACCGAACTGACCGATCAGGTTGGAGTCTGCTTTCTGGTCACCGCTGAGCTTGCTGACAAAGTCCTTGGTGCCGCTTTTGGCGATCGTGCCGAGGTGATCAATGGCTTCCTGCGCACTCATGCCAATGCCGTTGTCGGTGATGGTGAGTGTCTTGGCATGCGCATCCAAGGTCACCTTCACTTTCAGCTCGGCGTCGTTTTCGTACAGGCTACCCTCGTTGATAGCCTCAAAACGCAGTTTGTCGCAGGCATCCGAAGCATTCGAGATCAATTCCCTAAGAAAAATTTCCTTGTTGGAGTACAAAGAATGGGTGACAAGGTGCAAAAGCTGGGCAACTTCGGCCTGAAATGAAAGGGTTTGCTTTGACATGTGAAAACTTTTAGTTTTAAAGAAGGATATTGAAAAATAGACGCCCAGGCTGACACCCGGACAGCCCGCAATTATGGGCGAGTGGGCCGGATTTCAAGCTTGGGTTCAGGTAAAGTGCATTTCCCGTAGCGTTACCTTAGGTGTTACAGCAGTTCAAATTGGTCGAGGATAAATCTGACGAAATCCAAAAGACCACAAGAGACCTGGCTTGCCGTAAGCTTCCAATTCATCTTCAACCAAGAGTTTTCATGCGCATTGATATCACGCCATTTGTCCGAACTGCACGCCAAGCTTTGTGTGCCGTTTTTCTAACTGCCGTGACTTTTGCTGGTTTTGCCCAAGCCATTGTCGATCAGGCCTACGTTCTGGAGGCGCTAAAACGCGGCGTGCAAGTTTGGGATGTTCGAGACGCCCGTGAATTTGCGAAGGGCCATCTGCCTGGCGCACTCAACTTTGGTGATGCGGCTTCTATGCTGCGCGACCCCAATTCCGAAGACTTTATTGCCATTGAGCGGATTGAACAACTACTGGGCAACGCCGGGATCAACCCGGCCCGGGAGACCGTGATTTATGGCTCGCGAGGGACCTGGAATCCCTACTTTGGCCGTTACACCTTGCGTTTTTTTGGCGGTACGAAGGCCAGTGTTTTTCATGAAGGCATCGAGGGCTGGAGCGCTGCTGGTTTAACCGTTGAAACCACTGCATCCAAAGCTACGCCAGTCAAGCTCAAGCTTGCGCCAAGCGCCGGGGTGTCTGTCTCGACAACCGAAATGATCTCGCGCCCCAAGTCGTCTGGCGTTCAGATCATCGATGCCCGAACACCCAAGGAATTTGCCGGTGAAGACATCCGCGCCCTGCGGGGTGGCCATATCCCAGGAGCCATCAATATTCCCTACGAACAAAACTGGAAAGACCCAGAGACCCTGGTCAAGTTCAACCTCAAACAGGTGGCCGATACAGCGGGCATGTCTCTGAAACCCACGTCCGACTTGAAAAACCTTTACGCCGGGCTGGACCCGGACAAAGAAACCGTGGTGTATTGCCAGTCTGGTGTGCGGGCTTCAGAAACCGCCGGTGTTCTGGAGCAACTCGGTTTCAAGAATGTGCGGATCTATGATTCTTCTTGGCTGGGCTACGGTAACAGGTTGGATGCTCCAGCCGCCAACGAGAGCGTCTTCAACGTAGGCGCGCTCAACTCTCGTATGGCAGCCTTGCAACAGCGGATTGACATCTTGGAGAAAGAACTGGCCGCCGCCAAAAAATAACTTCAAAAATCTGAGCAGTTATTTTTGAATGGCTGGCCTTGCGTGGTCTTTTATTGGTTGAAACGCTTTCCAGACAAGAATACTAGGTGCTTTGCCGCTGAATCAAAGACCAGCCCAGATCCAGACTGTTGGACTCGACTGTTTCGGATTTCATCAGTTGTAGCAGCATGGAAGCGGCCTTTTTGCCAATCTCGACCCGGGGGGTGCGTATGGTGGTCAAAGGCGGCCACATCTGGTCGCTGCCGGAGAGATCATTAAAGCCTGCAATCGCTATTTTTTGCGGCACTGCAATGCCTAATCTGAGCGCAGCCAACAAGCCGCCCTGCGCCAGGTCATCGTTACAAAAAAAGATGGCATCCACATCGGGCTGAGCCGTCAGGTGCTGCGCCATCAACTGCCCACCCAGTGACAGGGATGAAGGCTCCGGGCTCAGCCACTCCAGATGCGGTGCCGAAAGACCGGCTTGCGCCATGGCCCTGCGATACCCCTCCAATCGCTGCAACACTCTGGGGTCAAGCTGAGCAGCGGCGAAGGCGATTTTTTTACGTCCGCGGGACAGTAAATGCCGGGTCATGGCCTCCCCCGCATCTGCTTGGGAGAAACCCACGCAAAACGAAGACGGGTCATTCGAGGTCTCCATCAAGTGCACGCAAGGCACACCGCTGGCGGCGATCAACGCCTTGGCAGCATGGGTTCGGTCAAAGCCAGTCAGCAGCAGACCAGCAGGACGTTGGGCAAGGTAGCTGCGCAACAGAGACTCCTCCTCTAGTGGCCGGTAATGGGTAACGCCAATTAACATCTGGTAACCAGCCGGGTGCAGACTGTTGTGAACGGCCTCCAGCAAATCAACAAACAGGTTGTTTGACAGCAAGGGGACCAACACCGCCACAGTGTTGCTGCGCGCACTGGCCAAGGCCCGTGCTGCGGGGTCAGGGACGTACCCCAGTTCCAGCGCAGCCTGGGTGACCCGTGCTGACAAATCGGCCGCCACGCTGCGCTCACCTCGCAGCGCGCGCGAAGCGGTAATGCGGCTCACCCCGGCACGAGCAGCCACCTCGTCCAGGGTGATTCTTCCGCTTGAACGGCGTTTACGTTGGGTCATGAGTTCGGGTTTATCCTAGTTTGACAACGTGATTCGGACTATATGATAGCGCTATCCAATTTCCAAGAAACCTGCTTTTGTGGTGTTTCTTTTTTAAAGATCATTAAAGATAGCGCTATCCAAACATGTCTTTCAAGCTTGTTTTCATGGGTGTTGCCGGCTGCGGCAAGTCCAGTCTGGCGGTTGAGGTGGCGCGAGTTGAGGGCTTGACGCTGATAGAGGGCGACGATTTTCATAGCGAAGTCAATCGAAACAAGATGCAAAGTGGTGTGGCGCTGACGGATGCTGACCGTGCAGATTGGCTCATCGAGCTGGGGCAGCTACTCAAGAAACACAGCAATGGGGTGGCACTGACCTGCTCTGCCTTGAAGCAGGCTTACAGGAACACCCTGCGGGAAGCCTGCCCCGGGCTGCAATTTGTCTTTATGCGCATCAACCTGTCTGATGCTCAGGCCCGGGTGACAGCCCGTGCATCCACCCATTTCTTCTCAAGTAGCCTGGTACAAAGCCAATTTCATACCCTGGAGTCGCCCGAGAGCGAAGCTGGTGTGTTGTGTGTAAACGCCATGCGACCTTTGCCTGAATTAACCCACCAGGTCACCGATTGGTTGCACCACAAGGAGCTCGCATGAACACGGCAGACGCACCAAACTCCCCAGCGCAACGCCTGCATTGGGCCCAGCGACTGACTCAGGGGGCCATGGCGCTTTCCCTCGGGGTCATGGCCGTTGCTGTTTTTGTCAATGTTGTATTGCGCTATGGATTCGGTAGCGGCATCGCCGCCAGTGAAGAGCTCTCCCGCCTGCTTTTTGTATGGATGGTTTTTCTGGGTGCAGCCAGTGCCTACCCCTTGGGGGAGCATATGGCGTTTACGTCCCTGGTCGGCTTGCTTAAACAGCGCCCGAAACTGCTGCAGGCAGCCAGCGCTCTGATTCGTCTGCTGGTGATTGCCGCCTGCGTCATGTTGGCATGGGGTGCCTGGCAGCAGGTGGTGGTGGGCATGGGCAGTCGCTCAGTGGTGTTGGGCTACCCAAGCTATTTGCTGCCCTTGCCTGCATTTTTGTGTGCAACAGCTATTGCCCTGATGGCTATCTGGGAGTTGTTACGCAACGCCCGGCTGAACCTCGGTCATGGCGCTGAGGTGGAGTGAGCATGAAACCTGAAGCACAAGCATTTGTCGTTTTCTCCATGGGCATGCTGGTGTTCATGGGTGTCGGCATGAACATGGGCCTGGCCTTGGTCCTCACCGGCGCAGGCATGGCCTGGGTGCTTAATTTCTGGGACACCCAGTTGCTGGCCCAAAACCTGGTGGCCGGGGTGGACAGCTTTCCCTTGCTGGCAGTGCCCTTCTTCATACTGGCCGGAGAGTTGATGAACTCCGGTGGTATCAGTCGTCGCATCATTGACATGGCTCAGGCCTGGGTGGGGCATATTCGTGGCGGTTTGGGCTATGTGGCCATCGGAGCGGCGGTCTTGATGGCCAGCATGAGCGGTTCGGCGTTGGCTGACACCGCAGCCCTGGCCACTATTCTGCTGCCCATGATGCGCCAACAAGGCTACCCGATGCACACTTCGGCCGGGCTGATTGCCTCAGGCGGCATCATTGCGCCCATCATCCCACCGTCCATGCCCTTTGTGATTTACGGTGTCACCACCAATACCTCGATCTCTGCGCTGTTCATTTCAGGCATCGTGCCCGGATTACTGATGGGCATCGGGCTGATCTTTACCTGGCGCTATGTTTTGCGGGGCATTGATTTGCCCCAAGGCCAACCCATGCCCATGCCACAGCGATTCAAAGTGACCGCGCGCGCTTTCTGGGCGCTGCTCATGCCGCTGATCATCATTGGCGGCATGAAAACCGGCATTTTCACGCCGACCGAAGCCGCCGTCGTGGCAGCGTTTTATGCATTGGTGATTGCCCTGTTTGTACACCGTGAAATGAAAGTTGCCGAAGTCTATGGCGTACTGCTGCGTGCTGCCAAAACCACTTCGGTGGTGATGTTCCTGTGTGCCGGTGCGCAAGTGGCGAGCTACATGATCACGCTGGCAGACCTGCCCAGTGTGCTCTCCAGCTGGCTAGGGCCCTTGGTTGAGAACCCCAGGTTGTTGATGGCTGTAATGATGGTGGTACTTGTTCTTATAGGCACAGCCCTTGATCTCACTCCCACCATCCTGATTTTTGCGCCCGTGATGCTGCCCATTGCCGTCAAAGCGGGAATAGACCCGGTTTATTTTGGGCTGATGTTCATTCTTAACGGTGCCATAGGTTTGATCACACCGCCCGTAGGCACGGTACTTAATGTGGTCGCCGGCGTGGGCCGAATATCCATGCACAGCGTGATTCGCGGAGTCAACCCGTTCCTCATGACCTATGTCGTGCTGTTGGCACTACTGACCGTTTTCCCCCAGATCGTGACCTTGCCGGTGGCATGGATGCGGTAATTCTTTCTTAACTTTGTAACCAGGAGACTTTCATGAAACTGTTTAGACGTACCTTGCTGGTCGCAGCCAGCGCTGCCGCCCTGACCACCTCCCTGGGCGTTGCAGCCCAGGACATTCAAAATCGCCTGATTCGTTTTGGCTATGGCCTCAACGAGCAAAGCAACCAGGGCCGGGCTGTGAAGTTGTTTGCCGAGCAGGTTGAAAAAGCCTCTGCCGGAAAAATGCGTTTGCGCGCAGTCGGCGCAGCAGCCCTTGGCCCTGACATCCAAATGCAGCAAGCACTGGTTGGCGGTGCTCAGGAAATGATGGTCGGTTCAACCGCCACCCTGGTCGGCATCACCAAAGAAATGGCGCTGTGGGACACCCCATTCCTGTTCAACAATGTGCAAGAAGCGGACGCCGTGCTGGACGGCCCGATCGGGCAGAAAGTCATGGACAAGCTGCAGGAAAAAGGCTTGGTAGGGCTGGTCTATTGGGAGAACGGGTTTCGCAACCTGACCAACAGCCAGCGTCCGGTCAACAAACTTGAAGACATGGCAGGCATCAAATTAAGGGTTATGCAAAACAATGTTTATCTGGACAGCTTCAAAACCTTGGGGGCGAATGCAGTGCCCATGCCATTCTCGGAACTCTTTGGTGCACTGGAAACCAAAACGGTCGATGGCCAGGAGAATCCCTACAACACCATTTTGTCCAGCAAGTTTTACGAGGTACAGAAATTCTTGAGTATCACCAACCATGTGTACAGCCCCTGGATTGTGCTGGTCAGTAAAAAATGGTGGGATCAGTTGAGCAAAGCAGAACAGAAAGTATTGATGGATGCAGCTATTGCCAGCCGCGACTTCGAGCGCAAAGACACCCGGGCCGAAGCGGCCAAGGCGCTTGATGAGCTCAAGGCCAAAGGCATGCAAATCAACCAGTTGCCAGCTTCTGAGTCAGCCCGCATGCGTGACAAGCTGGGTCAGATCAATACCCAAATAGCGGCTAACGTTGGCAATGACCTCTGGAATGAAACGCAGGCCGAGCTGAGAAAGCTGCGTGGGGGTCGCTAACAAGTCTTACTGGCCAAAAGAAAGATCGGGTTTTTCTCTTAACGTGGATGCGGGCAGGGTGCTAACTTCACCCAGCAGTTTGGCAAGCTGCAGGCCTGCCGCGTTAATGAGCGCCTGTCCTTTTGCCGCCGTAGCGCTCGCCGCGTTGCCGGCTGCACCCATGGCGTTGTAGTCCTGCATTTGCCAACCCAGCTTGGCTGAATTGCCATTGCCCAGAACCTCGTATAGACCTGAACGTTCTTGCGAGCTCGAGGTGAAGTGGCGTGCCTGGGACATGTCCACCTGTTGTTCACGCAGAGCCAGCATCATTGAGGTCTCGACGTCACCGGCATGAATGCCAAAGCGGTGTTCATCAGCCGGGAACAGACCCATCACCGCCTCGCCCAGGGGCAAGTTGTACCAGCTTGTATGACAAACAATCAAGTCGTGGGCCGTACGCAAATCGCGCGCAACGATGTCCATCACACTGACTTGTCCGCCGTGTGAGTTCAGCAGCACCAGTTTTTTAATACCGGTTCGCGCCACACAGGCACCCAACTCCATCCAGACTGCCATCAGCGTTTGCGCGGACAAAGTCAAAGTACCAGGAAACCGGATGTGCTCGTTACTTTTGCCTACCTGCTGGGTTGGAAGAAAGAGTACCGGCAGATCGGCACTCAAGTGCGGCAGGCATGCTTGAACCACGCCGTCGACCAGGTCTTTGTCCACGCTCAGGGGCAAATGCGGGCCGTGCTGTTCAGTGGCCGCCACTGGCAAAACAGCAACCACTTGGTCTAAGGCCGGGCTGGCGGCCAGTTGCGCAAAGTGACGGGTACTGAGATCGGCCCAGAATCGGGAGGGTAGTTTCATGTGAATCGCTCGTGTGGGGCCAGGTAACGCCATTGACCAAGAGGTAAATTACCCAACATCACCTGGCCTACCCTAACCCTTTTCAGGCCAACGACGCGCAAGCCCACAAGCTCGCACATGCGCCGGATCTGTCGTTTTTTACCTTCGGTCAGAACAAAACGAAGTTGCTCTGGGTTTTGCCAGTCAACCTTGGCTGCCTTGAGAGCCTGGCCGTCCAGGCTCAAGCCATGACGCAAACGTTGCAATTGGCTTTTCGGAAAAACCGATTGCACGTCTGATCTGACCGGATCATCGTCGTCAATTCGGCTGAGTTGTGTGACTTTTCCCAAGTCATGTTTTCCACCGTAAGTCGCTGCTGCCGAGGTTGCCGCTGCCAGGTTTTCGGCACCGGTGTACACGACACGCACCAGATACTCCTTTTCCATGTCTGCGTCTTGGCCGATAAGCTGGCGCGCCACACGACCATCCTGGGTCAAAACCAGCAATCCGGTGGAGTCAATGTCCAGCCGCCCCGCAGGCACCAGGCTTTTGAGCTGCTTGGGGTTAAAAAAGAAGCGCGCATTGTCATCTGCCCAGCGGTTTTGCGGCTGCACCAGGGTGATGGCCGGCAGATGCCCGTCTTCGGCTTGGCCGCTGACAATACCTAGCGGCTTGTTAATCAGTACCGTGACTTGGTTGGCTTGCTGACCCTGTGCCTGTTTGTCGATCTCAATGCGTACTTCCGCTGTAACCTGCATGCCCATTTCAGCGACTTTGCCATTCACTTTCACCCAGCCGCGTGCGATCCAGTCGTCCGCCTCGCGGCGTGAGGCCATGCCCAGTTCAGCCATGCGCTTATTAAGCCGCACCGTTGCTGAAGCATTGCCCGATAAGCTGACGGATGTGTTTCCAGAGCCGCCGCCCATGATCGGCTTGGGGCGAGCCACTGATTCAGGTCGTGGCGCCCGGCGCAGGCCAGTGTCAGGTTGATCGGTTGGAGGTGTCATCGTCCTCGAATTGTCCTACAAAGGCCGACCTGCATCCGGCGCTGAGTGTTGACTCTGAACAAGACAACAACTACTTGAAATGGGCAAAGAAATGCGCCAGGTCAGTCAGTTGGGCATTGTTGATGCCATACAGGGATGCAGACATGATGGTGTCGCGCCCCGGACCGGCGTGGTCGCGAAACTGTTTCATTGAGTCGAGTAAAAAGACCTCTTGTTGCCCCGCCAGACGGGGAATCTGCTCTCGCCCGCTGTAGTCTGGCAAATGACAGGTTCCACACAGTGCAGCACGCGCCAGTTCTTTGCCGCGCGCAAAACGCTCGGCATTGACGGGAGTTGTAGCCGCCAGCGGCGCAGGCAATGCCTGGTAGTGTTTTGCAAGTGCCGACAAATCAGCGTCTTTTAAGCCATCGAGCGAGCCTTTCATGGCCGGAATATCTCTCAGGCCTTCGCGAATGAGCACCAGTTGGTTTTCAATAAAAATCTTGGGCTGTCCTGCAAGCGATGGGATATTGGGGATGACCGATATACCTTGCGCACCGTGGCACGCCCCGCAGAGCGCCAGACGCTCCGGTGGGGGCGCAGGCTGAGCGAACACTGCGCCTCCGAAAAAAAGCAGGGCCACTGCTGCCAGGGCCCTGCCGATTCGGGAAATGTTGGTCTGCTTCTTAGGGCTTGGCATAAGAGATGCGGTAGATCACGCCCATTTGCTCGTCGGCCAGCAACATGGCGCCGTCTGGCATTTGCAGGAAATAGGTGGGGCGTCCCCAGAAGGTATTGGCCGCATCGTCCTTGAAACCAGTCAGGAAAGGTGCCACTTTGGCGTTTTTGCCATCGTTATCAGAGCGCACAGTGACAACATCGTAACCAATCTTCTGATCCCGGTTCCACGAGCCTTTGCGGGCAACGAAAGCTACATTTCTGTACTCTGCCGGGAACATATTGCCGGTGTAGAACTGCAAGCCCATGGCTGCAGCGTGTGCGCCCAAGGGGGCTACCACCGGTGTTACGCCTTCACAGGGGTTGGCTTTCTTGATGTCCTGGTCGGGAACGTTGCCGACGTGACAATAAGGGAAGCCGAAATTTTGGCCGGTTTTGCTCAGACGATTCAGACCGTCTTCAGGGGAGTCGTTGCCCATCCAATCGCGGCCGTGATTGGTAAACCACAGCTCTTTGGTGACGGGGTGCCAGTCAAAGCCCAGGGCATTTCGCACTCCCGTAGCAATCACTTCCATACCCGAGCCGTCCGGGTTGTAACGACGGATCTGCGCGTACTCCTGGGTCGGCAACTCGCAGATATTGCATGGAGCACCAAACGGAACGTATAGCTTGCCATCCGGACCGAAGCGCAGGTATTTCCAGTTGTGATGCTGCTCAGGCGGCAGCTTGAATGCGGCGGTCATGTCCACCGGCTGAGCGTTGGGATTGGATTCAATGCCGTCAAACCTAAGCACTTTATCGATAGCCATCACATAGAGCGAACCCTTGTTCATTACAACAGCGGGTTGATTGAGTTTGTCTATCAAGACGCGGCTGGTACGTTCCGTTCCGTTGTCAGTGATTTCATAGACCCGGCCCAGCGGGCGAGTACCGGCGTAAATTTTTCCACTGTCGCCACGAACCATCGCTCGCACGCCAGGTGTTCCCGCGGACCACACTTCGATCTTGAAGCCCGGGGGTAATTTGAGTTTGTCCAGCGGTATCTCGCTGGCTGCAGTTGCCGTGAACTTGGCGGCGTGCGGTGCAAGTTTGGAACCTGCCTGCTCGGCGCTGCGACCTTGTTGCCAAGCCGGAGGGGGCGGAGCGGTTTGAGCCACTGCTTGACCCAGGCTCAATGCCGCCATTGAGGCCGCGAAAGCTAGCTTATTCAGCATCGGTATGTCTCCATCAAGTTTGTGAGGTTTTTTCTGAGGAGTAATCCTAACGGTCAACCTCAATAACTTTCGACAGGGTTTATACCTATTTGATTCAATTAAGACTTTTCGGTAACCGAAGGCTAAATCAAAGAAATTCTGCTTGTCATTGAAAAGATGTCCATCAGGCGGGATACGGCAAGTTCAATACTTAGTGATGTCAACTTTTACCGGAGTCAGAGTTATCGCTGGGGCACACACGATTAAAAACGGCTTCACTTGCGCTCCCTTTGGTTATGTTAAGCCAGTTGCCAGGCTGAGCATCCTTTGCCTTTGTAGACAAGCTTTTTCCTTGCGCCCAATACTCAGGAAACTTGCTTTCTTCAAGGATTCGGAAGCGGCGGTCTTTACAGTCGTATTCCATGTGGCTCTTGACTGACAAAACCCTGTCAGTTGCACCCTTGCGCATGTTGTGGATTTCCCAAACCCGTCTCATTGTGTTCATCGGTCCCGTTTGCCGAATCGTTTGCTCATCAATGAATTTTTCAGACAGTCTGTCTGTCCCGCCATTAATTTTGACCCAATCTGCAAAAGCAAATGCACTATTGAGTAAAAGCAGACAACCAAACAGGTTTTTCATACTGGTTTGCAAAGACCCCGTGTATTTTTCGATATGTAAACCGTATAGAAATCGCCCCTGCTTCATTAACTAAGCTATTTCAAAGACAACACATATTTGGCCAGTTTCAAGGCATCCGCATCAGACAACTGAGGTTGTGGGGGCATCACGTCTTCTCCCCAAACGCCAGAACCTCCCAACTTGATTTTTTTAGCTAATTTTTCAGCTGCTTTACTGTCATTTTTATATTTACTGGCGACTTCATTCAATTTCGGACCGTACTTTCTTTTGTCAACATAATGGCAGGCAAGGCAATTGCTTTTGACGAGCAAATCATAGTCGGCATGTGCAAAACTCATGGCACCTGTCATACATACAAATACCAAGCAGGTGACTAATCTTTTTCTCATTTGAGCTATCTCAACATTCTGCAGGTTAGAAAAAAATGCGCTGCCCGAAGGGCAGCGCATCCCAGTTAAAAATTATTCTGGCTTTACCCGGATGATTACGCCTTGATCCTCAAGTGCCACATACAGGTTGCCATCGGGCCCCTGAGATACTGCACGGAACCGTCCAGTGACGGTAGGCCAAGAGGCCTGAACGGCCGTAGAAGTGAGTCCATCTGCGCTGATCTTTAGCACATCAAGGCGGTTGCCAACGGGTGTGCCATGAATGCCGATGCCGGCATATCCAACAACCATTTGACCGTCCCAGTCCTTCCACTGCTTGCCAGACAAGAACGTATTACAGAACATGCCTTGAGACAGTCCATTGTTGTTCCAAGCTGGTTTCATGGCCTTCGGATAAGTTTTGAGGTCTGTCATTGGCATGAATGCAGAACGTTCTTTTGGCGGCATTGCTCCCATTTGGTTGGGTGAATAGCCACAATAGTCATCCGGGCAGTCCTTGCGGCCAGCCATATTGGGGCGAGGATCCCAACCAGCATTGCCACCATTGGTCAGTGCAGTCACCTCGTCAGAATGCCATGGCCCATTCTCAGCTGTAAATGGGCGACCATCGCCAGGACGGAAAGCAATGCCTTGGGGATTGCGATGTCCATAGGTATAGATGCGAGGATCAAATCCGGCTGGTGGTTTGTTATCTGCAGCAGCTTTGCCATCTCGGTCAATACGCAGAACTTTGCCGGCAATGACGGTTGGACTTTGTGGCCCAGCGCCCAAGTGATTGTCACCTGTGGTCAGATAGATAAATCCATCAACCGGGCTGAAGCGGACACGACCTCCATTGTGTGCACCGGGACCTCCAAACGGGTGCTTGGATGCTGCTGGCTTGTAATTCACATCCGGAACAATATCGGTCCGGTCAGACACATTGGTGAATGTTGCATCCACCTTCATTCGCATAAGTCGGTTGTTAAGTTTCCCGTTGAGCTTGGAACTGGAATAAACATAAATCAAACGGTTTTTGGCAAAGTCAGGGTCAACCTCAACCCCCATCATGCCGGCCTGACCATCACAGAACAGGTCTGCGCTAGAGGATGCATAGCCAGTGACGCCACCGATGGCGTGCAACTTGTTGATAGCACCTGATGGAAGCCGAACAGACAGGCCTTTGCACTTCTCAGTAAAAAACATGGTTCCGTCTTTCAAAAAAGACATGTCCCATGGCAACTCAAGCTTGCCCACCACAACTTCTGTTGTCAGCGTGGGAATCGCTGCAAACAGACCACCAGACGTCACCAAACTTGCAGCAACCAATCCGGTCTTGATCTTATTGATCGTTCTCATAATGTCTCCTGGGTTTTATTGGGCAAGCCAGCCATGCTTGATTCACAACTTGTCATGCCCTGGTTATGACAATCATTGACTACTTTTAGGATTGCAGAGCCACAGAATTTTTTGAAATAAATCAAAGACCCATGCGACAGGCAAATCCGCATTTATTATTTGTGGAAGTCAAGTTAATCGACATAGTGGAAACACCTATGCCAATTAAGCGCGTGTGGTGCAAAGATTCACCGGCACTTTTTACTAACTGCTTTGACAGGGGTTCTCCCTAACTGCACGAATGTGCCAAATCAAAGCCACTCACACTTGTTTTTATGCCGCCTATGAACCCTCCGCTTTTGCAAGCACGGTACGTTGACTTGATTCAGCCGCCCTTAGATAAAAAAATACTTGTATTTGCTATTTTTTGCATAGCAATATATTCAATGCCCACAAGGTCTCAGGCTCAAAATTTGCAAGAGATGGTGATCTCTGCCTCACGCGCCGAACAGCGAAGCTTTGATGCGCCCGCGGCCATCCAGTCGGTCGACCGAGAGACGATTGAGGGTGCAGGCCCGCAAGTCAATCTGTCTGAATCGCTCAACCGCGTGCCTGGCTTGACTATTCTGAACCGGCAAAACTATGCACAGGATCTGCAGCTTTCCATCCGTGGCTTTGGCTCGCGGGCATCGTTCGGAATTCGCGGCATCCGCCTCCTGATTGACGGTATTCCTGCCACCACGCCCGATGGTCAGGCTCAAGGCTCGTCCATCAGCTTGACCTCGACCGAGCGCATTGAGGTTTTGCGCGGCCCATTGGCGCAACTGTATGGCAACTCTTCCGGCGGCGTGATTCAGGCTTTTACCCGCGATGCGCCTGAAGTGCCTGAATTTGCTGCTCAGTATTACGCAGGTTCCTTCGGCATGCACCGTACCGACACCCAGTACGCAGGCAAGGTCGGAAGTGTGGGCTTGGTGGCCGACTACAGCACCTTTGACACCAACGGCTACCGCGACAACAGCAAGACTGAACGCAAGCAATTCAATGGCAAGTTGAGTTTCGGACCTGATGAAAAAACACGCGTCAATCTGGTGTTCAACCAGTTTGACATGCCACTGGCCCAAGACCCGCTGGGGCTCACCTTGGAACAACTCGCTGCGAATCCGCAGCAAGCGGGTACCAATGCAATCAGCCGAAATGTTCGAAAAATCGTGCTGCAGAACCAGTTGGGCTCATCACTGTCTCACCAGATTGACGCGAACAGGTCAGTCACAGCTCGGGCTTACTACGGCGCGCGGGATAACCTTCAGTTTCAGGCTGGCAACACTTGGGTTGGGCTTAACCGGGCCTATTACGGTGCCGGCCTGCAATACAACGAACAAACCAAATTCGGCCTTATGCCGGTCAAGTGGGTTGTGGGTTATGAGTTCGATCGTTCCCAGGAGTACCGCCAGGGGGGTACAGCCGCAAATGGCGAAAAAACAAGTACCACCCGCCGTGAAGACAACCAAGCCGAGAACAGCGACCTGTTTGCCCAGGCTAGCGCGTTTGTCACCGATCGGGTTTCGGTTGTTGCTGGTGTTCGTTACAGCACGGTTCGCTTTATCAGCGATGACTATTTTTTGAGTAATGGGGACGGTTCTGGCAACACCAACTACTCAGCCACCAGCCCGGTACTGGGCGTGAGTTATCTTGCCACCGAAAGTCTGAATCTTTATGCCAACTACGGCAAGGGCTTTGAAAGCCCCACGCTGGCAGAAGTGGCCTACAACGGAAGTGGCGTTCCATCCTTCAATACCTCGCTTAAGGCCGCTTACAGTCAACACTATGAAGTAGGTGCCAAGTGGGCTCCTTCGGACAAATCGCGGGTTGATCTGGCTGTCTACCAAATCAACTCGACCGATGAAATCGTGGTGGCTAGCAGCACAAGTGGTGTCTCCACCTTTAAAAACGCCCCGGGTACCAGCAGAAACGGCGCTGAGTTGACGGGTCGAACACTGTTCAGCCCGAAGCTCAGCGCCATGATTTCAGCGTCGGTGATTGATGCTTCTTACAACCAAACCTTTACGTCGGGCACACCCGCAGTGACCGTTTTATCGGGCAACAAACTCCCCGGCATTCCCCAGCATTTCCTGTTCTCGGAATTGCTGTGGTCCAGCAGCAGTCAGCGCATCACCGGTAAGCGTGCACTGCCGACACCGGGTAGCAAAGCCGGTGTTGAGCTGGTGAGCGCGGGCAGGATTTACGCCAACGATGTCAACACCGAATCATCAGATGGTTACACCATCCTGAACCTCAAGGCCAGCCACGCTGTGCAGCTTGGGAAAGGGCGAATCACGGCCCATGCCCGGCTTGACAATGTGAGCGATGAAAAATATGTGGGTTCCGTCATCGTGAACCAATCTGCCAGGCAGTTTTACGAGCCTGCGCCTGGCCGTAACTGGACCTTAGGCTTGAGCCTGATGGTCCCGCTGTAGTGCCTAGGGTCTTCCCTAGGTTGCTGGTGTGACAGCAAATGAATGCCAAATTGGCTACTAAGATGCATGCATGCATAAACGGGTAATCAGGACGGGAATGAAAACGATATCGCCTCGGCTTTTGTTGCGCAAAGCGGCTGAATGATCACCATGACCCTCAACAACGCCTTTTACGACACCCTAGAAACCCGAAACCCTGAGGCTCGCGAAGCTGCTTTGCTGGCCGCATTGCCTTTGCAGGTTGCCCATGCCAGACAGTCTGCGCCCGCTTTTGCCTCGCTGCTCAAGGATGTGCAAGCTTCTGGAGTAACCAGCCGCGCCGAATTGGCCAAGTTACCCGTTATTCGCAAATCTGAATTGCAGCAACTGCAACAAGCTTCCCGCAGTTCGGCTGAAACTAATGGTGCAGTGGCATCACCAAACGTATTAGGTGGTTTTAGTGCCGTGACCTATGGTGCTTCTATGCCTCGCATTTTTGCCAGTCCGGGCCCGATTTACGAGCCTGAAGGCACCGCCCGTGATTACTGGCGTATGGCACGCGCCATCTATGCAGCTGGCTTTCGGCCCGGTGAGTTGATTCACAACTGTTTCAGTTACCACTTTGTACCGGCCGGCTCCATGATGGAAACTGGCGCCCACGCCCTGGGGTGTACCGTTTTTGCGGGTGGTACCGGTCAAACCGAGCAGCAGGTGCAAGCGATGGCGCAACTCCAGCCAGCCGGCTATATCGGCACGCCGAGCTTTCTCAAAATCATTCTTGAGAAGGCCGCAGAAACAGGTGTTGCATTGCCTAGCGTCAAAAAAGCCATGCTCGGCGGCGAGGCGTTTCCCCCGAGCTTGCGCGACTGGTTCACCCAGCGCGGGGTTGATGCCTATCAGTGTTATGCCACTGCTGATGTGGGTCTCATTGCCTATGAAACGACTGCCCGCGAAGGGCTCGTGCTGGACGAAGGCGTCATTCTTGAAATCGTTCGCCCTGGCACCGGCGACCCGGTTCCCGAAGGCGAAGTCGGTGAAGTGGTGATCACCACGCTGAACCCCACTTACCCGCTGATTCGTTTTGGCACGGGTGACCTCTCTGCAGTTCTGCCTGGCCCCTGCCCCACCGGCCGCACCAATAGCCGTATCAAGGGCTGGCTAGGCCGTGCCGACCAGACCACCAAAGTCCGTGGCATGTTTGTGCATCCGGCCCAGGTGGCAGAGATCGCCCGCCGGTTTTCGCAAGTTGCCCGGGTCAGGCTGGTCGTGTCCGGTGAAATGACCAATGACGTGATGACCCTGAAAGTGGAGACTAGCGATCAAGCGCAGGGTCTCTCCCTTAAGATCAGCGAGGCCATCAGGGATGTCACCAAGTTACGTGGCGAAGTGGTTCTGGTGCCAGTGGGCAGTCTTCCCAAAGATGGCAAGGTTATTGATGATGTTCGCAGTTACCGGTAAGCCATTTTCCAAGTGCCATCTGGGTATAGACAACGACACCAACGCCAAGAGACTGAAATAGACTTGACCAGCATATTTAATCAAAACGCGAGGCTAAAGCTTAGCGCCCATCCAGTCGAAAGACATTAACCAAAATAAATCATGAATAATCGTAGGTTGGCCCTTGTATTTATTACACTTATTGCTACTCTTTCGGTAGCAAATTCGGTTTTGGCCCAGGGTGTCTGGCCCAATAAGCCGGTCAAGATTGTGGTGCCTTTCGCACCCGGCGGCACCACAGACATTTTGGCGCGCGCGCTGGCTCCAGAACTTTCACGCGCGTTTGGTCAGCCCTTTATTGTGGAAAACCGGGCCGGCGCAGGCGGCAATCTGGGTTCCGATGTTGTGGCTAAATCCCCTCCCGACGGCTATACACTGGTGATGGGCACAGTGGGCACGCATGGCATTAACAAGTCCTTGTATGACAAGATGCCGTTTGATCCGGTCAAAGACTTTGCACCGGTTACGCTGGTTGCCGGGGTACCCAATGTAATGATCGTCAACGCGGATAAAGCCCGCGCCATGGGCATCGCCAATGTGGGTGACTTTATTCGTGTCGCCAAGGCCAATCCGGGTAAGTTCAACATGGCCTCCAGCGGTAATGGCACCTCTATTCACCTTTCGGGCGAACTGTTCAAGTCCATGAGCGGCACTTTCATGCTGCACTTTCCCTACCGGGGCTCGGGCCCGGCCTTGTTGGATATGCTGGGTGGCAATATGGATGTCATGTTTGATAACTTGCCCTCGAGCATGCCGCACATCAAGTCCGGCAAACTGTTGGCCCTGGCGGTGACCAGCGGCCAGCGTTCTGCCGCCTTGCCTGATGTACCGACTATCGAAGAAGCGGGCAAGCTCAAGGGCTATGAGGCCAGCAGCTGGTTCGGACTGTTGGCGCCGGCGGGTACGCCCGCGGATATCGTGAACCGGATTCAGCAGGAGACGGCCAAAGCCCTGAAGACACCTGCACTGAGCGAGCGTTTGCTGGCTCAGGGGGCCATTCCCAGCGGCAACACCCCGCAGGAATTTGCCAAGTTAATTGACTCGGAAATCAAAAAATGGGCTCAGGTGGTCAAGACCTCGGGCGCAAAGGTTGACTAAAAGCGTCCCGAAACATTCCCTAAACCCCCCAGACCATTTCCTGTTGAGCTTTCTCGCAGCGCTGCAGCATCTCTAAAAAAGGTGCAGCACGCTGGCGCAATGAGACCTCTGGGGCTTTTGGGGGGGCTTCCCCCTTGTGCAGGGCTTCTTCTGCCGCCAGCTTGTGAGCCTGTTCTTCGCTGTTCACAGCGCTTTGCAGTGCGGCGATGGCAGCGGGCATCTCAGCAGACAACAAGATGCCCTTGCTGCCGTCTGCCTTGCCGATAATTTCCAGAATACGCCTGCCGTTTGCCTCCAGCATGATCAGGTCAGCGGTCGTCTTGGATTTGAATTTGTAGAGCATGGTTGATGCTATTGCAGTGATTCAATCAAGTCAATGTACTGGTGCATGGCCTCGTCTGCGGGCTTGCCTTTCAAGGCGTTCCAGGCATCCCATTTGGCCCGGGCCACCATGTCTGAAAAACTAGGCTTTGGTTCATTGTTGTCGCCAGAGCTACCCTGTTTGTACAGGCCATACAGTTTGAGCAGGGTCATGTTGTCCGGCCGCTCGTTGAGGTTTTTAGAGTTGGCCACAGCCGTTTCAAATTGTGTTTTAAGGTCTGACATGTTCGAAGGTTAGGTTAATGAAGCGGTTTGAGTGTATGCCGAGACCAGGCGCATCAAGTGCGCGCGCGGCTCGGCTTGCATGTAAGGCGCCAACAGGTTCAGAACATGGTGGGCACCGCGCAGTAATGCCCCCTGTGACTGTTGCGGCTCCAGTGCCTGGCGGGGGTTGCTCGCATACTCAAAACTAAGCCAGTAGGTCAAGACCACCACCATGCTGGTAGCCGTGACGGCCATCTCGCGCGGGTCAATTTGCAGGGTTCCCGCTTGCTGCAAGCCCTCAAGCATGGCGTAAACCGTCTGCGTTTTGTTTTTCAGGATGGTTTGAATATGCGTCTCAAGCCGTCTGTTCTTGCTCAGCAGGTCATTCAAATCCCGGTACAAAAATCGATATTGCCAGATCAACTCGAACAAGCTGTGAACGTAAAACCAGGCGTCTTCGACGTCGCGAACGCCGGCTCCTGCGGCCAAGAGCTCATTTAATGCCGCCTCGTATCGATCAAATAAGGCGTTGATCAACTCCTCCTTTGCCGGGTAGTGGTAATACAAGTTCCCCGGACTGATATTGAGCTCGGCCGAGATCAACGTGGTCGACACATTGGGCTCGCCAAACCGGTTGAAGAGTTCCAGAGTGACCTCAAGAATTCGTTGGGCGGTACGGCGGGGAGCTTTTTTCACGATTGCTGAGATTGCGTTTTTACTTGCTTGTGGCCGACGTGGTGGGCGGCAGTTTATGACGAACGGCCTTGCGGGTCACCTTCGCTGCACGGCTTGTACTTTTCGGCGAGGTAAGCCTGGCAACTGCTTCTCTTAGCACCTCAACTTCGTGCTTCAACGCATCAAGCTCAGCGGATGTTGGCATGCCCAAGCGGCCCAAGGCCTTGGCCACACGATCCTCAAAAATGGTTTCCAGCTTGTCCCATTGCCCGGTGGCTTTGGCTCCCAGATCGTTGGCCAGGCTTGACACCTTGTGGGTTACTTCAGACAGCCGTTGTTCTGCAACTGCCTGGGTATTTTGTTGCATGGCCATGCCTTCTTTCACCAGGGTATCAAACACCTTGCTGCCTTCGGCCTGGGCCTTGGTGAAGGCCCCCAAACCGGCCAGCCAGATCTGCTGGGCAGATGCCTTGATGTGATCAGAAAAGGGGTCTTTGGACGTGGCGTCGTCAGATTTGCCGGAGTGGGCTTGTTTACGCATGGTGAAGTCTCCTCGAGTGGACAAAACAAACCAGACTCTAGACCTCCTTGACGCGTAAAGTAAGCATTAAAGTAGAGGTACTTTACTAAAGGCATTCCGCCGGAGGTGAAAAGGGACTGAAAAACAGAGGGAAATAATGATTCTTGTGACAGGTGGAGCTGGTTTTATCGGTAGTAATTTTGTTCTGGACTGGCTGGGTGTTTCTGATGAGCCGGTTCTCAATCTGGACAAACTCACCTATGCCGGCAATCTGGAGAATCTGGCCATGCTCAAAGGAGATGCGCGTCATTTGTTTGTGCAGGGCGACATTGGCGACTCCGCGCTGGTGGCAGATTTGCTTGCCCAGCACCAGCCACGCGCCATTTTGAATTTTGCTGCTGAGTCTCATGTAGACCGGTCCATCCATGGGCCTGAGGACTTCATCCAAACCAATATCCTGGGCACCTTCCGGCTTTTGGAGTGCGTGAGGGCTTATTGGGGCTCTCTGCCGCAGGCCGAAAATGCTGCTTTTCGTTTTCTGCATGTCTCCACTGACGAAGTTTATGGCTCGCTTTCCAAGGCTGACCCGGCCTTTACCGAGACCCACCGCTACGAACCCAACAGCCCGTATTCGGCTAGCAAAGCCGCCAGCGACCATTTGGTGCGCGCCTACCACCACACCTACGGTTTGCCGGTGCTAACCACCAACTGCTCCAACAACTACGGCCCTTACCACTTCCCTGAGAAGCTGATTCCCCTGATGATCGTCAACGCGCTGGCTGGCAAGCCTTTGCCGGTGTACGGCGATGGCATGCAGATCCGCGACTGGCTGTACGTCAAAGACCATTGCAGCGCCATTCGCCGGGTACTTGAGGCTGGTCGTCTGGGCGAGGTGTACAACGTAGGCGGCTGGAACGAAAAGCCCAATATCGAGATTGTGCAAACCGTTTGCGGCTTGTTGGATGCGCTTGAGCCCCGCGCCGACGGCAAACCCTACAGCACCCAGATCAGATATGTAAAAGACCGCCCCGGCCATGACCGCCGTTATGCCATTGATGCCCGCAAACTGGAGCAGGAATTGGGCTGGAAGCCCGCAGAGACCTTTGAGTCTGGCATTCGAAAAACCGTGATGTGGTACTTGAGCCATCCCGACTGGGTTGCCCATGTGCAGTCGGGCGACTACCGTCAGTGGATTGCTACCAATTACGTTAACAGCCAGGTTTGAAATTCTGGACTTGATTGCATGAAAAAAATTCTGTTGTTTGGGAAAAGCGGGCAGGTGGGGTGGGAACTACAGCGCAGCTTGAGCGTATTGGGTGAAGTGGTTGCGCTGGACTTTGACAGCACCGATCTTTGCGGGGACTTCACCAACCCGGCCGGGCTGCTCACTACGGTGCATGCCGTGCAGCCTGACATCATCGTCAATGCCGCGGCCCATACCGCGGTGGACAAGGCCGAGAGCGAGCCTGAGCTTGCCCGAACCATCAATGCCACCGCACCGGCAGCACTGGCACAAGCGGCTGCTGCTTTGGGGGCTTGGCTGGTCCACTATTCAACCGACTATGTGTTCGATGGGCGTGGCCAGACACCCTGGGTTGAAACCGACGCCACTGCACCGCTGAGCGTGTACGGCCATACCAAACGCGAGGCCGAGCAATTGATAGCGGCCAGCAACTGCAACCATCTGATTTTCCGGACCAGTTGGGTGTATGCGGCCCGAGGCGGTAATTTCGCCAAGACCATGATCAAACTGGCCAAAGAGCGCGACAGCCTCTCGGTCATCGACGACCAGTTTGGCGCGCCCACAGGCGCTGACTTGCTGGCCGATACAACGGCCCATGCCTTACTCAGGGTAAGTGCGCACTCAGATCAGGATGCGTCTGACGCTTCTTCTCTCAGTGGCTTGTACCACCTGGTAGCTGGTGGTCAGACTTCTTGGCATGGGTATGCGCAATTTGTTATTCAAACCGCCCTGCAGGCAGGCGTTGAGCTAAAAACCCTGCCGCAGGCCATTGTCCCCGTGCCCACATCTAGCTACCCCACCCCGGCCAGACGACCGCACAATTCACGCCTGAACACTGACAAATTCCAGCAGGTATTTGGCTTAAAACTTCCGCCCTGGCAGCAGGGGGTGGCCCGCATGCTTGCAGAAACGCTTTAAAACACCATGACACAACGCAAAGGCATCATCCTCGCAGGCGGTTCGGGCACCCGCCTGCACCCGGCTACCCTGGCCATCAGCAAGCAACTGCTACCGGTGTATGACAAGCCCATGATTTATTACCCGCTCAGCACCCTGATGCTGGCCGGTATCCGGGATATCCTGATCATCAGCACCCCGCAAGACACGCCGCGCTTCACGCAGCTCTTGGGTGACGGCAGCCAGTGGGGCCTGAACCTGCAATACGCCGTCCAACCCTCACCTGACGGCCTGGCGCAGGCCTTCATCATCGGCGACCTCTTTATTGATAACAACCCCAGTGCCCTGGTGCTTGGCGACAACATTTTTCATGGGCACGATTTTCAAAAGCTACTGGGTCAAGCCGACGAAAAAACGGCCGGCGCCACCGTATTTGCTTACCATGTGCAAGACCCTGAGCGTTACGGCGTGGTGGCTTTTGACAGCCATGGAAAAGCCAGCAGCATTGAAGAAAAGCCCCTCCAGCCACAAAGTAACTTTGCCGTTACCGGGCTTTATTTTTACGACGCGCAGGTAGTAGACATTGCCAAGGCCGTCAAGCCCAGTGCCCGGGGCGAGCTGGAGATCACCGCTGTGAACCAGGCTTACCTGGATAGGGGTCAACTTAGCGTTCAAATCATGCAGCGTGGCTACGCATGGCTGGATACCGGCACCCACGAGAGCCTGCTCGAAGCCAGCCAGTTCATTGCTACGCTGGAACACCGCCAAGGTTTGAAAATTGCCTGCCCCGAAGAAATTGCCTGGCGCAACCACCACATCAGCAACGAACAGCTTGAAAAGCTGGCACAGCCGCTGGCCAAAAACGGTTACGGTCAATACTTGCTGCGTCTGCTCAAAGAATAAAAGGTAAGCCCATGACCGTCATTCCCACGGCAATTGCAGAGGTTCTGATCATCGAACCCAAAGTGTTCGGTGATGCACGTGGTTTCTTTTTTGAAAGCTTCAATCAAAGAGCCTTTCAACAAGCAACCGGCCATAACCTTCAGTTTGTTCAAGACAACCACAGCCGGTCTGGGCTCGGTGTACTTCGCGGCCTGCACTATCAACTCCAACAGCCCCAGGGCAAGCTGGTTCGTGTGGTCCGGGGTTCGGTGTTTGATGTGGCAGTAGATGTGCGAAAGTCATCTGCCACGTTTGGCAGATGGGTAGGTTTAGAGCTTTCCGAAGACAACCAGCGTCAACTGTGGGTGCCTGCTGGCTTTGCACATGGCTTTGTGGTGACCAGTGATCAGGCAGACTTTGTATACAAAACCACCGAGTACTATGCTCCGGAACATGAGCGCTGCATTGCCTGGAACGACCCGGCCATTGGCATTCGGTGGCCTGAAGGCTTCACGCCTAAACTGTCCGCCAAAGACACGATGGGCGTGGCTTTGAAAAACG
This sequence comes from Hylemonella sp., assembly GCA_040382055.1. Lineage (GTDB taxonomy): Bacteria > Pseudomonadota > Gammaproteobacteria > Burkholderiales > Burkholderiaceae_C > JBEIGE01. The sequence goes on from JBEIGE010000006.1 coordinate 85,320, forward strand.
CAGAAGTATTTTCCTGAGCTTTTAAGCCTGAACTCTCTAAATCTACTTGTCTATGACTTCAACCCAAATCGCCACCGACTTGCCGATCATCCATCCCGTTATTTTGTGTGGTGGCAGTGGCACTCGCCTGTGGCCCTTGTCGCGAAAAGCCTTTCCCAAGCAGTTCATTCCTCTGCTGGGCAGCAAATCGTTGTTGCAGCTGACGCTGGAGCGGGTAGCCCCATTGGTTCAAGGCCAGCCTGAAGCCATTACCTGTGTGTCTTCAGATGAGCATCGCTTTTTGCTCGCAGATGTGGCGACCAAAGCCGGTCTGAGCGTGCGCCAACTGCTGGAGCCGCAAGCCAAAAATACCGCGCCAGCCATGGCTCTGGCGGCTTTGCTGGCAAAGCCAGAAGCGCTGTTATTGTTCTGTCCGGCAGACCAACACATCCCCAACACGGACACCTTTGTCACGATGGTGCGCTCTGCTGCACCGGCTGCACAGGCCGGTCGTATTGTTACCTTTGGTGTTATTCCCAGCTTTCCCAGCACCGCTTATGGCTACATTCACAAGGGCAAGGCGGCAACTCAGGGTGGTTTTGCGGTGGCCCGATTTGTTGAGAAGCCTGACGCCTCCAAGGCCACAGAATTTCTGGCTACCGGCAACTATTTGTGGAATGCCGGTATTTTTCTTACCCGCGCTCAAACCTTGCTGGATGCTCTTCAGACCCACGCCCCGGATATCCTTGCGGTGTGCCGTCAGGCCATGCAGCTGCCCCAGCTTGATGGTCTATTCACGCGTCCCGACGCCCAGCTTTTTGCGACTTGTCGCAGCCAGTCCATTGATTACGCAGTCATGGAGCCCTGCTCCGGTGATGCGGGAGGAATTTCGGTATTTCCTTTCAGTGGCCAGTGGAGCGATGTAGGCAGCTGGAACGCGGTGGCTGACCTGGCCGAACCGGACGCCCTGGGCAACCGTTCCGGTGGCGAGGTCACTGACGCCCATTACCTGCGCGCCAGCAACACCTATATTCATGCTGCCGGCCAGCGTCCGGTGGTGGCTTTAGGCACGCACAACCTGCTTGTCATTGATACTCCAGATGCCCTGCTGGTGGCAGACACCGCGCATGCCGAGGCCGTTAAAGAAGTGGTGACATTGCTGGAGTCGCTCGATGCTTCCCAAGCAGTTCAACATCGCCGTGTAGCCCGTCCATGGGGGTGGTATGACAGTGTGGATGTGGGCAGCCGCCACCAGGTCAAGCGCATAGGCGTCAACCCGGGTGCGTCTTTGTCGCTGCAAATGCACCATCACCGTGCCGAGCACTGGATTGTGGTGAGCGGTACTGCAGAAGTGACCAACGGCGATAAGGTCATCCTGTTGGGTGAAAACCAGAGCACCTTTATCCCTCTCGGTCAAACCCACCGCCTTGCCAACCCCGGAAAAATGCCACTTGAAATCATTGAAGTGCAAAGCGGCGCTTACCTTGGTGAAGACGATATTGTTCGGTTTGAAGATAGTTACGGCAGAAACTAATTATCAAGACCTGAGAAACGAATTCGCTGAGCTTTGGTTTATCGTGGGGATTACCTCATTAATCAGTATCCGATCCTGGAAATCATGTTTTAACCCACCAGTATTCAATTTCTGGGAGATACAATAAAACTGGAATTTCCATTTTGGATATTATTTTGAGAAGTAGTAAAGGAAAAGATCATGACCAATCTAATTGATATTCAAATCCAAATCGACAAACTGCAGAAACAAGCGCAAGACATTCGCTCCAAAGATTTTGCAAGTACAGTTCAGGATATTCTTGCCAAGATGCATGCGTTTGGTATTACGGTGAAAGATTTGCAAACTGCTAAAACAGGTAAATCAGGCAAGGCCGGCAAATCGAAGCTGGCTGCTGCGAAAACATCCAAACTACCTAAAACTGCCAAAAAGGCGTCTTCGCCGGTTGCAGCCAAATACCGCGGCCCGAATGGCGAAACCTGGTCTGGCCGGGGTTTGACACCGCGCTGGCTGTCCACGCTCATCGCTCAGGGGCAAAGCAAGGAATCTTTCGCCGTTAATAATTAATCGACTGATTGCTTGGTCGCTTGCGGTCGAGCAGTCTGTAGTTATCGGGTTTGAACTGCTGGGGAGCTTGTGGTCACCAGATTTATTTGTTTATTTATCTGGAGAGCTGTTGTATACCTGTGTAGGCTGAATGCTGGGTTTATTTACTTGTCTTCATCATGATTAGTCCGGCATTTATCAGCTTGAATCTGTGCCAAGATATATTCGGAAATACCGGTCAAACTGAGCTAATAACCACAGCTGGATTTTAGTTCGCCGGTTTTCATAACCCACTCAATAGATTCGACCTTAATCTATTAAAGCGGGTGACGTCCACTCACTGACTGGGTTCAAGTTGATGTCCGGTGTCCCAGTGAAACAACAGTTCCTTAGGGTAAATGAGCAGGCTTCTGACATTACGGCACAATTTGCGTCATCAACGGATCAACAATTCATTTGTATACACACCCGCCCATGACTGAGCCTCTGAATATCTCCCCCCGTGACAAAGCCGAAATTCTGGCCCAAGCGTTGCCCTACATCCGTAAGTTTCATGGCAAGACGCTGGTTATCAAGTACGGTGGTAATGCCATGACCGATCCTGCCCTACAAGCAGATTTTGCAGAAGACGTGGTCTTGCTCAAGCTGGTGGGCATGAATCCAGTGGTGGTGCATGGCGGTGGACCGCAAATTGAGACGGCATTGAACCGGCTGGGCAAGAAAGGGGAGTTTGTACAGGGCATGCGGGTGACCGATGCCGAAACCATGGAAGTGGTGGAGTGGGTGCTTGCCGGTGAGGTGCAGCAGGATATCGTGGGCCTGATCAATCAGGCCGGTGGCAAGGCCGTGGGTTTGACCGGTCGTGATGGAGGCATGATCCGCGCACAAAAACTCAAAATGGTGGACAACAAAGACCCTTCCAAAGAATACGACGTGGGGCAGGTGGGCGATATCCTCAGCATCGATCCGGCCGTTGTCAAAGCCTTGCAGGACGACGCGTTTATTCCGGTCATCAGCCCAATAGGCTTTGGCGAAAACAACGAGAGCTACAACATCAATGCTGATGTAGTGGCCAGCAAATTGGCCACGGTGCTCAAGGCTGAAAAACTGGTGCTGCTGACTAATACGCCTGGCGTGCTGGACAAAGCTGGCAACCTGCTGACCGACCTGACCGCCCGACGCATCGATGAACTGTTTGAAGACGGCACCATCAGCGGTGGCATGCTGCCCAAGATCAGTGGCGCGCTAGATGCCGCCAAAAGCGGCGTCAACGCCGTGCACATCATTGACGGCCGCGTACCGCATGCCATGCTGCTGGAAATCCTGACTGACCAGGCATTTGGCACGATGATTCGATCGCATTGATCCTGCCCGACATTTGCCAGCGCACATGCAAGCCAGCTCAAACTTCAGCTAGCCGGTTGGGCCTTGTCATGACTCTGATAGCTGGTAACTGCGCTGTGCGAGAATCAAAAAAACCACCCTGCTAGGTACCATGTCTGACACTGAAACCACCGCATTGCACTCCAGTGAAACCGTCGCAGAATCTACGCCGGTTCGGAAGCGACCTAAACCTGGCGAGCGGCGAGTTCAGATTCTGCAGGCCTTGGCCACCATGCTTGAGCAGCCCGGGGCCGAGCGCATCACTACTGCTGCACTGGCCGCCAAACTCGGTGTGAGCGAAGCTGCGCTGTACCGCCACTTTGCTAGCAAGGCCCAGATGTTTGAGGGCTTGATCGAGTTCATTGAGCAAACGGTGTTTTCCCTGGTCAATCAGATCGCAGAACGAGAAGCTGTTGCCCAAGTTGCGAGCCCAACAGAAGGCAACGGTGCACGCCAGGCCGGCAAGATTGTCAGCATGCTGGTTCAGTTTGCCGAAAAAAACCCAGGTATGACTCGTGTGATGGTGGGCGACGCGCTGGTATTTGAGAACGAGCGTTTACAGCAACGGATGAACCAGTTTTTTGACAAGGTGGAGTCCACCCTCAAACAATGTTTGCGCCATGGTGCACCCGAGTCCGATACACCCACCGTAGATGCGCAGGTTGCAGCCTCTGCGCTCACCGCGTTTGTAGCCGGCCGCTTGCAGCGCTTTGCTCGCTCCGGATTCAAGCGGATGCCGTCAGAGCATCTGGATGCTTGCCTGGCGCGTATGCTTTCAAATTAATAGCAAACTATTCATGTATTTAAAGGGCTTATAGCCCTTTTTCTTTAAAAAACAGGAGACTCTTCATGAAGCTCGTTCGTTATGGCAATGCTGGTAAGGAAAAGCCCGGCCTGATTGATTCAGCCGGAAAGCTGCGCGACCTGAGTGCGGTGATCAAGGATATCGTGCCAGATCAACTGGGTGATTCAGCGCTGGCCAGGCTGGCCAAACTCAAAACCGACAAGCTGCCCCTGGTGCGCGGCAAGCCGCGCATGGGTTGCCCCATTAATGGAGTAGGCAAGTTCATTGCCATTGGCCTCAATTACACCGACCACGCCAAAGAAGCCGGCATGCCGATTCCGACGGAGCCAGTGGTATTTACCAAAGCCATCAGCTGTATTCAGGGGCCAAACGACGCGGTGATGCTGCCCAAAGGTTCGGTCAAAGGCGACTGGGAAATTGAGTTGGGTATCGTTATTGGTAAAAAAGCCAGTTATGTGAGCCAGAAAGAGGCCTTGAATTACATTGCCGGCTACTGCACCATCAACGATGTGAGCGAGTGAGAGTTTCAGCTCGAGCGCGGCTCCCAGTGGGACAAGGGCAAAGGCTGCGATACCTTTGGGCCGATTGGCCCCTGGCTGGTCACACGTGACGAAATCCCTAACCCGCACAAGCTGGGTATGTGGCTGGATGTCAACGGCAAGCGCATGCAAACCGGCAACACCAAGACCATGATTTTCAGTGTGGCCAAACTTGTCAGTTACTTGAGTGAGTTCATGACCTTGATGCCCGGCGATGTCATCACCACCGGCACACCTCCGGGCGTGGGTCTGGGCATGAAGCCTCCCCAGTTCCTTAAAAAAGGCGATGTCATGACCTGCGGCGTTGAGGGGCTGGGCGAGCAGCGCCAAGAGGTGGTGGCCTACAAAAAAGCAGCTTGATCCACTGAACTGCTAACTTTTCAAGCGGGAAAATTGCGAGAGGGGCTAGTCATCCGGATATTTATGCTGCAAAATAGCACGACCGTTCTTTTTTAGGTTCCGCTACTTTTTTAATGTCCGTCGATGTCTGCTGTCCAACACCGTAAAACCACCATGCCCTTGGCCGGGGTTACTCACGTGCCTGATACAGAACGTTTGAGCAGGCGTTTAGTTCGCCAGTTGCCCGTTCGGGAAGGTCGAGCAAATCTCAAAGGCCAGCAAACCAGGCTCGCCATTCTTGAGGCGGCGTTGGCGCTTGCTGCCGAAATTGGCCTGGAGGGCTTGAGCATCGGGGTGTTGGCGGATGCGGCGCACATGAGCAAATCGGGCGTGTTTGCCCATTTCGGTTCCCGCGAAGAGTTGCAGATTGCTGTTGTCAAAGAATACTTCTGCCGCTTTGAACAGGAGGTTTTTTACCCCGCCTTGGGTGAGCCGCGAGGCTTGCCACGTGTCAAGGCGCTGTTTTCCAACTGGATGAAGCGCGTGGCGGTAGAGCTTCAATCGGGCTGTATTTTTATCAGCGGCGCGGTCGGGTTTGATGACCGACCAGGCCCGGTTCGGGATGCTTTGGCCAGTTCGGTCAACACCTGGCTTAAAGCCGTCCACCGAGCCGTGCAGCAGGCTAAAGAAGAGGGGCATCTGTCCCTGGACGCCGACGAGGGACAGATTGCCTTCGAAATTCACAGTTTGATTTTGGGGCTGCATTACGAAGCCCGCTTTCTGAAAATGCCCGGAGCGATGCGCCGGGCTCATACCGGTTTTGACAATATCTTGACCCGTTACGGAGGGTCAAATCCTTCACTGCGCAACAACTTGTTCTTATAGGAGACCTCTATGCCCATCTACACCCCCCCGCTGCGCGACATGCAGTTTGTCATGCACGAAGTACTCCATGTCACGCAGACCCTCAAAGAGCTGCCTATACATGCCGAAATGGATGCAGACACCATCAACGCTGTTTTGGAAGAGGGCGGCAAGTTCGCCTCCGAGGTGATTTTCCCATTGAATATCAGTGGCGATACTGAGGGCTGTACCTTGGATAAATCCACGCATGAAGTCACCCCACCCAAGGGCTTTAAGGCCGCTTACCAACAGTATGTGCAAGGTGGATGGGCGGCATTGAGTTGCGATACCGAGTACGGTGGTCAGGGCCTGCCCTTTGTAGTAAATCAGTGCTTCTATGAAATGATGAACTCGGCCAACCAGGCTTGGACCATGTACCCCGGTTTGTCGCATGGCGCATATGAGTGTCTTCATGCCCACGGCACCGAGGCACAGAAAAAGCTTTACTTACCCAAGCTGGTTAGCGGCGAGTGGACCGGCACCATGTGCCTGACCGAGCCACATTGCGGTACTGACCTTGGCCTGCTGCGTACCAAGGCTGAGCCCACCTCTAACCATGCCGTTGACGGTACTTACAGGATCAATGGCGCCAAGATATTTATCAGCGCGGGCGAGCACGACCTGGCCGAGAACATCGTGCACCTGGTGCTGGCGCGTCTGCCCGATGCGCCTCAGGGCTCAAAGGGTATCAGCCTGTTTGTGGTCCCCAAGTTCAATGCAACGCCAGATGGATCAATCGGAAGTCGCAACGGTATTTACTGCGGTGGACTGGAGCACAAAATGGGGATCCATGGCAATTCCACCTGCCAGATGGTTCTGGAAGACGCGGTAGGCACGATGGTGGGCCAACCCAACAAGGGTTTGCAAGCCATGTTTGTCATGATGAACGCCGCTCGTCTGGGTGTTGGTAACCAGTCGCTGGGCCTAACCGAAGTGGCATATCAAAATGCACTGGCCTATGCCAAAGACCGTATTCAAATGCGCAGCTTGTCAGGCACCAAGGCCAAAGACAAACCAGCGGACCCGATCATCGTACACCCCGATGTGCGGAAAATGCTGCTGACAGCCAAAGCCTATGCCGAGGGCGGGCGGGCGCTGGCCTGTTTTTGCGCCTTGCTGCTGGACAAGGAGTTGCATCACCCGGATGAGAAGGTGCGCAAGGACAGCGCAGAAATGCTGGCTATGCTCACGCCGATCGTCAAAGCGTTTTTAACCGACAACGGCTATCAGGCCACGACCCAATGCCAGCAGGTCTTTGGCGGGCACGGGTACATCAAGGAATGGGGCATGGAGCAGCATGTGCGCGATGCCCGCATCAACATGATTTATGAAGGCACCAATACCATCCAGTCGCTGGATCTGCTGGGCCGCAAAATTCTGGGTAACAACGGAGCCACCCTCAAGAAGTTCGGCAAGATGGTGGCAGCTCTGGTGGAAGAGGAAGGTGTCAACGAGCAGATGGCAGAGTTCATCAACCCGCTGGCCTACCTGGGTGACCAGATGACCAAGTTCACCACCGAAATTGGATTTAAAGGTTTTCAGAACCCTGACGAGGTGGGCGCTGCAGCGGTTGATTACCTGCGGGTGGCCGGCCACCTGGTGTTTGGCTACTTCTTCGCACGCATGGCCTCGGTGGCTCTGAAGGAAATAGCCGCAGGCAATGCAGACCCCTTTTATGGCGCCAAGCTGCAAACATCACGTTTTTACTTTGCCAAACTCATGCCCGAAACCGCTACGCTGATGCGAACCGCGCGTGCAGGCTCCAAGGTTCTGATGGACACCGACCTTGCCTTGGCCTGAAGGAACAGCCATGACTAAATTTCAAGTGAGAAAAGTGGCCGTGCTCGGTGCTGGCGTCATGGGTGCTCAGATTGCCGCCCATCTAGTCAACGTGAAAGTACCGGTGGTGCTTTTTGATCTTGCTGCCAATGAGGGGCCCAAGAATGGCATCGTGCTGCGCGCCATAGACAACCTCAAAAAACTAAAACCTGCACCCCTTGGGATTGCAGAAGACGCAGGGTTGATCCAGGCGGCCAACTACGAGGAACATCTGGAGCAGCTGCGTGACTGCGATCTCATTATTGAGGCCATTGCCGAGCGCATGGACTGGAAGCAGGAACTTTACAAAAAAATTGCCCCGTTTGTCGCGCCACATGCCATTGTGGCGTCCAACACCTCGGGTTTGTCCATTACCAGCCTCTGCGAAGTGTTGCCGCAAGAAATCAAGCCGCGCTTTTGTGGCATCCATTTCTTCAACCCGCCGCGCTACATGTACCTGGTGGAGTTGATAGCCGCACCCACCACCCAGCCAGTGATTCTCGATCAGCTTGAGACATTTGTCACCAGTGGTCTGGGCAAGGGCGTGGTGCGCGCCAAGGACACGCCCAACTTTATTGCCAATCGTGTCGGCATTGCCGGCATGCTGGCCACCATGAAGGAGGTGGAAAACTTCGGCCTGAGTTACGACGTGGTCGATGACCTGACAGGAAAGAAGTTGGGCCACGCCAGCTCAGGCACCTTCCGAACGGCCGATGTGGTGGGGCTGGACACGATGGCCCACGTGATTAAAACACTGCAGGACAACCTCTCACTGCAAACGGACCCGTTTTACGATGCATTTTCCACGCCTGCGGTTCTCAAAACCCTGTTGGGGATGGGCAACCTGGGTCAGAAAAGCAAGGCGGGATTTTTCAAGAAAGTTGGCCGCGATATTTTTCGCTTCGATTTAGAGAGCAAAGAATATATTCCCGGCAAAGGCAAATCAGATCCTGTGTATGAGCGTATGCTCAAAAAACCTGCCGGGGAACGCCTCAAGTTGTTGCATAACGCCACCGGCGCTGAGGGTCAGTTTCTGTGGGCAATCCTGCGCAACAGTTTTCACTATGCTGCGGTCAATTTGGCCACAGTGGCGGACACTGCGCGGGATGTGGACCTGGCCATGCGTTGGGGCTTTGGTATGAAGCAGGGTCCATTCGAGCTGTGGCAGCAAGCTGGTTGGCTAGAGGTCGCCCAGATGGTGCAGGACGACATTGATGCCGGAAAAGCGCTTTGCAAAGCGCCCTTGCCAGAGTGGGTCTTCAAAGGACCGGTGGCTCAAGCGGGTGGTGTTCATACACCACAAGGCTCCTGGAACCCTTGTTCAGAGCAGTTTGAGCCGCAACGCCAGTTGCCGGTTTACGCGCGACAATTTTTCCGCGAGGGCCTGCTGGGCGACGGTTCAATTGAATTTAAATCAGCTGGTTTAACCGTGTTTGAAGATTCCGCCATCCGTCTTTGGACCTTGGATGACAACCGCGCCAGCTTCACTGGAAATGTGCTTATCGCCAGCATCAAGACCAAGATGCACGCCATTAGCCCCGACGTTGCCGAGGGCCTGGTTAGAGGCGTTGAGTTGGCGGAAAAGGACTATCAGGGCCTGGTGATCTGGTCTGGAAATGAACCATTCAGTGTGGGCGCTGATTTGCAGGCTATGCTGCCGGCCTTCATGATGGCGGGTGTGAGTGCGATTGACGGTGCAGAACATGAGTTGCAAAAAACCATGTTGCGTCTGCGCTATGCCAGTGTGCCGGTAGTCTCGGCCATACGGGGTATGGCACTGGGCGGTGGGTGCGAAATTGCTGTGCACAGTGCGCGCAGGGTGGTAGCCATGGAAAGCTACATTGGTCTGGTGGAAGTGGGTGTGGGCCTGATTCCCGGTGCAGGGGGCTTAAGCCACATTGCCCGGCGCGCAGCAGAGAATGCGGCCACATCCACCGGCAAAGACCTGCTGCCTTTCCTGACCGAAGGTTTTACAGCCGCCGCCATGGCCAAAGTCGGAACCAGCGCACTTGAGTCTCGCAAGCTAGGCTACTTGCTTGAAAGCGATGTGATTGTTCCTAATAAGGACGAGTTGCTGTTTACGGCTCTCAACGAAGCACAAGCCATGTATCAGGGTGGCTGGCGAGCGCCGCACAGGCGCCTGTTCCCGGTGGCCGGGCGCAGCGGTATCGCCACCATCATGGGTTCGCTTGTCAATATGCGCGATGGCGGATTCATCAGCTCACACGACTTTCATATTGCCAGCCTGATTGCCGAGGTTGTCTGCGGTGGTGGTGTCGATGCGGGCACACTGGTCAGCGAGGAGTACCTGATGGCGCTGGAGCGCAAGGCCTTTTGTTCACTGATTGTTCACCCCAAGACGCAAGAGCGCATTATGGGCATGCTCAATTCAGGTAAACCGGTTCGAAACTAATCACTTTGCGGGGCGGATCAAGAAATGCAGAGCAATTTTGCGCTGTCCCCAACTCATTAAGGGATGCTATGAAACAAGTTCAAGACGCCTACATCGTGGCCGCCACACGCACCCCCATTGGGCGCTCGCACCGGGGGTTCTTCCGCAATACCCGGCCGGACGATCTGTTGGCTACTACGCTCAAGGCGGCGCTGGCTCAGGTGCCGGGTCTGGATCCGGCTGCCATAGAAGACATCATTTGTGGTTGCGCCATTCCTGAATCGCAGCAGGGGTTGAACATTGCGCGCATCGGCGCAGTGCTAGCCGGTCTGCCCTCCAGCGTGGGGGGCATCACTGTTAACCGGTTTTGTGCCTCGGGCCTGTCCGCCGTACAAATGGCCGCAGACCGCATCCGCGTGGGTGAGGCCGAAGTGATGATTGCAGCCGGCGTCGAGAGCATGAGTATGGTGCCGATGATGGGCAACGCGCCCTCCCTCTCTCCGGCCATCTTTCAGCGGGAAGGCGATGTGGGCATAGCCTATGGCATGGGGCTGACTGCAGAGAAGGTAGCGCAACAGTGGAAGATCAGTCGCGATGCCCAGGATGCCTTTGCACTTCAATCTCACCAGCGCGCGCTGCAGGCCCAGCAAGCGGGTGAATTCAGCGACGAAATCACGCCAATTGAGGTGACAGATCGCTCGGCTGATCTGACTTCTGGCGAAGTGCTTGTCAAAACCCGCACGGTGAATCTGGACGAAGGCGCGCGGGCTGATACCTCTTTGGCAGGCCTGGCCAAGCTCAAAACCGTATTTGCGGCACGCGGCTCGGTTACTGCGGGCAATAGTTCACAAACCTCCGATGGTGCAGGTGCCTTGATTCTGGCCAACGCGGCGGCCATCAAGCGCTTTGGCTTGACTCCCCTGGCGCGCTTTGTCAGTTTTGCCTCACGTGGTGTACCTCCCCACATCATGGGAATTGGGCCGATCGAGGCGATTCCAGCCGCTTTGCGTTATGCCGGCTTGAATCATCAGGACATTGACTGGTTTGAGCTCAATGAAGCATTTGCCGCTCAGTCCCTGGCTGTTCTCAATACCCTGGGGCTCGATCCTGCCAAGGTCAACCCCATGGGCGGCGCCATTGCACTAGGGCATCCACTTGGCGCAACCGGTGCCATTCGGTCCGCCACGGTGGTGCACGCGCTCAAACGCAAGAACCTCAAGTACGGTATGGTCACCATGTGCGTTGGCATGGGTCAGGGCGCAGCCGGCATTTTTGAACGGGTTTGAAGATCGTTTCATGGGCATACCCAACAACAAAGTTACTCTAGCCAGGGGTCATCCGTTTGATCGAGCGATTGCGCTGAATCTGCAGACGGTGACCTCGCATGAGCACGGCCGCGAGTCGTCCCGTCACTGGGTAGGTAAGACCGATCCGGCGTATGCGAACTTTATTGGTCCCTTTGGTGGGATCACCGCCGCCCAGGCTCTCAATGCAGTCATGCAACACCCGGAGCGGCTGGGAGACCCCATCGCATTGACCGTGAATTTTGCTGCTGCCCTCTCTGAGGGTGAGTTCCGTATTGAGGCGCGTCCGGTGCGCACCAACCGTTCTACCCAGCACTGGTGGGTATGCATGTCCCAGACCGATGCCAAGGGTGTGGACACGGTGGTGTTGACGGCTACCGGTGTTACGGCGGTGCGCCGTCTGACCTGGAGTGCGGTAGATGCAGTTATGCCCACGGTTCCCGCGCCAGAGCAGTTGCCGCGTTCTAATGCGCACAGCAATCTGGAGTGGGCCAAACAGTACAACCTGCGGGCCTGTGCGGGCGATCTGCCTTCAGTCATGGACGGTTCAGAGGCCGACAGCCTGACCCAACTGTGGATTCGCGAAGAACCTGCGCGTCCGCTGGACTTTTGCAGCCTGCTGGCCCGTGCCGATGTGTTTTATCCGCGTGTCTGGCGTCGTCGTGCCCGCATGACGGCTGCGGGTACCGTGTCGATGACGGTGTACTTCCATGCCGGGACCGAGGAACTGGTGGCTACCGGCAACGGCTATCTGTTGGGGCAGGCCCGTGCGCAGTCTTTTTTCAACGGATTTTTCGACCAGTCTGCAGAGCTCTGGAACGAGGCTGGGCACCTGCTGGCCACGACTCACCAAATTGTCTACTTTAAGGAATAAGCCCCATGTCTGACATTCTTTCCCATACCGAAGACGGCGTTACCACCCTGAGCCTAAACCGGCCACAACGCAAAAACTCCATCACGGCAGCCATGTATGCCACCATGGCCGATGCACTGGAACAGGCGCAAGCGGATCCAGCCGTTCGCGTGGTGGTGTTCCAGGGCCATGAAAGTGTGTTTTCTGCCGGCAACGATATCAGTGACTTTCTCGACAATCCGCCTGCCGGTCAGGATTCACCCGTATTCCGGTTTCTGCGTAGCATCGCCGGTTTTAAAAAACCGGTCATCGCCGCTGTCTGCGGGCCTGCTGTGGGTATCGGAACCACCTTGCTGTTTCATTGCGATCTGGTCTATGCGGGCGATAACGCAGCGTTCTCCATGCCTTTTGTGAACCTGGGCTTGTGTCCCGAGGCGGCCAGCAGCCTTCTGGTGCCGCAAATGTTCGGTTACCACCGTGCAGCAGAAGCCCTGCTGCTAGGCGAGCCATTTTTTGCCGAGGCGGCGCAGGAAGTCGGTCTGGTCAATCGCATCCTTCCCCCCACCGAAGTCAATGCCTATGCACAGGCTCAGGCTGGCAAGCTGGCCGCAAAACCCATGACATCCCTGATTGAAACCAAGCGTTTGATGAAGCAGAGTCTGGCGCATTTGATCAACGTGCAGATGGCCGAAGAGGGCCAGAGCTTCGGGCGCATGCTTAAAGAGCCGGCCGCACGCGAGGCCTTTACCGCATTTATGGAAAAGCGACGGCCTGATTTTTCCAAAGTCTGATGGATTGAACCGCATGTGTCATGAATAAAAACGAAGAGTCTGACCTCACGCTGGTCTTTGAGAACGATTTCATTGCCGGCGTGAAGCAGGTCTTTGAGGAATTGATTGTCTTTAATCGTGTGCTCGGCCTGAAGGTCGTTTCGCTGCAACCGGATTTTGTGACGGCCAGCATTGCTATGAAGCCCGAACTTGTGGGCCACTTCAGCTTCAACCGGGTACACGGCGGAGTGATCAGCGCCTGCCTGGACACCCTGGGCGGTCTTGCGGTCATGGCAGCGCTGGGAGCCCGACACATGGATGAAACGGTGGCACAACGTTTGCAACGCTTCTCCAAGCTTGGCACTATTGATTTGCGCGTGGACTATTTGCGCCCCAGCATTGGTGAGCACTTCACCATGCGTGCGGAAGTAATGCGGCTGGGTTCGCGCGTAGCCTCCACCCGGATGGAGTTTATGGGCGCTGACGGCAAACTGCTGGCGACGGGTTCAGCCGCTTACATCGTGTCTTAGGCCGAATCAGATGCTAATGGCGACGTTTTTGGAATTGGGCGGGGGCGGCCCTGTTCATCAATGGCGACATACGTGAGCGATGCCTCGGTGACCTTCACATACTTGCCCTGGGCGCTGAAGCGCTCCGCATAGACCTCCACCTTCACGGTGATAGAGGTGCGGCCTATCCGGGTGAGTTTTGAAAAGAACGACAAAATATCGCCAACCCGTACCGGTTGCTTGAAGATGAACTCGTTAACTGCCACGGTAGCCATGCGCCCGCCGGCATGGCGAGCCGGAATGACAGAACCTGCCAGGTCCACCTGAGCCATGACCCAGCCGCCAAAAATATCGCCGTTGGCATTGCAGTCAGCGGGCATGGGGATCACTTTCATCACCAGTTCCTCGCCCGTGGGCAGCATGATGGCAATCGGGCTTGAGAGTTCAGACATGGGGGACAATCCTCCTTCAACAACAACAGGCATTGTCTCCCATGCGCCCACACGGCGATACCTCACATACTGCCCACACCCCGCAAGCTGCAGCCACAGCAACAGGCACATCTGCCAACGCTATAGATAACGGTCGCTCTGATTGGGGCACGCTCAAACGGCTTTTCCCTTACCTTTGGCAATACAAATACCGCGTCATCATCGCCCTGGCTTTGATGGTGGGCGCCAAGATGGCTAATATCAGCGTACCCTTGCTCCTCAAAGAGTTGGTCGACGCCATGGCCGTCAAGCCAGGCGATCCGCAGGCCCTGGTGGTGGTCCCACTGGCCTTGCTGATTGCTTATGGAGCCTTGCGCTTGTCGACATCGCTGCTGACCGAGATGCGTGAGCTGGTTTTTTCTAAGGCCACAGAGGGCGCCGCCCGCAGCATCTCGCTACAGGTTTTCCGGCACCTGCATGCCTTAAGTCTGCGTTTCCACCTGGAGCGTCAGACCGGCGGCATGACGCGAGACATAGAGCGCGGTACCCGGGCCGTCCACTCGCTGATCTCGTACTCGCTTTACAGCATCGTACCCACGCTGATCGAAGTGGTACTGGTCCTGACGTTGCTGGCGGTGAAGTTTGATGTCTGGTTTGCGTGGATCACGCTGATCGCCTTGTTGTTCTACATCACCTTCACGGTCTCTGTGACCGAGTGGCGTACCCGTTTTCGTAAGAAGATGAACGAAATGGACTCGGCTGCACACAGCCGCGCCATTGATTCTTTGCTGAATTATGAGACCGTCAAGTACTTCAACAACGAAGAATTTGAGGCCCGTCGCTACGATGAGAATCTGGAAAACTACCGCCGTGCGGCAGTCAAAAGCCAGACCACGCTGAGCCTGCTCAATACCGGACAGCAGCTCATCATCGCCATTGGTCTGGTGGCCATGCTCTGGCGTGCCACGCTGGGCGTCATCGAAGGGCGTATGACTTTGGGCGACTTGGTGATGATCAATGCCTTCATGATCCAGCTCTACATCCCTTTGGGTTTTCTGGGCGTGATTTATCGCGAGATCAAGCAAAGCCTGACGGATCTGGACAAAATGTTCACGCTCATGGAAAAAGACCGTGAGGTGGCCGACATGCCGGGTGCCTTGGCCCTTAATACTCAACAAGCCGGGGTCAGCTTTGAGTCTGTAACCTTTGCTTACGATCCTGCTGCAGCTCCGGATGGCAGCGGGAGTGCCCAGAATGGGGGGCGCACGATTTTGCACAACATCAGCTTTGACATCCCTGCCGGCAAAACCGTGGCGGTTGTTGGTCCTTCAGGCTCGGGAAAGTCCACGCTGGCACGTTTGCTGTACCGTTTTTACGATGTACAGCAAGGCCGCATCACCATTGGAGGGCAAGATATCCGCTGCGTCACGCAGGCCTCCTTGCGACAATCCATCGGCATCGTGCCGCAAGACACCGTGCTGTTCAATGACACGGTAGCCTACAACATCGCCTACGGTCGTCCGGGTGCCAGTCAGGGCGAGGTGGAAGAGGCGGCCCGCGCTGCCCATATTCACGCGTTTATATGTTCCACCCCCAAAGGCTACGACACCATGGTGGGAGAACGGGGGCTCAAGCTCTCAGGCGGTGAGAAACAGCGGGTCGCAATTGCCCGCACCCTGCTGAAAAATCCCCCAATCCTGATTTTTGACGAGGCCACGTCTGCGCTGGACTCGGCCAATGAGCGCGCCATCCAGGCCGAACTGCAAGGCGTAGCCCAAAACAAGACGACTTTGGTGATTGCGCATCGTCTGTCCACGGTGGTGGATGCGCACGAAATTCTGGTGATGGAAGCAGGCCGTATTCTGGAGCGCGGTTCACACGCGACCTTGCTGGCGCTCAATGGCACCTATGCCCGCATGTGGGCGTTACAGCAAAGTTCGGACTGAGAACCAAAGCGACGCACAAACCAACTTTGCGGGAACAGTATGGAAACCAAATGGCTTGAGGACTTTGTCAGCTTGGCTGAGACCCGCAGCTTTAGCAGATCCGCAGAGCTCAGGCACGTGACCCAGCCGGCTTTTTCCCGTCGTATCCAGGCCCTTGAAGCCTGGGCCGGGACAAGTCTGGTGGACCGGGGGGTGTATCCAACCCGGTTGACACCGGCGGGTCTGACCTTGCACGCCCAGGCCCTTAACCTGCTTCAGGACTTGCAGAACACACAGTCCATGTTGCGCGCCCATGCCACCAGTGGTCAGGATGTGATTGGTTTTGCGCTTCCACACACCCTGGCATTCACGTTTTTCCCAGGCTGGATCGCTGAGCTTGGTCGTACCTTCGGCCCCCTTAACAGCCGGGTGATTGCACTGAATGTGCATGATGCCGTGTTGCGACTGATGGAGGGGGGCTGCGACCTGCTGATTGCCTATTTTCACCCGTCCCAGCCATTTCAGATGGATATCGAGCGCTACGAGATGGTCACGCTGGGGCAGGAGGTTATTGCGCCTTTCGTCAGGTCAGACGCGCAAGGTGCGCCGATGTACTGCCTCCCCGGACGCCGCCATCACCCGCTGCCTTACCTGGCGTATGCGCCCGGGGCGTACCTGGGTCAGGCGGTTGAGTCCATGCTCAGGCAGGTCAAAACGTCGGTCCATCTGAGCCGTGTTTACGAAACCGACATGGCCGAAGGTTTGAAGGCCATGGCACTTGAAGGGCTTGGCATTGCTTTTTTGCCGGTCAGTGCAGTCAAGAAAGAGCTTCGCACACGTAAGTTGGTGCGTGCGGCCCCCGCCCACCTGAATGGCTTGGAAATGACTTTGGATATACGGGCCTACCGCCCCAAACCCACAGGCAAGGAGGCAGCCAAGGACATGGCTGATCAGCTCTGGCAGTATTTACGCTCCCAGTCCAGCGCCCGCTGAATGAATCCCCCCCTATAACTTTTTTGCATGATTCCGAAACAGATCTGCATTGGAGTTTTTCCCGGCTGATCGATACAGTTCGCGCCATCGCAATTGTTGTTGCAAAAACCAAGGTGCCTGATGACTGAAGACTTCCGTATCGAGCGTGATTTTCTTGGGGATAAGAAGATTCCATTGAGTGCCTACTGGGGAGTTCATACCGCACGCGCGGTTGAGAATTTTCCGATTTCCGGCACACCTGTCTCCGTGATGTCAGACCTCATTCGCGCCTTTGGCTTTGTTAAAAAAGCGGCTGTTCGTGCCAACGTCCATTTTGGTGTCATTGATGCCCCAAGGGCACAAGCCATTGAGAGCGCCTGTAACCGCCTGATTGCGGGTGAGTTTCATGACCAGTTTGTGGTCGACGTGATCCAGGGTGGCGCGGGCACCTCCACCAATATGAATGCAAATGAGGTGATTGCAAATGTGGCTTTGGAAATTCTCGGACACGCCAAGGCGAGTTATGTTCATCTGCATCCCAATGATCATGTCAATGCATCCCAGAGTACCAACGATGTTTACCCCACAGCCATGCGGCTGGCCTTGTGGCTTGCCATTGACCGGCTGTTGATCTCCATGGCAGCGCTGCGTGAAGGGTTTCAAGCCAAAGCCGATGAATTCAAAGACGTGCTCAAGATTGGGCGCACCCAGTTGCAGGACGCGGTGCCTATGACGCTGGGCCAAGAGTTCTCAACCTATGCCGTGATGATTCATGAAGATGAAGCGCGATTACGTGAAGCCCGAGCCCTGATTCAGGAAATCAACCTCGGTGCCACTGCCATTGGTACCGGCATCAATGCCCCGGCAGGCTATGCAGAACTGGCCTGCGGCTACCTGGCCGAGATCAGCGGTATTCCAGTGGTGAAGGCGCATAACCTGATCGAGGCCACGCAGGATACGGGTGCCTTTGTGCAGCTTTCAGGGGTGCTCAAACGGGTGGCGACCAAGCTATCCAAGACCTGCAATGATTTGCGCCTGCTTTCCAGCGGACCGCAGGCTGGCTTTGGCGATATCAAGCTGCCCCCGCGCCAGGCCGGCTCGTCAATCATGCCTGGCAAGGTCAACCCGGTGATTCCCGAGGTGGTCAATCAGGTTGCTTTTGAAGTGATTGGCAACGACATCACCATCACCATGGCCTCAGAAGCCGGACAATTGCAGCTCAATGCCTTTGAGCCCATCATGGGCTGGAGCCTGTTCAAAAGTATCGAGCACCTCAGCCAAGCTTGCCGAACTCTTCAGGTCAATTGTGTGGCCGGCATCGAGGCCAACCGGGAGCTGTTGGCCAAAAGGGTGCGTGAGTCCATCACCCTGGTCACGGCGCTCAACCCGATCATTGGCTACGAAAAGGCTGCCCTGATTGCCAAGACGGCCATGGCAAGCGGTCAAGCAGTTGACGAAGTGGCCGAACAGCTTGGCATCCTGACGCGCGCGATGATCGAGGAGCTGCTGGTTCCAGAAAAGCTGACCCAACCACTTAAGTCGGAAATGGGGTAAGCGGGTACGAACATTGCTTTAACCCATCTGAACACACACAGGGTAATCCCGAATCGGGATTTATCTAGAATCCAGAATTCCATTCATCAACCATGTTTAGTATTGGAGACTTTTATGAGCAAGCATTTTGTGGCCTTGGCCATTGCCACGCTGGCGACCAGCGGCGCCTTTGCACAAGCCAACGACACTATTGCCAAGGTCAAGGCATCCGGCGTTGTCACCATGGGCGTGCGCGATTCGTCGGGCGCGCTGTCCTACACGCTGGGTGACGGCAAGTATGCTGGTTACCATGTGGAAATTTGCGAGCGCATCATTAGCAACCTTGAAAAAGCGGCCGGCCGCAAGCTGGAAGTCAAATATCAGTCGGTTACGTCACAGAATCGTATTCCGCTGCTGCAAAATGGAACCATCGATATTGAGTGTGGTTCTACCACCAACAATGCCACCCGCCAGAAAGATGTGTCTTTCGCAGTGACCACCTTTGTGGAAGAGGTTCGCATGGCTGTCAAGGCCAATTCGGGCATCACCAACTTGGCGCAACTCAACGGTAAAAATCTGGCTACTACAACAGGCACTACTTCGGTGCAGTTGTTGCGCAAGCATGAACGCGCCACTGGCGTGAACTTCAACGAAGTGTTTGGTAAGGACCATTCAGAAAGCTTCCTGCTGCTGGAGTCAGGTCGTGCGGACGCTTTTGTGATGGACGGACAAATCCTGGCAGGCAACATTGCCGGCTCCAAGTCCCCGGCGGATTTCCGTATTGTGGGTGAAGTCATTAACGTCGAGCCAATCGCCATCATGGTACGCAAAGACGACCCGGCCGTGAAAAAGCTGGCCGACGACACCATCATTGGCCTGATTCGCACCGGCGAAATGGCCAAGCTCTATGACAAATGGTTCATCCAGCCGATCCCACCCAAAAACGTGCGTTTGAACCTGCCGGCCAGTGAAGCCACCAAAACAGCCTGGGCCACGCCCAACGACAAGCCGGTTGAAGAGTACGCCAAGAAGTAAGACGATTCACGCTTCATCCACATCACCGGGAGTGCGCTATGTCATGGGACTGGCAGGTTTTCCTTAACGACGATGGCAGCGGCCGCACGTACCTGGAGTGGATGATTGACGCCTGGGGCTGGACCTTGTCCGTGGCAGGCTGTTCTTGGCTGGTGGCGGTGTCGGTCGGCGTCCTGGTCGGCACCTTACGCACCTTGCCGAATAGCCCCTGGCTGGTGAGATTTGCCAACATCTGGGTGGAGGTTTTCCGAAACGTCCCGTTGTTGGTTCAAATTTTCATCTGGTATTTTGTACTTCCCAAGATCTTCCCTGTGATGCAGCAAATCCCCGGTTTTGTCTTGGTGGTCGTCGCATTGGGGTTTTTTACGTCTTCGCGCATCGCCGAGCAGGTGCGTGCGGGTGTGCAGGCTTTGCCCAAGGGTCAGCGCTATGCCGGTATGGCCATGGGGTTTACGACCGCGCAGACCTACCGCTATGTCATTTTGCCTATGGCATTTCGTATTATTCTGCCGCCGCTGACCAGTGAGTCCATGAATCTGTTGAAGAACTCATCAGTGGCTTTTGCTGTCTCGATTGCCGAGCTCACCATGTTTGCCATGCAAGCGCAGGAAGAAACTTCCCGGGGAATTGAAATCTATCTCGCCGTGACCGCCCTCTACGCCATTTCTGCCTTTGGGGTGAACCGGATATTTGCCTTTATTGAGAAAAAAGCGCAGATACCCGGATTCATCGTGGCTGGCGCAACCGGTGGAGGCCATTGACATGAACCCCGCTTTCGTTCTGTTCAGGGGGCAAAGATGATGGGCCTGGATCTTTCATTTGTCAGCTGGGACATCATCAGCAAATTTGTTTCAAAGGGCTTCTGGTTCAGCCTTGAACTCACTATTGTCGCGACGTTAGGTGGAATTTTTTTCGGAACCTTGCTGGCGCTGATGCGGCTCTCAGGCAATAAACTCCTCATGATCCCCGCCACCATCTATGTCAACGGCATGCGCAGCATTCCGCTGGTGATGGTCATTTTGTGGTTCTTCCTACTTGTGCCTATTCTAATCGGCAAGCCCATTGGTGCCGAGTTGTCTGCCAACATCACCTTCATTGCTTTTGAGGCAGCTTATTTCAGCGAGATCATGCGTGCGGGTATCCAGTCCATCCCGCGTGGTCAGGTATTTGCCGGGCAGGCGCTGGGCATGAGCTATAGCCAAAACATGCGCCTGGTGGTCTTGCCCCAGGCCTTTCGCAATATGTTGCCGGTGCTGTTGACTCAGACCATCATTTTGTTTCAGGACACTTCACTGGTCTACGCCATTGGTGCCTACGACATGCTCAAGGGCTTTGTGACTGCCGGCAAAATTTACGGCCGGCCAGAAGAAGCCTATTTGTTGGCCGCAGTGGTGTATTTTGTGATCTGCTTTGGCCTGTCTTATCTGGTCAAAAGGCTGCAGTCCAAGATCGCCATCATTCGTTAAATTTGCCATCCAAGGAATACCATGATTGAAATCAAAAACGTCTCCAAATGGTACGGTCCCGTGCAGGTGCTTAACGATTGCTCGGTCAGCATTAACAAGGGCGATGTGGTCGTGGTCTGCGGCCCATCGGGCTCAGGCAAGTCCACCTTGATCAAAACGGTTAATGGTCTGGAGCCGATTCAAAAAGGTGAAATTCTGGTTGACGGCGTCAATCTGTATGGTGAAAAAACGGATTTACCCAAGCTTCGCAGTCGCGTTGGTATGGTGTTTCAGAGTTTCGAGCTGTTTCCGCACCTGAGCGTCACTGAAAATCTGACCATTGCCCAGATCAAGGTGTTGGGCCGCAGCACTGATGAAGCCAAAACCCGTGGCCTGAAGATGCTTGACCGCGTGGGTCTGATGGCTCATAAAGACAAGTTTCCTGGTCAACTCTCAGGCGGTCAGCAGCAGCGTGTGGCCATTGCCCGGGCGCTCTCCATGGACCCGATCGTGATGTTGTTTGACGAACCCACCTCTGCGCTTGACCCTGAAATGGTGGGCGAGGTGCTTGATGTCATGGTGGCACTGGCCAAGGAAGGCATGACCATGATGGTGGTCACCCATGAGATGGGTTTTGCCCGCAAGGTGGCTAATCGGGTGATTTTCATTGACGTGGGTGGGCGCATTCTGGAAGACTGTTCCAAGGATGACTTCTTTGGCAATCCGGATGCCCGCCAACCACGGACAAAAGACTTTTTGAACAAAATCTTGCAGCACTAGGCTGATCGTTGTTCACCGGGCGTCAGGCTTAGGGCAAAAGCCTGCGCTCGTGTCCCCCGGCCTTCGGCCTCCTCCTTGACCTCGCTTCGGCTTTCGCCCTGAGCCTTTTGCCAGTACAAAACGCAATCTTACGCCAAGATGCACAACGACCACTTTTAGAAAACTGAATGACAAAGAAACTTAATCTTAGCGAGTTACTGAACTTCTATGATTACAAAGACCCAGCATCGAATACTCACGCAACAGCAATTAATGCGGTTCTTGGCGAAGATTTGGCTGTTGCTTTGGTTGTTCATTATTTTCAACAGCAAAGGGTAGAGGTTGAAGCACTTCCTGGCCCCGTTACTCAGAAGACAAAGAGTGGCCATCGTTTGGATAAATGGATTGCAGTGAGGTCGGCTACTGAGTCGGTTATTTATCAAATGGAAATCAAAAATTGGAGCGCGCACTCAATTGGTGGCGCACCAGTCAAAAAGGATGCTGACGAAAGTTATATGCGGGAATTCAGAAAGAAAAGATGGCTGCATCAATTTAATGTAGAAAAGCTTCTGCCATCGCAGAAACAAACACTCAAAGTCTTAACAAGGATGAGTGTGCCATCTAAGTACAGCACCCATACCCAAAAAGCATTACTTTGCTTTTGGGAGCCGCTACATCCCGATGGCGAACCAAAAACGCTCTTTGAGGTAGATGTTTTGAACGATACATTCAGTAAACTGACGGTTTTCTCTATGTCTAACTATGTATCGCATCTTAGGAAGACAGCAGACACTGTAGAAGTTCAAATGCCGATCACAGATGCGAGGATTGCTTGGTTGCAGAAACTCTACAGCTAACGCCTCAAAAGAATTAATCTCATTATTT
Source organism: Hylemonella sp. (assembly GCA_040382055.1). Lineage (GTDB taxonomy): Bacteria > Pseudomonadota > Gammaproteobacteria > Burkholderiales > Burkholderiaceae_C > JBEIGE01. The sequence continues at coordinate 107,958 of JBEIGE010000006.1, forward strand.
GCTTTGAAGTGCTGTTTTAGACCATACCCCAACAGCTCCGCACTTACTTTTGCTGTACCGCCGCAAGAAATGTTGATAGGTAGCCCAGCTAGATTTTGAGTTGCCCCATGCATCACCAAAAAGAAGCATATCTGGTTGGCCGCCAGGGTTCTCGAGTACTGATCTGGCGAAAATTTCGGTAGGACTTTCAAAATCAGTCCAGTTATAGCCGAACGCGGCCCCGGGTTGAATAACAGCGACAACTTTTGGGGCGACAGCATTTGCAACGTAGAGAGCCTGAAATGCAGCCACCCCATCTGCACAAAGGAGCAACAGGCTAAATCGGTCAGGACCGAACGTGATGGGACGGTCAGGCCGCCGCTCAAAGACAGCCCAAACACAAAATGGCGTTTTTATATGATCACGATGCCTTAAGGGATCCCCATCAGTACGGCTTAGGTCAACTGGCCGCCAGCTACGCATTGGCAGCTCGTTTTCGTTTACAAGACGACTGGCAAGAAGGTTATATCCCCCGAACCACAAGGCGCGCATGAATTCATCTAGTCTGTGGCCGTAATCGCAGTAAACAAAGCTAAAGATGTTTCCCCTAAAGTGCCGAATCGGATCATCATCAAACCCACAAGATGGGTAGAAAAGCGAGTTATCCAACAACAAGCCTAAGGGGAAAGGCTCATTTGTGATCGCAGATGGCGTCAAATTAGTCAGCCAGCGTGGTGCCTCTATGGCTTTCAGTACTCGAAGCATTCCAACTATGTCCCTGAATCCAGATACCGTAGATTACTCACGTCACCACCAATCAATACTGTGTTGATTTTCTGCCATGCTGATGGCACCAAGCATTGGATCTTTCGCCGGCCTTCTTTATGCTCGCATCGCTGCGAGCTGCCTCCGTGCCTAAATACTTTGCTTTTGGCGTAATGCCTACGCGGCCGAGGTCTAGACGATCTGCATCCCAACAGGTGAGCACAGTGACATTGCCTCGGGTCATGCCATCGCTATGGTGTGTGCAGGCGTGTTGCAGTAAGTCCATCTCATCATCAGTGGCATCAAAGTATTGCCCCTTAAGTCTGGCGGCCAATTCCCCACCGCGTGCCCCATGGCCATCATCTTCATGCTCGTTGAATCGGCGGCAGTCGTGAAAGAAAGCGAATAACTCAACCACATGGCAGTTAGCGCCAGTCTGGGTCGCCAACATCAAACCATTAGCTCGGACGCGCGCCCAATGGGCAATGCCGTGGTGGCCCCACCAGTTGATCTGCAACTGTTGACGCAGGTGCTGCAACAGGGCGTGACGGTTGAAAATCAATTTGTCTGCCCGGCTTGCAGTTCATCATAAAAAGCCGTTACAACTGAGCGCATATCGGCAGGGAGATAGCTCCAGGTCTGTTTTGCCAGTTCCTCGGGGATTCCAAACCTGGCTTCAGCAATGCCACCTGCAATCGCAGCAATGGTATCGGTGTCACCCCCTATTGAAACGGCATTCCTGATGGCATCTTCAAAAGAGATCGCTTGCAAGGCACAAACGATGGCCTGGGGTACAGAGCCCGATGCGCGCTCCGTTCGTTTATAGGTGGAGCGAATGTCATCGGGTGTCTGGCTAAGATCGTAGCCAAAGCGCTTTGTCAAATAGGCTGCAATCTGTGTCGTCTCCATCTTGTTGCAAGACCAGAAAATTGCCAGTGCCACCGCTCTCGCCGAGTCAATTGCTTCTGGATGGTTGTGCGTAAATACAGTGGCTGCATCAGCCCATTGCACAGCCTCTTCCTCGGTACTCGCCAGAAAGCCAACCGGCGATATGCGCATGGCTGCACCGTTACCCCAACTTCCATAAGGTTGAGGGGGATTTTCAAAGATCCAAAGTGCAAACCTTTGACCCCAGCCGCCGTTCTCGGCGTAGCGTTGACACCATGCTTGCAAAGTGGATGCTGGATCACTGCCATGAATCAGTGCATCTGCAATTGCAACAGTACAAACCGTGTCGTCAGTGAATCCGGCATCGGGATGAAACAGGGGTTCGAACGCCTTACTCCGGTAGTTCTTGAATTCATAGGCAGACCCGATGATGTCTCCGGTAATGGTTCCAAGCACGATAGTTTTCTCAAATAGAAAATAGTTTGGTGGATAAGCAGCGATTTCAAATCTGCGCCAACTTGATGGATTTTTCATTGAGCGCAACATTGGTAGATAGTCATCATACGAAAGCATTCATAAGAAATTACTTTTGTACGAGTGTGGGGCTCATCCTATGAGTGCGCCGCATGGAAGCAACGTAGCCTCGAATAAATAAATTGCTGATTGTTTGATTATTGAGAATATCGTTCAAAGTCTGGTGCCATCGTGTTTTGCGACAATCTCCGCATGACCCAAGAAATCTCTGAAATCACCCTCACCCGACCGGACGACTGGCACCTGCATGTGCGCGATGGTGACGCGCTCAAGGTTGTGGTGCCGCACACAGCCGCCCAGTTTGGCCGGGCCATCATCATGCCCAACCTCAAACCGCCGGTGACTACGGCCGCCCAGGCTTTGGCCTACAAGGACCGGATTTTGGCTGCCGTGCCTGCGGGTGTGAGCTTTGAGCCTTTGATGACGCTCTACTTGACTGACAACCTTCCCCCCGAAGAGATTGTGCGCGCCAAGGCGGCGGGTGTTGTGGCCTGCAAGCTGTATCCAGCCGGTGCCACCACCAACAGTGATGCCGGTGTGACCGATATCCGCAAGACTTACAAAACTCTGGAAGCCATGCAACGTGAAGGGCTGCTGCTGCTGGTGCATGGTGAAGTAACCTCGCCAGACATAGACCTGTTTGACCGCGAGGCCGTCTTTATTGACTCCCAGCTCATTCCTTTGCAGCGCGATTTCCCCGAGCTGAAAATTGTGTTCGAGCACATCACCACTCGCGAGGCAGCGCAGTATGTGCGTGAGGCAAGCCCCTTTACTGCAGCCACCGTCACCGCTCACCATCTTCTTTACAACCGCAATGCCATTTTTACCGGAGGTATCCGGCCGCACTATTACTGCCTACCCGTGCTCAAGCGGGAGCAGCACCGTCTTGCACTTATACAGGCCGCCATCAGTGGTCCAAGCCGGTTTTTTCTGGGTACGGACAGTGCTCCTCACCCGGCGCACCTGAAGGAGCATGCATCGGGCTGTGCCGGTTGCTACACCGCCCATGCCGCCATGGAAATGTATGCGGAGGTTTTTGACGCAGCAGGTGCGCTGGAACAATTGGAAGCCTTTGCCAGCTTCAACGGGGCTGACTTTTACGGTTTGCCGCGAAACGCCAGCACCATCACTTTGCGCCGCGAGGACTGGATGCCTGCAGACGGATTTGCCTTTGGCGGGACACAACTCAAGCCCTTGCGTTCAGGCGAGACGTTGCCTTGGCGGATGGTCGCTTAATTCATCCGTTTCCCTGACACGTTTTGACAGCACTGCCCGGTACGACCCCTCACGCAACGGATTTTTCCGAAATCGATTGGTCTGCGCCGTGGTTAATGCCCTTGCGTGGCACGGGGCAGGCTGTTGCACAGCGGATTTTGCAAGGCGTTGACTTGCATGCGGCCTTGAACGAGATGGCACACCTCTTGCCCATGCCGCAGCAGAAAAGTCTTCACCTGACACAGGCATTTGCTTTCCAAGGGGTGCCCCGGTTCGTGCCCCAGTCGGACCTTCCATCTGGCCAGGCCTACGAAGACTATATTTTTCATAGCGGCTGTTGCCCGACCCGCTTAGGTTTGCACGACTTTTTTAATGGATTGATCTGGTTGGCATTCCCCAAAACCAAGCGCCGCCTGAACCAACTCTCTGCCGGTGAAATAGCGAAGACAGGCGTGGGGGCGGTGCGCGGGCCGGTAAGAGATGCCCTCACGGTGTTTGATGAAAATGCCGCGTTCTTTTGCGGCCCCGACCTGCTCTGGGACGCTTTACAAGCCAGGCGCTGGCAAGAACTCTTCGTCACCCTGCGCCCGCTGTGGCTGCAAACACGTTTGGTACTGTTCGGCCATGCGTTGCTGGAAAAGCTGGTTAGCCCGAGAAAAGCCATCACCGCCCATGTTTACCGCGTGGAGTGTGCCCCAGAACAATTGGCAGATCTAGACGCCTGGGTAGCTCAGGATTTGACGGCGGAGAAGCTGGCGAACAAGCCCTTCGCGCCCCTGCCCGTTCTGGGTGTGCCGGGGTGGTGTGCCGGCAATGAAGCCTCGGTGTTTTATGCAGATACGCGTGTGTTCAGGCCACTGGCTCAGGCTAAAGAACACAAACCCTGTGGGTTTTTTCCTACTTAGTCTTGATTTTTACTTCCAGCCCTTAATATTTCGGCTATCGGCTCAGCTGTGCGGGCCGTTTTAAGGAAACCATGAAACGCATTATTTTGTTCGTCTTGACCAACCTGGCTGTGGTGGTGGTGCTGGGCATTGTGGCCAGCTTGCTGGGCGTCAACAAGTACCTCACACCCAATGGGCTGGATCTGGGCGCTTTACTCGGCTTTGCCCTCATCATGGGATTTGGCGGCGCATTCATCTCTCTGCTGATCAGCAAGCCGGTGGCCAAATGGTCATCTGGTGTGCGGGTGATTGCGCAGCCGCAAAACGCTGACGAGGCTTGGATTGTAGAAACCGTTCGTAAGTTTGCCGACAAGGCTGGTATCGGCATGCCCGAAGTGGGTATTTTTGAAGGTGATCCCAATGCCTTTGCGACCGGCGCGTTCAAAAACTCCGCGCTGGTCGCTGTAAGCACCGGCTTGTTGCAAGGCATGACGCGTGAAGAAGTTGAGGCTGTTATCGGCCATGAGGTGGCTCACATCGCCAATGGCGATATGGTCACCATGACGTTGATTCAAGGCGTGATGAATACCTTTGTGGTGTTCCTGAGCCGCGTGATCGGCTATGCGGTCGACAGCTTTTTACGCAAGAATGATTCTGAAAACACAGGCCCGGGCATTGGCTATATGGTCACTACCATCGTGCTTGATATCTTGTTGGGTTTTCTGGCCGCCATCATCGTGGCCTGGTTTTCGCGCCATCGGGAGTTCCGTGCCGACGCCGGTGCTGCTCAACTCATGGGTCGCAATCAGCCCATGATCAATGCTTTGGCCCGTCTGGGTGGCATGCACCCGGCTGAGCTGCCCAAGAGCATGGCTGCCATGGGTATTGCTGGCGGTATCGGTCAATTGTTTTCCACCCACCCGCCGATCGAAGAGCGTATTGCCGCGCTGCAAAACAGCGCCAGGCAATAAACAAGGGGTGCTCAACCTTTCTTGCGTATGTGACGAGCCACGGCCTCTGCCACCTTGATGCCATCTACTCCGGCTGAGAGAATGCCGCCCGCATAGCCGGCACCTTCACCGGCAGGGTAGAGGCCGCGCACGTTGAGGCTTTGAAAATCATCCCCCCTGGGAATTCGCAACGGGGACGAGGTGCGTGTTTCAACCCCCGTGAGTACGGCGTCCGCCATGTCAAAGCCCTTGATCTTGCGTCCAAAAACCGGAAAGGCTTCTCGGATGGCTTCGATGGCAAAGGCGGGCAGAGCGTTGCTCAGGCTGCCTAGTTTGACGCCTGGCTGGTAAGAAGGAACCACACTGCCAAGTTGTAATGAGGGTTGGTTGGCCAGAAAGTCGCCCACCAACTGAGCCGGCGCTTCATAAGTGCTGCCGCCCAGCAGGTATGCGTTGGACTCCAGCCGTCGTTGCAGCGCGATACCGGCCATGGGACTGATTTCGCCATTGGGCTGAAGCCTGAGTTCTTCCCCGGGCATGTCGACACCGAAATCCTTAGGTTCAATGCCCACCACAATGCCGGCATTGGCGTTACGTTCGTTGCGTGAATACTGGCTCATGCCATTGGTCACAACACGTCCGGGTTCACTGGTGGCCGCGACCACCGTGCCTCCCGGACACATGCAAAAGCTGTACACGGCCCGACCATTGCCAGCGTGGTGCACCAGTTTGTAATCTGCAGCTCCCAACATCGGGTGTCCGGCGTGCCTGCCCCAGCGTGCACGGTCTATCACGCTTTGTGGGTGCTCAACGCGAAAGCCCACGGAGAAGGCTTTGGCATGCATCTCCACGCCGCGCTCAAACAGCACTTCGAAGGTGTCGCGTGCGCTGTGACCCAGCGCCATCACGACGTGATGAGCTGCAATCTCGTAGGTGCTGCCATCTGTCTGGTTCTGGATCTTCAGGCCGGCAATGCTCATATGGCCGCTTTTCCCTTTGGCAGATTGAGTGCTTTGATCTTGATTCAGGATGACATCGATCACACGCTGTTCAAACCGGATCTCGCCGCCCAAGGCAATGATTTTTGCGCGCAGGTTCTCGACCACCTTGACCAGCTTGAACGTACCAATGTGGGGATGCGCCTCCACCAGAATATCTGCAGGTGCGCCAGCCTGCACAAACTCCAGCATCACCTTGCGCCCCAAATGGCGCGGGTCCTTGATCTGGCTCCACAGCTTGCCATCTGAAAACGTACCCGCGCCGCCCTCGCCAAACTGCACATTGGATTCGGGATTGAGAGTATGTTTGCGCCATAGGCCCCAGGTGTCCTGGGTGCGCTGCCTGACCGAACGGCCGCGCTCGAGAACAATGGGTTTAAAACCCATCTGCGCCAGCAGCAGGGCCGCGAAAATACCGCATGGCCCGAAGCCCACCACCACCGGGCGCAACGGCAAAAACGCGGGCGCCTTGAACGGCAGGTGGTAAGTCTGGTCTGGGGTGAGGCCGATGTGTGGCTTGCCAGCCATTTTTTCCAGCGTCGCCGCTTCAAACGTCAACGCCACATCGACGATGTAGACCGCCAGAATGTCGCTCTTGCGGGCGTCAAAGCTGCGTTTGAACACATGCAGCTGATTTATCTCGGTTTCGGCAACTCCCAGGGCCTGCGCGGCCAGAGTGGTCAAAGCCGCTAAGGGGTGCGGTACCGGAAGACGGTCTTGCGCAGTCTCTGCCGGTGCGTCCGATGCGCGCCGCTCATCCACGGGTACAGCGGATAAAGGGAGTTTGAGTTCAGTCAGGCGGATCATGGTGGAGACAAAATTAAGCTGGCAAGAAACCTTCCACCGAGAAATAGCGCTCTCCAGTATCGTAGTTAAAGCCCATCACTTGGGCGCCAGCGGGAAGGTTGGGCAGGTGTTGGGCAATGGCGGCCAGTGTGGCCCCCGACGATATGCCTACCAGCATGCCTTCTTCCCGCGCACTGCGTCGCGCCATCTCACGAGCGTCTTCGGCCTCGACCTGAATCACGCCATCGAGCAACGCGATCTCCAGGTTTTTCGGGATGAAGCCTGCGCCGATGCCCTGAATCGGGTGGGGGGAGGGTGCACCGCCAGAGATCACTGGTGAGGCCGTTGGTTCTACCGCGTAGACCTTGAGCTTAGGCCAGGCTGCCTTGAGGACGCGTGCGCATCCAGTGAGATGGCCACCAGTGCCCACGCCGGTGATCAGCGCGTCCAGCCCTTCGGGGAAATCGCGCAGTATTTCCTGGGCGGTGGTTTTGATGTGGATATCAATATTGGCCGGGTTTTCAAACTGCTGCGGCATCCAGGCGCCGGGCGTGGTGGCAACCAGCTCCATTGCACGTGCAATCGCGCCTTTCATGCCGGTCGCGCGGGGTGTCAGGTCAAAACTTGCCCCATAAGCCAACATCAGACGCCTGCGCTCGATCGACATGCTGTCTGGCATCACCAGAATGAGTTTGTACCCCTTGACAGCTGCTGCCATGGCCAAGCCCACGCCGGTGTTGCCCGAGGTTGGCTCGATGATGGTGCCGCCGGGCTCCAGCAGACCGCGGCTCTCTGCGTCTTCAATCATGGCCATACCTATTCGGTCCTTGATTGAGCCACCAGGGTTACTGCGTTCGGACTTGATCCAGACCACGTGGCTGTTGCCGAACAAGCGGTTGATGCGCACATGTGGCGTGTTGCCGATCGTATGCAATATGTTTTGAGCTTTCAAGGCGAGACTCCGGTGATTCTTTGAGGATGATTATTGAAGTATTCGGCAAGCATTGTCTCAGCAGCCCATAATCGGGTTGTGAAGCTCACTAGGCCGCCGCTGGTGCAATCTGGGAAACCAGGCACTGGAGGAACGTCCGGACTGCACAGGGCAGCGTAGCAGCTAACGGCTGTCCACCGTGAGGTGAGGATCAGAGCAACAGAGACGAGCCGATTGAGTTCGGGTGAAACGGGCAATCTCTACGCGCAGCAATACCAAATAGGCACACGTTGAAGGGGCCCCCTGAGTGTGCGGGTAGGTAGCATTGAGCCGGAGGGGTGACCCCCGGCCCAGATTAATGGCGGTCACGCCGTGAGGTTCGTAAGAACTCCCCGGCGCACAGAATCCGGCTTATCGGTGAGCTTCACACTTTTTTAGTTCTGTGACAGCAGGGAGCTGCCCCAAGCAAACACCGAGTTGGGCGCCGTCGTTCGCACTGGTGTTTGAACAGGTTTGGAAAAAACGCCACGCTTGGTTTTACGGCTCTCAACGCTGACGCCTTTGAGCAATTGATCACTGACCAAGGAAGACAGTTTGATGGCATGCATGTGTTCAGTCATTTTGATGTCCAGCACGCTCCACAGGTCGTTTGTGAGGGTGCCTGCCAAGTCTTGGCTGCCGTTCTCACCGGTGCGAATGTGTTCTTGCGTAGCGCTGGCACGGTCAACAGCCAGAATAATGTCTGCCATCGAGATGGTTTGGGCTGAACGACCCAGCGAATAGCCGCCACCAGGGCCGCGTGTGCTTTCAACCAAACCTTGTTGGCGCAACTTGCTAAAGAGTTGCTCCAGATACGAAAGAGAAATGTGATGCCTTAAGGCAATTTCCCCAAGAGGCACGGGGCCAGACTGTTCACGCAGCGCAATGTCAATCATGGCGGTTACGGCAAAACGACTTTTAGTGGTGATACGCATCAGGTGCTCCCAAGGGCATGACACAAAATTGTGACTGAAAGGAGTATAAGATCGAATTCAGTTCGCGTAAATTCGTATTTTGTACAATTTAACTTCGAAAATTGCGATTAATTTGTTTTTGGCAAGACAATATTTTGTGGAGGAAAGTCTATGAATTTCAAGCACTTACATTACTTTTGGGTGGCAGCGAAGGCCGGCGGGGTGATGCGCGCTGGAGAACAATTGCATACCACGCCGCAAACGCTCTCCGGACAGATCAAGTTGCTTGAAGAGCAGTTTGGGCACAAGCTGTTCCGCAAAAGCGGACGCAACCTGGAGTTAACCGAAGCCGGGCGAGTGGCGCTGGGCTACGCTGATCAGATTTTCACGCTGGGCGCAGAGCTGGAAACCCATGTTCGCGAAGCCAGGGGCGCGACCCGAGTCTTGGAGTTCCGGGTGGGTGTGGCCGATTCGGTGGCCAAGTCAATGGCCTATCGCTTGTTGGAGCCGGCGCTGAACATGCCGCAGAATACTCGCCTGATTTGTAGCGAAGGCAAGTTCGCCGACTTGCTGGCGCAACTGGCGCTGCACAAGCTGGATTTGGTCTTAGCCGATGAGCCCATGTCGAGCCGAGTCAGCGTGAAGGCCTTTAACCATCCCTTGGGCCGCACTCCGGCCAGCTTTTTTTGCACCCCTGAATTGCAGGCCAAGCTCAAGGGCGACTTTCCGCAATGCCTGAACGGCACCCCCATGTTAATTCAGGGGGCGGGGACGGCTATCCGACAGCAGTTTGAGGCTTGGCTGACCAAGCATCAGCTCAACCCGCAAATAGTGGGTGAATTCGATGACGGAGCCCTGATCAAGGAGTTTGGTCGCCAAGGTCGGGGGGTGTTCATGGTGCCCAGAGTGCTGGAGGATGAAATCAAGTCTCAACTGAATGTTCATCTGATCGGACGAACCGATGAGATGGTCAACGAGTTTTTTGCCGTTTCCGTTGAGCGGCGCATCAGCCATCCCTGTGTGGTAGCGATCACTGAGACGGCACGAGAGCAACTTTTCAGCGCCTGAATCTTTGCAGCTAAGGTTTTAAAACCGCTCGTGGGCAAGCAGGTAACGCCAAAGCCCTTGTGGCAGCTGCGCCATAGCAACTCTTCCGATGCGCTGGCGTTTGATGGTCAGAATTTTGAGTTCTGCCAAGTCGCACAGAAAAGCAATCAGTCCAGGGTGGGATCCCTTAACTGCAAAGCGAAGGGAGCTGCGCCCCTCGCCCGAGCTGCTGACGCTGACTTTGGTGGCCGGCAGTGGTGGCTCATGGCGTTTGAGCGCCCGCTCGATGGGCAGCAGCGATTGGGACGTTATCTCGCCAGCTACTTGGACCATGAACTCGTGTTCCAACAGGGCGGCATCTTCGTCAAGCTTTCGCGCTACGCGCCAGTCTTGCGTGAACACGATCAGCCCGCTGGCTGCGGCTTCTAGCGGCACATGGCGGGTCAGCGCGTTGAAATGCCGTTTGAGTACACGCTCACCAGGCGGGTCTTGTGCAAAGTGTGTGGCGGGGTTGAGGGTTACTTGTGCCTGTGCGTCGGTCATATCCGGCGGTTTATGCATCAGCAGCGTGATGGGCTCAGGTGCCTGCACCGTGGCGTTTTGATCAATCTCGACGGCATGGGTGGTGACCCGAAAATGGGGCTCTTGCACCAACTGGCCGTTGACGCGGACAAAGCCGTTCTCGATGAACTGTTCGGCTTGCCGCCGCGAGCAGTTGCATAGCTCAGCTACGCGCTTGGCCAGGCGGATGCCTTCAGAATCCGAAGGTGCCATCACGGGTTTGGCACGTTCAGGCCAAGGGCCTCAATCCGCTCGACGTGAGCGAGCAGGGAGCGCTTGGCTATCGGCCAGATACGCGGTGGCACATCGTCGTAGGCGCACGCCACCCAGTCGTCCATGGTTCCGTTCGGCTGTGCCTGAATGACGGCGAGCACCTTGGCCTCGCGCTTCAAGCGGTGCGCTATGAGGCGGCTGATTTGGTCGGCTGCTTCCCCCAATACATAGCCGTGAGCAGGCAAGATGAATTCAATGCCATGGTCCTTGCAGGCCAAAGCTAGGGTGTCGAGCGAATCCAGATACGCAGTCATGTTGCCGTCCGGCGGGTCCACCACGGTGGTGCTGCCGTTCAGAATGTGGTCGCCCGAGAACAGCAGTCCGTCTTCTACAAGCACCAGGCACAGGTGGTTGGCTGCATGTCCCGGGGTGTGGATGACTTTGAGGCTGTGGGTTGTTTCGGGATTTTTTCCTTTAATAATAAGGGTTATCAGCTCCTTATTTTGTAGCAATCGATCAGGCTCAAAAAAACTGTTGGCACGTGCGGTGGTGGCTGAGGGCAGACCCAGAATGGGTGGTGCAGTTTGGCTGCGCACTCCGGACTCTGCAGCGCACAAGGCCTGTAAAGGCCGGGCCCCGGGTGAGTGGTCGGCATGTGAGTGGGTGCACACAATCATGCGAATATCCCCGCCTGCTGCGCGCCACAGTCGCTGCAAATGCTCCGGGTCAGCCGGCCCCGGGTCAATCACCACAAAGCCAGTGGCTGCATCGCCCACCAGGTAACTGTTGGTGCCCGGGCCGGTCATCAAGCCGGGATTTGGAGCGGTCAGCCGCATCACGTTTTTTAGCAATCGGACTGGATTCACAGACTGCCAGTCCAGTCTGTGCAGGTCGTCATCAGACCCGCAATCACTGCGAGGACCAACGAGAAGCAGCTCGCCATAGGCCGAGTCCGTGCTTATGAAAGTCTGTGGCTGCCCGCTTATCAAACCCATGGGCGCAGAGGGTGCTTCTAAGGGTTCGTTCTGGGGGATCAGGCGTTGATTTGCTCTTACCATTGGCCAATTACATCACGGAGCCTTCATGAAACCACCGCGTTCAACAACTCTTACCTTCACGCTTGCTTTTACGCGGCCGTTTGTCTGTGCAGCCTTGGCTGGCGCAGCGCTGCTTACAGCCTTCGGCGTCAATGCCCAAGCATGGCCAGGCAAGCAGCCCATCAAATTCATTGCAGTATTCCCCCCGGGAGGCTCGGTAGACCAGGTGGCGCGCATTCTGGCCCAACCTCTGCAGCAGCAACTCGGCCAGAGCATTGTTGTGGAGAATAAGGGCGGCGCCTCCGGCTCCATTGGTACCGCATTTGTGGCGGCTTCGCCAGCCGATGGTTACACGTTTGCGGTGGTGTTTGACACGCACGGCGTTAATCCCAGCCTGATCCCCGGCATGCCTTTTGACACCCGCAAGGATCTCGCTCCCATTGCACTGGTGGGCACCTCGCCCATGGTACTTGCCACTTTTTCTGGCTCTGAATACAAAACCTTTTCTGATGTCGTGGCCGCAGCCAAGGCCAAAAAGAACGTCAGCTACGGTTCTATTGGTTCGGGCAGCCTAGGCCACTTGGCCATGGCCCTGCTGGGTAAAAATGGCGGGCTGGATTGGCAGCATATTCCTTACCGGGGCGGTGGCCCCTTGATGACCGATGCCGTTGCCGGCCACGTTCCGCTATCTATAGGCTCGGTGTTTGTCACCAAGCCGCACATCGACAGCAAGCGCATGCGTCCGCTGGTGGTCACCTCTACCAAGCGCTCACCGGATTTGCCCGACGTACCTACCGTTGCCGAGAGCGGCTACCCTGGCTTTGAGGCCCCTGCCTGGTGGGCTATTCTGGCACCTGCCAACACCCCCCCCGAGATTCTCAAGCGCATGAACGAAGAAGTGAACAAAGCCTTGAAGAACCCCGAGATAGCCAAAAAGCTGGACGCTCAAGGTATTGATGTGATTGGCGGCACACCTGAGGCTGCCCGTATGTTTATTGACAAGCAGATAGACATCTGGGCCAGAGTGGTCAAAGACAACAACATCAAGCCGGATTGAGAGCCACCCACACCCAAAAAAAGCCTATTTATGAGTCTCTTAAATTCATTAGCCGTGTGCATCTGGGTGTTGTGCGGGTCATTCTCCCTGTGCGGCAGTGACGCACACGCCCAAACCAAGCCCCGAGTATTGGATGCGGGCATTGCCAACCCTGCTTCGGCCATTTATATTGGCAACAGCTTTTTTTATTACAACAACAGCCTACACGGCCATGTGGGTCAGCTCATTGCCGAGGGGTTGCCAGGCTTTCGTCATCGCGCAAGCTCGGTCACCATCAGCGGCTCGGGTTTGGATTGGCATGATGTGGATTCGTATTTTCGGCCCAACGCCATTGGTGGTTATTCCTTCGGGCCTAACAACGTGGTTTCTTTCAACAAGCTCGACCGGCTGTTTGATGTTGCCATCATGATGGACTGCAGCCAGTGCCCGCTCCACCCCCAACTTAAAACCGTATTCAAAGACTTTGCGAAAAAACACAGCGATACGGTGCGCAAGCACGGCGCCAGGCCGGTTTTTTTCATGTCCTGGGCTTACCAGGATGCCCCCGAGATGACTGCGCAGCTTGCAGAGGCTTATACCGTGGCGGCCAATGAAAACAATGTATTTGTGATCCCGGCCGGGCTGGCCTTCGCACGTTCTATTTCGCTAAAGCCGGACCTTAACCTCTATGTGCCTGACAAGCGCCACCCCAGTCTTGCGGGGACTTACCTTGCCGCCGCGGTGACTTATGCAGCTTTGTTTAAAAAGTCCCCCGTGGGTCTGCGGTACAACGCCGGCCTCTCAGCCGAGCTGGCCTTGCATTTGCAACAAGTTGCATGGGACACTATTCAGGATTATTACAAGCCCTGAGCCGCATGTTCAAGGTCTTGAAGGGTCATGGCCCTATCAATCCTACCAGTTTCGCAGGTACGCTCCTGGTCAATTGTCAATGTTCCGGAGCTACACCTAGTGCCACTAAAAATCGCGCCACCATGTTGTAAGTGGCGATTGCAGCTGTGATCTCCACAATTTGGGTGTTATCAAAGTGCTTTTGGATGTTGGCAAATACCTCATCCTCCACTTTGACGGTCAGTGTCATTTGCGCGGCGTATTGAATTACTATTTTTTCGATAGCATTTAGTTCAACGCTGCTAGGGGCTAAAAGCGGATTTGCCTTGACGTGATCTCCTAAGGCGTCTAATTGGGCCTGCGTTCCACCAGCAGCGAGAAAGTCCGGTGCGTGGTGTTTGTATTCGTAGTGTGCGCCGGTGAGTAGAGCTACGGTGCAAATACCCAGTTCACGCAGCCTACGACTGGTCGGCAATTCAGAGCGCACCGCCTTAAGATAGACATTCCAGCCCTTTGCCAATGGTTCGCTCCAAAGCAAAGCCAGATCCAGGTTTATGAATTGGCCGCCGCGTCGCTCAAGGATGGCATCAACGAGTTCTTGAGGTTGGGGCTTTGCCTCAGGGGTCCAATGGGGTAGACGCATGGTGTTTCCTTTTGCTTTGGGATTTAAAAACATCATTAGACATCGTCGACGAGACGGTAGTGAAAAATGACGTAATCCTGAGAGTTGAAATGAAAAATCGAACACGGTTCACGCCATTAGTTTGGTTAGTGGATCACTAGCTATGCAGCTCTGGATGTGATGGCCTGTTGATACAACAGTTTAGGATTGCAAAGAGCATCGAGCGGTCATCACATTCGCAAAGTGCGAGTGCTGAGGTTTGGGGGAAATCCATAGCGACGTTAACCTCACCGTTTATGGACTTGAAGAATAGTAAAACCATGTAACAACTCTGTAACATACGTAGAAATCCGCCTACGAAAAAAGACTAAGGCAGCCAAGATTGTTGGCGAAGTAAAAAATCTTTCATAAAAGATTTGCGAGAACATTAAATGCTGCTATAGTGGAGGGCTTCGCTGCACGGAATGTAGAGTTCTGAAGCAAAGTTTGCAGGTTCACACTGCAAAGCTTTTCGAGTTTATTTTCAATAAACTTTGATAAAGATAAAAAACGTGTTAAAGTAGAGGGCTTCGCTGATAACAGCAAAGCAAGCGGGCAAAATAGATAATGCTCACATGTTCATTAAAAACTTACAGCCGATAAGCGTGAGCGTTTGAAGGCGATTGCCAAGTTCTTCGGAACTAAGTCTTATGACTTACAAACGCTCATGAAGTAAAAAAGATGTGATGTTCGTCAAAGAAAATCACGTCGATTCCAATTTATGAGTTGCTCGAAAGAGCAAAAAATTCAAGATCGAACTATAGAGTTTGATCCTGGCTCAGATTGAACGCTGGCGGCATGCCTTACACATGCAAGTCGAACGGCAGCACGGGAGCAATC
>JBEIGE010000007.1:0-121369 GCA_040382055.1 Hylemonella sp.
CACCTCGGTAGCCCATCTTGCTGCGGCCTTGGGGAAGCCGGTATGGATACTCAACCGCTATGACAACTGCTGGCGCTGGCTGCAAGACCGCAGCGACAGCCCCTGGTACCCCACGGTGAAGCTGTACAACCAGGCCCGTGCGGGGGATTGGGAAGAGGTCTTGCAGCGGGTGAGGCAAGACCTGGCGGGCTTGTCCTCTACTTGAGCTGATAAGCCCACTGCACGGATGGAGGAGTCACGGGTTGAGTTATTTGGCCGCTGCCATTGTCTTGAACTGGAAGGGTTCGGATGGCTTCAATCGTGGTACCCAGGCCAGAGATGACAAGCCCGAATGCGGCATAACCAGCTGCATCAAGGCCGGTGTTGTCGACAACATTGACATAAAACTGGCTGGTCGCGCTGTTCGGATCGGTGGATCGGGCCATGGCGATGGTTCCCGTTGTATTGCTCAATCCCGTGGCGCTTGTGGGCTCCAACACAATGGCCGGATAGGTGGGTGTCTTCAAATTGGCCGAACTGGTAATTGGCACGCCGGTATATCCACCGCCTTGAACCACAAAGTTGCTCATCACCCGGTGAAAGATAGTCTGGCTGTAAAAACCATCGTTCACGTATTTCAGAAAGTTGGTCGTGGTGATCGGGGCTTTGGTGGATTCAAGGGCTACGACGAACTCGCCAAGGGTGGTCGACACGCACACGGTGGGTAAAGCCGAGGCTTGAGATGCGGTCACACCAGCCGCAGAGCAGGGGCCGACCACCCTTTCAAATCCTGTGCTGATGTTGTTCGCGCTGTCCTTGGCCCAAACGTAGTAACGAATTGGCGTGCCGGGCACTGCAACTGTGAGGGTGTTACCCGATGCGAAGCAACTGTCTGTGGAGGCAGGTTTTGTGGCCGAGGTTTTGAAGCAGTACCCAGTTACAGCAGTATTGTCTGTTGCAACGGCTGACAGGGTGATCTGCGAACTGCTCGGTGCACTCGCGCTAACGCTCGTGATCGTGGGGGCGGTATCAGCGGCTGCACCGTCACCGCCGCCGCAGGCAGACAGCAAAGCAGACACCATCACAACTAGGGGACCCGACAAAGATTGATTTTGCATTTCAGACAGTCAAAAAAAAGCCTAATGTTAAACAATCGTCTTGGCCGGCTACAGGCAACCACTTTCTTGGTCTTTGGCTTATCGGGGGTGGGTTACATGGCTAACTAGAAACCATGGATCATCCTCGCAGGTCGACAATCTGTTTCGCAAAGCCTAGGTGTTTCCCCTTGCGTTAATCTGCTGCTGTTTCTGATTTTTTGCGTCGCTCTGGTCTAGGGCTGGGCGTGTGTATTGCTGCGTCGCAACTGACCCTGGTCAAAAAAGCCAATGCGGCTTCGGCTGGCATTGCGGTGGGCGCAGGCACGATTGAAATCAAGCGCATCGCTGGCGGCTACCCATTCGGTGACTTCGCGGTAGCCGTCGCCGTCCACGTCGAACCTGGCATAACCGTCACTTTGCAGGTCTTTGAGCATGGTGCCCACATTGAACTTCTTGGCAGCATTGGCGCTGGAGTCCGATCCTGCAGCGATTTCTGTGGGCATCCATTTGCTGATCTGGCCGTCGCCGTTCCAGTCTAGCGTGATGGCCTTCATCCACTGTTGGCTGGCCGACTGGCGCGCCTTGCTCCAGGTGGATTGCCAGGCTTGCGGGTCGGTGGTTTCCAGGCTGGCCAGGTTGGCTTGTGTGAAACCGTCAACCACCATGGCTGCCGCCTGCGGTGCAATGCCCTCACTGAGATGGCCCTCTGCATCGGACTGCTCACCCACAAAGCCAAGTGGGTTTTTGGTGCTAAACACCACAAGTGCCTTGTACGCTGCATCTACCTTCACCTGCTGCGCTGCAATGGCCTGGGTGCGGGCCAAGAGGGCCGCCGGGTCAGCCCCGTCCGTCAGCAAACCGTCTGCGGCGGCCTGGAGCTCGGTGTTCTTGAGCGCACTGAGCGCCTGGTAACTGTCTTTATAAGCCTTGGTCAGTGCCGCGCGTTGCTGCTCTATGGGGCTTTGCGCCATGGCCCACTGGCCTTCGGTTAGCCACTTGCTCTCGTCCGAGCCAAACTTGGCTGCCAAGTGGGCCGCCTGCCACTGTTGCACGATGGCCTCGGGAGCCATAGACATGCCCGTGTATTGGTTGACGATGTCTTGCCGAGCCACCTGCGCACCGTACTTTTGCCCGGTTTGCGGATGGGTCATCTCCAGGTAGTAGTAATAGTTGGTCTCGCCGTTACCCTCTTTGCTCAACCAGCTTTGGATAAACACCTTGGGCAATCGGCTGGCAATGGTCACCAGCGCGCGGCTGGGGTCGGTGACAGTGGCGTTGGCGTCTGTCAGCTGCTTGTTCAGGCTGGTCAGAACCTTATCCATGGCGCTTTGCAGAATGCTGTTGCCCATCGCTTTGTCACCCGGCATGTCTTGGCCGCTGGGCGTGGTGCCGTGGTAGAGATATTGCAGCCCTTGTGGGTTGCGGGTGAATTCGGCCCAGCCCACCGGGGGTGGGGGAGGGGGGGTCTGTGATTTACTGAACATGGTATCCAGGACAAACACAACTCCAATCATGACCAATGGGTTGATCGCGATCAAGGCAGTTGCCCCTGTGCCTGCAGATGTCAAGAGCGCAAACCCGTTGATTGCCCCCACGAGGGTGGCGAAAGCGCTACCCACCTGGCCGTTCTCAAGCATCTTGTCCAGATTGCGCAAGTTGGCGATGGACAGCAATGCACCGGCCTGTTGCAGCGTTTGCAGACTGCCTTCGCTCAGGAAGCCTTCAGCCGTTTTACCCACATCGACATCGTGCGTCACGCCCATGATGCCAGCCAAGCTGTTGGCGCTGTAGAGCAGCCCCACCACTCCATTGAGCTGCGTCTGTATGTCGTTGGACTGCAAGGCGTGCAGCCCCGCCACAATGCCTACCGTGGCCGACAGGCCTGCCACCGTCTTGCCGAGGTTCAGCCCACCAAGATTGACTGCGTCCGCGCCGTTCATCATTTGGTAGTCGATGGCGATCTTGGCGCCATAGAGCACCTGATTGACTTTGTCTTTGGTGCGCAGCGCGTTCAGGAAACCGGCCATGTCGCTGTAGAGCTGGTTTTCGTAACGCTGAGCGCGTTGTTCAGCCGTTTGCGTCTGACCGGTGTCAAGGTTTTTCCATTCAGAGGCCTTGCTGTCGGTGTCGGTGGCCCGCACGTATTGCTGGCCGTTCTCGGTTTTGATCTCGATGACGCTGCCGTCGTCTAAGGTTTGTCGCGCAGTGGCGGATTGAACTACCCCTTGGCCGTCACGCACCGTGGTGAGCGTGGTGCCGTCGGGTTGAGCTTGGGTCACACTGGTTTGGGTGACGCTGCCAGCGGCGTTGAAGGTCACTTTCACATCAGCCAGTTGAATCCCTGAGCTGGTTGAAGTGATCGTATTGACTGAGCGACTCACAAACTCACCTGTCGGGGCGTATTGGGTCACATCGTTGTTGGAAACAAGCTGGCCCGTTGCTAAATCGGTTTCAGTGCTGGTTTTGGTGCTTGACAGTGTGATCCCGTTCTGTTGCTTCACTACCGTAGATTCGCTGCCAATGATTGTTCCTACTCCAGCATCGGTGTTTGCAGTGATGGGGCGGACATCCCTTGTAACGACACCCCCTTTGCCATCGTCAATAACGGCGTAGTAGTTGTTGCTCGGGTTGTTGTTGTCTGAACTGAAGCTTACGTTTCTAAGAGCTCCACCACTACCATTTGAAGTGCGATCCAGATAGGCCACGGTCGAGCCCTCAAATGGCCCATTCAACAAAGCCAACACTTTGGCGCTTCCCTGTCCAGAAACCAATGCCAACGTGCCATCTTCCATGTAGGTGGGTGAGGCGTTTTGTGCGTTGAATCCTGGATTGACCGAGTAGCCTCCCTGTGGCCCAAGTGCAATGGCTGTGTCGGACGCACCATTCTTGCCAGGCAATACAGCGCTTACTTGCAATAGGCCCGTTGTTGGGTTTGGTTGTAAACGCAGCGAGACCTCACCATCTTGGTAGCGGATCATTTGACCATCTAGCATTAACCAGCCGCCCTGCTGGTTGGGCAACGTCACCATCGCAGCGCTGTTGCTGTACACAACCCGATTGCCCGTAGCCGGGTCAGTGAATAGTCGCCCTTCGTAGCGGATCGGTTGGCCAGACTGTGTTACCTCTGCGATGTGCATTGAAGCAACGCGCAAAACACTCAATTGGGTTTGAACCTGGGCGCTTGCGCCAGCGCCGGAAATATCGTTGGCGGGATTGTCCAAGTAGGCTTTGGCGTCGGCAAATTCAGCAGAGTTAAATACGTCTGATAATTTTGTGGCCTTATCAAAGCTCGCTAGCACCGCTTTCCAAGCAGTAGACCCATAGTCTTTCATGTGGGGGCCAGACTGAGCCCCAATGTTTGTTTGAACAACTTGTCTAAACTTATCGACAATCTCTGCCGCACTATCGGTTAGCTCAATCTTGATGCCATTTACAGTTTCACCATTCATGAACTTCACGAGATTGCGCCCAGGAAGATCACCGCGTGCGTTATTTGCCTTATATGTTGCAGCTGCAACTGCAAGCTGCTCGTCTTCACTCAACACAGAAAAATACGTTGTGTCACTGATACGCGCAGAGGGGGCTTGTGCAATCAAATAATTAGCTTGGTTAGCGGTCCATCCATCAACAATTGCCTTGCCGCTTTGAGTAGATAAAAATTGATTAAATGCGCTTGCTTTTGAACCTGAAATATTATCCACCCCCATAGATGTGAAATCCTTCAGAGAGATCACATCTTTGTTATTTGCAATCCGCCATTTATCGTAAGCGTCAAATACTGCTTGAGCTTGATCACCGCGCCCTTTTGCAGCCAAATCAATTTGAAAAACGCCCAAGGAAGGACCACCATATGTTGTTTTAGTTTGCCCATCGACAACAACGGTTTTTGTAAAAGCTGAAGTAAAAACATACGGACTTCTGTTCTTATCTGCCTCAGTACCCCAGGCCATTACGTAATAAGCGGAAAAACGTGCCTGTGCAGTAGTAAATGACATGATTTATTTCCCTTGATTAAAAAAAACGTTCTTAATAGCCTGACCAAATCCTTGGAACCAGAATTTGCTGTATTCCATTTCACCTAAATCATCTCTTGGGTGCTTCTCGGCATACTGATACCACCCTTGCCGAGAAAGCCATTTGCATCGCTCTTCAGGTCGTGGCTCTTCATTCATGCAAGCTGTGCCACCATGGGCCTGCATCGTTTCAATGAACACTTGTGCCGATACACTTTTAACAGATGACGAAAAAGCTTTACTAGAGCCATCACTCACCTGTATACGAAGTACGCTACGTTGACCGCGAATCAACATGGTGTTATCGGCAAGACCATAAGCGAAAGGCTCGTTCAAAACATCAATGTCGTATTGGGCATCGCCGCAAGCAATAGGTCTCTTGGTATGCACCAGATAAAAATAAGACCATTGCAAACTGGGAATCGTCAAAAACGGAATGCCCTCAACGTAGATGTCGTTCAAATTGCTGGTGGCAAAAGCGGCGAGCACACCTGGCAAGCCAAAACAATTACGCGCACCATTCAAACCCAACCTGTTGAGCTGCTGGATGGGCGCACTGGGGAATAAATTTGCAAGCGTGCCCGTGCTCCCAAGACGAATTCCTTCTAGCTGCTCGGCCTTCCAAATTGGCTCTATTCCAATAACCGTTGAATCGTTAGAATTTTTATTTCGATGTTTAAGGACGTGATCAATTAGCAAGGCAGGCATCTTGTAGATGCATGCCGCCCGTGTTCCTTGTCGCGTTATGAAGTGCGTTGCAGTGCGGGGATATCCACCTTCGTCTTTATCCAGATGGCAATCAGGTAGTGTCAACTTCTTTTTTGCAATGTTTCGATGTGCCTGCCGCTGACATGCAAGGTGGTATGGCATTGTTTCCTGTAAGTCACCCCTGATAAAGCAACCAGCTCCAAGCACCTGACCGTCATGGAATGACACCAACTCGCTCACACCTTTTTGACGATGTATTGCTTGAATATAGACATCCGAAATGGCGGGACCATTCTCAAAAGCGCTGAGCGGCTGAAGGATATAGGCGTCGCCAATTGGCACGGTAAATGTGCGCAGCCATCCTCTTGTGGCATCGGTTTGGCTTGCCTGCGTTTGCGCGCTGAGCAGCGTGTAAACCAACGCGGTAAATAGGTTAACCCTGATAAAACATTTTGTTAATCGTTTCATGTCGTGACTCTCCAACTTATTTGAAGGGCAGCATTACCTCGGTTATCAGAGAAATTTCGGTCGATAGTCTTTGTGTTAATTGAGCAACCAGCTACAGATTTAATATTATTTTTCTCTCTTGGTTTTGGCTGGGCGTCAATCGTCACCTGCCGACACAATACGATGACGGGCCCCTGAGATTGAGGCAGAGCTTCATATCCCGGCAGAGCAATAAAAGCGGCTGGAGCACTGACATTAGCTCCGCTGTGAAGGCTGTCAGCAAGTCGCTGCTTCGCTGCTTTGCGCATGCATAGCAAATTCACCATCATCCACCCGGTCGCTTTTTGAATATTCTTTTTTAGATTCATTGTGTACTGCGCCAGGGGCGCGCGCAAATTTGCGTCTGTACTTGATTGGTCAAGAGCAACACGCTCAATGTAAAGAAGACAATGTTGTTCATGCGGTTCATCGGATTCACTTTGAAATGGAAACAAGTAGCCGAGTCTGGCGAAGACTTCACCGCTCGCCTATCCCCCATTGGGGGGACTTTTCGTTTTTGTGCGCAGACTTAGGGTAAGTGCTGATCTACCAACCCTTTTCGCAAAGCCTAGGTGTTTTCCCTTGGTTTAATCCGGTGCAGTTTCTGGTTTTTTGCGAGAGAATGGATATAAATAAGAGTTCATAGATTAAATCTACAGCAATCGTGTTTTCTGTATGGTTTGTTTTTTTGGAGACAACATGAAGTCCACTTCAAACGCTTCTTCGCGCCGCGGCATTCTTGCTGCCCTGGGTTTGTCCGGCGCTGCTGCAGCCACCCTTAGCCTGTTGCCTAAATCCGAGGTCACCGAGGTGATGCCGCAAGATATGGCCAAACCTGCCCCTGCCAAAGGCGGTGGTTACTCACTCAGTGAGCACGTCAAGCGCTATTACCAGACCACGCGTCTGTAAATCTGCTGCAGTTTCCTCAGCCGCAAATTCCGTTTTCTCCCCTTTCTTTTTGGAGCTTTCCATGCTGCTTACCAAAAAATCCGACGGCGCTGTAGCCGGTCGTTCTCCGTTTGTGCACAGCCTCAAGCGTGGCTTGTCTCAGGCCTTGCCCACCATGGACCGGCGCGCCTTTTTGCGTCGTTCTGGTCTGGGGCTGGGCGTGGGTATTGCCGCGTCGCAACTGACCCTGGTCAAAAAAGCCAATGCAGCTTCGGCTGGCATTGCGGTGGGCGACGGCAAAATTGAAATCAAGCGCACCGTGTGCACGCACTGCTCGGTGGGTTGCGCGGTGGATGCGGTGGTTGAAAACGGCGTCTGGGTCCGCCAGGAGCCGGTGTTTGATTCCCCCATCAACCTGGGTGCCCATTGCGCCAAGGGCGCTGCCCTGCGTGAACACGGCCACGGCGAGTTCCGTTTGCGCTACCCTATGAAGCTGGTCAATGGCAAGTACCAGCGCATCAGCTGGGACACGGCGCTTACCGAAATCAGCGCCAAGATGATTGAGCTGAAAAAGGCCAGCGGCCCTGACAGCATTTACTTTGTCGGGTCTTCCAAGTACAACAACGAGCAGGCTTATCTGCTGCGCAAGTTTGTCAGTTTCTGGGGCACCAACAACTGCGACCACCAGGCGCGTATTTGCCACTCCACCACGGTGGCTGGCGTTGCCAATACCTGGGGTTATGGTGCCATGACCAACTCGTACAACGACATGCAAAACAGCAAAGTCGCCTTGTACATCGGCTCCAACGCTGCCGAGGCGCATCCGGTCAGCATGCTGCACATGCTGCATGCCAAAGAAACCGGCTGCAAGATGATTGTGGTTGACCCGCGCTACACCCGCACGGCTGCCAAGTCGGATGAATACGTCCGCATCCGTTCGGGCTCGGATATTCCCTTCCTCTTTGGTGTGCTCTATCACATCTTCAAGAACGGCTGGGAAGACAAAAAATACATCAACGACCGGGTCTATGGCATGGACAAGGTCAAAGAAGATGTGATGTCCAAGTGGACACCCGACAAGGTTGAAGAGGCCTGTGGCGTCAAGGAAGCCCAGGTACTCAAAGTGGCCACCATGCTCAACGAAAGCCGCCCTGGCACCATCGTCTGGTGTATGGGTCAGACCCAGCACACCACCGGCAATGCCGTGGTTCGCGCCTCGTGCATCTTGCAGCTGGCTTTGGGCAATGTGGGCAAAACCGGTGGCGGCACCAATATTTTCCGTGGCCACGACAACGTTCAGGGTGCCACCGATGTTGGCCCCAACCCTGATTCCTTGCCGGGTTACTACGGTCTGGCCGAAGGCTCGTGGAAACACTTTGCCAAGGCCTGGGGCGTTGATTTTGAGTGGATCAAGAAGCAGTTTTCTTCACCGGCCATGATGACCAAGCCCGGCATCACGGTATCGCGCTGGATTGACGGCGTGCTGGAGAAAAACGAACTGATTGACCAGGACTCCAACCTGCGCGGCGTTTTCTACTGGGGCCATGCGCCCAACTCCCAGACCCGTGGTCTGGAAATGAAACGCGCCATGGACAAGCTGGACCTGCTGGTGGTGGTTGATCCCTATCCTTCAGCCACTGCCGCCATGGCCGCCATGCCGGGCAAGGCCGAAGACCTCAACCCCAACCGTGCGGTCTATTTGTTGCCAGCGGCCACCCAGTTTGAAACCAGCGGTTCCTGCACGGCATCCAACCGTTCCATCCAGTGGCGCGAAAAAGTCATAGAGCCGCTCTGGGAGAGCCGCAGCGACCACATGATCATGCACCAGTTCGCCGAAAAACTGGGCTTTGCTGCCGAGTTGTCCAAGAACTTCAAGATGCAGAAAGTCAAGGGCATGGACGAGCCTGTGCCCGAGGACATCCTGCGTGAGATCAACAAATCGGTGTGGACCATTGGCTACACCGGCCAGAGCCCCGAGCGCCTGAAGGCCCACATGCGCAATATGCACATGTTCGATGTCAAGACACTCAAGGCCAAAGGCGGCAAAGACAAGGAAACCGGCTACGACTTCACCGGCGACTATTTCGGTCTCCCCTGGCCCTGCTACGGCACGGCCGAGCTCAAGCACCCGGGTTCGCCCAATCTGTACGACACCTCCAAGCACGTCATGGAAGGCGGCGGTAACTTCCGCGCCAACTTTGGTGTTGAGCGTGAGGGCAAAAACCTGCTGGCTGAAGACGGCTCTTATTCCAAGGGCGCAGATATCACCACGGGTTATCCAGAGCTGGACCATGTGCTGCTGAAAAAGCTGGGCTGGTGGGATGAACTCACCGAGGCCGAGAAAACAGCGGCCGAGGGCAAAAACTGGAAAACCGACTCTTCAGGCGGCATGATCCGCGTGTTCATGAAAGGGCATGGCTGCCACCCCTTTGGCAATGCCAAAGCCCGCGCCGTGGTCTGGAACTTCCCCGATGCCGTGCCGCAGCACCGCGAGCCGCTGTATGGCACGCGCCCTGACCTGATAGCCAAATACCCGTCGCACGACGACCAGAAATCCCGCTGGCGCATGCCCATCCTGTACAAGACCTTGCAGGCCAAAAACGTGGCCGACAAGCTGCATGAGAAGTTCCCGCTGATCATGACATCGGGTCGTCTGGTGGAGTACGAGGGCGGTGGCGAAGAAACCCGTTCCAACCCCTGGTTGGCTGAACTGCAGCAGGAAATGTTCATTGAGCTCAACCCCAAGACGGCTGCCGACCGGGGCATACGCAACGGCGAACGCGTCTGGATGAGCTCTCCTACCGGTGCCCGCCTCAATGTGCAGGCCATGGTGACCGAACGGGTGGGCCCAGACACCGTGTTTCTGCCCTTCCATTTCTCGGGTCGCTGGCAGGGGGCCGACATGCTGGCGCACTACCCCACTGGAGCAGCTCCCATTGTGCGTGGCGAGGCCATCAACACCGCCACCACTTACGGTTACGACATCATCACCATGATGCAGGAAACCAAGACCACCATTTGCAACGTTGAAAAAGCCTGAGCGCTTTTAAACCCAGGAGTTTGATATGGCAAGAATGAAGTTTGTATGTGATGCAGAGCGTTGTATTGAGTGCAATGGCTGCGTGACCGCCTGCAAAAACGAGCACGAGGTGCCTTGGGGCGTGAACCGCCGCCGGGTGGTCACCCTCAATGACGGCGTGCCCGGTGAAAAGTCGATTTCGGTGGCCTGCATGCACTGCAGCGACGCCCCCTGCATGGCGGTCTGCCCGGTCAACTGCTTCTACCGTACCGATGAAGGTGTGGTGCTGCATGACAAAGACGTGTGCATAGGCTGCGGTTACTGCTCGTATGCCTGCCCGTTTGGTGCGCCGCAGTTTCCCTCTGCCGGTACCTTCGGGGTGCGCGGCAAAATGGACAAGTGCACCTTCTGTGCCGGTGGCCCGGAAGCCAACGGCAGCCAGGCTGAATTTGAGAAATACGGACGCAACCGTCTGGCCGAAGGCAAGTTGCCGGCCTGTGCCGAGATGTGTTCCACCAAGGCCCTGTTGGCCGGTGATGGTGACATGGTGGCTGACATCTTCCGCACCCGCGTTTTGCAACGCGGCAAGGGTGCCGAGGTGTGGGGCTGGGGCACGGCCTATGGCTCCAAGCAGGCAGGTCAGCCTGCACCGGCAGGAGCCAAGTCATGAAGCGCGTCCTGATGCTTGTGGCCGCCAGCGCATGCCTGGCCGCCTGTGGCGACAAGCCCCAGTCTGCCGGTGGCGTCAAACAGGACACAGCGCCGTTTACCGGTACCGGTAAACCGTATGTAGATGCCGGCTGGAAGCAGGGCGACAAAGCCAGCTGGGAAGCCCACCTCAAGGCGCGTGTCCAGAACACGCAAAACGAGTATTCCCTCAACAGCCCCAAGACGAACTGACGGGATGCCCCACATGATCAAAGCATTTGCTTTCGCAGGCTTGATGGCGCTGGGTGTCATGCATCCTGCGCTGGCACAAGACAAGCTCAAAGTTGATGGCGCTGCAGTTCAGGCTGCGCCCGCAGAGCCGGGCGGCATCAAAAGCCAGAACATCATGGATGTCAAGCCTGATGCCAGTTCCGAGCCAGGCTATGCCAGCCAGAACAATGGCGAACGCGCCAAGGTTCAGCCGGGCAACAACGCGCCCATGTGGCGTCAGGTGGGCCAAGGTGTGACGGGCTTTAGCAGCCTGCCTGACCCCGAGGCAGGCAACCTGATTCAGCCCTTTGTGCAATACCCCGGCTCCAGCTTGACCAATGCAGGCGAAGCCTGGCGGCAGGTTCGCAACAACTGGCTGATTCCTTACGGTGGTTCCCTGCTGCTGATTGCCTTGGGTGCACTGGCGCTGTTTTATTACCGCAAGGGCACGATACAGGTGCATGGCGCACCCACTGGCCGCAAGATTGAACGCTTTACTGCCATTGAACGTTCTGCGCATTGGGCCAATGCCATTGCCTTTGTGATTCTGGCGGTCTCAGGCATTGTGATGGCCTTTGGCAAATTCTTCTTGTTGCCGATCATGGGCTCCACCCTGTTTGGCTGGTTGACCTATGCCCTGAAAAACGCGCACAACTTTGCCGGGCCGCTGTTTGCGGTGTCTTTGGTGATTGTGATTGTGACCTTCGTCAAGGACAACCTGCCCAGCGGCGACGACATCACGTGGCTGCTCAAGGGCGGTGGCTTGTTCTCGGGCGAGCACGTACCTTCGCACCGCTTTAACGCCGGTGAAAAAGTATTGTTCTGGAGCGGCGTGTTTGTGTTGGGTCTGGTGGTGGTGGGTTCCGGCCTGGTGCTGGACAAACTGATCCCCGGCCTGATTTATGAGCGCGGCACCATGCAGATCAGCCACATGATTCACGCGGCGGCTGCGGTACTCATGATGGCCCTGTTCTTTGGGCACATCTATATGGGAACCATTGGCATGGCGGGTGCCTACAGCGCCATGCGCACCGGCTATGTGGATGAAGCCTGGGCCAAGGAACACCATGAGCTGTGGTACGACGACATCAAGAGTGGAAAAATCCCGGCCCAACGAACGGCTGCAACAACCAGCGCCGGCCAACCGGCCCAAGCCTGACATCCTTGTGAGTGACTTATGAAACCTCTATTTATTCTTATTGCCGGCTTGGCCTTGTCTGCATCAGTGCATGCCAAACTGCCTCCCCTGAGTGACGAAGCCAAAGCCAAGGCTGCAGAAACCGCGGCCAAAACCGCACATGCCGGCAAGGTAGACAACTACCTGCTGTGCAAGTCGATCGAGAAAACTGCGGCGCACTATTACAAAACCGCCAAGGCCGAACGCAAAGAGACCAAGCCACCGGTGGCAACCGCGCCCTGCGTAGACCCTGGCAAGTTTGTTTATGAGCCCGCACCTGCTGCAACTACCTCGGCTGCTGCTCCGGCAGCACCCGCAGCACCGGCCGCGCCAGCAGCCGCAGCAGCCAAGCCCGCAGATCCGAAGAAAAAATCCTGAGCGCATAGCACGGCTGAAACCTTCGAGTTGACGTGACCATGGGCCGGGGCCTCAAAGCCCCGGCCCTTTTTGCTGTAGGCTACCCGCATGGCAACAGATTTACTCCCCACACTCACCCAGGCCAGTGCACCGCTGACCCAGGAGGTGCAAGCCCTCAATGAGTTGGGCGAACCCCAGGTGGTGTCTATCCCGGCTGAGCGCGCACTGACGGTGTATGTGGACAAGCGTGAACTGCTCACCCTCATGACCTTGGGTGCCCACCCTGAATGGCTGGTGCTGGGCTTTTTACGCAACCAGCGGCTGGTGACTTCTGTGCACGACATTGAATCTGTCACCGTGGACTGGGAGGTGGGTGCCGCTGCCGTCAAGACCCGCCATGGCATTGACAATCTGGAGCAGCGCACGGCCACGCGCGTGGTGACCACCGGCTGCGGCCAAGGCAGTGTGTTTGGCGGGCTGATGGATGAGATTGACCAGATCAAGCTCTCGGGATCGGCCTTGAAGCAGTCTGAGCTGTACGGCCTGGTCAACGCCATCCGCTTGAAGGAGACGACCTACAAATCAGCGGGCTCGGTGCATGGCTGCGCGCTGTTCAGCGGCCAGGATATGCTGATGTTTGTGGAAGACGTGGGCCGTCACAACGCCATTGACACCATTGCCGGCTGGATGTGGCTGCAAGACGATATGACCGGCTCGGACAAGGTGTTCTACACCACAGGAAGATTGACCAGCGAAATGGTGATCAAGTCAGCACAAATGGGCGTGCCCATGGTGGTCTCACGCAGTGGCATTACCCAGATGGGGCTGGCAATTGCCCAGCGTCTGGGCCTGTGTGCGGTGGGCCGCGCCACCAACAAGCGGTTTCTTTGCTACAGCGGCTTTGAGCGGCTGGTGCTGCAGCCCGAGCTGGTCAAGCAACCATGAACATGACCTTCTGGCAACTTGGCTGGCGCACCTTGTGGCGCGATCTGCGCTCGGGTGAACTCAAGCTCATCCTGGTGGCCGTCACCCTGGCGGTGGCGGCGTTGACCGCTGTGGGGTTTTTTGCAGACCGCATTAACGGCGGCTTGCAGCGCGATGCCCGCCAGCTCATTGGTGGCGACGCGGTGATCTCCAGCGACAACGCAACCCCCGCAGCCTTTGCCGACAAAGCCCGTGAGCTGGGCCTTAAAACCTCGGGCACGCTGGGTTTTCCGACCATGGCGCGCGCACCCGAAGCCCAGGGCGGTGCCAGCAAACTGGTGGCCTTGAAGTCTGTGGAAGCGGGCTACCCCTTGCGCGGCAAGCTCACGGTGGCCACGCAACTGGATGCGCCGGGCAGCGTCACCCGCGATATTCCGGCTGCCGGCGAGGCCTGGGTGGACGCTGGCGTGCTGGATTCGCTCAGCCTGAGCCTGGGTGATGTGCTGCTGGTGGGCGAGTCGGCATTCAAAATCAGTAAAGTGGTGCTGACCGAACCCGACCGGGGGGCCGGCTTTGTGAACTTTGCGCCCCGCGTCATGATCAACCAGGCCGACATGGCGGCCACCCAGCTGATACAGCCCGCCAGCCGCCTGACCTACCGCTTGGCCGTGGCCGGTGAAGACCCACAGGTTCTGGCGTTTGTGAAGTGGTCACTCGCGCACATCAAAAGCCAGGAGATCAGGGGCATACGAGTGGATTCCGGACTGAGCCGGCAGCGCACGGATGCCCAAGCCACCGGCCGGGCAGAAACACAAACCATAGACCGCGCAGAAAAATTCCTCAACCTGGTGGCCCTGCTGGCGGCCTTGCTCAGTGCGGTGGCGGTGGCGCTGGCCGCCCGCGCCTTTGCCGCCAACCATCTGGACGATTGCGCCATGCTGCGCGTGTTGGGTTTAAGCCAGCGCACCATTGCCGCCAGCTATGCCTTTGAGTTTTTACTCATCGGGCTGGCCGCCAGCGGCTTGGGCACGCTGGCGGGTTTTGCGGTTCACCACGTGTTTGTGCTGCTGCTGGCCGGTTTGGTGGAATCTGCACTGCCTGCGGCCAGTGCCTGGCCAATTGTGTTCGGGCTGGGCGTGGGCCTGACGCTGTTGCTGGCCTTTGGCCTGCCGCCGGTGCTCCAACTCGCCCAGGTGCCGGCCCTGCGCGTGATTCGCCGGGATCTGGGTAGCCTGCGCCCGGCCTCGGTAGGTGTGCTGGTGCTGGGTGTGGCCGGCTTTGCTGCCTTGCTCATGGCTGCCAGCAGCGACCTGAAACTGGGCCTGATCGCGGTGGGTGGTTTTGCGGCTGCAGCCGGCGTATTTGCGGTGATGAGCTGGTTGGCCGTCAAGCTGCTGCGCCGCAGCGTCAATGAGACCACCGCCCCGCGCTGGCTGGTGCTGGCCACGCGGCAAATATCGGCGCGCCCGGCGTATGCGGTGGTGCAGGTCAGCAGCTTGGCCGTGGGCATGCTGGCGCTGATTTTGCTGGTGTTGTTGCGGACCGATTTGATCAGCAGCTGGCGGCAAGCCACCCCGGCCAGTGCGCCGGACCGCTTTGTCATTAACGTCATGCCGGAACAAAGCGATGCCTTTCAGGACGCCTTGCGTGCCGGTGGCGTGAGCGATTTCGACTGGTATCCCATGATCCGCGGCCGGCTGATTGCCATCAATGGCCGCACCGTGCAGCCCGAAGACTTTGCCGAAGACCGGGCGCGGCGTCTGGTCGACCGCGAGTTCAACCTGTCCAACAGCGCCCAGCAGCCGCCGCACAACCAGGTTGTGGCCGGACGCTGGACCCATGAAGAGCAAGACGCCATCAGTGTGGAAGACGGTATTGCCAAAACCCTGGGCCTGAAGCTGGGTGACCGCTTGCGCTTTGAGATTGGTGGCGTGCAAACCGAGTCGCGCATCACGTCTTTGCGCAAGGTGGACTGGGGCTCCATGCGGGCCAACTTTTTTGTCATGTACCCGCTCAGCCACATGCCCGATGTGCCCCGCACCTTCATGACGGCCTACAAAGCGCCAGACAAGCCCGGTTTTGACAATGCACTGATTCGCAGTTTTCCCAACATCACCCAGGTGAACATGAGCGCCACCTTGAAACAGGTGCAGCGCGTGCTGGACCAGGTGATAGGCGCGGTGGAGTTTTTGTTTGGCTTTACCCTGGCCGCCGGGTTGGTGGTGCTGTTTGCAGCGGTCACGGCCACCCGTGAAGAGCGCACCCGCGAGTTTGCAATTTTGCGTGCCATTGGTGCTAGCGCGGTTTTGCTGCGCCAGGTGCAGCGGGCTGAACTGGCCGGCGTGGGCCTGCTGGCGGGTTTTTTGGCCTCGGTGGTGGCATCAGCCGTGGGCTGGGCGCTGGCGCGATTTGTATTTGAATTTGACTGGATGGTATCGCTGTGGGTCCCGCTGTGGGGCTCTCTGGCAGGGGCCTTGTTGGCCTGGGCTGCAGGCTGGTGGGGCCTGCGCGATGTGTTGCGCCGTCCGGTGGTGGACACCTTGCGACGCGCTGCTCAGTAACGCTTATTGCAGGGGTCTGGGGGGCAGAGCGTTCTGCTCCGTGTCCTCCACCCGACCGCTTGCGCGCTCGGGCTCCCCCTTGACCTGCGCAGAACGCTCTGCCCCCCAGACCCTCAGGCCTCGATGAGCATGCCCCTGGTTTTGATAAAACTGACCACCTGGTCCAAGCCGGTGAGTTCTTTCAGGTTGGTCATGACAAACGGCTTGAGGCCCTTGGACGTGGTGCGCATGCGGATGGTGTCGACCTCCATCACGCTGAGATCTGCACCCACAAAAGGGGCGAGATCGGTTTTGTTGATGACGAACAGATCGCTCTTGGTGATGCCCGGTCCGCCCTTGCGCGGAATTTTTTCACCGGCAGCCACATCAATCACATAAATGGTCAGGTCGCTGAGTTCGGGGCTGAAGGTGGCGGCCAGGTTGTCGCCCCCGCTCTCAACAAACACGATATCGGCGTTGGGGTGGTCCACCAGCATGCGGTCGATGGCCTCCAGATTGATCGAGCAGTCTTCGCGAATGGCGGTATGCGGGCAACCCCCGGTCTCGACCCCCATGATGCGGTCGGCGGCCAGGGCACCGCTTACCGTAAGCAGGCGCTGGTCTTCCTTGGTGTAAATGTCGTTGGTAATGGCCACCAGGTCGTACTGGTCGCGCATGGCCTTGCAGAGCATTTCCAGCAGCGTGGTTTTGCCCGAGCCGACCGGGCCGCCGATGCCCACGCGCAGGGGAGGCAGGTTTTTGGTGCGGTTCGTGATGTGATGCAGTGCGTTCATGGCTTGGGGCTTGCTGGTGGAAAAGAAGGTGGTGCAGGGCGGGCGTTGATCAAAGGGGTTCAGGAACGAAACAGGCGGGAGTATTGCATCTCATGCTGGGCGCTCAAAATGGCCAGCATGGGCGAAAACGCCTGGCGTGTGTCGTCATTCACACGCAGGGCATGGTCTATCGCGGCTG
The DNA here is from genome assembly GCA_040382055.1 of Hylemonella sp. GTDB lineage: Bacteria > Pseudomonadota > Gammaproteobacteria > Burkholderiales > Burkholderiaceae_C > JBEIGE01. Next base: position 17,079 of record JBEIGE010000007.1, read on the forward strand.
GAATGTCATGGCTTAAGGCCGAGAGTATGCGTTGGCCTGCGCTTTGCCCCAGCGGCACCGACTTGATAGCCGCCTGGGTCATGTTCTCAGCCCAGCCAAAGGCATAGGCGAGCAGGCAATCGCGCACAGCGGCTTGGGTGGCGCAGGCTGCCAGGGCAAAAGCAAGCGGGTAGGTGGGTTGCAAGGCTGCGAGCTGCTCAATCTGCGCGGCTGACGCCGTGGTGTGGTTGCGCAGCCACTCCAGCAGGCTCCTGCCCATTTGCTCGGTCTGTGCGCGCAACTCGCTGCTCTCGCGGGTTTGCAAGACCCAGGCGTTCAGCGCACGGATGCGCGCAACATCGTCCGAGCGCCAGGCGCTAATCGCCTGTGCCACGGCCGGCAGGTCCGAGCGCGCAAGGCTCAGGTGCAGTTGGTCAGTCAGCCACCTTGACGCTTCAATTTCTGTAGCTACATAGCCTTTATCCACTGCGGATTCAAGGCATTCTGAGTAAGAAAACCCACCGATGGGCAAGGCCGGAGAGGCCAGCCACATGAGTTGGATCAGACTGCTGTCAAGCATGGCAGAGCTTGGCTAGTGCTGGTGCCCGCAGCCGGGCCCGTGCACATGCGGGGTGGCTTGTGCAGGAGCGGTGGCGATGGGAATGGATGCCAGCCTGGATGGGGTGGGCGCGGTGGCGTGTGCGTGATGATGGTCGTGGTCGTGGCCGTGGTCACTGTCGTGGTGGCTATGGCTATGACCTCCATGTGGATGCCCGCCCGTCGCATAAGCGCCGTTTTCCGGTTCAAACGGCTCGTCCACCGCATTCACAATCAGGTGCATGGCGCGCAGCATGTCGGCCAGCACATGGTCGGGTTCTATCTTCAGGTGATCGGGCTTGAGCTCAATGGGCACATGGCGGTTGCCCAGGTGGTAGGCCGCGCGGATCAGGTCGTAGGGCGAGCCGTGGTTTTGGCAGTGGGTGATTTTTAATACCGCCTGCGGTGCCGCCACAACCCGGATGAGCGAGCCGTCTTCGGCCACCAGCACATCACCGCCGCGCGCCACCGTGCCACGCGCTAAAAAAACACCGAGTTGCCGGCCAGAAGAATCCAGCGCTTCAAAGCGGCTTTTTTGCCGGATGTCCCAATCGAGTTCTACGCTGCTGGCGCGCTTGAGCAGGGCAGCAGCCAAACCTTGGCCTTGAGCAATGAGTTTGTTGGCAGTGAGCATGGATTTTGTTATTATAACGTTCGTTATAACGAAAGGGGTTGTGATGTCAGCACTTAAATTAACGCAGATTGGTAATTCTGTCGGGGTGATTTTGCCCAAAGATGTACTCGCACGTTTGAATGTTGAAAAGGGTGACACGCTTTACTGGTCAGAAACAGCTTCAGGCCTGACCCTGACCACCTACAACCCGGAATTTGCGGAACAAATGACGCTTGCGCGCCAGATCATGAAGAAGCGCCGAGACGTTTTGCATGAGTTGGCCAAATGACAGCGTCAAAGCAGACTTGGCGCTGGATACAGGCTGAGCTGATCAGCGCGGTTCACGACGAGCAATTGGCAGAACATGGTGGCGGTCAAGGCGTCAGGGACGCAAACCTGCTGGATTCGGCGTTGGCAAGACCAAAGCAACTTGCCCACGATGGGGTGCCGGATGCCGCAGATCTGGCTGCCAGTTATGGCTATGGGATTTCCCGCAATCATCCATTTGTAGATGGCAACAAGCGAACTGCTTTTGTGGCTGTTGAACTGTTTCTGCTTCTCAATGGCCATGAGCTTGTAGCCAACGATGCAGACTGCGTCATGACCATGCTCTCCGTGGCCTCAGGCGACCTCTCTGAAGCCGAATTTGCAGCCTGGATTCGTTTGCACATCCAGCAGCGCAAACCTTAAAAGACTTTCCCGGTTTTCTGTTGCCGGCTTCTACCGGCACGTCTTTGCACGAGCTCATTCAACCACCTTGAGATGGCCAGCGCACCACACGCAGCTGCTCCATAAAAGGCAGTCTGACTGCGGCTGGCCCATCCTCAAAAGAAACCCCCGCATTAAACATTTGTTAATGCGCAACCAGAGGGCTTAGGAAAAGATCAAGCCTCAATTTGCCGTTGAACAGCACCACGGCAACTTTGAGTCTTCAACCTTAACTGAAAGAAAAGCCAAATGAAAACTGCTCACGAAAAACTGAATTCTTCTCGTCGATATCAGCCAGCCAGCAACAAGAGTGTGCCTCCCCAACAGTCTGTATCGGGTGGTCGATCCAGCCGAATCATCTGGGGCATCACTCTTCTCTTGGTTGCTGGATTGTCCAACGCACAGACTGCAAATTCAGGTACTGCTTTACCAAACAATCAGGCGAATCCAAGCCAACCGTTAATGGCCGCCGCTTCTCCCGCTGAATGGCAAAAAAGCGGCAAGACTTTTGATTTTGGTGATCAGAAGGCGTTTTATGTTGACCAAGGTGCTGGAAAGGCAACGATTGCCATTCATGGATTTCCAACATCTTCTTGGGATTTCCGGCGCATGGCGACGTCTTTTTCTCAGGCAGGCAGATTCATTGCGCCTGACCTTCTTGGTTTTGGCTTTTCAGGAAAGTCACCAGACACCACCTACACCATTGCAAAGCATGCTGACTTGGTCGCCGCATTAACTCAACATCTTGGACTGACCAAAGTCCGGCTCATCGGCGCTGATGTCGGCGTCTCCGTCGTGCAGGAATTGCTTGCCCGGCAACTTGAGGCAAAACTGCCATTCGCCATTGAATCAACCGTTTTTATCAACGGCTCCCTCTTTGCTGAACAGTTCAAGCCAACTGCTGGGCAGTCAGCGCTGCTCGGTACCTTTGGTGGTGTAGTCAATCGTGGGGCGTCAGAGTCAGCCGTGGTTGGAGGTTTGGTCCAGATTACAGGGCCTGAAAAGAGAATTCCGGCTTCGGAGTGGGCTTCGGTATGGACACTTGTCAATCACCCTTCAGACTCCAGAATTCTCCACAAAGTGTTGCCGCAAATTTCCGAGCGTGAAGCCAACGACACACGATGGACGGATGCCATTTGTAAAACCAGGACGCCACAAATGATGATTGTGGGCCTGGCAGATCCAACAGGCTCTCGCCAGATGCTTGAACTTGCGCAGGCCAAGTGCAAAGGGAGCCAGAATTTTTCAGTCGTACAAAACGAAAAGAGTGGCCATTTCCCTCATATTGAATACCCTGAAGAAACCTCCAAGGCCATTCTGGCTTGGCGCGAGGGCGGCTATTAAAAACGGATGATGCGGTGACGGTCTGATGGGCCTTCACCGCATATATGAATTTCGGTGTGGGCCTATGTGGTGATCGCCATCAACAAAAACGCGTCTGCAGCTTGAGCAATACCGTCTTTACGAAATCGTACAAGTCCTGAGCCTGAGCTTGTATGAAAAAACCTTACTAAATCAACTACTTATGCCACCCTCGACGGGTTCAGTTTCAAATTTCGAGCCCCAACGGCTCGTTCTCATCTGAAAAGCGGTGGGTAGCTAATGAGCATTACGAATGGCTATTAAAAGGAACAAAAATCATGTCGAAAAATGCGCTTGTCGACGAATCATCCGGCTCTTTAGAGCTATCCCCCGCAGCCAGCCTGGAGCAAGCGGCAGCAGGTTTCACGCCTGCCACGCGAACGATGGCCCAGAAGGTTGCGATTGCCTGCAGGGTACTTGCAGAGGCAGGCCATAACGCCGGATTCGGACTGGCAAGCCAGATCACGGCGAAGGATGGCGCGGACACCTTCTGGACGCAGACCTATGGCCTGGCTTTGGAAGAGGCCACGGCTTCCAACCAAATACGGGTGGACATGGAACTACAGTGCCTGTCCGGCACCGGTATGGTCAACCCGGCCAATCGGTTTCACGCCTGGATCTATCGCGAACGCGCCGACGTTCGTGCCATCGTCCACACCCATGCGCAGCATGTTTCCGCGCTGGCCATGACGGGCTTGCCACTGCACGTGGCGCACATGGACACGGTGGCCTTGTACGGCTGTGTGGCGCACTTGCCGCAGTGGCCGGGCGTACCCTTCGGCGACGACGAAGGCCGCATCATTTCGCAGGCCCTTGGGCAGCACAAGGCCGTCTTGCTCGCGCACCACGGGCTGGTCACGGTCGGCGTCAACATTGAAGAGGCCTGCAACCTCGCCATGGTCTTTGAGCACGCGGCCCAATTGCAATTGCTGGCCCTGTCTTCGGGTCAGCAATTGCCGAATCTGCCACCGGCACTTGGCGAGGCTGCGCGCCGATTCGCCGAAATGCCGCTGTATGCCCTGGCTCACTTCGAGTACTACGCACGCCGCGTGGGTGATTCATCAGGCAGAGAGAAGCCGTGAGCATCACCCCCGCGTCACAGTCACCTTCGTTGGGGCCACTGGCTCCAGATGCGGCATCGGAGACCGCGTTGCGGGCTGCGCCCTTGGTCGCCCTGCCTTTTCGGGTGCGAATTAGCTACGGCTTTGGATCGCTGTTCACGTCGATCTACGGTACCTTGCCGCAAGTGGTGCTGCTCTACTTCATGACCAGCCAACTGGGCATCGCACCGGCCCTGGCTGGCGTTGTGATCTTCACGCCGAAACTGCTAGAAGTCTTGTTCGACCCGGCCCTTGGCCTGTGGTCGGACGGGATGCGCACGCGCTGGGGCCGACGCCGCCCGCTGATGCTTTGCGGTATTGTCGGTTTTGCGCTGTGCTTCCCGTGGTTGCTGAACCCGCCCCTGCTGGCTACGCCGGGTACCTACGCGGCCTACATCTTGCTCGTTTTCGCGGCCTGCACGGCGAGTTACTCCCTCTTCTTCGTACCGTATCTGGCCATGCCGGCGGAAATGGGCATCAGCAGCCACGAACAGACGCGCTTGATGGCGATGCGCATTTCCTTCGTGTCGTTGGGCGTGATGGTGGCCGGCGCGGGTGCGCCGTGGCTGGTCAATCAGTTTGGCGGCGGACTGCGTGGTTATGCCTGGATGGGCGGTTGCTTCACAATCCTGTGCGTCACGGCCATGCTTGTGGCGGTCTTCGGAACCTTGGGTGCGCCGCAAGCGCAGGCTTGTGGTCATTCCCTGACCTTGCGGGAGCAGTTGCAGTTGGCGCGGGCCAACCGGCCCTTTGTCATGTTGGCGTCGGCTTATGGTCTGCAAGCCTGCGCGCTAGGCGCATTTGCAGCCGCCTTGCCCTATTTTGTCCAACACGTGCTACGGGCACCACCACAGACGGGGGCCTTGGCGTTCTTGACAGTCACTGTGACCGCGCTGCTGACCATGATCACCTGGGTGGCCCTGGGCAAGCGTATCGGCAAGCGCCGTGCCTACGGACTGGCGACGTTGATCTACGCCTTGGCAGCCCTGCTGATGTGGCTGCCTGGCGCAGACACCAACCGCAGCACCTTGATTGCCGCCTTCGTGATCCTTGGCATCGGTTTTGGCGGGATGCAGCTCTTTTCGCACGCCATGCTTCCCGAAGCCACGCAAAACGACACACTTCGCACCGGTATGAACCGTGAGGCCCTGTTCAGCGGGCTGTGGATAGCGGTTGAAAAGGCCGGCTTCGCCGCTGGGGCGATGGTGGTGGGAGGCTTGCTGCAATGGGGCGGCTTACAGGCCACGCAGGCAACGGCAGGACTTGAATTGCAGCCTGAATCGGTGGTGTTGGCGATCCGCGTAGCCATCGCGCTGGTGCCGGGTGTCTTGTTCTTCGCCAGCCTGCTCTTCATTCGCCGCTACGCCCTCGAAGAGGCATCAGGAAAGACTGCATCATGACCGTGTCCCTGGTGCGCTTTGAGTCAGAGACCCAATGGGGCTGGGGCGTGCGGCAGGGAGACCGGCTGCTGAGCCACGATGTCTGGGCTGGCCTGAGCACGGGCGAAATCGTCAGGCTGGGGCTTGCGGCATTGCGCGCCGCAGCGGGTAGCGGCGATTGCACCGTGTTCGATCTGTCGCAAGTTCGAATCCTGTCGCCCATCACCCGGGATCAGCAATTGACGTTTCAGGTCGGCAACTACCGCAGCCATCTGCGCGAAGTGGGCGTCAGCAACCCCGATGCAGCACCTAACGTTTTTTTCAGCAAGGCGGTCAGCGCCTTGACCGGACCGCAGGATGCACTGCACATACCCGACGGTGTGCGCCTGCTGGACTACGAAGTGGAGCTGGGGCTGGTGATGGGCCACCATGTCGACCGTCCGGTCACGGTCGCCGCGCATCAGTTGTCGCACTTCGTGGCCGGTCTGGTGTTGGTCAACGACATCAGCGCACGCGACTTGCAGATTGCCGACGGCCAATACTTTCACGGCAAGAGCCATCGCGGTTTCTGTCCGGTGGGGCCCTATCTGGTCTTGCTCGAAGAAACCGAGTTTTCCCTGTTGGACCAACTTCAGCTGCGTTTGTGGGTGAATGGCGAACTGCGTCAGTCGTCTTCCGTGCGCGACATGGTGCATGCGCCGCCGGCGGCACTGACACATCTAAGTGCCGCGATCGATCTGCATCCTGGCGACCTCATTGCGACGGGCACGCCCGGCGGCTGCGCCATACGCGCACCCAAGGTGGCGATCCAGAAACTGCTGAACCTTCTGCCCGATCGGATGAAGCTGCGTGGCTTCATCGCAGCTCAGGCTCGCAGTGGCCGCTATCTCAAGGTGGGTGATATCGTAACCGCTGCGATTGCCACGCCGAATGGCGAGATCGACTTGGGAACCCAAAGAACCGAGGTGCTTGCATGAAAAAGATCGCGCTCAAGCTGGGCTACTTACTGGGCTTGTCGAGTTGCATGAGCATGGTCGAGCCTTTGGCCTTGGGGCGTGCTGCACAGGGCCAGGGTCCCGAACGACGTCAGGCCGTCAGTGCCACCACAGACCTGAAGACGTGGCGCGTGGACGGTGCGGCCCTGAGCTATCTAGACAGTGGAGGTGACAAGCCGGTCGTTATTTGCCTGCATGCCATCGGCCATGCGTCGGGCGACTATGCTTCCGTGGTTGCCGGATTGCGTGGCCAGTATCGCGTCATTGCGCTGGACTGGCCGGGCCAGGGGCGGTCTGAGGCCATGGCCATTGCACCTGAAGTCAGCCAGTACGCCGAACTCCTGCACCGGTTCGTCGGTGAACTGGAACTCAAACGCTTCGATCTCATCGGTAACTCTGTGGGTGGCGGTGCGGCCTTGCTCTATGCATCAACTCACCATGACCGGGTGCGTTCGGTGGTGGTCGCCAACCCGGCCGGGCTAGACTCAGGCGGCATGCTGGGCAGCATCTTCACCTGGTGGATGGCACGGCGTTTCGTCCGCGCAGCCAGCGACCCGGCCGCCTTCCAGGCCTGGTTTGCCAGCTACTACGACGACGTGCTGCCCATGCCCCATGCCGCAAACCAGCGGGAGCGGATCGTCGCCTCGGGCCTGGAAGTAGCGCCTTTGCTGGCCCAGGCCTGGCGTGGCTTTTCCCGGCCGGAGAACGACTTGCGCAGCCGGATGCCCGGCCTGCGGGTACCCGTGCTGATCACTTGGGCGCAACGCGACGAGGTCGTGAGGTGGTCTCGCAACAGAGAGGCGATTGGCGGCATCCCGAACCACCGCGTCGAATTCTTCGAGGCGGGCCATACCCCCATGTTGGAACAGCCGGAACAGTTTCTGCTCGTCGTCAGACCCTTCCTGACGCAGGCGCGCGAAGCGGGGCCAGCGCAATGACCAAATGGCCGACGCGCCAACTGTGTGATCACGCGGTGAAGGCCGGACAGGTCTTCGCCGAGAGATTTTCTACATGTTTGAAAGTGCATTGACGACAAGCATTCAGGCTGGCGATGAAAACCCTTGAAAAAAAGATCGCTCTGATCAATTCCGGGGCTCTGGATGTAGAGCACTCCAGACGACGAATCCTGCTGGGCTTGACGGCATTGCTGACGCTGCCATCTATCGCCCGTGGTCAAGGTGTCAATTCGGCAGAAGTGATGGGTTCTACCCAGGCCAAGCCCCCTGCGCTGGCAATAGATCCCTCCAGTTACCGAAGCTATGACAAGGATTGGCAGGATGAAAGCCGCAAGCGTGCGGTTCCTGTTCGAATCTATCTGCCTGCAGCAAGCCTGACTCCCTTTGAGGGAAGGCCATTGCTCATCTTCTCTCACGGTATCGGAGGGTCACGCAACGGCTACAGCTACCTTGGGACTTACTTGGCTTCACAAGGTATGGTGGCCCTTCATGTCCAGCATGTCGGAAGCGACCGTAAACTTTGGTTCGGCAATCCATTCAGTCTGGTAGATCGCCTGCAAGGTGCAGCCCAAGATAACGAGGCCGTCCAGAGAGTCAGGGATGTGCGCTTTGCGCTTGACCAGTTCTTGTCGGGAGATTTGAGCCAAATGGTGGACAGGCAGCGAATTGTTGCTGCAGGGCACTCATATGGAGCGAACACCACCATGCTGCTGGCTGGCGCCCGTGTAGCCCGGGACGGCGCGGTTTTGAATCTGCGCGATCCTCGTGTTCGCGCGGCAGTGATCATATCGGCACCGCCTTTTTATGGCGAGCCTGATCCGGGCAACATTCTTGGTGAAGTTACCGTCCCCAGCCTTCATATCACGGCCACTGAGGATGTGATTCCCATACCGGGGTATGTCTCACCAGCGATTGACCGCATCAAGGTGTTCGATGCCATGGGCGGACCCAGTAAGGCACTGGCTGTGTTTAGTGGCGGGTCTCACAGCGTTTTTACCGATAGGGCCGGTACGGGCGGTCCATCTCTCAATCCGAAGATCAAACAAGCCACCCGTGAACTCATGGCTGATTTCATCACCAAGGTTTTTGATGGTGACGCCAGCGGTTTTGAGGCCTGGCCTTTGCGCTACAGGGATCTTTTGGCTCGGTGGAGTCTCACTAGGAGTAATGCTGCAGAGCCTAATCAGAATTAAATCTGGGATACTACTTTTGAAAGTAGTCCCCATGAACAGCGAATTTGATTTTTTCCGACGCATCCTGATGCAGATCAGTCCCCTGTCTGACGAATCTATTCTTCCGGTCTTTGCACATATCCAGCATTCTGAATTCAAAGCGGGGGAATTCCCGCTTCGTGCTGGCGAACGGGCCACGCACGTATTGATTGTGGTCAAAGGGCTGTTACACGAATACTTGCTGGACCGTGATGGCAAACAGGCAACGCGTAGTTTTTCTCTAGAGGGTGCCTTGTCGGGGTCACTCGGCGATTTGATATCGGGCGCGCCTGCCCTGTCCTATATTGAGGCCCTGGAGCCAACCAGTGTGTTGACCATTCCTTGGGTGGAAATTGATAAAGCAGCGCAGTTAGATATCAATTTGCAGCTACTCCTGCGCCGTATTGCTGAACGTTTGTACGACAAAAAAAGAAAACGGGAATATGCCTTGCTGGTCCTCAATGCCGCTGAAAGGTTGGACCAATTCAAACAGGAGTTCCCTGGTCTCTTCAGCAGAGTACCAAAACATGCAATAGCGTCTTATCTGGGAATAACCCCTGTGCACTTGAGTCGCCTGCTGTCTGAGCAGCGCAAACCTTAACTACTCAGGTGTGCTGGCGACCAACTTTGCCGCCGAATGGAAAGGCAACGAGAGCGAAGATGCCCATGCCAAGTCCGGCAGGGCCTACAAGCAGGCCCATGAAATTACAAAATCACGATTGCGGCGCAAACATCGCCTGCAAAGTAATCAAGGTTTTTTCCAAAGTGGCAGCATGGACTGCCCCCATTTTTTTAACCAAGCGCGTTTTGTCGATGGTTCGAATCTGATCCAGCAAGATCAGGCCGGATTGACCCAAAAAAGTAACCGGGATTCGAAAACCCGCTGCGCGAGCGCCGGTGGTCATGGGCACCACTATCGCGGTTCGCAAATGGTCATTCATTTCGGGGGGAGAGACGATGATGCAGGGACGGGTTTTCTGGATTTCGCTGCCAAGGGTCGGGTCTAAATTGACCAGCCAGACGTCGCCCGTTACAACACTCTTGAGGCTCACCAAGCCAACTCCGCGTCGCCTTCGTTGCCAAACTCTGGCCAGATCAAGGCATCGCTGCCGTCTTTGGCGAGTTTTTGGCTGTCTTTTGCCCAGGTGGCGCGCGGGTTGTTCTTGATTGGGCGAATTTCGATAACCCCGTTGATTACTTGTAAATCAGCAGATCCCGACATCTCCAATTGATCCAGGATGGGTTTGGGAATCAGGATGCCTTGTGAGTTGCCCATTTTTCGAATCGCAACTTGCATGTTGAATCCTAAAAAAAATAAGCACAATGTTAGCACGGCGAGCGCTAGAACAAAAAGTACCTTTGTGCCATCGGCAAGCTCACCGCCGGCTCGCAGGTGAGCAGTTGGCCATCGGCGCGCACGCTGTAGGTCTGGGCATCAATCTCCATCACCGGCAGGTAGCTGTTGTTCACCATATGCTGTTTGCGCACACCGCGGATATTTTTGGCAACACTGAGGGTTTTGGTCAGGCCAAAACGCTGCCCGATTCCGGCGTTAAAGCCGGCTTGCGAAACAAAGGTTAAAGAGCCGCGAGCCAAGGCCCCGCCAAAGGCGCCAAACATGGGGCGGTAGTGCACTGGCTGCGGCGTCGGGATAGAGGCATTGGGGTCGCCCATGGCCGCCATGGCGATAAAACCGCCCTTCAAAATCAGCGCCGGTTTGACGCCAAAAAAGGCAGGCTTCCAGACCACCAGGTCGGCCCACTTGCCCACCTCGATACTGCCTACTTCATGGCTGATGCCATGGGACAGCGCCGGGTTAATGGTGTACTTGGCCACATAACGCTTGGCGCGGAAGTTGTCGTTGCGCTGCAGGGCTTCGACATGCTCAGCCTGAGCGGACCCCGTGAGTCCTGAGCTGCCTGTTCTGAGCCCCGTGAGTCCTGAGCCGCCTGTCCTGAGTCCCGTCGGAGGGCTCAACCAGCCCCGCTGTGCTTTCATTTTGTGGGCCGTCTGCCAGGTGCGGATGATGACTTCACCCACGCGGCCCATGGCCTGGCTGTCGCTGCTCATCATGGAAATCGCGCCCATGTCGTGCAGCACGTCCTCGGCGGCAATGGTTTCCTTGCGGATGCGGCTCTCAGCAAAGGCCAGGTCTTCGGCGATAGACGCGTCCAGGTGGTGGCAAACCATCAGCATGTCCACATGCTCGTCCAGGGTGTTGACGGTGTAGGGCATGGTGGGGTTGGTGGAGCTGGGCAAAAAATTGGCCTCGCCCACCACCTTCAGGATGTCCGGTGCGTGGCCGCCGCCCGCGCCTTCGGTATGAAAGGCACACAGGCCCCGTCCTTTGGTTGCAGCAATCGTGTCTTCCACAAAACCACTCTCATTGAGCGTGTCAGAGTGCAGGGCCACCTGAATGTCAGTCTCGTCAGCCACATCCAGGCAATTGCTGATGGCCGAAGGGGTAGAGCCCCAGTCTTCGTGGAGTTTGAGGCCAATCACGCCGGCGTTTATTTGTTCGTGCAGTGCACCTAGCAGTGAGGCATTGCCCTTGCCAAAAAAGCCCAGGTTCATGGGAAAGGCGTCAGCGGCTTGTAGCATGCGTTCGATATTCCAGGGCCCCGGGGTGCAGGTGGTGGCAAAGGTGCCGGTGGCCGGCCCGGTACCGCCGCCCATCATGGTGGTGACACCACTGGCCAGGGCTTCTTCAATTTGTTGAGGGCAAATGAAATGGATGTGGCAGTCTATGCCGCCCGCCGTGACGATATTGCCCTCGCAGCTGATGATTTCGGTGCCCGGCCCGATGATGATGTCCACGCCGCTCTGGGTGTCAGGGTTGCCGGCCTTGCCGATGGCCACGATGCGTCCGCCCTTGAGGCCGATGTCGGCTTTCACAATGCCCCAGTGGTCCAGAATGAGCGCGTTGGTCATCACGCAATCTACCGCACCGCCCGCCTGTGGGCCGCTGCCTGTGCCGTCGCGGGTGCGCTGGCTTTGCGCCATGCCGTCACGGATGGTTTTGCCGCCGCCAAACTTGACTTCTTCGCCATAGCCGCCTGCGCCCAGTGTGAAGTCCTGCTCGACTTCGATGATCAGCCCGGTATCGGCCAGCCTGACCCGGTCACCCACGGTGGGGCCGAACATTTCAGCGTATGCACGTCGTCCTATCGTGGCCATCAGTGGGCTCCCTGGGTTGAGGTTGTCAAAGCGCCGTTGACCAGTCCGCGAAAGCCATAGACCTGGCGGTCACCCGCGTAGTCCACCAGTTCCACGGTGCGCTGCTGGCCGGGCTCGAAGCGTACCGCCGCGCCTGAGGCAATGTTCAGCCGCATGCCCTGGGCCAGGGCGCGGTCAAAACCCAGCGCGCCATTGGTTTCGGCAAAGTGGTAGTGCGAGCCCACCTGGATGGGACGCTCGCTGGTGTTGTGCACCACCAGGGTGAGGGTGCGCCGGCCCGGGTTGAGCGGGTGGTCAGGACCATCGGTCAAAAGTTCGCCGGGAATCATGGCGGGCTTACCGGTCACGGCGGGACAACCAGATGGCCAGCGCCACCAAAGCAGCCATGGCCACAAAGCCCCATACGTCGCTTGCATGCCAGTGGCTGCCGCCGCCCAGGCCGTGGCCTTCATGGGCAAAAAGCTCTTGCGCCTTTGCTGCAATTGAAAAAGCTGCTATTGATTTAAGAGTATTTGAAAGTGTCATGGGGGTGTCCAATCGGTTTGGGCAGGGTTAAACGTCTGGGTAGGGTCAAACAATGGGTTGGTGCACCGTCACCAGCTTGGTGCCATCGGGGAAAGAGGCCTCCACCTGGATGTCGGGAATCATCTCGGCTATGCCGTCCATGACATCGGCCCGGGTCAGCACGCTGCGGCCCTCGCTCATGAGCTGGGCCACGGTTTTGCCGTCGCGGGCACCTTCCATGACCGCCGCGCTGATCAGGGCAACCGCCTCGGGGTAATTGAGCTTGAGGCCGCGTGCCTTTCTTCGCTCGGCCAACAGGCCGGCGGTGAAGATGAGTAATTTGTCTTTTTCTCTGGGTGTCAATTCCATCAGGGTGCTCCGCAGCGATGCGCGTCTGTTACAAACGCAGGAAATGCAAATGCAATGTTCAACGCAAGAATAATGCCACAAGACCAGGCTGCAAAATCCCCCGCTGTCCAGCGCATCACCCTGGTGCGGCGCGACTACAACCGCTGGGTGGCCAGTCAGACGCTGGAAGACTATGCCTTGCGCTTTACGCCGCAGGGGTTTCGCAAGTGGTCGGAATGGCGCGTGGCCAACACCGCGTTTGGAGCGGCCTCGTTTCTCATTCTGGAGGCAGTTGGTGCCACCTTGCTGGTGCAATACGGTTTTGACAACGCCCTGTGGGCCATTCTGGTGACCGGGCTGATCATTTTTCTGTGCGGACTTCCCATCAGCATTTACGCCGCCCGCTATGGGGTGGACATGGACCTGCTCACGCGCGGTGCCGGTTTTGGCTACATCGGCTCGACCATTACCTCGCTGATTTACGCCTCGTTCACGTTTATCTTTTTTGCGCTGGAGGCCGCCGTGATGGCCTATGCGCTGGAGCTGGCGCTCAATATTCCGCCGCTCTGGGGCTACCTGATCTGCTCGCTGGTGGTCATTCCCCTGGTGACCTTTGGTGTGTCCACCATCAGCCGTCTGCAGGTCTGGACGCAGCCGCTGTGGCTGATCATGCTGGTCGTGCCATTTGCCGTGGTGCTGTGGGTCGATCCGGGGGCCTTTACCGGGGTGGTGTCCTATGTGGGTGAGAAGGCCACGCGCACCGGTTTTGACCTGGCCCTGTTTGGTGCCGCCTTGACCGTGGGCATAGCCCTGATGACGCAAATGGGCGAACAGGCGGATTACTTGCGCTTTATGCCGGCGCAGACGGCAGCCAACCGCAAGCGCTGGTGGCTGGCGGTCCTGATGGGCGGGCCGGGTTGGGTGGTGCTGGGCGTACTCAAAATGCTGGGCGGCATGTTGCTGGCCTATTTGGCGCTGAGCCATTCGGTGCCGATTGAGCGTGCTGTAGACCCCAACCAGATGTATCTGGCCGCCTATGAGTATGTGTTTCCCAACTATGGCTGGGCGGTGGCGGCCACCGCGCTGTTTGTGGTGGTGTCGCAGATCAAGATCAACGTCACCAACGCCTATGCCGGTTCGCTGGCCTGGAGCAATTTTTTCTCGCGCCTGACGCACAGCCACCCCGGCCGTGTGGTTTGGGTGGTGTTCAACACCCTGATTGCCTTCATGCTGATGGAGATGAATGTGTTTCAGGCCCTGGGTGAGGTGCTGGGCCTGTACTCCAATCTGGCCATTGCCTGGCTGATGGCCGTGGTGGCTGATCTGGTCATCAACAAGCCCCTGGGCCTGTCGCCCAAGGGTATTGAATTCAAGCGCGCCTATTTGTACGACATCAACCCGGTGGGTGTGGGGGCCATGGCGCTGGCTTCGGTGCTGTCGGTCACGGCCCATCTGGGCGTGTTCGGGCCCATGGCGCAGGCGTTTTCGGCGGTGATTGCCATGGTCACCGCCTTTGTTTGCTCGCCCCTGATTGCCTGGTACACCGGCGGCAAGTATTACCTGGCACGCGGGTATGACCCGCAGACCAGCAAGCCTGATCGCGCCGGGTTCAAGGCGGCGTCGCAAGCGCGTGCATCGGTTTTGCGCTGTGTGATTTGCGAACGCGATTACGAAGGTCCCGACATGGCGCATTGCCCTGCTTATCAAGGCGCCATCTGTTCGCTGTGCTGCACCCTGGATGCGCGCTGCGCAGACCTGTGCAAGCCCCACGCCAGCTTGTCCACCCAGTGGACGGCCACCTTGCGCTGGCTGCTGCCGCGGCGGACCTGGCCGTATCTGGAAACCGGACTGGGCTATTTTTTGCTGCTGATGTTGATCGTTGTGCCCCTGCTGGCGGTGGTGTTTGGCTTGCTGTACCAGCAAGAACTCAAAACCCTGTCGCTGCTCAGCACGGACAGCCAGCTGTTGCAAGCCCCGGAAGCAGCCTTGCGCGCCGGTTTTATCAAGGCCTATATGGCCCTGCTGGCGCTGGCCGGGATAGTGGCCTGGTGGGTGGTGCTGGCGCATAAAACCCGCCAGGTGGCACAGGAAGAATCGAACAAACAAACCCAGCTGCTCATGCAGGAGATTGAATCGCACCGGCAGACCGACGAAGCCCTGCAAACGGCCCGGCGCGTGGCCGATGAAGCACGCCACGCAGCCGACCAGGCCAACCAGGCCAAGAGCCGGTACATCAGCGCCATCAGCCATGAACTGCGCACCCCACTCAACAGCATTCTGGGTTATGCACAACTGATGGGCGAAGACAGTGCCATTCCGGCGCACCGCAAGCAGGCAGTCAATGTGATCAAACGCGGGGGCGAGCATTTGCTCTCGCTCATTGAGGGCACGCTGGATATTGCACACATTGAAAGCGGCAAACTGCGCCTGGACATCAAGCCCATGCAATTTGCCGACCGGGTGCAAGAGATTGCCAGCCTGTTCGAACTGGAAGCCCAGGCCAAGGGGCTGGACTTTGCGTTTGAGGCCGAAGGAGCCTTGCCCGCCGTGGTGCGCGCCGATGAAAAGCGGGTGCGTCAGGTGCTCATTAACTTGTTAGGCAATGCCATCAAATTCACCCGCCAGGGGCGAGTGACCTTTCGCATTCACTACGCCCGTGAGATGGCGCATATCGCCATCCAGGACACCGGCCCGGGCTTGTCCGAGCAGGAGCAGGCGCGTATTTTTGAGCCTTTTACGCGAGCCAAGACCCCGGGCAGCACTGCCCCTGGCTCCGGCTTGGGCCTGACGATCGCCAAGATGCTGGCTGACCTGATGGGTGGTGAGTTGTCATTAACCAGCACACCCGGCCAGGGCTCGGTGTTCAGCGTCAAGCTGTTCCTGCCTGAGGTCCAGGTTTTTAACAGCCTCAAATCTGCGCAAGACAGCTCAGCTGCACCCAAAACACGTCAGGGCTATACCGGCCCACGCGTGCGACTGCTGGCGGTTGACAACGAAGAGGCCGACCGGGAATTGCTGGTGCAGTTGCTCCAGCCCTTGGGCTTTGAGGTGCGTACAGCAGCCAGCGGCTTTGATGCACTCGACCTGATTGCCACCGGCTACCAACCTCAGGTGCTGTTGATTGATTTGGCCATGCCCGGCATAGACGGCTGGGAAACCTTGCGCCGCATGCGCGCCCTCATGGGAAATCGCTTCAACACCATGGCCGTGGCCATTGTGTCGGCCAATGCTTTTGACAAGGGCTTGGACAACGACCTGAACATTCCCGTGGAAGACTTTGTGCTCAAGCCGGTACGCCACAGCGAGTTGCTGGACTGGCTGGAACGCCGTCTGGCCCTGACCTGGGTGGACGAAGCGCTTGATGGGGCTGGCAACAGCGCGCCAGTTGCCGCTACACCTTCCAGCCCAGGCTTTGCAGCCTATCCTGACCGGTTTGACCTGCAAGCCCTGTTGGAGGTGGTGAACCTGGGGTATTACCGGGGCATCCTGAACAAGCTCGAAGCCATGCAAGGCGCTCACCCTGACCATGAGCCACTGATCACGGCCCTGCGCGGCCTGGCCCAACATTTCAACTTTGAGCAGATGGCGCAAGTCTTGCGTGCACAGATCAACCCGTCTTGAACCCCATGCCAGCTAGCTCCGCCGTGTTTCAAACCCTGGACCGCGCCAACAGCGATGTGGTGCTCATCGTGGATGACGTGCCCGACAACCTGGCGGTGCTGCACGACGCCTTGGACGAGTCCGGCTACACCGTGCTGCTGGCCACCCATGGCGAGGCCGCATTGGCACGGGCGGCGCAGGCCTTGCCCGATGTGGTGTTGCTCGACGCCATGATGCCCGGCATGGACGGTTTTGAAGTGGCGCGTCGCCTCAAAGCCACGCCCGCCACCGCGCATATTCCCATCATCTTCATGACGGGCCTGACAGAAACCGAATACCTGGTGGCTGCTCTGGAAGCGGGCGGTGTGGACTACGTCACCAAGCCGATCAAACCCAAGGAGGTGCTTGCCCGCATGCGGGTGCATCTGGCTGGTGCGCGTGAGCGCCGGCAAACCCGCAATGCGCTGGACGCCTTTGGTTATGCCAGCATCACGGTGAGGCTGGGCGACGGCCGCCTGATGTGGCAAACCCCGCTGGCGCGTGACCTGCTGCAGCGCTATTACCCCGGTGTGCCGAACCAAACGCCAAACCAAACAATTCATGCGCCCGAGCCGGTGCTGGCCTGGCTGCGCCGCCATGCCCAGACGGACGCGGCCACGGGCACTGAGCCACCCCGCCTGAGCATAGAAAACGGGGCCAAGCGTCTGACCTTCAGGCTGCACCAGCAAACCGGTGACAGCGAGGACGGCGGTGAGTGGCTCATCATCATGCAGGAGGTTTCGGACGACAGCGTGATAGAAATCATCGCCCTGAGTTTCAAGCTCACCCCGCGCGAAGCGGAAGTGCTGTACTGGGTCATCAAGGGCAAGATCAACCGCGACATTGGCGACATCCTGGGGGCCAGCGCGGCCACGGTGAAAAAGCATCTGGAGCACGTCTACGCCAAACTTGGCGTCGAAACCCGGACATCGGCTGCGGCCATGGCGCTGACCCGCATTCGCCAGCTGCATCCGCAGTTTGAAGCTTGAGTTTCACGCTTGACCAGGTCGCTTGAGGTTATGGCTGGTCGTTTTGCGTGTATTGGTTGTGGTTCAGTTCTGGCTGCCTGTCTGGCCTTGGGTCTGACCAAGCCCGCTTTTGCCGATGTAGGCCATTTGCCTGAAATCCAGATCTTGGGGCCGCAGGACGCCCAGATCGGTTCGGCTGACAGTGCCAGTGAAGGTGCTGCCGGACGTAATTCCTTTCAAAGCCGTCCCAAGCTCAGACCGGGCGACATCATTGAAGCGGTGCCCGGCGTTGTTGCCACCCAGCACTCGGGAGACGGCAAAGCCAACCAGTATTTTCTGCGCGGCTTCAACCTTGACCACGGCACCGACTTTTCCATTCAGGTTGACGGCATGCCCGTGAACATGCCCAACCATGCACATGGCCAGGGCTATGCAGACTTGAATTTCCTCATTCCCGAGCTCGTCTCAGGCGTGCGCTACCGCAAGGGTCCGTATTCAGTTGATTCGGGCGATTTCGCTTTGGCCGGCAGCGCCAGCCTGGACTACTTTAGCGCCATCGTGCCTGCGTTTGCGCAAGTCTCACTCGGCCCCAACAACTATCGCCGCTCATTGCTGGCCGGGTCGCGCAGTCGTGACAACCAGACCTGGCTGGCAGCGCTGGAAGTGCAGGGCGACGACGGCCCTTGGGTACAACCCCAGGGCCTGAGCAAGCTCAATGCCGTGCTGCGCTATTCGCAAGGCAATACCAGCCAAGGTTGGCACATCACTGGCATGGCTTATGACAACCGCTGGAACGCCACCGATCAGATTCCTGAGCGGGCCTTGACGTCTGGCGCGTTGTCGCGGTTTGGTACCTTAGACCCCACCGACGGCGGCAGCACCCGCCGCCTGAGTCTGTCCGGCCAGTGGTTCAAGCAGGGCCCGCAAGGCAAAACCCAGATCAGCGCCTACGCCATTGACTACCGCTTGAACCTGTGGTCCAACTTCACCTATTTTCTGGATAACCCGGTACGGGGTGACCAGTTCGAGCAAGCCGATCAGCGTCGCATCTATGGAGCCCAAATCACGCACAGCATCAGCCATGCGGTGGCCGGCTATGACGGTGTCTTGAGTCTGGGCAGCAGCTGGAGAGGTGACCGTATTGGCAGCGTAGGGCTGTATGCCACGCAAGCCCGTGAGCGATTTGCCACGGTGCGGGACGATACGATTGCGCAGGACTTGTTCTCGGCGTATGGCCAGCAGCTGCTCATGCTCAGCCCACGCTGGCGGGCCTATGCCGGGCTGCGTGGCGACGTGCAGAATTACCGCGTTACCGGCCAGGAACCGGTTTACGGGCCCGCCAACAGCGGCCAGGGTCGTGATGCTTTGCTCAGTCCCAAAGCGGGCGTGGCTTGGACCTTGACGCCCAGTTACGAGCTGTATGCCAACGCCGGCGAAGGCTTTCATAGCAACGATGTGCGTGGTGCCACCCTGAGTACCGACCCTAAAACCGGTTTGCCCGCCGACCGGGTTCCGGTGATGGTCAAGGGCCGGGGTACCGAGTTGGGTGTGCGTTACATGCCCGGCCCCGGGCTGTCGGCAACGCTGGCCGCCTGGCACCTCCGGCTGGATTCCGAGCTGGTGTATGTGGGCGACGCAGGAGCTACCGAGCCTGGCCGTGCCAGCCTGCGCAACGGTCTGGAAGCGTCGCTGCGCTGGACACCTGCACCGGCCTGGCGTTTTGAGCTTGATGCGGCAGTTTCCCGGGCCCGCTTTGAGGGAGAGCCTGCCGCAGGTGAAGGAAATGTCATTCCCAATGCCGCCGAGCAGGTGCTGGCCGCCGGTCTGACCTGGCTCAACGGACCGTGGCGCACCACGCTGCGTGTGCGCCACATGGGAGCCAGAGCGCTGGACAGTCTGGGTACCGAGCGGGCATCACCCAACACCCTGCTCAATCTGGGTTTTCGTTATGCCGCGGATAAAAGCCTGACGCTCGGACTCGATGTCTTCAACCTGCTGGACACCACGGCCAATGACATCGAGTATCAATATGCATCCTGCACCGCAGGGGAAGTTTCTGCCGGCAGCTGTAATGGCGGCATCAATGGCCGGCATGTGCACCCCATGGTGCCGCGTACCTTGCGACTGACAGCGCGTCTGGGCTTCTGATATTTCTGATACTTTTGGCCATTAGCCCCAATGGCTATTAGACTAATAGCTATAAATTGAATAGCTAATAAAATTCCCCGATGTCAGCCGCCACGCCTCCCGATCAAGACCTTCCAACCATGGCTGCCAGTCCAGTAAACCCGCCTGACCCGCTCGCCGCTAAGGCCCAGACACGCGACCCGCTGCACGGCAAGACACTGGAGGCCATCGTGACGGCGCTGGCGGCCCATTACGGTTGGGAGGGTCTGGCCCAACGCATTCCGGTGCGTTGCTTCAGCTTTGAGCCCAGCGTCAAGTCCAGTCTCAAATTTTTGCGCAAAACGCCCTGGGCACGCGACAAGGTGGAGGGTCTGTACCTGTTCATGCTGCGCGACATCCGGCGCAACGCGTCCAAATAGAGCACCGGCCAGCATGCAGCCCGAACCACCCCCCGAGCTCAGGCCCGTGACCCTGTCGCAAGCGTTGTGGTACTGGCTCAAACTCGGCTTTGTCAGCTTTGGTGGGCCAGCCGGGCAGATAGCCCTGATGCACCACGACCTGGTGGAGAACAAGCGCTGGATTTCTGAAAAGCGCTTTCTGCATGCCCTGAACTACTGCATGGTGCTGCCAGGACCCGAGGCCCAGCAACTGGCCACCTACATTGGCTGGCTGATGCACCGCACCTGGGGTGGCATAGCTGCGGGCGTGCTGTTTGTGCTGCCGTCGCTGGTATTGCTCATCGGTTTGTCCTGGGTATACATCGCGTTCGGTGATGTGCCCCTTGTGGCGGGCTTGTTCTACGGCATCAAACCAGCGGTCACCGCCATCGTGCTGCAAGCGGCGCTGCGCATAGGCTCAAGGGCCTTGAAAAACAACTGGTTGTGGGGCATTGCCGGGGCGGCTTTCCTGGCCATCTTTGCCTTCGATGTGCCGTTTCCCCTGATTTTGATTGTGGCCGCGCTCATGGGCTATGCCGGTAGCCGTTTCGCACCTGCCGTCTTTGAGGTCGGGGCGGGGCATGGCACAGCCCATCAGTCCTATGGAGCCGCACTGATTGATGACAACACCCCCGTGCCTGAGCACGCCCGGTTTCGTCCGGCCCGCTTGGCCCGAATCCTGGCTGTAGGTGCGCTGCTGTGGGCAGTGCCCATGGGTTTTCTTGCCTATGTCTATGGCTGGAGCCACACGCTGACGCAAATGGGCTGGTTTTTTACCAAGTCGGCTTTGCTTACCTTCGGTGGGGCCTATGCGGTGCTGCCCTATGTTTACCAGGGCGCTGTGAGCCACTTTGCCTGGCTGACTCCTGCACAAATGATGGATGGTCTGGCGCTGGGCGAAACCACGCCGGGACCGCTGATCATGGTGGTGGCATTTGTTGGTTTCGTGGGCGGCTATGTCAAGGCCGTGTTCGGACCGGATTCCCTGTTTCTTGCGGGAGCTGTGGCCGCCACCCTGGTGACCTGGTTTACCTTTTTGCCGTCGTTCATTTTTATTCTGGCCGGTGGCCCGCTGGTAGAAAGCTCGCGTAACACGCTTCCATTGACCGCGCCACTGACCGCCATCACTGCGGCGGTGGTCGGGGTCATCATCAATCTGGCGCTGTTCTTTGCCTACCATGTGCTCTGGCCTGAAGGCTTTGCCGGACAGTTTGACGCCATCTCAGCCCTGATTGCCGTAGGTGCTGGCGTGGCGCTGCTGCGCTACCAACGCCATGTGATCCACGTCATTGCGGCCTGTGCGCTGGTCGGACTGGTCCTCAAGCTGACCGGCATGGTCTGAGCAACTTGCCAGGGCATACGCCACACGGCGTATAGGCAGTTCGAGTCTGTCTGCTTAAAGTGGTTCATCGCTGACGAAAGGCTGTTTTAGCCTGCCTCAGCGAATACGCTGCCAGCCGGGACAGCGAACCTCAACTTTCATTTAATCGGAGTAAGAACCCATGACACAACGTCGTTTTACATTGAAGGCACTCACGGCTGCCGTTGCACTGGCCGGCCTGTCGATTCTGCCCGCCCACGCCCAATCCGGCGGAACCATCAAGGTCGGCGTGCTGCACAGCCTGTCTGGCACCATGGCCATTTCTGAAACTGTGCTGAAAGATACCGTGTTGATGGCAATTGATGAGATCAATGCCAAGGGCGGCGTGCTGGGCAAGAAGCTTGAGCCCGTGATTGTTGACCCAGCCTCCAACTGGCCTTTGTTTGCCGAGAAAACCAAGCAGCTGCTGGGTCAGGACAAAGTCGCAGTCATCTTCGGTTGCTGGACTTCGGTGTCGCGCAAATCGGTACTGCCCGTGGTTGAAGAAATGAATGGCTTGCTGTTCTATCCGGTTCAGTACGAAGGCGAAGAGCTCTCCAAAAACGTGTTTTATACCGGCGCTGCTCCTAACCAGCAGGCCATTCCTGCTGTGGACTACCTGATGAGCAAAGAAGGCGGAGCCGCCAAGCGTTGGGTGTTGTTGGGTACTGACTACGTTTACCCCCGCACCACCAACAAGATTCTGCGTGCCTACCTCAAGAGCAAGGGCGTGAAAGATTCAGACATTGACGAGAAATACACCCCGTTTGGCCACAGCGACTACCAGACCATCGTGGCAGACGTGAAGAAATTTTCTGCAGGTGGCAAAACAGCCGTGGTGTCCACCATCAACGGTGACTCCAACGTGCCCTTCTACAAAGAACTTGGCAACGCCGGCCTGAAGGCCAAAGATGTGCCTGTGGTGGCTTTCTCGGTGGGTGAAGAAGAGCTGCGCGGCGTGGACACCAAGCCTTTGGTGGGCCACCTGGCCGCCTGGAACTACTTCCAGTCCATCAAGAACCCGACCAACACCGAGTTCATCAAGAAGTGGAGCGATTACGCCAAGGCCAAGGGCATCGCCGGTCACAAGGACAAGCCTTTGACCAATGACCCGATGGAAGCCACCTATATCGGTATCAATATGTGGAAACAAGCGGTTGAAAAAGCCAAGTCCACCGACACTGACAAGGTGATTGCTGCCATGGCTGGCCAGACCTTCAAGGCACCCAGCGGCATTGTGAGCAAGATGGATGAGAAGAACCACCACTTGCACAAGTCGGTGTTCATCGGCGAAATCAAGGCTGACGGCCAGTTCAACGTGGTCTGGAAAACACCCGGCCCCGTAGTGGCTGATCCCTGGAGCGACTACATCCCTGAGAACAAGGGCAAGGTCAACGAGCCAGTCAAGAAATAACGGGTTTGTTGAGGCGTTTTGAGTCCGCCCGTGATCAATGGGCGGATTCAAAAAATTGCCTTGTGGGCATGCCTGTTGTTGACTTGCTGTGCCCACACGGGAATTTTCTTATGTTCATCCGTACCCTCATCTTCGTTGTCCCCTTCTTTTGTGCTTCTGTATTGATAGCTGAGAAAGCCCACGCCTTAACGGCTTCAGAGGCAAAAAGCATAGTTTCCGGAGACTCGGATGCGCGTATTGAGGCGCTTAACAAGGCGCTTGCCAACGCGGATGAACTCACCGCGCAGTTTCTTCAGGCGCTGACCGATGACGCGGTCAAGGTGGCCGGCGACAAGGTGTTTATTCTCAAGGGCGACCAGGGCTTTGACGCGGTTACCGGCGCAGCCGTGCAGGTTCCTGACAACGCCGAAGACGTGGTCAGCAACAACCGCATGCGCGGCGAGCTTGATACTGCCCTGGCAACCTTGCGGCTGTTCTCCAAAGATGACAAGGTCCGCCGCGAGGCCATCAGGGCCTTGCAGAAAGATGCCGACGAATCCCGTTTGGGGCTGATAGAAAAAGCCCTGGCTGCCGAGCAAAACACCAGCCTCAAGGACGAACTGGTTCTGGTGCGTGCCGCCACACTGCTGGCCAGCACCGATGCAGCCAAACGCCTTGAGGCCGCTGGTCTCCTGGCCCAGAGCAAACAGGCCAACACTAAAACCTTGCTGCTGGAACGGCTGGCGATAGAGACAGACCCCCAGGTCAAGGCCATTCTTGCGGCCTCGCTCAAAAAAGTGGAGGCTGCGTTGGCTTGGGGTGACCGGCTAGGTGCCATTTTCAGCGGCATCAGCCTGGGGTCCATCCTGCTGCTGGTGGCCCTGGGCCTGGCCATCACCTATGGCCTGATGGGCGTGATCAACATGGCCCACGGCGAGTTGATGATGATTGGTGCTTACGCCACCTATGTGGTGCAAGGGCTGTTCCAGAAGTATTTGCCTGGCGCTTTTGACTGGTATTTGCTGGCAGCGGTGCCGGTGGCGTTCATGGCCTCTGCCCTGATGGGCGCAGCGCTGGAGCGCACGGTGATCCGTTTTCTCTATGGCCGCCCGCTGGAGACCTTGTTGGCTACCTGGGGCATCAGCCTGATGCTGATGCAACTGGTGCGCACGATTTTTGGGGCCCAGAATGTGGGCGTGGAGAACCCCTCGTGGATGAGCGGCGGCATTCAGGTCCTGGGTAACTTGTCCTTGCCGTTTAACCGCCTGGTCATCATCGGCTTTGCCATGGCCGTGCTGCTGGGTGTGGCCTGGCTGATCAGCCGCACGCGCTTGGGTTTGTTTGTGCGCGGCGTGACGCAAAACCGGCCTATTGCCTCCTGCATGGGCGTCAACACCGCCCGCATTGATACCTATGCCTTTGCACTGGGCTCGGGCATCGCCGGTCTGGCGGGGTGTGCCTTGAGCCAGGTGGGCAATGTAGGCCCCGACCTGGGGCAGGGCTATATTGTCGATGCCTTCATGGTTGTGGTACTGGGCGGTGTTGGACAACTTGCGGGGACGGTTTACGCCGCACTGGGGCTGGGTATTTTGAACAAGCTGCTGGAGGGCTGGACCGGTGCGGTGCTGGCCAAGATTGCGGTGTTGGTGTTCATCATCATCTTTATTCAAAAACGTCCGCAAGGCATCTTTGCCATGAAGGGCCGTGAAGCATGAGCAGGCCCATGATCAACATGCCTGCACCCAGGCCTTTGCTGTCGGGTAAAGGCTGGAGCGCGTTTGTGCTGGCACTGCTGGTGATTTGTGGCGTTGCCCCGGTGCTGAATTTGGTGGTGCCCAAGGACAGCTTGTTTTACATGAGCGACTACGCAGTGGCCTTGTGCGGGCGCATCATGTGTTATGCCATCTGTGCGCTGGCGATGGACCTGATCTGGGGCTACACCGGCATTCTGAGCTTGGGGCATGGCCTGTTTTTTGCGCTCGGTGGTTATGCCATGGGCATGTACCTGATGCGACAGATCGGGCTGGACGGCAATTACAAAAGTAATTTGCCGGACTTCATGGTCTTTCTGGACTGGAAGGAATTGCCCTGGCACTGGGCCTTGAGTGACAGCTTTATTGCAACGCTGTTCCTGATTGTGGCGGTGCCGGGTTTGGTGGCGTTTGTGTTTGGCTACTTTGCGTTTCGCTCCCGCATCAAGGGGGTGTATTTTTCCATCATCACCCAGGCCATGACCTTTGCCGCCATGTTGCTGTTTTTCCGCAATGAAACCGGTTTTGGCGGCAACAACGGCTTTACCGATTTCAAGCGCATTCTGGAGATTCCCATTGCCACGCCAAGCACGCGTATGACGCTCTTTGTCGTGACCGGTTTGACGCTGTTGTCGTTTTTTCTGCTGGCGCGCTGGTTGGTGGGCAGCAAATTTGGCCGGGTGCTGCAGGCCATTCGCGATGCTGAAACCCGTGTCATGTTTTCGGGTTACTCACCTCTGGGCTACAAGCTCACCATCTGGACGCTCTCGGCCATGATGTGCGGCGTGGCCGGGGCGCTGTATGTGCCGCAGGTGGGCATCATCAATCCCGGCGAGATGAGTCCGGCCAATTCGATAGAGATTGCCATCTGGGCGGCGGTGGGCGGCCGCGCCACGCTGATCGGGCCGATTATTGGCGCGTTTGTGGTCAACGGGGCCAAGAGCTGGCTGACCGTGGCCTACCCCGAGTTCTGGCTGTATTTTCTGGGGGCGCTGTTTATTCTGGTCACCCTGTTTCTGCCCAACGGTCTGGTTGGCCTGTTCAAGAAAATCAGGGGGCGCACGCCATGACGCCAGACTTGCTGGAAGCGGGCGCACGGCGCATGGAAGCGCGCAACGCCGCGCTGGCCGCCCAAGCCGGCAACACCGCCTCTGGCGGACGCAGTGCCGGGAGCGGGCGCATCAATGTGCCTGGCGAGGTGGATGTCACCCATGGCCGAATTTTGTATCTGGAGGGTGTGAGCGTGAGTTTTGACGGCTTCAAAGCCATCAACAATCTCTCGCTGGACATTGCCCCCGGCGAGCTGCGCTGCATCATCGGCCCCAACGGTGCGGGCAAGACCACCATGATGGACATCATCACCGGTAAAACCCGCCCGGATGCCGGCCAGGTTTTCTTTGGCAGCACCATAGACCTGTTGCGCCACAATGAGCCGCAGATTGCACAGCTGGGCATAGGCCGCAAGTTTCAAAAGCCCACGGTGTTTGAACAACTCACGGTGTTTGAAAACCTGGAACTGGCTTTGAAAATGCACAAAGGGGTGCAGGCCTCGCTGTTTTTCAAGCTGGACTCAGCGCAGTCGGACCGGCTGGCCGAGATGCTGCACACCATTCAACTGGCAGACAGTGTGACCCGCATGGCTGGCAACCTGAGTCATGGCCAGAAGCAGTGGCTGGAGATTGGCATGCTGCTGATGCAAGACCCCAAGCTCTTGCTGCTGGATGAGCCGGTGGCGGGCATGACCGACGAAGAAACCGCCCGAACTGCCGAGCTTTTTTTAACACTCAAGGGCAAGCATTCGCTGATGGTGGTGGAGCACGACATGAGCTTTATCAAGGCCATCAGCGAGATCGTTACCGTGCTGTGTGATGGCTCGGTGTTGGCCCAGGGCACGCTGGATCAGGTGCAGGCGGACGAGCGTGTCATCGAAGTCTATTTAGGGCGATGATGCTTAACGCGAAGAATATCAACCAGTATTACGGCGGGTCGCATATTTTGCGCGATGTCAGCGTTTCGGCTACTCAGGGAAAAGTGACTGTGCTGCTGGGGCGCAATGGGGTGGGCAAGACCACGCTGCTCAAGTCGCTGATGGGCTTGGTGCCCATCAAAACCGGCACCATTGAGCTTGATGGCAAGGCCATAGAACATGCAACCCCGTTTGAGCGCGCGCGCGCCGGTATTGGGTTTGTGCCGCAGGGGCGGGAAATATTTGCCCGCCTGACCGTAGAAGAAAATTTGCAGATGGGTCTGGCCTACAAAAAAGCCGGAACGCCAATTCCTGCTGAACTGTTTGAGCTGTTTCCTGTGCTTAAGCAAATGCTCAGGCGCAGGGGCGGCGATTTGTCGGGTGGGCAGCAACAGCAACTGGCGATTGCGCGGGCGCTGGCGGCCGGACCGCGCCTGCTGATTCTGGACGAGCCCACCGAAGGTATCCAGCCCAGCATCATCAAGGACATAGGCCGCGTGATCCGCATGCTGGCCGACAGAGGCGATATGGCCATTGTGTTGTGCGAGCAGTATTACGACTTTGCCCGCGAACTGGCCGATGAGTACCTGGTGATGGAGCGGGGCGCGGTGCTGGCCCGGGGCATGGGTCAGAACATGGAAGCCGATGGCGTGCGCCAGATGGTGGCGATTTAAGTCGCCCAGATTCTGGGCTTGGTCTCTGACAGGCCCCACAACACCCCCCGCCAGCGGGCGCGCAAAGACTTGATGAGGTCCATGGTGGGTTCCACCAGTGGCGACAACACCCGCACCACCAGCACATGCGGGTTGACCGCAGTGGCCCCGGCCGTGGCTTGGAGTGGATGCGCATCGATCATGCTGCGTACCGCCTCCAGGGCTTGTTCGCGCCGTTGACGAGCAAGTGGTGTGCCACTGACAAAGAACAGTGTGCCCATGCAGCGATAGCCCGCCAGACCCAGCGGGCTGTTCATCAGGCGCAGATCCTCTGCACACAGTTGGCCGCGCTCCAGCCAGATTCCCGGCACTTCAAGGTGCTGAGAAAACCGGCCCTCCAAAAACGGGTGCTTGGCGCTAGGCAGACCCAGCGCCGTCACATCCCAAGCCAGCAACTCGGCACCCGCAGCCAGTTCAAACACCGCCCGGTTTTCTGCCAGGCATTGGTTGTAAGCCAAAGCCTCCAGCGGCAACCATTCCAGTTTGGCGTTGCTTGCAAGTTGGGCATGAACAGTTTGCTGCGCCAGCTCCCCGGCTGAGCGGTAAAAGCGGGTTGCCCCGGGCGTGGTGATCAGGCCGTGAGCGCCAGCACCCACATTCACTTTGACGTTGAGCGCATCGCCCCCGACCAAACCCCCCGGAGGATGCACCAGCACATTGTGGCAAACACCATCGCCTTCGGGGTAGAGGCTTTGCAAAATCCGCAGCGGGCCTTCATGGGCGAAGCGCGCCACACATCGACCGGCCTCTAAGGCGTAATCGAGATTCAGGCTGGCGTTCCAAGGCATGCAAGCAGTGTATCGGCAGACTTTGGCCTTATAAAACCGTCGAGTGCCAGCAAGAGCAAGACGTGGATGGTCTGTTCTCGCCCAGAAAACGCATGTTGACAGCAATGGTATTGGTATATACCATGAGGTATATCTCGTACTTCTAAAAAACCCAAAATGCACCAAACTGCCAAAATATTTGCCACCGGCCGCAGCCAGGCGGTGCGCCTGCCGCTGGAGTTCCGGTTCGACGTCGCCGAGGTCTTTATCCGCCACGATCCCGTGACGGGTGATGTGATTCTGTCGCGCAAGCCGACTGATTGGCAAGGCTTGCTCGACGTGGTGGCTCTCAACAAAGACGAGGACTTGCTGGTGGAGCGCCGCCAAGCCCGCACACGGCGCGACCCTTTTGAGGGCTTCCAGGAATGAGCCAGCGCTATATGCTCGACACCAACGTGGTCAGCCACATCATGCAAGGGCGCGATGCTGAATTGCTGGCGCACTTAACGAAGCTCGCTGTTGGGCAGGCTGTGATGTCTAGTGTGACGTTGGCGGAGCTGGAATACGGCTTGCACCGCAAAGGGCAACCGGTTCGCATGCGCAATGCCCTGAAACAAGTGCTGCTTCGCCTAGATGTGCTCCCGTGGAATGAAGAGGTAGCCGTTTGTTACGGTGAACTTTGCGCCACACTGGAAGCCCAAGGCATCAACCTCAGCGACTTTGACATGATGATCGCCGCCCACGCCATAGCCTTGGATGTCACGCTGGTAAGCCGTGACAAGGCGTTTGCACAGGTATCAGCCAATAAGCAACAACGCCTGAGGCTCGAGATTTGGTAGCCTGAATCTATTCAGGTCTTCCAGAAGCCCTGGTGCGGCACGCTGGATTCTTCTATCAATGCCGGCCCCAAACGGGCGGTTGCCGCGTTCACGGGCAGTTTGCGACAGGGCAATGGCCGCTCTCAAGTACATGCCACCCGAATGAATCAACGCTTCAGAGACAAAAAATCCAATACCTCTGTGAGATGCTGCGCATAGTCTGACAGCGCGTGGTCAGAGCCAGGCAGTAACTTGATATGGGCACCCGCATAGTGCGACGTCATCTCATGCCAATCCAGCACTTCATCACCTTTCGCAATCACTGCAAAGTAGCGCTCAGGCCGGGTAATTTTTTCAACTTCCATGCGGCGCAGCTCTTCAACATAAGCGCTCTCAAAAACAAAGTGTTCATTCGGGTCCTGCCATGTGGTCTGCTCGCCCAGGTGATTGGCCAGATCACGGGCGGGTTTTACAGCCGGGTTGAGCAGAACCGCTTTGCACCCCATACGTTCAGCCAACCAGGTGGCATAAAAGCCGCCCAGGGACGAACCCACAATGGCCATTGAGTCCTTGGGCCAATCGGAGATGGCGTCAACCACCTGCGTCATGGCAAGTTGTGGAGATGCCGGAAGGGCCGGACACAGCCACGTGACCGCAGGGAAATGATTGGCAACCGCCTGGGCCGTCATTTTGGCTTTGGTGGATTGTGGGGAAGACCTGAAGCCATGCAAATAGAGCAAATGGCTGGTCGTCCTTGCATCAGTGTTGACAGGTGCAGTCATGCTTTTCAAATTCCGGAGTGATTCAAACCCAACCCTGCTTCCATAGCGAGGTGTCTCGCAAGGCTCGCCATTCAATACGGAGCTGATGCTTTGAATACACCGCCTCCAGATCAACCCACTGAACCGCCGCATCAGGTAACTCTGGCGCGATCACCTTGGACACAAGAAAGTGTTTGTTCTTGGCAATCGGTTTGACGGCTGTCCACTTGGTGAGCAGCAGTTTCTTGGGATGCACGGCGTTCATACCGGGTGATTCTGATCGAAGTTGAGAAAGACAAGTTCCAAACTCATTTGGGCAAGGTGGGCGGTGGTGGTCTATGCTACCTACGATGGTTATGATCTCCACTTCCAATGCACATTGAAGTTGATGACAATGAAATTGCGGCATGCCAAAAGATTCGCATCCTCATCTTGGCTCTCTGCTGCCGTAAACCGCAACCCTGATTGGACGCGGATCGATTGGTACGGGAAAGTCCCTTTTATTCGTTAGGCCTCACGTGAACTCATCAGACAATTCGAGTCTCGAGGGACACAGGCCAGATCTTGCTGACTTGCAGCGTGACATTTACGAGCTACTGGCCTTTTTTCTTTCAAGCCAGCGCATCGCGGAGCTGGAGCAGTCGTTGTTATATGGGGCGCAAGATCCCCTGCACCAGTTCGAGAAACTCGAGCGTGATCTGATCACGAAGCGGTTGATTGCCGTCGCGATCACGATACGCATCCTCGATGATAGTTCCACGAAGGTATTCGACTTGATCACCGACTATTGCGGGACTATTACACAGGACTTGAATAACCCGCTCGATAATCGTGGCCTTGGTCTTCGCGCTGCCTGCAATAAGATCATTCACGCTCGAAAAGTAACGTTCGATGTTGTGACAGATAGCTCTGGACGAACCTTTCTGCACCCTTATCTCTATTTGAATGGGACAGAAAATGGTAAGCCGTGGATAGTGAACTTGGATGTGGTCAAGTTCTGCCGGGAGAGCACCGCCGTACTCGATTGCGTCCGGTGAGGCCGAACAGGTCGGTCGATATGAATAAGCAGCGGCCTACCTGTACGTATCGGTCACTTCCGACGCTAACCCGTAGAGGAATTAATACTTGATGCCAATACATTTCGTATATACACTGGGCGTATGGAGTTCACTTGGTCAGAAACGAAGCGCGCAGCGAACATCAAAGCCCATGGCCTTGACTTCGTGGATGCTGCAAGCGTTTTTGAAGGCTTAACGTTCACCTTCGAAGATGACCGTTTCATCTATGGCGAGCAGCGTTTCGTTACGCTGGGCCTGCTCGCTGGCGTTACTGTTTCAGTAGTACATACGGAGAATGAATATGAAATCCGCGTTATCTCGTTCCGAAAAGCAACCAAGCGCGAGTCGCAAATCTACTACGATGAAGTCAAAAACTGATTGGGTACGATTGAAGTCCGGCCCTGGCGATGTAAAGCCGAGGCCAGAACACCCGGAGACTGACGTACGGCACATTGTGCGTGGCTTGGTTCGCAAGGGCCTCAAGCCACTGCCTGCCAAGGCTTCTATTTCGCTGAGAGTGGATCAAGATGTGCTCGAATGGTTCAAGGCG
The DNA here is from genome assembly GCA_040382055.1 of Hylemonella sp. Classification (GTDB taxonomy): domain Bacteria; phylum Pseudomonadota; class Gammaproteobacteria; order Burkholderiales; family Burkholderiaceae_C; genus JBEIGE01. The sequence goes on from JBEIGE010000007.1 coordinate 48,316, forward strand.
CAAGGCACTGGCTATCAGACGCGAATCAACTCAGTCTTGAGAGCGTTCCGCGACGCTTCGGTTTAACAAGCTCTTTCATCAAAGGAGAAGCACCATGAAAAGTAATCCAGTTGCTTGGTTTGAAATCTATGTTCAGGACGTGCCCCGTGCAAAGGCTTTTTACGAAGCTGTGTTTCAAGGCACATTGGAGGAGTTGAAGAATCCTGACCCCGTGGGTTTCCCTGAAATGGAAATGTGGGCTTTCCCGATGTCCATGGACGGCTACGGTGCAGCCGGTGCATTGGTAAAAATGGCCGGGTGCCCATCTGGCGGCAGTACCTTGGTCTATTTCTCCTGTGAGGATTGTTCAGTTGAAGCCCAACGAGCCGTATCTCACGGAGGAAAAATCTTCAAAGGCAAGATGTCGATTGGTCAGAATGGCTTTATTGCGCTGGTGGTCGACACTGAGGGCAATACGATTGGTCTGCATTCAATGCAATGAGTGCATGGCCTCACACTGCGCTCTGATCGTGAGCCTCAGCTTTCACTCTTTGATGCTGGTGGCCTGTTATTTGCTAGGATAAAAGCCAGAGTAGAAGCGTTCACCCTTGGGTCTCAATCACCCCGATGGGCCGGAAATTGCTCTTGTTCATTTCTTTTCAGGAGCGCTCTATGCTGGTTACCCAACAACCCATTCTTCGCAAGTTCTGGCATGCCGTCATGCCGCTGGCGGACCTCGCCAAAGGCCCCAAGCCATTTACCCTGCTTGGGATTGACATTGTTGTTTTTCTGGACGCCCAGGGCCAGCCAGCAGCCCTGCGGGACCGCTGTTGCCACCGCACGGCCAAGCTCTCCAAGGGCTGGTGTGTCAGTGAAGCCGGCAAGCCTTGCGGTCAGGGAAACTTGCAGTGCGGCTACCACGGCTGGACCTACAACCGCATCGGCCGGGTGGTGGTGATCCCGCAGTACGAGGCAGGGCGCGAAATTCCCAAAGATTACGCCACCACCGCCTACCATTGCGTGGCGCGCTACGGCTATGCCTGGGTGGCCCTGGAAGACCCGGTTGCCGACATTCCAGCGGTGCCTGAATTTTCAGACCCGGCCTACCGGACCATCTTCCAGTTTTATGAGCGCTGGGCCACCAGCCCGATGCGGGCGCTGGAGAACTCGTTTGACAATTCGCATTTCAGTTTTGTTCACCGCGCCACCTTTGGCGTGGCGGCCAGCCCGAAACCCAGTAAATACGAGCTGATCGAGAACGACGCCGGTTTTTATGCCGAGACCGTGATTGATGCAGCCAATCCCGAGCGGTTTCAAAAAATCAGTGGTGTCAAGGACGCCATCACCCAACGCCATATGCGCAACGCCTACTTTCTGCCGTTCTCGCGCCGGTTGGATATTGAATACCCCTCGGGCATCCGGCACATCATCATCAACTGCTTTACCCCGATTGACGACGGACACATTCAGCTGTGTCAGTGGTTGTTTCGCAATGACACCGAGGCGGATTGTCCGGCGCAGATGCTGATTGATTTTGATGCGGAAATCACCCGTGAAGACAAAGACATTCTGGAATCGACCGACCCGGATGCCGTGGTCGATATGCGCCGCCGGGGCGTGGAGTATTCGATGGATTCAGACAGGCCGGGCATCATGATACGCAAGGCCCTGATGGAGCTGCTGGCGCGTAACCAGGAAACTGAAGTACACCGTTGAAGGCAATGCTGGTTTGAACAGCCTTCAGTGAGCCAAAAGCCGCCAGTAAGCCAGCAGCAGAACCGCAGCAAGCAAGCCGCAGCCAGCGAAAACAGGCCATCCCAAAGGGCGCTGGGCATAGGGGTCGCTGAGCGAACGCTCGGCGTTGGCAGGCAACATTGCCACTTCGGTGAGCGTACGGCCAAAAGGAATGTTGATGCGTGCCCGCGCATTGATGGCCCAGCCGTTGGCATCCAGAATCGGACCCAGATTGCGGCTGCGCAGCTTGAGCGCAGCCAAAATAACCGCAGGGGTAGAAATGGCCAGCATCAAGCCCAGTAACGCCAGCGGTATCTGCCACCAGTGCAAGGCAAACAGACCCGTGAGCGCAGTGGCCAAAGCGGTGCCGATGGCGCCCACGGCCAGGCCAATGGCCGCAAAAATACCGGCAAACTTGCCCACGTCAAACGCTGAGGGCGCAGTTGGCGCAGTAGGCACATTGGCCGCCGTCTTGTCTGATCCGGGGACCCGAGTTGCCTGCAGCGCGGCCAGGGCCATGCGGTCTTCAGACGCCTGGGCTTTGCTGGCCGCCAGCTTGTGCATCTGGGTTGAAATCATGCGAGCCAGCTGTTTGTAGGGGGACCAGAAGGCCTGGCTCAGGCTGATGGGGTGGCTGATGATGCTGGTGATGGTGGCGTCCCAGTCCTGCCCCTGGCGGTCATAAAAGACGCCATTTCGACCCACAATAAGTTGATCCGAGTCGCCCGCCGTAAAGGCTGCAGCAATGGTCATTTTCTGGCTGCCTCGAACGCACTCGCAATAGACCAGAAAGATGCGCGACAGGCTAGCCAGACTGGCGTGTCTTGCGGCGTCGTTGACGGCGACACACAGTTCACAGGAGCGGCCATCCAGGTACAGGGTGCCAACCTGAAACGTCGCCTTGCCCTGGCGCGTATAAAAATCCTTGAAAGCAACAAAATTATTAGCCAAGGTTTGCAGATCACGCACCAGCCTTGCCAATTTTTCAAGTCCGCGCACGCCTGGGTCTGCGGCAGTCGGTTCGGGCTTGGCGTCAAGCCAGGCTTTGTAAGGAGCCAGGTTTTTGCGCAGTTCATGCCACTGCTCTTGGTTCAGCGTGGTCTGCTGCCCCAGCACGGGAGCCACCGTCAGCTGATTGAAGGTGGTTAGGCGTTCTGCCCAGGCTGGATTCACACCCAGTGTCAAATTCAGGACCAGCGAGGGTGTGACTTTTGCAATGGGCATGCCTTCGATGCCCGAAACATCCGTACTCAGCGCCTGGGAGGAGAGTGCTTTGAATGCGTCATCTGAGGCGTTCAGTGCAACACCTGCCCGTTCGTCAAATGCCGCAAGCTGGCAGCGCACAAAGTAGTCGTCAATTTTTTTGGTCACAGCAAGCATTGCGTCAAAGGCTTGTGCTGTGGCATCGCCCAAAGGGCGTACTTCATTGCCGCTGGTCTCCCAGGCCGACAGCGCACTTTTGGCAAACCCCGCTTGCGCAGCTCTGGTTTCTTCTACGGTGAGAATGTCCTGACCCGATTTGCCCAGGTCCCGGACCAGTTGGGAGGCAGCAGCAGCAATGCCTTGTCCCTCTTCATCATCGGTACGCAAATCGGTCAGAGCGATGCCCTGGCGTTTCTCGGTCAGAACCTCAGGGTTGAGCAGTCTTGCGCTGGCCCATTCAATGGCACGGATCAGCTCAGGTGCACGAACATGGCCATCGTTGTCGCTATCGATCAGGGCCAGGGTCTGCGGGTCAAATTCAATGCCCTTCACGGGGCATGACAGCGCCACCCACAATTTTTGGTCGAGCTGCGCCAGGGCACGCAGTTCGGCGGCTGTTTCCAGGCGAACCTGGTCGAAGCCGCCCGCTCTGAAAAAACGCCAGACTGGGTTTTCAGGTTTCATGCCATGTCCTTGGTGGGTCAGATGGTTCAGGGCTAAAGAAAAAATCAGCGGCGGGCCAAAGCGGTGAGGCTGCGCACATCCGGGGTCTGCCCCAGGTTCCAGCAGGCCGCCATCAAGGCTTTTGTATTCTCTACGCCGATCACCGGGTCGGTCATGGCGCTGAATTTGCCCTCCAGCATGGCATCTTGCATGGGGTTTTGTAGCGAGCCGATGGCGTGCTCAACAAACACGTGCACGCGTTGGCCGTCTTTGAGTACGGCGGTCACATCGGCGCTGGCCTCATCAATCGAGTCGTCCACCGTGGCCACCACCTTGCGGCGCAGTGCCACCATGTCAGCACGGTTAACGATGTCGTCAGCGTATTCGGGCTCTCCGGCTTTACCAAAGATCAGGCCGCAAGCGCAGCCGTGGTAGACGCTGAACTTGCCCTGCAGGCCATCGGCAGGTTCTTTTTTGCCGGTGAGTTCCAGCACCAGAGAGTGCACCTTGAGCTCAATGCGCTCAACCTGGTCTGCCGTGATGCCCCGGGCGCGCAGCTGGGAACAGGCATCAATGCTGGGGTGAATCACGATGCCGCAAGCAAAAGGTTTGTAGGTGTTGAAGGAAATCTCGAAACGCTGGCCCAATTCATGGGTGATTTCATTCCAGTCGTATTTGGTGGAGATGGTCTGGACCATGCCGCGGGGGGCTTCAATGGCCTTGGGGCTGGCCGTAAAGCCTTGGCTGGCCAACAGGGCCGACATCAACCCGGCGCGCGCTGCAGCACCGGGGTGCAAGGGCTTGGTCATGGTGCCAAATTGCTCGCGCATGCCGACCGGCTGCGATGCTGCTATGCCCAGCGCCATGGCGGTTTGATGCACATCCAGCCCCAGCAACCGTGCACAGGCCGCCGCTGCACCCAAAGTGCCGGTGGAGCCCGTAATGTGCCAGCCCCGGTCGTAGTGCTCAGGGTACATGGTGTTACCTACCCGGCAGGACACATCGATGCCGATGACCAGGGCATCAATGACCTCACGGCCTGTGGCGCCCCTGTGTTCGGCCAGTGCCAGTGCAGCAGATGCCACAGGCCCGGCAGGGTGGATGATGGTTTTAAGGTGGGTGTCATCAAAATCGAAAGTGTGGGAGGTGATGCCGTTGATCAAGGCGGCGCTGGCCATGTCCACTTTGTCGTTGCGTCCCAGCACACTTGCCTGCTGCGAGGGCTGCAGCAGGTTCACGGCCGCCAAAGCAGCGACAGCAGATTCGTGGTGCGCAGCACCCACGGCGCAACCTAACCAGTTGAAGAAGGTGCGATGGGCCTCGTGGTCAACAGCATCGCTCCAGCCTCGGGAGGGATGGTTGGCCACAAACTGCGCCAGAATTTGCGTGATGGGTGGTGCGTTGTGGTCAGCGGTGACCTGGGTATTGCGAGCCATGCCGTTCTTTCTTGTTGTGAGTTATTAAGGGTTAAGAAAACAGTCGGATCAATTGTCCAGGTCAATCTTGCGTTCACGGGCCAGCTTGGTCCAGCGCGCAATATCAACCTTGATGTATTGGTCAAACTGGTCTGCGGTCATGGGTGTTGGCTCAACGGCTTCTACCGAGAGTTTGTCGCGCAGGTCTGGCGCAGCCAGTACGGTATTGAGGGTGTCGTTGAGTTGCTTGACGATTGCCGCTGGCATGCCAGCAGGTCCCACCACGCCATACCATTGCTGGGCATCAAAACCTTTGTAGCCCGACTCATCCAGGGTGGGGATATCCTTGAATTGGGGGTGGCGTTTCGTGCCGGTAACGGCCAGCGGCTTGACCCGTCCGGAGCGGATGTGTGGAACCGCCGCTGCCAGGCCCGGGAACATGGCCTGTGTCTGCCCGCCAATCAGGTCTGTGAAGGCTGGCGCAATACCCCGGTAGGGGATGTGCACCATAAAGGTATTGACCTGTTGCTTGAACAGTTCCATGGTGAGGTGCGTGAGTGAGCCGGCACCGGCCGAGCCATAACTGATACGGCCCGGGTTCTTGCGCAAGTAATCTACAAACTCTTTGAGCGTGTTCACGGGTAGCGCCGCATTGACCACCAGCACATTGGGTGTGCTTCCGATCATGCCGATGGCTGTGAAATCCTTGATGGGGTCGTAGGGCAGTTTGCGCGTTGCCGGACTGGTTCCATGGGTGGCAACATAGCCCTGCATGAGGGTGTAGCCATCGGGCGCGGCTTTGGCGGTGTTCTGGCTGGCAATAACGCCGCCGCCGCCGCCCTGATTTTCCACCACGATGGTTTGGCCCAGAACCCTGGCCCAGCGCTCGGTCACGGTGCGACCTACCATATCGCTGCCGCCACCGGCAGCCACTGGCACGATATAGCGGATAGGTTTGTTGGGGTAAGCGGCCTGGGCCGAAGCCAAAGTCGGCAACCCGGCAGTTAAGGCCAGCAGGGGTGTGGCTTGAAGTAGCGTGCGGCGTTTCATGAACGGTTTTTCCTTGTATGCCAGAGATGGGAGGGTGACTATTTTCGCATGCGCGCTGCTATATTGCCCCTGATGCGAAAACCCTTGGTGGTGATTGTGAGTCCTGCCTTGGCTCAGGCCAATAATGGCAACTGGCAAACGGCCTGGCGTTGGTCGCGCGCGCTGGCGGCTCACTACCGCACGCAGATCGTGAGCGACTGGCCTGGGTCTGCTTCTGCCACAGCAGCCCAGCCGGAGCGCTCTGATCCGCCGGTGGCCATGCTGGCATTGCACGCCCGCCGATCAGCTGCCTCCATAGCGGCCTGGGCGCGCAGTTATCCTGGCCGGGGTTTGGCGGTGGTGCTCACGGGCACTGACCTTTACCGTGACATTCAAACCGATGAAGCAGCAAAGCGTTCTCTGACCTTGGCCCAGAAGCTGGTGGTCCTGCAAGACCTGGGGCCGCAGGTGTTGCCATTTGACTGCCAACACAAGACTGTGGTTATTTTCCAGTCCACCCGAACGCGACAAACCCTGAGCAAAAGCAGCCGTCATGTCCGCGCCTTGATGGTGGGGCATCTGCGCGAGGAAAAATCGCCACAGACGCTGATGCAAGCCGTCCACCTCGTGTCGTCTTCACTGTCCACTGACCAGCGTAATCCAAAGAAAATTTTTATTGACCAGATTGGCTCGGCCTTGGACCCTGTTCTGGGTGAGCAGGCCATGGCGACGGCGCGCGATTGTCCGCACTACCGTTGGCTGGGCGGTTTGGAGCATGAAACAACGCGCCGGCATATTCAACGTGCGCACGTGTTGGTGAACTGCAGCCGCATGGAGGGTGGAGCCCATGTCCTCATGGAGGCTATGTGCAGCGGCACGCCTGTGTTGGCGTCCCGCATTGATGGCAATGTGGGCATGTTGGGCGCCGACTACCTGGGGTATTTCCCCTGGGGTGATGCCCCGTCGCTGGCGAACTTGCTGCGCCGCTGCCGCGACGACCCCGGTTTTTTACCCGCACTCAGGGCACAATGCGAATCCCGCGCACACCTTTTCAGGCCAGATACGGAACGTGCTGCTTTGCTCGGCCTGGTTGACCAACTGGTCTCTCAGCGGCCAACAATTTAAGTCTCTCTGATCACCATGAATACACCCACTTTGAACCGCCAGGAACCCCGCTTGACATCTCTCTCTCACGGGGGCGGTTGTGGTTGCAAGATTGCCCCCGGTGTTTTGTCGGAGATTCTCAAGAGCACTAACCGCATGCCCATGCCCCCCGAGTTGCTGGTGGGCATTGAAACGGCTGACGATGCGGCTGTCTACAAACTCAATGAAGAACAGGCGCTGATCGCCACCACCGATTTCTTCATGCCCATTGTGGATGATCCCTTTGACTTTGGCCGGATTGCGGCGACCAATGCCATCTCGGATGTCTATGCCATGGGCGGAACACCCATCATGGCGCTGGCCCTGGTGGGCATGCCCATTAATGTGTTGTCGCTTGAAACCATAGGAAAAATTCTCGCGGGTGGCGAGTCCGTGTGCCGCGATGCGGGTATTCCGATTGCAGGCGGTCACACCATTGATTCGGTCGAGCCGATTTATGGCCTCGTGGCCATGGGCCTTGTGCACCCCAAGCGGGTCAAACGCAATGCCGATGCCAAGGTTGGCGACCGGCTCATACTGGGCAAACCACTGGGCGTGGGAATTTTGTCTGCCGCGCTCAAAAAGGAACAGCTGGATAAAGCCGGCTACGCCCGCATGATCGAGATCACCACCAAGCTCAACACCCCCGGCCCTGAGCTGGCTGCGCTTGAGGGCGTGCATGCCCTGACCGACATTACTGGCTTTGGCCTGGCTGGCCACGCACTTGAGCTGGCACGCGGGGCCGCCTGTACGGTGCAAATCAACTGGGCTCATGTGCCGTTGATTGAAGGTGTGCGAGACATGGCATTGCAGGGCATGGTCACCGGCGCTTCCGGGCGCAACTGGGCCGGATACGGCGATGCAGTTGTATTGCCAGCCGGATTTGCAGCCCAGGACCAGGCTTTGCTCAGCGACCCGCAAACCAGCGGTGGCCTGCTGGTGTCCTGTGCACCCTCAGCCGTGGCGCAGGTGCTGGATGTGTTCCACAAGCACGGTTTTACAACTGCGGCTGATGTGGGCGAAATCGTCGCTGCTCAAGGTGCAAGCCAACTGATCGTCAAGTAGCCATTTGCCCCGCAACGGCCAAGCCGGAAGCAACACCGAGGAAAAGATCGCCCTGAACCAATTCGGATTGGGGAAAAGCGGCTTTCATGGCGTCCGTGAGGGGCGTGAATGCGCAGGACCCGCCGGTGAGGTACACCACCGGAACGTGCATCAAACCGGATTCACGAACGCAGGCCCAGGCACAGTTCACGATTTGTTGAACTTGTCCGTTCAGGGTGTCTGCCATGGCTGAGACCGTCAATAGGGTTGACAGCTTGGGCGATACCACCCCCAGATCAATGCTTGCATTGACATGGTGGGATGAACAGGCAATTTTGGCTGCTTCGACTTGCGCCAGAATGTGATGCCCCAAACGTTCCTCCAGCACGCGCAACAAGCGGGCATACAACTGCGGGTCACTGAAATCATCGCGCAACTGACGGGCACTGTGCAGGCTTTGGCGTGAATAGGCACGATGGATCAGATGCCAGGTGGCAAGGTCAAAAAACAGCCGTGAGGGAACTTCCCGGCCATGCGGCCCGACGTGCCGGAATCCCAGCAAGGGCATCACCACAGACAAGTCGAGCAGGCGGTCAAAATCCGTGCCGCCTATATGGATGCCTGTCGTCGCCAGGATATCCGCCCTGCGCCGTGCCCCCGGTTGCTGCCCAGACTTAAGATGAATGACCGTGAAGTCTGAGGTTCCGCCGCCGATGTCGACCACCAGTGCGGTGGTGTCTGCAGTGATGCGACGTTCAAAATCATATGCGGCGGCGATGGGCTCAAGCTCAAAAGTTACCTGGGCAAAACCAGCTTCATGGGCCGCCCGACCCAGGGTGGCTTGAGCCTGCGCATCACGCTGCAGATCACCATCCACAAAATGCACCGGCCGACCCAGCCGAGCCAGGGTGAAGACCAGACCCGTGTGCAGTTCGGCGCGCCTTTTGATCTCTTTGAGAAACAGCACCAGCAGGTCGAAGAAACTGGTCATCCGGCCGTTGATCAGCGTTTGCTCATCCATCAACGGGCTTCCCAGCAGGCTTTTGATGGACCGCATGAGCCGTCCCGGCGTGCCTTCCAGGTAGGCGTTCAGGGCCTCAGCACCAAAGAGTATGCGTCCGTCTTCGCTGGAAAAAAACAGTGCCGTTGGGATGGACAGGCTGTTGCCTTCCAAAGGGATAGGCCAGACCTGACCGTCTGGTTTGACTGTGGCGGCTGCCGAGTTGGAGGTGCCAAAGTCGATGCCAAGAGCCGGTGCCTGGGCTGTCATTCTCCGGCCGGTGCCAGCACGTTTTGCAAGAACAGGCTGATGTCTGCAATTTCCCGGGGATGAATGCTGTGGGGCATGGGATAGGTGTGCCATTGCACGGCGTAGTCGAGGCTTTGCAGCACATGGCGTGAGGCTTCAGCGCGGTTGATCGCCACCACCGGGTCGCTCTGCCCATGTGCCATGAAAATGGGCGTGCGGTAGTTGGAGGTGCTGCGCTCAAGCAGTAACTTATCGGCCAGCGCAAGGTAACCCGACAGGGCCATGATGCCGGCCAGTGGCGCGCCATAACGCAGCCCGGTATGCAGCGCCATGGCACAGCCTTGCGAAAAGCCGGCCAGCACGATGTGCTCAGATGCAATGCCCCGGTTGACTTCTCTGGCGATCAGGGCCTCTATGGAGGCTGCCGATTTCCGGATTCCGGCATCATCTTCCCGGTTGGCGATATCCAGGCCCACAATGTCGTACCAAGCCGGCATGACATAGCCGCCGTTCAGGGTGACGGGGATGCTGGGCGCATGGGGAAATACAAAGCGTATGGCTGGGCAGCCCTTGAGATTGAGCTCGGGCACGATGGACGCAAAGTCGTTGCCATCGGCACCGAGTCCATGCATCCAGATCACGGCGGCCTTGGGCTTGGGGCCAGTTTCAATTTCGAGGCAGTCCAGCAGGGCAGAGGTCATGGGATTGTGTTGAAGGTTAAAGTGATTGGGGTTGTTCAAGAGAGCAGGGCTTGTGAAAACTCCTGAGCGTTGAAGGTTTGCAATTCATCCAGCTGCTCGCCCACACCAATGAAATAAACAGGAATTGGCCGCTCGCTGGCGATGGCAGCCAGTACGCCGCCTTTGGCCGTACCGTCCAGCTTGGTGATGATCAGACCGGTCAGACCTAGAGCGTCGTCAAATGCGCGGACTTGCGCCAGTGCATTCTGACCGGTGTTGCCGTCAATCACCAGCAGCACTTCATGCGGCGCTGCTGGGTCGGCTTTTTGTAGCACACGTTTGATTTTTTTCAGTTCTTCCATCAGGTGCAACTGGGTAGGCAGACGTCCTGCGGTGTCGACCAGCACCACGTCTTTGGCGCGCGCTTTGCCGGCGCTCACAGCGTCAAAACACACCGAGGCCGGGTCGGCACCTTCCTGGCTCACGATGTCCACGGTATTGCGATTGGCCCACACACTGAGCTGCTCGCGTGCGGCCGCCCTGAAGGTGTCCGCTGCGGCCAGAAGCACACTGGCTCCCTGGTTGCTCAGGTGGTGCGTGAGCTTGCCGATGGAGGTGGTTTTGCCTGCACCGTTCACCCCGGCGACCATGATCACGGTGGGGGGATGTTCACCTATCGCCAGGGTTTTCTCCAGGGGGCGCAGCAGTTCAGCCAGGCTTAATGCCAACAGGGCTTTAACGGCTGCCGGCTCGGTTGTGCGGGTTTCCTTGACGCGGCGTTTGAGATCGTCAAGCAAACGCTGTGTGGCCTTGACGCCGGTATCAGCCATCAGCAGTGCAGCTTCGAGCTCTTCATAAAGCGCATCGTCAATGCGTGCCCCGGTGAAAACGGTGCTGATGCTGCTGCCGGTTTTGCGCAAGCCGGATGCAAGCTTGCCCAGCCAACCCTGGGGCTTGGCAGATTCAGGGGGGGCAGAGGCCTGCGTGGAGCTTGCAGTCACCGCAGAAGCGGGCGATCCTGCAACCGTGGTTACGGCTGCTGGTGCCACAGCCTCAGAGGGGCTATTTTTTTTCTTGAAAAAGCTGAACATGGGTGGTTCTTAGAATGGGCCATTCTATGAAACCCAAAGGTTCTTTTCCAATGTTCCTTATTCTTCAACGCCGAGGCTTCGCTTTGGGCCTGGTTTGCGCTGTCGCTGGTACGCTGATTCAGGTTTTGCCCGCTCAGGCTCAGACAAGCGCTCAGAGGCCTTCAACGGTAGCGGGGGCCACTGCCATCACCCAGCAGTTCACCCTGGCCAACGGGATGACGCTGATTGTCAAGCCCGACCGGCGTGCACCCACGGTGGCGCACATGGTGTGGCTGCGTGTGGGGGCGATGGACGAGGTGGACGGCACGTCTGGCGTCGCTCACGTCCTTGAGCACATGCTGTTCAAGGGGACGGCTACCCTCAAGCCTGGCGAGTTTTCCCGCCGTGTGGCGGCGTTAGGGGGACGTGAGAACGCCTTTACCGGGCAGGACTACACCGGTTACTACCAGCAGATACCTTCCAACCGTCTGGAAGATGTGATGAAGCTGGAGTCCGACCGCTTTGCCAACAACCAGTGGTCGGATGAAGAATTCCGCAAAGAGCTGGAGGTGGTCAAGGAAGAGCGGCGTTTGCGCACGGACGACAACCCCCGTGCCAAGTTGTATGAGTTGGTCAATGCCACTGTGTTTACTTCTTCGCCCTACCGCCGACCCATCGTAGGCTGGATGAGTGACCTCGAAGCCATGACACCCGACGATGCCCGCGAGTTTTTCAAGCGCTGGTATGTGCCGGCCAACGCGGCGGTGGTGGTTGCCGGTGATGTGGATGTGCAGCAGGTGAAGGCCTTGGCCGAAAAATACTATGGCGTCATTCCTGCGCGGCCAGTGCCTGCTCGCAAGCCACGCATTGAACCGGAGCAGGCTGGAATCAAACGCCTTGAGTTCAAGGCACCGGCTGAACAAGCTTATGTGACCTTGTCGTTCCGGGTGCCCGCTTTGCAGGCAGTTGATGGCAAAACCCCGCTGGACGATGACGCCTTGGCTTTGACAGTGCTTTCAGCGGTGCTGGACGGCTACAGCGGTGCGCGGCTGGACCGTGCACTGACCCAGGGCGCAGACCGGGTGGCAGACAGCGCAGGTGCATCCAACGGTCTGATGGGTCGTGGACCGCAGTTGTTTGTGCTCGATGCCGTTCCAGCACCGGGCAAAACCACAGACCAGGTGGTTGCGGCTCTTCGCGAGCAGGTGGCGCGCGTGGCCAAAGAAGGTGTTGCGGAAACCGAGCTCAAGCGCGTCAAGACCCAGTGGGTAGCCAGTGAAATTTACAAGAAAGACTCTGTTTTTAATCAGGCACGTGAGTTGGGAAGCTACTGGGTGCAAGGCTGGCCACTCGATGCCAGCGAGCAATTGATAGAACGCTTGCGTGGCGTGACAACTGCGCAGGTGAAGTCTGTCGCAGAGCGCTATTTTGGTGATGACCAGTTAACCGTGGCTGTTCTCAGGCCTCAGCCGCTGGACCCCAACAAACCCAAACGTGCGCCACCTGCCGGTAGCCGCCACTGATCAGACCACATGCCCACGCCATGAAAACTATTAAATCCATAGCATTCAAATCAATCGCCATCGGGGCTATTACTGTTTTTTATCAACAGTTTGCCTGGGCAGGCATTCCCATTGTGCATTGGAAGCAAGCCTCAGGTGTGTCGGTTTATCTGGTGCAAAGCCATGCGGTGCCCATGGTGGATGTGCAGATTGACCTCGATGCCGGCAGCCGTCGTGACCCTCCTGCCAAGGCTGGTCTGGCCAGCCTCACGGCGGGCATGATCGCCAAAGGCGTACTGGCCAAAGGAGCCGATCCGGCCCTGGATGAGAACGCCCTGGGCGAGGCCTGGGCGGATCTGGGCGCCTCCTTTGGCGCCAGTGCTGGTAGCGATCGATTGAGTTTTTACTTGCGCTCCCTGACCTATCCCGACTTGCTTCCCAAAGCCCTTGCGCTGGCCGCGCGCCAGATGGCCGAGCCGGCTTTTCCGGCAGCCGTTTGGGCACGTGAGCGCCAGCGTATCGGTGCAGCCATCAAAGAGTCCAATACCCGACCTGGCACTGTGGCCGGACGTGCGTTTGCCAAGGCGGTTTATGGTTCGCACCCTTACGGTTTCGAAATCACCGAGCAGACCCTGGCACGAATTGAAGTGTCTGACATGCGCAGTCTTTATTCAGGCTGGCTTCAGCCTTGTCGGGCCAAGGTCAGCATTGTGGGTTCGGTGACGCGGGCGCAGGCCGATGTCATGGTCACAACGCTGTTTTCCCGGCTGCCAGGCCCGTCCGGACAGGCTTGCAAGGCCTTGGCGGCTGTGCCGGAAGTTCAGGCACTCCAGGCCGCACAGGATGTGCGCATCCCGTTTGACTCCAGTCAGGCTCATGTTTTGATTGGCCAACCCGGCTACAAGCGCGATGACCCCGACTTCTTTGCACTCACGGTGGGCAATTACATTTTGGGCGGCGGCGGATTTGTCTCGCGCCTGACGGAAGAAGTGCGGGAGAAACGCGGCTTGAGTTACAGCGTTTACAGCTACTTTGCGCCCGGTCTTCATGCGGGTGCCTTCACACTGGGTCTACAGACCCGGCCCGACCAAGCGGAACAGGCTGTGCAGGTTTCACGTGAGGTGGTGCGCCGCTTTGTGTCTGAAGGTCCTACGGTCAATGAGCTGCAAGCAGCCAAGGACAACTTGATCGGTGGATTTGCCTTGCGCATAGACAGTAACCGCAAGTTGCTGGACAACGTGAGCAATATTGCCTGGAACAACCTTGCGTTGGACTATCTGGACACCTGGACCCAACAGGTTGAGCGGGTGACGTTGGCGGATATTCGTGCGGCTTTTGCACGTAAGCTGCAACCGGAAAAAATGGTCACGGTGGTGGTCGGTGCTGCGCCCGCGCGCTGATGGCCAGGTGTTCTCCGCTGTTAATGGTTAGCTGTGTTGCGTTAAGCTTGACCCATGAACAATACCCCTGATCGCCCCCCGCTTCCTGACCACCTGTCGATTGATGTTCAAAGTCCGCACCATGTAGCGGCTGTTTTTGAGCATGACATCGGCATTTTGCTCAATGAGAAAGAGCGCTCCGACGTGGTGGAATACTGTATCAGCGAGGGCTGGGTCAAGGTGCCAGCCGGCAAGACGTTGGACCGCAAGGGCAACCCCTTGCTGATCAAGCTCAAAGGCCGGGTGCAGGCGTTCTACCGCTGAGCTGCGGTCTAGGCTGCTTCGACCAGGGAAACGGCTTGTGTTTTGCGTGAATCAACCAGGTCTGATGCCAGTTTGAGGGCTTCGGAGGGGTCAGTGGAGATGGCATCAACTCCCAGACTTTGAGCTGTAACCGTGCTGGAAAAGAAAGCAGGCCCCCCCAGAATGACGCCTGCAGCCGGGTTCTTGGAAGCTTTTCTGATACTGGAAATCAATGCCGGTACGGTCTCAAGTTGTTCCCTTAATCCGACGGACAGGCCGATCAGGTCAAACCACTCATTGCTAACGGAGTGGCAGAGCTCTGACTCCGTGGTGGAAATCTCAACCACCACATCCCAGCCTTCCTTGCGGAAGAATTCGGAAACGATGGACAGCCCCAGGAAATGTTGGGAGCCGGGAGCCGAGGCGATCATGACGCGATTCTTGGGCCCGGATCTTTGGGGTCCATCCTGGTATTCATAACCCAGTTCATGCGTAATCTGGTGCAAACACAGTAAACCCAGGGTGACCTGGGCAAAATCTGTTTTGTCCTCATTCCACATCTCTCCGAGCAGGCGCGCAGCTGGGGCAATGAGCTTGATGAAAATTGCCTCGATTGATACCTGGTTCTCGCGAAGTTTCTTGACGTGGGCCAGGGCTTCGTCTGGCTTAAGCTTGAGGCACAGCTCTACAAAAGCCATCAAAGCCTCAGCATCCGGAATGAAGTCGGGTTGTGCTGGGGCAGTTTGAACTTCTTGGTTCGGGAGGGTGGAATGGGTGGGATGCGCCTCGATCAGACGCGTAATGATTTGAGTCTCGATCAACGAAGTTAGCGACTCTTTCCAATCCGCATCGCTGCTGGAAGGGATGCGGGTACCTGATTTGGGGAAAAGGCTTGAGTAGGTTTGATGCAACTGCCCATACAAGCGCGTGGCCTTGGCAATCAATCCAAGTCGGCTAAGGTTCAAAACGACTCCACATCAGTTTTTTTATTGGCGAAAATACGGGTCGGTTCAAGCATGAGCATTGCAGTTTACTGATATTTATCGATTTCCCCTTAGTTGAAACCCTTAGACGAGAGCATCTTCGTGAAGGAGAATTCAGGCCTATTGCTCAAGCGCAAGCCAGGAAGTGCAATGCGTTAAGCTGTCGGCATGAAAGTCAGTGCACACATGCCTAAACTTGGTCGACCCTCAAAGTCGTCCCGATCAGTATCCCTGCGGGCCGTTTCAAGCCACGAAATCCGGATTATTGGCGGTTTGTGGAAGCGCACCCGGCTCAAAGTCGCTGATAAACCGGGGTTGCGACCCACGCCTGACCGGGTCAGGGAAACCCTGTTCAACTGGCTTGGTCAGGATTTAAGCGGTTGGCGCTGCATGGACGTTTTTGCTGGTACCGGCGCGCTCGGTCTTGAAGCTGCCTCTCGTGGGGCTGTCAAAGTGATACTGGTCGAGCAGGATGGGGCGCTGGTGATGCAGCTGCGTGCCATGAAAAACCAGCTCAAGGCAGATGCCGTGGAGGTGGTGCACGGAAGTGGTGCACTGGTGCTCAGGCAGCTTGCGCCTGCAAGCCAGGATCTGATTTTTCTGGATCCCCCGTTTGAGTCTGACTTGTTTGAGCCTGGCCTGTTGGCAGCTAGCACGGCCGTTGCAGGCGATGGCTTTATCTATCTTGAGGCACCCTCAGCTTGGTCCGATGCGCAACTGACGGATTTGGGTCTGGTTGTCCACAGGTATCTGAAGGCCGGGGCGGTGCATGCGCATTTGTTGCGTCACGCTAGCCCTGCTGTGGTTGCATAATCAGCGCGAGGAGATGCAGACCATGACCCGCAATGTAATCGCCGTTTACCCCGGCACCTTTGACCCGATGACACTGGGCCACATGGATTTGCTCAGGCGCACCACGCTGCTGTTTGACCAGGTGATTGTGGCTGTGGCGGCCGGTCACCATAAAAAAACCCTGTTTTCCCTGCAAGAGCGCATGGACATGGTCACGGAACTGGTGCGGCCTTACCCGACGGTGACGGTGGAGAGTTTTTCCGGACTGATGCGTGACTTTGTGCTCCCCCGGGGCGTCAAGGCCATGGTGCGTGGTTTGCGCGCGGTGACCGACTTTGACTACGAGTACCAACTTGCTGGGATGAACCGCAGCCTGATGGCAGACGTTGAAACCGTGTTCCTGACCCCTGGCGATAACTTCCTGTTTATTTCAAGTACTTATGTGCGTGAAATCGCCACATTGGGTGGTGAGGTTGACAAGTATGTGGCTCCCAGTGTGAAACAGCGGCTTACTGACAAGCTGCGCCAATCCAAGGAGTCTGCATGAAAATCCTGTTGCCGGTGGATGGATCAGCACTTTGTCTGGAGGCGCTTCGCTATGTGATTCGCCTATCAAGAGAAGGTCTTAATACACAGGTGGTACTTGCCAATGTGCAAGAACCCGCTTCGCTGTATGAAATGGTTGTCGCGCAGGATGTCGGTGTCATCGAGAAGGTGAGCGCTGACGCAGGGGCTCACGCGCTGGCGCATGCCCAGAAACTGCTGACTGATGCGGGCATCGACTTTGAGTCTGAAGTTGCCAATGGTGACCCGGCGCACACGCTGATTGATATTCTGGAGCGCTATGGCTGTGATCTCGTCGTCATGAGTGCACGTGGCATGGGTTCGCTTCGCAGCGCCTTGCTTGGTTCGGTCTCCCATGAGGTACTCCAAGCGGCCGGGGTGCCGGTCTTGATTGTCAAGCAACTTGACGACAAGACGGCCCAAGAGACCCTGTTGTCCGATTGAATTGATCTCGATGCATGCTTGCGTGAACAGGGCTCAGTTGTGCTCGCCATGATTTATCGCACCGCCATTGCTTTGCCCTTGTCCAGTCCGCGGCAAAGCGAGATTCCCAATGCAAACATGAACCGGTTTAGCATTAACGGCGGTCAGATCAATATTTGGGCCAGGACTGGCATACATCACTTGAGCGACGTGGTGTCGCAACCGGTCTAAATACAAACCAAGCAGGTCTACAAGGCATGGCGCTGATCATCACTGACGAATGCATCAACTGTGATGTGTGTGAACCTGAATGCCCGAATGAGGCTATCTCCATGGGGCATGAAATTTACGAGATCGATCCGGCGAAATGTACCGAATGCGTTGGCCATTTTGACGAACCGCAGTGCGTGCAGGTCTGCCCGGTAGCCTGCATCCCCATCAATCCGGCCTATGTTGAAGACCGGGAAACCTTGTGGCAAAAATACCGGCGTCTTCAGGCCAGTTAAGGCCCAACAAAGTCGTTTATTTCTTGTTTGAGCCGGAACCGGCGTTGGCACCGGGTTCTTTGTCCGGTTCGCTGCGCTTCGTTTTCTTGTCGTCACCCGGTGCGCGGGCGGTGAAAAACTCGGCTTGCTTCCCGGACTTTGACGGCTGGTCAGCTTTGGCAGATCCTTGAGAGGGCGTCGTGCTTGGCTTTTGTGCGGATTGAGCCATCTCGCGTGCCCGGATTTCTTCCTGCTTTAGCCTAAGCTTTTCCAGATCATCCGCCGTTTTCATATCCTTCTTGAGGGAAGCCTGAGCATGCGATTTTTGCGTTTTGGTACGTTCATCACCCGTCTGAACGGTCGTGCCACCGTTGCACGGTGTCTGGCTATAGGCGTCTCCGCAGCGATAGACAGTTTGGGCTTGAACCCATACGGGGATGAAGAATATTGCTACCAATAACGCAGCATTCAGAGTGTTCACCAAGGCGTTCCTGATCATGCTGTACCTCCGGGTTTTGTTGCTGCTGCAGAGAGTTCCGTCGGGGTGTAATTGTGTGTGTTATGCGCGAGTGTGCTTGGTCTTGGCGGTGGCTGAAGCGGTAGCGGATTCTTGGGGCGAGGTTGTTTGTGGGTGTGAATCAACAAGGTCGCCTTTTCCATGTCGCCGTCCAGCAGCGGTTTGAGAGCCTTGATGCTGCGGTCAATGGACTGCTCGATGGCAATGCGATGGTCCAGAGATGGCTTTTTCAAAACCCAGTTGATCACTTCAGATTTGATACCGGGGTGCCCCACGCCCAGGCGCAGTCGCCAGTAATCGTCCGTGCCCAGCTGGGCATGGATATCCCGCAGACCATTGTGACCCGCATGACTGCCACCCAGTTTGAGCTTGACCTGACCCGGAACAATGTCCAGCTCATCGTGCGCTACCAGAATTTCCTGGGGTGCAATTTTGAAAAACCGGGCCAGTGCAGCAACCGACTTCCCGGATTGGTTCATGAAGGTCTGGGGAGCCAGCAACCAGATTGCTTGGCCTTGGACAGAGGTGCGTGCAATTAGCCCGTGGTAGCCCTTGTCCATCACCAGATGAACTTTTAATTCGCGTGCGACACTGTCAAGCCACCAAAAACCTGCGTTGTGGCGTGTGGCTTCGTATTCAGGGCCCGGATTGCCCAATCCGACAAACAGTTTGATCATGCCCAAATTATGCGATCAAGACGGACAGGATTGCCCGCCTGAAAGCAAACGGCCCAACCCAGTTCACTGAGTTGGGCCGTTGCTGGTGTACCAGGAAATTATTTCTTGGCTGCAGGAGCCTTGGCAGCGGGTGCTGCTTTGCCCGCTGGGGCCGCTTTGGCTGCGGGGGCTGCTGCCGGCGCAGCTTCAGCTGCAGGTTCGGCGCCAGCGATTTGAACCACAGAGACCAGAACCGGGTTGTTCTTGCCGTGAGTCACTGCAGTGACGCCTTTGGGGAGTTTGATGTCGGCCAGGTGCAACGATGTCCCTTTTTTCAGGTTGCTCAGGTCCACAGCAATGAACTCGGGCAAATCGGCGGGCAAACAGGCCACTTCGATCTCGGTCACTACATGGTTTGCAATGCAACCGTCCTGCTTGACGGCCGGTGAGTTTTCATCACCACTGTAGTGCAAGGGCACCTTCATGTGCAGCTTGGTGTTGGCGTCAACACGCTGAAAGTCAATGTGCAACACCAGTTGCTTGAAGGGGTGCATTTGCACGTCACGAAGCAAAACGGGGTTCGATTTGCCATCAACTTCCATGTCGAGAATGGTCGAGTGAAAGGCTTCCTTCTTGAGGGCGTGCCACAGCGCATTGTGGTCGAGCTCAACTAACTGAGGTTGGCCTGTACCCCCATAAACGATGCCCGGTGTGCGACCGGTAATGCGGAGACGGCGGCTCGCACCCGTGCCCTGCTTGGCGCGCTCAAAAGCGACAAATTTCATAACTTACTCCTGTTGAAGTCCACCGCGACCAGTGTGACTCCTGTTTTAAAAAGGCCTGAACCATGCATGGGCATGCACAAGCCCGCTTTTCGTCCGGATCAGAATAGATTGTCCTGATCCGAGAACAAACTCATAACCGAATCGCCTTTGGCAATCCGCTGAATCGTCTCACCGATCAGCGGGGCCACATTCAATTGACGAATTTTCTGACAACTAGCCGCTGTCTGACTTAAGGGGATAGTGTTGGTAACCACCACTTCATCGAGTGCGCTGCCTTGGGCAATGCGTTCGATAGCCGGTCCGGAAAAAATGGGGTGTGTACAGTAAGCGTAGACCTTCTTCGCGCCACGCTCTTTGAGTACCTCGGCAGCCTTCACAAGTGTGCCAGCGGTGTCGATCATGTCGTCCATGATGACGCAATTGCGGCCATCAATCTCGCCAATCACATGCATGACTTCACTCACATTGGCCCGTGGTCGACGCTTGTCAATGATGGCCAGGTCGCAGTTGAGTTGTTTGGCCAGCGCACGTGCCCGAACTACGCCACCTACATCGGGTGAGACCACAATCAGGTCTTCGTAATTTTTCTGCCGCAGATCACCCAGCAAAACGGGTGAAGCATAAATATTGTCAACGGGAATATCAAAGAAACCCTGAATCTGGTCAGCGTGCAAATCCATGGTCAGAACCCGGGCAACCCCAACGGCCTGCAGCATGTTGGCAACCACCTTGGCGGAAATCGGAACCCGGGAGGAGCGAGGCCGTCTGTCCTGTCTGGCGTAGCCAAAGTAGGGGATGACCGCACTGATACGCTCGGCTGAGGCCCGTTTGAGCGCATCGACCATGATGAGCAACTCCATCAGGTTGTCATTGGTCGGGGCGCAGGTGCTTTGCACCACAAACACATCACGGGCCCGAACATTTTGGTTGAGCTCAACGGTAACTTCTCCATCGGAGAAGCGGCCCACGGATGCGGCACCCAGCTGGATATGCATATGACGGGCAATGTCTTCGGCCAGACCAGGATTGGCATTACCGGTAAAAACCATGAAGTCAGGGGCCTGCGCGGCTTGCATAAACGTCCCAGTGATGCGTTGAACCGAATGATTTGGCAGGGGAGGAAGGATTCGAACCTTCGCATGCTGGAATCAAAATCCAGTGCCTTAACCAGCTTGGCGACTCCCCTACACGGGCTGACAACCCTCAGAGTTGTCCACCGAAAACACCATTACCGGATGCCCAACCCGCCAAGGGGTGAGCTCCCAGGCTGCGGCACATCCTGATGTGCCAGCCCAAGGGAGCGGCAGGAACCACAAGTTCACTGGGTGCGACCGCAAAAACGGCGCTGCCTGAACCTGTCATCCTGCCTTCAAGTCCCAGTGAATCCAGCCAAACAAGGGCTTGGTTCACACCGGGGCAAATCACTTGAGCCACAGCCTGCAAATCGTTACGGCCAAAACCGGGTTGACTTGCTGCAAAGCCTGAAATTGTAGCAGTTTCAGTGTCTCTTTTTAGGTCTGGATGCGAGAAAATTGCCTGAGTTGAGAGGCCACTTTCAGGTTTTACTACCAGAAACTGATTTTGGGGCAGGGTGATTGGTGTCAGCCTCTCGCCTATGCCTTCAACCCAGGCGTTGCTTCCAAAAAGGAAAAAGGGCACATCAGCACCCAGTTTGAGACCAATAGCACTGAGTTCGGAGAGACTGAATTTGAGCTTCCAGAGCCGGTTCAGCGCCAGCAGGGTTGAAGCTGCGTCCGACGAACCGCCGCCCATGCCAGCCTGCGCAGGAATCTGCTTTTCGACACCAATATGTGCCCCAGAACGACAGCCGCTTGCCTCCTGAAGCGCCTTGGCAGCACGGACGATCAAATCGTTTGCTGGCAAGGGTGTCGTCAGATCCTCACGACTGATTACCGCATCAGGCCGCAATTCAAAGTGCAGTGTGTCACACCAGTCAATGAGCGTGAAAACCGATTGAAGCAAGTGGTAGCCATCATCTCGACGCCCAACGATGTGCAGGAAAAGATTGAGTTTGGCGGGGGCAGGAACGTCTTGAATCGACAGCATGGCGCAATTATCAGATGCAGCTCAGGGTTCGAGGATCAGTCGGAGTTCGGCTTTGGGTTCTATCTGCAAGCGACGGGCCGTTAAGCGGCCATCGTTGAGACGCGAGACGTCAACTTCCCAGTTCTCAGCTGGTACCGCACGTCCCTGAAGCCATTCAAATACGGCGGTGATGGGCAAAGCCGCCCCAGTAAGGTTGGCGGTGAGCTCGTCCAGGGTGTTGAATCGTTGTGTTTCCCCTTGACTGGTCAGAAACGCAGCCACGGGGCTCCATCGCAAGGTGGCAACTCTGCTGCCAAGCGGGCCGGACAAAACCAGCGTGCCTGACACGGGCCCTCCGGAGAGTTCGAAACCCGCAGAGAGACTTTGAACCGGACTGCTGGCCACGACCAGGCTCAAGCGACCGCTCCAGCGCGCAATCTCGGTGGCTTGGGGTGTTGTGCCCGGCTGCGTGATGGCACATCCTGAGATAAGGCATATGAAAAACAGCAACGGGAGCAGGAGACGCCTTAACGGCGCAAAGCCGCAATTCACGGTTTGACGCGAAAGCGCTTGAGCGTCTCAACCAGCGTTTCATTGTCTGCGGCCAGAGCCACACCCTCTTTCCAGATCTTGCGGGCTTCATCGCGCCTGCCCATGCTCCAGAGCACTTCTCCCAGGTGCGCCGCAATCTCTGCATCAGGTCTGGATTTGTACGCGCCCTGCAGGATGCGCAAGGCCTCGGCCTTGTTACCCATCCGGAACTCGACCCAGCCCAGACTGTCGGTAATAAAAGGGTCATTGGGCGCAAATTCCAGCGCCTTGATGATCAATTGTCTGGCTTCGGGCAGGCGTATGTTGCGATCGGCAAAAGAATAGCCAAGGGCGTTGTAAGCATGATGAAAATCAGGTTTGCCGGCGATGATTCTGCGCAGCAGGGTTTCCATTTCGTCCGGATTCCCGAGTTTTTCCGCCAGGGTGGCCTGGTCGTAGAGAAAGTCGTAGTCAGTAGGGTTTTGTGTAGTGGCTTTGGCTAGCAGGTCAAACGCCGCCTGGAGTTTCTTATTGTCGCGGAGCAGCTGAACTTCTGCCTGTATCTTCAGACGTCCGTCGCCCGCGGAGCGCTCAGGTAGGGCTCGAATGAGTTCAATACCATCTTCGAGTTTGCCCTGGATTGCCAGAAGAGATGCGCGACGGCTTTGGGCACGAATCATGTCTTCGCTACTGGAGATTTTGTTTAGCCAGCTTTCAGCCAACTTGAAATCCTTGCGTTGCTCGGCTATTTGCGACAAGGACAGGTAGGCCTGTATCAGGCCCCTGTTCTGTTGAGAGTTACGGGAGCTGGAGGGTTGTGAAGCCATCACATCCAGATACCGTAGCAGGGATTTTTCGGCAGCGTTGAGCTTGTTGTCCTGCAGCTCCAGAGTGCCTTGAATGAGCCAGGCATCTGCCAAGCTCGGCTTTTCGTTTGTAACCGTGTGAATCTGTGTGGACGCTTCAGCGAAACGCTGTGCATTGAGCAGTGCACGGGCATATTCCATGCGCACTTCGGCCTCTGGTTTCCCATCCAGGTATTTGCGAACAATTCCCTCCGCTGCGGGGGAAGAGGGGTTCATCAACGCCAAAGCCAGCAGCGCTGGCCCCTCGGCAGTTGCACTCAACGCATGCCCGCGTCGAGCGGCATCCAGCGCTCCTGCTGGGTCGCCGGCTTCAATGCGCATACGTCCGATAGTGGTCCAAGCCGCTACCCCGTTCTGCGGGCTGGTAAGGTGGTCAACCAGGGACTGTTCCACTACACTGGCAGCCTGTTTTTTGTCTGTGCTTCGCGCAAAGTAGCGCGGTATTGAGGAAATAACTTGGGCGCGATCCCCTGCTTCAGCCAGGGCTATCTCGCGTTTGATCGGGTCGCTGAGCTCGTTGGTTTTATTCAAGCCAATCAGAATTTGAAGCTGGTATCGGTTGGCTTCCCGGGAATTGGGCATGGCCGTGCGCCAGGCGCGGGCAGCGGCTAGTGCAGATTCGCCCGAGCGGGCCTGCAGGGCTATCTCCACCGAGCGCTGGTAAAGACGGGCGTCATTGGTCTTGCGCGCAGCGTCAAGCAGCAAAGAGTACCCTGCCGCCTGATCGCCAAGTTGTGTGCTGAGTTCGCCCAACAAGAGCTGGTAGAGCAACTCTCCATCGAGCACAGAATTTCCCGACGCCTTGTCGGCTGAAGGCTGGCTTGTCGCAGAAGCAGAAGTGCCTGGTGTGGAGGGCGCAGGAAGTGCCTTGGGCGGTGTTGAAGGCGCGGGGCTTTGGGCGTAAACGTTCAGGGAAACCATCAACGCGAGCGCCGCACAGCGATTAAATGTCATCATCAGATCATAATAATCCATGCTTGCCCTTGCTGCTCGCGTAAAACCCCAAGACCAGACATGCCCGAATTACCCGAAGTCGAGGTTACCCGCCTCAGTTTTGCAGCAAAAATCGCGGATGCAAAAATTATCTCTGCCTCCCTTGGTAAGCCACTGCGCTGGCCCCTTGGTTGTGAAGTACAGACCTTGGCGGGCAGGCACGTTAAGGCAGTCAGGAGACGCGGAAAATACCTGTTGCTTGATCTGGACCCTGGTCTGTTGCTGATTCACCTGGGTATGTCCGGAAGTCTGTCATTCTCAATCGACGTGGGCCCGCCCGGAACCCACGATCATTTTGATCTGGTAACCAGCAAAGGGGTATTGCGGCTTCATGACCCGCGCCGTTTTGGAGCCGTGGTGTTTTCGCCGGATGAAGCTTCTGCGCCAGCGCAAAAGCTCATCGGGAAGATGGGCGTCGAGCCCTTGTCAGACGACTTCAGTGCCGTTGCTTTTCACGCTGCCCTGAAACAGCGTCAATCGGCGATCAAACAGGTTTTGCTAGCTGGTGACGCGGTGGTGGGAGTTGGCAATATTTATGCATCCGAAGCCCTTTTTCTGGCCCGGATCCGCCCCACTTGTCGTGCCAGCCGACTCAGTCTGGTGCGGGCCTCGCGACTGCATGCGGCCATTCGCAATGTATTGGCTCGCGCTGTCGAGACAGGCGGCAGCACGCTGCGTGATTTCAAGAGCGCCGATGGGAAAAACGGTTATTTCCAAATGGAGGCGATGGTCTATGCCAGGCAGGGCTTGCCGTGCAACATATGCGCTACGCCTATCCGATTGCTAAGGCAGGGACAGCGCTCAACGTTTTTTTGCCCCAGTTGCCAGAAGAACTGAAAGTCTGTAAAGCTATGGCGACTTTGACACTCAAGCAGAACGCAGACCCGCATGACATTTGATTACTCGGGTGCTGTGGTGGCCTGGCAAAAAAAACATGGCCGTCATGAATTGCCCTGGCAAAACACGCGTGACCCCTACCGGGTCTGGCTGTCCGAGATCATGTTGCAGCAAACTCAGGTCACAACGGTTCTTGAGTATTTCAAGCGGTTTTTGCAGCGCTTTCCGGATGTGCGCTCATTGGCCCAAGCCAATCTTGATGAGGTGCTGTCGCTATGGAGCGGGCTAGGCTACTACAGCCGAGCGAGGAATTTGCACGCCTGTGCTGGCCAGGTGTTGAGCCTGTATGGCGGTCAATTTCCCCGCTCGGCCAAACAGCTGCAAAGCCTGCCCGGTATCGGGCGCTCGACTGCAGGGGCGATTGCATCGCTGTGCTTTGGCGAACGGGTAGCAATTCTTGATGGTAACGTCAAGCGGGTACTCACCCGCGTGCTGGGTTTTGAGCTGGATCTGGCGCGCACGGTTCACGAAAAAGCGTTGTGGGATCAGGCCGCAGAACTGTTGCCCCGCACGGATTTGCATAGAACCATGCCTGCATATACCCAAGGCATGATGGATCTTGGCGCAACCGTGTGCTTATCCAAAAAGCCGCTGTGCCAGCAATGCCCCCTGTCTTCCAACTGCAAGGCATTGGCACAGGGTGCCGTGCTCAAGTATCCGGTTAAAACCCGGAGCCTGAAACGTTCTACCCAATCAGTTTGGCTGCTTTTTGCTAAGACACCCGATCACGCGGTTTGGTTGAGTCAGCGCCCTACCCCCGGGGTATGGGCTGGACTGTATTGCTTTGAACTCTTTGAGCAGCGGGCTGCGCTTGAAGCCAGTTTGCCGGCACGCTTCCGGTCACGCTTGCAGGATCAGCCTCCCGTCAAGCATGTGCTGACACACAAGGACCTGTTCCTGCATGTTGTCAAAGTCGAGTTGCCCGCCAGTTCCATGAAGAAACGTTCCGGGCGATGGTTCATGCACAAGGAATGGCCCGAGCTGGGCCTTCCAGCACCGATCAGGAAAATACTAGACGCTGCCTAGTTCCCGGTGACGGCGCAGGGTGGACCAGCGCTGTGCAAAGACAGTGGCCAGTCGCTCAACCAGATAGACCGAGCGGTGCTGTCCCCCAGTGCAGCCGATCGCAACTGTGACGTAGCTGCGGTGTTGGCGGGAAAGGGTTTCCAGCCAGTGATTGAGAAATTCTTCAATGTGCGTTGCCATGAGCGTGACTTCAGGCTGAACCCGCAAAAACTCGGCGACAGGCTGATCCCGCCCGCTCAAGGCACGAAGTTCGGGCTCATAGTGCGGGTTGCTGAGCATGCGCACATCAAAAACAAAGTCTGCATCCACAGGGATGCCCCGCTTGAAAGCGAATGACTCAAACACCAGTGTGAGTCCACTGGCTGGCAGAGAGATCAATGACTTGACGTAATCCTGCAGCTGCGAGGCCCGGATGATGCTGGTGTCGATCACATGCGCCTGGTCACGCAGATCAGCCAGCAGTTCGCGCTCCAGTTCAATTGCGTCGACCAGGGCGGGGCGAGTATTTTTGGTTTGTATATCAGACTCAAACTGAGACAAGGGATGCTTGCGCCGACTCTCAGAGTAGCGGTGTACAAGCGTCTCGGTCGTGGCATCGAGGAACAGGGATTTCAAATCCACGTTTTGAGCGCGAAGCTGGTTTAGCAAGTCCGGCACTTGTGGCAGGGAGGTGGCACTGCGCACATCCATGGCAATGGCAACCCGGCTGGCCAGGTGTTCGCGTTCCAGCTCTACAAAGGGCAGAAGCAACTCCGGTGGCAGATTGTCTACACAGTAAAACCCGGCATCTTCCAGTGCATTGAGCGCCACCGACTTTCCCGAGCCTGACATGCCTGTGATCAGTACGATTTGCAGGGTCATGTCAGTCCGCGTTTTGCAACATTTCTTTGGCATGGGCCAATGTGGTACCCGAGAGGTGCTCGCCACCGAGCATACGGGCGACCTCATTGACACGGGTCTCTCCTGATACTGCGCGAACCTGGCTTAGCGTGGTGCTCCCAAGTAGCTCCTTGGTGACCACCAAATGCTGATCTGCACACGCTGCAACCTGGGGCAGATGTGTGACAGCCAAAACCTGACGGTCCTGACCGAGTTGCTTCATGAGGCGGCCAACGGTTTGGGCGACTGCGCCGCCTACCCCAGAGTCCACCTCGTCAAAAATCAGGGTCTGGGCCTGGCCAAGCCGGCTTGTGGTGACTGCTATGGCCAGTGCAATGCGAGATAACTCACCCCCCGAGGCCACCTTGCCCACAGGGCGTGGTGTGCTGCCGGTGTGTCCTGCAACCAGAAAAGCAACGTCATCGAGCCCGCTTTGCATGGGCTGTGGCGCAGCCTGCAAAGATACTTCAAACTGCCCACCCTGCATCCCCAAACCCTGCATGGCAAGGGTGATGGCTTGGGACAGTTTTGGCGCTGCGCGGGCCCGGGCCTGGGCAATGTCTTTGGCCAGACGCATATAGGCACCCCGGGTTTTGACTTCCTGGGCCTGCAAAGTGCTCAGGTCGGCAGCAGCCTCCAGCCGCACAAGTTCTTGCTGCCAGGACGCTAGCCGATCTGCAAGCTCCTCGGGCGGGCAGCGGTAGCGTCGCGACAGCGAGATCCAAAGCGTCATGCGGGTGTCGAGTGCAGCCAGCCGGTCAGGTTCGAGTTCGGTATTGCGCAAGTAGGCACGCAGACTATGAGAAGCATCTTCAATCTGAGCCAGACTTGAGGTCAAAACCTCATTTAGCCCTTTAAAATCAGGCTCTATATGCTCTTGAATTTGTAGCAATTGAAGGGCCGTACTGAGTGTGTGCGTAGTGTTGGACTCAGCACTGTCGAGCAACTCCAGCGCCCCCTGGGCCGCATCGAGCAGAGCCTGTGCGTTGGCCAGGCGGCTGTGCTGCGTGTTCAGATCCTCCCATTCCCCAGGTAGGGGGCTGAGCTTATTGAGCTCGCCAATTTGCCAGCTCAGTCGCTCCCGCTCGCGCTCAAGCTTGTCTTGCGCAGCGCGGGATTCCTCAAGGTTGGTCTGTGCCTGCCGCCATTGCTGCCAAAGACTGCTCAGTTCTGCCGTATTGATCTGACCATAGGCGTCAAGCAACTGCCTTACAGCATCAGGGCGGGTCAGGCTCTGCCATGCATGCTGACCGTGAATATCGATTAACTGCTCACCCAAGGCCCGGAGTTGAGTCACTGTAGCCGGAGTTCCATTAATCCAGGCGCGGCTCTTGCCTTGGATATCAACAGTGCGGCGTAAGAGCAAAGCTTCACCGCCACCTTGGGCCTCAAAGCCGTTTTCTTCCAGCCACGAGGCGAATTGTTCGCCATGGTCAAACTCGGCGCTCACGACGGTTTGGCTGGCCCCTTCTCGAATAATGCTGGTATCGGCTCGCGCACCGGTGACCAGTTGCAGCGCGTCCACCAGGATTGATTTGCCGGCACCGGTTTCACCGGTCAATACCGTGAACCCGGTGGTCAGATCGAGCTCAAGTTCCCGAACAATGACGAAATCACGAAGAGCAATGCACTTCAGACCCATGTTCAGGCTACTCCTTCGTTCCAATGCAATTTGTTGCGCAGGGTATCGAAATAGGTCCAGCCTTTGGGATGCAAAAAACGCACCCGGTGGTCAGACCTGTCGACAATAATCCGGTCAGACGGCATCAGTGACGCCAGAGAGTGCATGTCAAAGTTGGCGCTGGCATTTTTTCCGGCAACTATTTCTATAGCGATTTGACTGGAATCCGAGAGGACGACTGGCCGATTTGACAAGGTATGCGGTGCTATTGGCACCATGACCCAGCCCGGAATCGAGGGGTGTAGCAGGGGGCCACCCGCAGACAGCGCATACGCTGTGGAGCCGGTGGGCGTGGCAATGATCAGCCCGTCGGCACGTTGATTGGCAACAAAGTGACCATCGACTTCCACGCGCAACTCAACCATGCCCGAGGTCGAGCTGCGGTTGATCACCACATCGTTCATCGCCAATGCGTCAAAAATACAATGCCCATCGCGCATGACGCGGGCATGGATCAGGACCCGGTGGTCTTCTTCGTACTCACCCTGCAGCATGGCTGAGAGTTTTGGTTCAAAGCCACCCAGAGGGATGTCGGTGATAAAACCCAGACGACCCTGGTTGATGCCAATGAGTGGTACATTGAATTGCCCTAGCTGGCGGCCGATACCCAGCATGGTGCCGTCCCCGCCTACGACCAGGCCCAGGTCGCAATGCACGCCAATGTCATTGACATCCATGACTGGAAACTGCGTCAGTTGGTTGTGACTGGCAGTCTCCTTTTCCAAAACAAAATCCGTCCCATGTGATTTCAGATACAGCGCAATCTCTTCCAGGGCCTGACGTGAGGAAGCAGCGGGGGTGCCCGGAGATCCGTTGTGAAATTTGCCGATCAGGGCAACCTGACGAAATTTAGAATTCATCATCAAATTACATCATTAAAATGATCGCATGCTCGATGAACGTGCCAAGTTATTACTCAAAGCGTTGGTCGAACGCTATATTGCTGACGGTCAGCCGGTAGGCTCCCGGACCCTGTCACGCGCGTCCGGTTTAGAGCTCTCACCGGCTACCATTCGAAATGTGATGTCGGACCTGGAAGAACTCGGTCTGATTGCCAGCCCTCACACCTCAGCTGGCAGGGTGCCCACCGCGCGTGGCTACCGCCTTTTTGTCGACACCATGCTTACAGTGCAAAAGGGGCAGTTCTCTGCGGCAAGCCTGGCCCATGACCAGCCGCAAAAAGTGATATCCAACGCGGCTCATCTGTTGTCCAGCCTGTCCCAGTTCGTCGGTGTGGTGATGGCTCCCAAGCGCGCGTCAGTTTTCCGTCATATTGAGTTTCTAAGGCTGTCTGAACGCCGCATTCTGGTCATCATCGTCTCGCCAGAGGGAGACGTGCAAAACCGGGTTATTTTTACCGAACAGGACTATACCCAGTCGGAGTTGGTGGAGGCTGCCAATTACCTGACTGCCCACTACATGGGGCTGACCATCGAACAGGTGCGTGAAAAGCTCAAGTCCGAAGTTGAAACCCTACGCAGTGAAATCGCAACGCTGATGCAAGCCGCCGTGCAGGTGAGTTCCGAGGCCATGGCTAGCGATCAGTCCGAGGTGGTGATTTCAGGTGAGCGCAATTTGCTGGCCGTCTCAGACTTTTCCAGTGACATGGGCCACTTGCGACGTGCCTTTGACCTGTTTGAACAAAAAGCACAACTCATACGCCTGCTCGATATTGCCGGACAGGCCGAGGGCATCCGTATCTTTATTGGCGGAGAAAGCCAGGTAGTGCCCTTTGAGGAGTTATCAATTGTCAGTGCTCCCTACGAAGTTGACGGCCAAGTCGTGGGTACGCTGGGTGTGATAGGCCCCACACGGATGCCGTATGAGCGGATGATCCAGATTGTGGACATCACTTCCAAACTGGTCAGCAATGCCCTGAGCCACCACAAGTGAGGCCACGCTCATTCAACCCGCTTTTGAATTCTGGCGCTTTTGTTTTTAAAGCGGAAAACCACTTCTGCCCAATGGGCCAGCCCGCCCAGGAAAAGCCACAGCGCAATCCAGATCCATCCGGATGACGTCAAGGCATTTCGCAGGGCCACCATCAGGCACAGGCCAGCAAGCAGATTCAGCGCAAAATTGATGGGCTCAATCCCCTTGCGGGTCAAGACAAAGTACAAAGCCAGCGCCAGACCTTCAAGAAGCGTGATGAGGATGGCGATGTCAACCAGCGCACGACTGGAAAAAAAATCCTCCACCCTTTAGCGCGGCACGGGCATCACACCCGCGCCAGACCCAGTAGATGTGCCATGTCCTTGAAGAAAATCCGCACCTGCTGCATCGGTTTTTTGCGAGTGAGCTTCTTGTTCATGTAAGACTCAAAAGTCATTTGCTGGACATCTTTGTCTTCGCAAATTTTTACGAAACGTTCGCGACGTTTGTCGTTGCTGTACCAGAAGGTCTGCATGATGCCCAAAACCAAAAACACCAAACCGTGTTCTTTCAGGAACCGCTTGCGCGCCAGTTTGAGTGCGCTGGGCTGGCCGGTGAGCAAAAATTCATGGACTGATTGTGCGGCCAACTGACCCCCATACATGGCGTAGTAAATACCTTCGCCCGATGCCGGAGCCACCACACCGGCAGCATCACCTGCCAAAACCACGTCCCGCCCGTTGTCCCAGCGCGGCAGAGGTTTCATGGGAATGGGGGCGCCCTCACGACGCAAGGTTTCGGTAGTGTCAAGCCCGGTATCTTTGCGTAATTTTTCAACGGCCCCGCGCAATGAAAAGCCTTTGTCCGCGCTGCCGGTGCCAATGCTCATGGTGTCACCATGCGGGAAAACCCAGCCGTAAAAATCGGGCGACAAAGGAGCCTGGTAAAACACATCGCAGCGGCTGTCGTCGTAGCCCACAGGTTTGACTTCAGGAGCTTTGACGATCTCGTGATACGCAAAAACGTATTTCGTTTTTTCAGCGCCGGGCACGCACTGACGCGCCACTTCAGAGCGTGCACCATCAGCTCCGATGATTGCTCTTGCCCGCACGCAGCTTGGGGTTCCTTCACCCCGGTGGCGCTCACGGGCATGAAAATGAACCCGACTGACCCCATCTGCGTCCTGATCAATTTTGTCAAAAGTACCGGTGCGACGCACAGCGCCCGCTTGAGCGGCTCGCTCACGTAGCCACTCGTCAAAATCCTGGCGGTTCACCATCCCCACATACCCGTTGTCAATGGGAATGTCGACCTTGTTGTTGGCCGGTGAAATCATCCGCGCTGATCTGGCTTTGGCCACGATCAACTGGTCTGGAATCGCAAAATCCTTGATTAAACGTGGTGGAATCGCGCCACCACAGGGCTTGATGCGACCGGCCCGGTCCAGCAGCAGGACTGAATGGCCCTGGCGTGCCAGTTCGTTCGCCGCCGTGGCGCCCGAAGGTCCACCACCAACCACCACCACGTCAAAAATTTCTGTGTGTTTCATCATTTTCCTTTGCTCCAAATTGACTGCACGAGCGATGTTGAGTGAAAAAATTTGTCCGCTTCCCTCTCTTGCCGCAAACCAAATTTGTCAAGGGTTTACGCACCGGCCAGGACCTAAAGGCCAAAACCAATAACCCTGCTGACAGGGGCCATGACCCCAAGGCTACCCAGTCAAGCCCTGTCATGATTGGCCACCGTTCAGTGAGCGCAGTGCAAACGCACTGACCATCATGCCAGCGACAAACAAGGGCACACCAAAGCCGCTGTACCAGAGTGCACGTTTGGTGACATTACCTAAAAAGAAGTCCATCATCAGCAGCTGTAAACCAATCAAAACAGCTACAGCCAGGCCATAGCCGGTTTGGCCCCAGGCAAACAGCAGCAGAGCCACGACAACCTGCGGCAGGCCCATGATCCAACAAGCAACCCAACCTGCCCGTTCCTCTCCCAATTGCACAGGCAGTGAGCGAACGCCCATTTGTCTGTCCCCCTTGACGGCTTTGAAGTCGTTGAGGGTCATGATGCCGTGTGTACCCGCGCTGTAAAGTGCAGCCAGACAAAGGGATCGGCCATCGGGCATACTGCCGCCGGCCATAACAGCAGCACCGGTTGTCCAGGCAATGCCTTCGTAGCTGATGCCACACGCGGCATTGCCCCACCAGCCGTTTTCCTTCAGTCTCAGGGGGGGGGCGCTATAAGCCCAGGCCAAAGCCAGGCCGATCACCGCAGCGCCAAAGCCCCAAGGGCCGAGCAGTGTGGCTACGAGCAGTGAAACACAAGTCCAAATGACTGCAAGATACAAACCCCAGCGGCCGGGAATGCGACCGGACGGAATGGGCCGGTTCGGTTCATTGATGGCGTCGACATGGCGGTCGAACCAGTCGTTCACTGCCTGGCTGGTCGCGCAAACGAAAGGCCCTGCCAGCGCGATACCGATCAATGCCAGCCACCATCGGTCACCTAACGTCACGCCTGAAGCGATCACACCGCAGGAAAATGCCCACATCGGAGGAAACCAGGTAATCGGTTTGAACAGCTCACGAATGGCTGAGAATGCAGGCAAGATCATAAGTGTATTTTTACATTGACATATGGAACTGTCAATGTAAATTGACA
The DNA here is from genome assembly GCA_040382055.1 of Hylemonella sp. Classification (GTDB taxonomy): domain Bacteria; phylum Pseudomonadota; class Gammaproteobacteria; order Burkholderiales; family Burkholderiaceae_C; genus JBEIGE01. Next base: position 81,369 of record JBEIGE010000007.1, read on the forward strand.
TTAGGGTTTTCTCTCGTATAATGCCCTATGAGTAAATTACTTCTTGGCGGATCTTCCTAGTGGCGTGGACATCTCAAGGACTGGTATCCGAAGCATGATTCAGTCGCCTATTGCTCAACCCAGCCTTGAGATTCTGAGTGTTCATGCCCGTGAGATGGCACAGGCTTTCATTACCCTTGCCAGTGATATTGCTCTCGTTATCAGTGACTCAGGCAGGGTTTTGCACATAGCACAAGGCGGCTCAATCTCTTTGGCCCTTGGGGCCAACCTCTGGCAAGGCCGGCAGTGGCCAGAATGTGTCCCGGCTGACAGTCGAGCCAAAGTCGAGCAACTGCTGCAAGAGGTCAACACAACTGGCGTCGGACGCAGACGCGAAATCAACCATGTCTCGGCCTGTGGCCAGGCCCTGGGCGTGGCCTACACGGCAATGCGTCTTGGCTCAGATGGACCGTTGTTGGTTGTAGGCCGGGATCTCAGTGCAATCATGGCGATACAACAGCGATTTATCGATGCACAGCAGAAAGCCGAGCGTGGTGCCTGGCGTGCGCGCCAAGCAGAAGCGCGTTACCGGCAACTTTTCCAGGTGGCAACGGATGCCGTACTGGTGGTGGATGGTCAGAACTTCCTGATTATTGAAGCCAATCAGGCTGCCTCTGATTTGTTTGAGCTTAATCTTGCTTCATTGACCGGACGGCCCGTCTCATTTGGCTTTGAACGAGCATCACGCCTGACGATTGAAGCCATGCTGGTCAAGGCGCGTGCCAATGGGCAATCGGCAGAAGTACTAGCCCGGTTGCTCGGGAAGGTTACTGCGACCAGCTTGGCGGTAACACCGTTTGGTACTGACGAGTCCATGCGTCTTCTTGTCCGGATACGCGCACTTGAGCTACCCGGAAGTTCTGCCAGTCTGTCGGCAACGCTGGCCCGTTTGGTAGACAATGCCAGAGATGGCGTGGTTGTGACTGACGATGCAGGTATTGTCCTGATCGCCAATCCTGAGTTTCTCAAGCTCGCCAATATGAGCACGGAGCTGGCCGTCAAAGACCGCCCATTGATCGACTTTGTTGGCATGTCAGGTGCGCAACTCTCTGTTTTGCTTTCGCAGGTGAATAGTCAGGGGATTTCCAGGCGGATTACAACCCGATTACTTTGCGGTGATGCCAAAGTCATGCCAGTGGAAATTTCAGCGGCACTGATGAGCGAAACAGACTGCCAATGCATTGGATTTACGATTCATCGGGTCCTGGACACAGACTAAGCTATCACTGAACCTGGTTTTCCGCCTCAGCATCTCCGATGCCAAAGCGGCGAAGCTTGACATACAGGCTTTGTCGCGAAAGCCCCAGCATTTCGGCTGCTGAAGCCCGATTATCTTTTGTGAGCTCTAGTGCAGCTTCAATGCATAACTGCTCAATCAGGTCAGTGGTTTCACGCACGATGTCACGAAGGGGGACACGGCCGACCAATTCAGTCATCTGAATTGGTGATCGGGGCAATTCCCGTGTATTTCGTTGGTCAGTGGTCAGGCGGCGACCCACATCGCGGATCGTAAAGCCCAGACAGGGCTGGGGTTCAACGGTTACGGAAACACCAGATATTTCAACTTCGGAATTGGACCCGAGCTCACCCCGCATGGTAGTGGCAAAAAGCCGCACCGTACCACCCTGACGCAGGTTTGAGATCAGGACGTTCATATCAACGCCGGCGCGACCCAGCCATTTCTCAAGGGACTCATTGCGTGCCAGATCTTCAGTGGTGAGTTGAACCAGGTCCAAGAAGGCGCGGTTGGCGCTCAGAATCCGACCTTCCAAGTCTGTCACGACAAATGCATCCGGTGCACGCTCCATGACGTTCAGAAGTAACTGCTTGCCGTTACTCACTGGCTCACTGTTCTGGCTCTCTAAGGATGAAATTCGCACCATCAGGTGTGACGAACTGTCTTGTCTGAAGAGCGACGCAGAAATGACCAACTCATTGCCATCAGATTTGAGTCTTGCACGCAAATTGCCCGCCCGCCCATTGGCACGAACTTCTTCCACCATGACCTGGTAATCCAGTGCGCCGGCCTTGTCCAGACTATCAGCAAGCATCCAGCCGGTGCGGCGGGGTTCCTCGCCTAGAACTTTGTAGGCGGCAGGATTTGCTTCTTCAAGCTTGCCAGAACGGGCATCAAAAATCAGAACTGCTTCCGTCGCTAATTGAAAAAGCAGGCGGTAACGCGTTTCGACATGGCGCAAACGCCAGTAATCGCGTTCCATCGACAATTGGGCACTGACCAGCCGCTGCTGCAAGGCAACACTGGAGCGAAGATCACGACCAATGGCAACCGTATGCCGCTCGACATCGGATTGATTTTTTCGCGCTACCGAGATGACAGAGTAAGAAAGTGGTAAGTCCGCGCCATCAGCAGAGGAATGATTAATGTGACGCCATCTGGGTTTGTGGCCTGAATTGGCCTCCCGCAACAGATCTTCAACTTTGGGACGACTTTCAACCGTGACTAGTTCAGCCCAGGGCTTGCCAATCCAGTTTTGATAGCCATGAGACAGGAGCTCCTCATTACCAAAAGCCAGGTCACAGATAACGCCAGCATCATCCATGACCAGCGCCACGTCGGCTGACGCTGCAATCAAAGATCCCGCCACTTCCGGATCAAGATTACCGAAGTAGCGCTCGGGCGTCGCAAAGTGCCCCATATAGGGTTGTCGCTGTGCTTCCAGCATTCGTATCATTTAGTTTGCCGTTATTCTAAATAGCCACATCAAAGTTGACGCAGTCTGACGATCTGCTCTGCCAAGTCCGGTGCCTGCTGGCCGTCTTTGGCAGCGCCATCGCATCCCACACGGGCTATTAACTCCGGGCGCAAGGAGAATATGGGGCCACCAACCATAACTGCAAGTTTGCTGTTGATAGATGATTTACGGACTTCTTCAATACATTGACGTAACTTTTCAATGTGCGTGTCCGAACCAGAAGAAAACCCGATCACATCAAACCAATTCTTGCGGACCATGGCAATCGGGTCGGTCCTGACCTCCCAGGTGCCCTCAAAGACGTCCCAGCCAGCGCGCCTGAAAAATTCTGACACCATCAGCAGCCCAAATGTGTGCTGTTCTCCCGGGCCAGGTAATAAAAGGACTTTTAATCCCTTACCGCCAGATTCACAGGTATTGCTAAAGCCCGGGCTTAACTCGTGCAAGATTCGGTGCAGCCGACCTAAACCGATCGTAACCTCTGTAAAGTCGCAAAGGTCCTGATCCCATAACTCCCCAAGATGGCGTGCTACCGGGGCCAGAAGGTCAAGGTAAATGGTTTCTATCAAGATGCCGCCAGAGCGCATTGCGTCTACGCTAGCCTGAGCCGCATTGCTATCGGTGGACAGAACCAGTTTGGTAAAGCTTTCCACATCCACCCTGGCCAGGATCTGATCTGTTTGAGAAGTCTGACAGATGGCTTCCCGGGTCGTCTTATGAGCCATCATCAATCTGGGGATGATTTCGTGCTCAATGGTTTTTGACAAAAGCGCAAGTCGTGTGTTGATGGTATTCGACTCTGAGTTGAAACCGCCTATTTCAGCATGCAAAGATCCATCTTCTATATATGAACTCATTCAATAGCTCCACAAGCTTGGAGCAAATGGCCAAAACCCCGCAAACAGTTTGAGTTTGGTTGATTCGCCAAGTCAAGCCACCGAGGGCAGTTTTTGCGACGAGGCACGGTCACGCCTGGCGTATGGGTAATGAAGGTTTGGGGCACGGCCAGACTTTAAGTGAGGTTAAAATTAGTGTCAAGTTTTATTTACGTCAATTAAAATTGACAGATGACGTATCCCAGTTTAAATTACGTACAAATCGATTAAGGAGATGCAAGCATGCGGTCAGGTCAGTCGGAAATCAAGCAAATCCGGGCACTTTACACCCCGCAAGAGCGGGTGCGCCGCGACGAGTCTGTCTGGACACTGGTGCAAGGTGTGCTGGCACCGGTTCAATTTCTGGTTTTTCTGGTGAGCTTGGGCTTAGTGTTGAGATTTTTAGCCACCGGGGAGGGGCAATCGGCCGCCACGGTCTCCATTGTGATCAAAACCCTGACCCTTTATACCATCATGATCACCGGCTGCATATGGGAAAAGGTGGTTTTTGGTTGTTATCTCTTTGCACCTGCCTTTTACTGGGAGGACGTGTTCAGCATGCTGGTTTTGGCACTTCACACTGCCTATCTGGTGGCGCTGGCGACGGATTCACTCAGCACCTCTGCTTTGATGTACCTGGCTCTCGCGGCTTACGCCACCTATGTGGTCAATGCAGCCCAGTTCATCTGGAAACTCAGAATGGCCAGGCTGGACTCCGCGCGCTCCCTAAATGAAATGTCAAATCAGGGTATTGCTGCATGAACGCTGTGATTCCCATTCATGCGCAAACTACCGGTTGCACCGACGCACCGGTGCTCAAAGAGCGTGGTCAGCGTGAGGTTTTTTGCGGTTTGACTGGAATCATCTGGCTACACCGGAAGATACAGGATGCATTTTTTCTGGTCGTTGGCTCAAGAACCTGTGCCCATTTGATTCAATCGGCTGCGGGTGTCATGATCTTTGCCGAGCCTCGTTTTGCAACGGCCATCATTGACGAGCGCGATCTGGCTGGACTTGCTGATGCAAATGCCGAGTTGGACCGAGTGGTGACCCGCTTGCTGGAGCGTCGCCCGGAAATCAAGCTCCTTTTTCTTGTGGGGTCCTGTCCTTCGGAAGTGATCAAACTTGATCTTTCCCGTGCGGCGTCTCGTTTGTCTGCTACGTTTTCTCCAGCAGTCAGGGTTCTTAACTACTCAGGCAGCGGTATTGAGACCACCTTCACTCAGGGCGAAGACGCATGCTTGAACGCACTGGTTCCTGGTCTGCCCCGGGCAGATTCAAGTCAGACTGCCGATTTGCTTATTGTGGGTACGCTCGCGGATGTCGTTGAAGACCAGTTCGCCAGACTTTTCACACAGTTGGGTATCCAGTCGGTTCACTTTTTCCCGCCCCGCAAAGCCTCCGCAATGCCGGTAGTTGGACCCAATACACGTTACTTGTTGGCTCAACCTTTCCTGGCGGATACGGCCCGTGCTCTGGATGCCGTCGGTGCAAAACGGTTGCCTGCTCCCTTCCCGTTGGGTGTTGAGGGTACAACCGAATGGCTCAAAGCTGCTGCAGATGCATTCGGGGTTAGTGGTCAGCTTTTTGACGAGGTCACATCCGCCCCGCGAGAGCGCGCTTTAACAGCACTGGCACGCCAGCGGGTCACCTTGGAGGGAAAGCGCATTTTCTTCTTTCCCGACTCGCAGCTTGAAATTCCCTTGGCACGCTTTCTCTCGCGTGAGTTGGGTATGAGTCTGTTAGAGGTGGGTACTCCCTACCTGCACCGTGAACATCTAGCAGAAGAACTTGCGTTGCTGCCTGAAGGAACCTTTCTATCCGAAGGCCAGCACGTGGAAAACCAGCTCGATCGTTGTCTCGCTGCCCAACCCGATATCGTGGTCTGTGGGCTTGGTCTGGCCAACCCCCTGGAATCCAAAGGAATGACGACCAAGTGGGCGATTGAGCTGGTGTTCACGCCTATCCAGGGTTACAACCAGGCGGCTGACTTGGCCGAGTTATTTACCCGTCCGCTGGTCCGCCGTTTGCGGCTGGCCGCCTGAGCAGTTCATCATGCAACTCACCCTCTGGACATATGAAGGCCCGCCCCATGTTGGCGCCATGCGCATTGCGACAGCCATGCAAGATGTTCACTATGTGCTGCATGCACCGCAGGGTGACACCTACGCTGATCTGTTGTTTACCATGATTGAGCGACTGCCCAAGCGCCCGCCCGTGACTTACACCACGTTTCAGGCTCGTGACTTGGGTGGTGACACCGCCGAGTTATTCAAAACGGCTGCGCGGGAGGCCTTTGAGCGCTTCAAGCCCAAGGCCATGATGGTCGGGGCGTCATGCACGGCTGAACTGATTCAGGATGACCCCGGGGGTCTGTGCAAAGCCCTGAGCTTGCCGATTCCCGTGGTTGCGTTGGAGTTGCCCTCTTACCAACGCAAGGAAAACTGGGGCGCCTCCGAAACTTTTTACCAAATGGTGCGAGCTTTGGCGGGACCTGCCGAACAACGCGCCGAACGACAGCCTGGCCAGCGCCCACGCTGCAATATTCTGGGGCCGGCTGCTCTGGGTTTTAGACACCGTGATGATGTGCGTGAGATCAGTGGCCTCCTGACGGATATGGGTGTGGATATCAATGTGGTGGCTCCGCTTGGCGCAACACCAGAAGATCTGGGTCGCTTGCGCAATGCAGACTTCAATGTGGTTCTTTATCCCGAAATTGCATCGCTCACGGCACAGTGGTTGCAGCGTCAATTCGGCCAACCCGCCACAAAAACAGTACCTATCGGCATGGGTGCCACGCGCGACTTCATCGCCGAGGTGGCCGCTCTGGCTGGTGTAGATCCGAGCGCAGTTCTTAAGTCTGCTGAGGCGCGCGCACCCTGGTATTCCCGCTCGGTGGACTCGACCTACCTGACTGGCAAAAGGGTATTCGTTTTTGGTGATGCCACTCACGCGGTGGCTGCAGCCCGGGTTGCAGCCAAAGAAATGGGTTTTACGGTGGTGGGTATAGGAACCTACAGCCGGGAGTTTGCACGCGAAGTGCGCGAGGCGGCGAAGCTATATGGTGTAGAGGCTTTGATTTGTGATGACTACCTGGATATCGAAGCCAAGATCATTGAACTCCAGCCCGAGCTCGTGCTGGGAACCCAGATGGAACGCCACATTGCCAAACGTGCGGGCATTCCCTGTGCCGTGATTTCGGCGCCAGTTCATGTGCAGGACTTCCCGGCGCGTTATTCACCCCAAATGGGCTTTGAAGGTGCCAACGTGATGTTCGACACCTGGGTTCATCCTTTGATGATGGGTCTGGAGGAGCACCTGATCGGCATGTTTCGTGGTGACGCAGAGTTTCACGAAGATGCGGCGCCCTCTCATTTGGGGGGTGCTGTCGCGCCCAGACTGCCTGCCCCAGAGGCCGACCTAAACATTGCAGCGAAAGATGCCAGCGCTGCCAACCTTGCTGCGGGGATCGCCATTTCTGCTGCAGCTGAAAGTTCAGCAGTCGCCGTGGCAGTCACATGGGCTGAAGACGCAGAAAAGGAGCTACGCAAGATTCCTTTCTTTGTCCGCGGTAAAGCCAGGCGCAATACAGAGATATTTGCCAGAGACAAGGGCCTGCTGGCCATAACTGTTGAGACAATTTACGATGCAAAAGCACACTTTAGCCGTTGATGCAACCCCGATACGGGTCGTCATCGTGACCATGGACACGCATCTGGTTGGTGCCATTGAACGTGTCCGCAAGGTTCTGGCGGCAGATTTTCCCGGTTTGCACCTTACGCTTCATGCTGCTTCTGAATATGACGGTAATGAAGCGGCCATCCAGCGCTGCCGCACTGACATTGCCCAAGCCAACATTGTGGTTGCGGGAATGCTGTTTCTTGAAGATCACTTTTTGCCAATTTTGGACGTTTTGCAAGCACGTCGGGATCAATGCGATGCCATGATTTGCATGGCTAGCGCTGCCGAGGTGGTTAAGCTCACCAGACTGGGCCAGTTTGACATGAGCAAGCCCGCTAGTGGGCCAATGGCTTTGCTAAAAAAGCTCCGTGGCAACAAAGACAAAGCGGCTACCGGAGGCGCTGCGCAAATGAAGATGCTGCGTCGAATTCCGGCCATGTTGCGCTTTATTCCTGGCACGGCTCAGGATGTCCGGGCTTACTTCCTGACCCTGCAATACTGGCTGGGCGGCTCCGATGCGAACATGCTCAACCTGATCCGGCACGCCATCGTGCGAGGTGCAGACGGTCCGCGCAAAGGCCTGCGCAACCAGGGCAAGCCTGAGGCCCCGGTTGACTACCCTGAGGTTGGCGTTTACCACCCGCGCATGGCGGGCAGACTTTCTGACGAGCTGGCCTCATTGCCTGCTTTGCCAGGCTCTGAAGTTAAAGGGACGGTTGGGATTTTGTTGCTACGCTCCTATCTGCTGTCCAACAATGCCAACCACTATGACGGGGTGATTGCCGCACTTGAATCGCGCGGTATGCGTGTTGTTCCTGTATTTGCGGCAGGCCTCGATGCGCGGCCTGCGATTGACCAGTTCTTTATCAAGGATGGTCAAGTCACAGTTGATGCGGTGGTCTCGCTGACAGGATTCTCGCTGGTGGGCGGTCCCGCTTACAACGATGCCAAGGCTGCTGAAGAAGTTCTGGCCAAGCTCGATGTACCTTATGTCGCTGCGCATCCGGTTGAGTTTCAGACGCTTGATGCCTGGGGTGGCTCTGATCGCGGTCTGCTCCCCGTAGAAAGCACCATCATGGTGGCCATTCCCGAGTTGGATGGCTCGACCGGCCCCATTGTGTTTGGCGGTCGCCCCGGCTCTGCCGGTGTTACTTGTTCCGGTTGCCACCATGCCTGCACCTTCAAGGCTGCTGACACAGCACACGACATGAGCAGTTGCCCTGAGCGGGCACTGATGCTGGCCGCACGGGTATCCAAACTGGTTGAACTTAAAAGGGGCGAGCGCGCGCAGCGCAAGGTGGTGGTGGTGGTGTTTAACTTCCCGCCCAATGCGGGCAACATTGGCAGCGCTGCCTACCTCTCTGTGTTTGAGTCCTTATTCCACACCCTTGCTGGCATGAAGGAGCAAGGCTATAGCGTGAACATGCCCGAGAGCATTGACGAGCTTCGCGAAAGTGTGCTCCACGGCAACGCTGCCCAGCAGGGCGCAGATGCCAATGTGCACGCCTTTATCTCTGTAGATGACCACGTGCGACGAGAACCCTATCTCTCAGAAATCGAGGCCCAGTGGGGACCAGCCCCCGGACGTCAGCTCAGCAATGGGAGCTCGATTTTTATTCTTGGCAAGCAGTTCGGAAATGTGCTCATCGCGGTCCAGCCTTCATTCGGCTACGAGGGTGACCCGATGCGCCTGTTATTCGAAAAAGGGCTGACCCCAACACATGCTTTTTCAGCTTTTTATCGTTATTTGCGTGAAGACTTCAAAGCCAATGCCGTACTGCATTTCGGTACCCATGGTGCCTTGGAGTTCATGCCAGGCAAGCAAAGCGGGATGTCGGGTACTTGTTGGCCTGACCGGCTCATTGGCGACTTGCCCAATGTCTACCTGTATGCATCTAACAATCCTTCAGAGGGGGCTATTGCCAAACGCCGCTCCGGTGCCACGCTGGTGAGCTATCTCACGCCGCCTGTAGCCCAGGCAGGTCTGTACAAGGGCCTGAATGACTTGAGGGGCACGATTGAACGCTGGCGCGGCATGGACATCAATGCCGGCGAGCGTAGCGATGTATTGACTCTGCTTCAATCCCAAGCAGCCGAACTCAATCTGTGCGACGCCGTGCCCCTGTGGGATGCAAGTGTTAATGGTGATGCAGATGCCCGGGTGATGAAGCTGGCAGAGCAAATGCTGGAGTTGGAATACACCCTGATTCCGCACGGCTTGCATGTTACCGGCCGCGCACCCTGCGCCTCAGAGCGGGTTGACATGTTGATCGCCATGGCTGATGCTTCACATTCATTTCAGTTGCCTCGCGAATCGGCAGAGGCCCTGGTTGCCGGCCAGTCTGCAGCAAAAGCCTTGAGCGCAGGCTCGCTGGAGCGAAATGACACCACTTTGGCACTCATGCATGAATTGATTGACGTTGAACGCATGCTGGCTGTTGACACCGAAGTACCCGGCATTCTGAAGGCCTTGGACGGCGGGTACATACGCCCGGCGCCCGGGGGCGACATCATGCGTACGCCAGCTGTTTTACCTACGGGACGCAATATTCATGGTTTTGACCCGTTCCGGATTCCGAGCGCATTTGCTGTCAAAGATGGCGCTGCTCAAGCCAAGCGCTTGTTAGACCGCTATCTTCAAGACGGCAACCCGCTGCCCGAATCCATTGCCATGGTTTTGTGGGGCAGTGATAACCTGAAAAATGAGGGCTCACCGATTGCCCAATGTCTCGCACTGATGGGCGCACTCCCCCGTTTTGACAGCTACGGCCGGATTGCTGGCGCCACCCTGATTCCCTTGGCTGAACTGGGCCGGCCTCGAATTGACGTGGTCATCACCCTGTCCGGCATTTTCCGTGACCTGATGCCTTTGCAGATCAAGCTGTTGGCAGAAGCTGCATTTCTGGCGGCATCTGCAGATGAACCGCTGGATCAGAACTGGATCCGTAAGCATGCACTCAATTATCAGAAAGAACACGGCTGTACGCTTGAAATTGCAGCCTTGCGCGTCTATGGCAACGCAGAGGGTGCTTACGGTGCCAATGTGAACAATCTGGTTGAGAGTAGCCGCTGGAGTGAAGAGGGCGAGCTGGCTGAAACCTACACACGGCGCAAAGGCTTTGCCTATGGCCGCACGGGTCGCGCGGTTCAGCAAACCGCCTTGCTGAAAAGCGTGCTCGGTGACGTGCAACTAACTTACCAGAACCTGGACTCGGTAGAACTTGGCGTCACCACGGTTGACAACTACTTTGACACCCTCGGTGGAATTACCCAGGCCGTCAAGGTTGCCAAAGGTGGTGTCACACCGCCGGTCTACATTGGCGACCAGACCAAGGGCGATGGAGCAGTCCGCTCTCTCAATGAGCAGGTTGCACTGGAAACCCGTACCCGCATGCTCAACCCTAAATGGTACGAGGGCATGTTGGAACACGGCTATGAGGGCGTTCGGCAAATTGAAGTACATGTCACCAACACCATGGGCTGGTCTGCGACAACAGGCCAGGTTCAGCCCTGGGTATACGAACAACTCACACAGGCCTTCATGCTTGACCCGGAGATGCGCGAGCGTTTGGCCAGGTTGAATCCAACAGCATCTGCACGGGTTGCAAACCGCCTGCTTGAAGCGTCCGAGCGTGACTACTGGAAACCATCTCCTGAAGTGTTGCAAGCCCTCAAGAACGCCAGTGAAGATCTTGAAGACCGCCTTGAAGGCATTTATGAAAGTACACCTGCATGACCACTACTACAGTCGCTTTTCCTGACATCAAACGACCTGGCGTTCGTACCAAGCTGCAGCTTGACGGCGAGGGCAGTGTCCAGGTGCAACTCGACCCCAATCTTAAAATTGGCAACGCAAAAGTTTTTGCCATTTATGGCAAGGGCGGTATCGGCAAGAGCACCACCTCAAGCAATCTGTCAGCTGCTTTCTCCAAACTGGGCAAGCGGGTACTGCAGATCGGCTGCGACCCCAAGCATGACTCCACCTTCACCTTGACCAAAAAAATGCTGCCGACGGTGATCGACGTGCTCGAAACCGTTGACTTTCATGCAGAGGAGTTGCGGGTCGAAGACTTCGTCTTTCCGGGTTACAACGGTGTCATGTGCGTTGAGGCCGGTGGTCCGCCTGCTGGTACCGGCTGTGGTGGTTATGTGGTCGGACAAACCGTCAAGTTGCTTAAAGAACATCACCTCCTGGAAGACACAGACGTGGTGATTTTTGATGTGCTGGGCGATGTGGTGTGCGGTGGCTTTGCGGCACCCTTACAACACGCAGACCGCGCCCTGATCGTCACTGCCAACGACTTTGATTCCATTTTTGCAATGAACCGTATCGTCCAGGCCATTGGTGCAAAAGCAAAGAACTACAACGTTCGCCTGGGTGGAGTCATCGCCAATCGCAGCGCTGCAACAGACCAGATAGACAAGTACAACGAGAAAATTGGCCTGAAGCTGGCAGCACACTTCCCTGATCTGGATGTCATTCGCCGCAGTCGCCTGAAAAAGTGCACCCTCTTCGAGATGGAGCACTCACCGGAGCTTGAAGCGGTACAAAAGGAATACATGCGTCTGGCAGCAGCTTTGTGGCTTGGTACAGACCCTTTAAGTGCTGTCCCCATGAAGGATCGCGATATTTTTGATCTGCTTGGATTTGATTGAGCTTTTCTCTCATGTACACCGACACTTACGCCCAACGACGAAGTCAGATCGAAAACTACTTTGACCGTACTGCGGTTCAGGCTTGGGAGCGGCTGACATCGGACGCTCCTGTAGGAAGAATCCGTACGACCGTGCGGGCAGGGCGCGACAAAATGCGTGCAAAGCTGCTCTCGTGGCTGCCTCAGGATTTGCATGGCAAACGCATTCTTGATGCCGGTTGCGGTACCGGCGCACTGGCGGTTGAGGCGGCAAGCCGTGGGGCCGAAGTGGTGGCAATAGACCTTTCCGCAACTCTGGTGAACCTGGCGCGTGAGCGCATGCCCACTTCACTAAAAGGCTCCATTGATTTCCGCAGCGGTGACATGCTCGATCCCGACCTCGGGTATTTCGACCATGTAGCTGCCATGGACTCCGTCATCCACTACCGCACCGAAGATGCCGTTGACGCCTTGTCCCAATTAGCAGCCAGAACCACGGGCTCGATCGTTTTTACGTATGCGCCACGCACCCCGCTGCTTGCAGCCATGATCTCTCTGGGTCGCCTGTTCCCCCGCAGCGACAAAGCACCCTGGCTCGAGCCTATGGCCAAAGAAAAATTACTGCGAATGATGAAAGACGATGAGGTTTTAAGTAGCTGGGAATTAGGCCGCACAGAACGTGTCTCCAGCGGTTTCTACAAGTCTCAGGCCATGGAGTGGACCAAGCTGTGAAGATTCCGAGCTTCCAAAAAGTCATCCGCAACGTACCGATTCACTATCTGCCATTTGCGGATGCGGCAAGTCCTGGGTTTCCCCTTTCACAAATCCTGCGTTTATCGCTGTTTCAGGTGACGGTGGGCATGTCGGCAGCACTGATGGTCGGTACCCTGAACCGGGTGATGATTGTTGAGTTGGGCGTTCAGGCTTGGTTGGTGGCCTTGATGGTGGCAATTCCATTGTTGGTCGCACCCCTGCGGGCATTTACCGGCTTTAGATCCGACGTTCACAGGTCAGCCTTTGGCTGGCGGCGCGTACCTTTCATCTGGTCTGGAACCATGTTTCAGTTTGCCGGGCTATCCTTCATGCCGTTTGCCTTGCTGGTGTTGACCGGGGAGGGTCATATTCAGACTCCCGCCTGGCTCAATCAACTGATTGCCGGCATGTCATTTCTTCTTGTGGGCTTGGGTCTTCAAACCTCGCAGACGGCCGGCCTGGCCCTTGCAACCGATCTGGCAGACGATCAAACGCGACCCCGTGTCGTGGCACTGATGTACGTCATGTTGCTTGTAGGTATGGTTGGAAGCAGCTTCTTCTTCAGTTGGATGCTGATGGACTTCACGCCCAAAAAGATGATCCAGGTGGTTCAAGGCCATGCGGTGGTCACACTCGTCTTCAATGCCATTGCCTTGTGGAAAATGGAAGCTCGGGATCCCGTGCGTGCAGCTGCCCTCAAACTGCTGCCCAAACCGGTTTTTCTGGATACTTGGCGGCAGTTCATCCGCAGTGGTCAGGCACGCCGTTTTCTCTGGACCGTTGGCTTGGGAACAGCCGCTTTCAGCATGCAGGACATCATTCTTGAGCCCTATGGTGGTGAAATACTCAAACTCAGTGTGAGTTCAACCACTGTACTCACGGCCTTGATTGCCACAGGTTCCCTGATTGCTTTCTGTGTTGCTTCCGGTCGTTTGTCGCGTGGCATGGATCCCTATCGCCTCGCCGCTTACGGTGCATTGTGCGGTCTGCCGGCTTTTTCTTCGGTCATTTTTGCTGCCCCCATGCAAGCCAATTTCCTCTTTTACACCGGTGTCTTTGGTATTGGTTTCGGTGGCGGTTTGTTTTCAGTCGGTACTCTTGCTGCTGCCATGGCTATGGAGCGTAAAGACTTTGTTGGACTAGCCTTGGGAGCATGGGGTGCTGTCCAGGCCACAGCTGCGGGCGTATCCATTGCTTTCGGTGGCGCAATGCGGGATTTTGTTTCCAGCCTTGCTACAGCGGGCGAATTCGGCGCTGCGCTTGCAGTCCCGGTTACCGGTTACAGCTTCGTCTATCACACTGAATTATTTTTACTTTTCGTCACCTTGATTGCAATCGGGCCGCTTGTTCGGCGAACCGCTGCAGTCGCAAACCCATCAACTGAACGGTTCGGCCTGGCTGAACTTCCAGGCTGAGCAACCTCGTACCTTAAGGAGAACCACCATGCAAGTAGGCGCAATCACAGGTTATGTGGATCTGGCACAGATCCTTCTTTACATGTTCTGGATTTTTTTCGCAGGCATTATTTATTATCTTGTTCGCGAAAACCACCGCGAAGGCTACCCGATGGAATACGAGGGTAAGTCTGTCGTTACCGGTTGGCCGATTCCCGCCCCCAAGGTCTTCAAACTTGCGGATGGTCGTGAATTCATGGCCCCGGATCTGCAAAGAAAAGAGCCGCCTGTCAACACGCGTCGTGATGGCAATTCTTTTGGCAACCCGTATTTGCCAACAGGTAACCCGATGACCGATGGCGTCGGACCCGCTTCCTATGCCATGCGCGCCGATGTGCCTGAGATGGATATTCATGGTCATCCGGTGATACGCCCACTGCGTGTGCTGTCAGAGTACGGCGTTTCCAAAAATGACACCGATCCCCGTGGTTTGCCGGTCATCGGCGGCGACGGAAAAGTGGCTGGCAAGGTTGTCGACATGTGGGTTGACACTTGCGAGATGATGTTCCGTTACGTGGAGGTTGAATTGAGCGGCAACGCACGTAAAGTTCTTCTGCCCGTCCCTTTTGCGCGGATCAAGAAAGACGGCATAACTGTCAACAGCATTTACGCTGCCCAATTTCAGCAGGTGCCGGGCACTCAAAGCCCTGATCAAGTTACTTCGCTCGAAGAGGATAAGATATCCAGCTACTACGGCGGCGGTACACTTTATGCCGATCCCAAACGCGCGGAACCTCTGGTATGAGCCAACAGAATAACGGACACGAGCACGAATTCGAGCCAGAGCTGGGGCTTCCTGAGCCCTTGCCCGCCGGAGAGAAAATTCTCTGGCAGGGTTCGCCGGACATTGCCGACATGGCTTACCGGGTTTTTCACCTCAAAAAGTTCGTTTTTTACTTTGGCCTGATGCTTCTGTTTCGAGCTGTTTCTTATGTCATGGAGGGAAAATCAACCGTTGATACCCTCTTTGCCATGATCTTTCCGGCCGTATTGACAGTGGTGGCATTGGCGTCCCTGACGACATTGGCATGGCTAACCGCCAAAACAACGGTCTACACATTAACTGATCAGCGGGTGGTCATGCGCATTGGTATCGTCTTGACATTGACCTTCAACCTTCCCCTCAAGGTCATTGAATCTGCAGGATTGAATCTGAATGCCAAAGGTTTTGGTGACATCCCTTTGAAACTCAAGGGAGATGACCGAATTGCCTGGCTCAATCTCTGGCCGCACGCGCGCCCATGGATGGTCAACAAGCCTGAACCCATGATGCGTTGCATTCCAGACGCAAGCGTTGTTGCAGAAAAGCTGGTTCAAGCCTGGTCAAACAGCACGGGTATTGCCGTAGAACCTGCAGACAGAGTAGAAAAGGCGGTTAAAAACACCGTTAACTGGAACCCAAGTCTGACATGAAATCTGTTGATTCACCGCCTCTGAACGTGCTGCCCGCGGATAACTTTCCGCGTTGGGTCTTGTGGGCATTAGGCGGTCTGATGGCTTTTAGCTTGATCAGTGTTGGCCTTGTTCGCATGACGGGCAATGGCCCTGACCAATTGGCTGCTGACGTGACCGCTGAACGCTTGCTACGTTTCGAAGACAACAGCGATGGCGGCGTGGCGGTCATCGATGGTCAAACAGGAACACTCCTTGCCGTCCTGACCGGTGAGCAAGGTTTTCTTCGCGGAACAGTGCGCGCACTGGCACGCGAGCGTCGCTCAAGGAACTTGGGCTCCGAGATGCCTTTCCAGTTGATTGCGCGTACCGATGGGAGGTTGACCCTGTTTGATCCAATGACGGGCCACAGGGTTGACCTTGAGTCATTCGGCCCCAGTAATGCCGGTGTATTTGCCCCTTTCCTGACAATGCAGCCGTTCACGGCACAGTCTTCCCTTGTAACGGATTCCCGCTCCAACTAATTCCCTCAGGAGATTTCTCATGCATGCCACCAGTGACATCAATTCGCCTGAAATAGCCGCACTCAAAGCCAAGCAGGAATCGCTGCTGAGCCCGCGTTTCTACACCACTGACTTTGCCGCCATGGACAAGATTGATGTTTCATCCATCCGTAGCGACTGGGATGCGATGATGGCGGAATACGAGGGTGACAACAACCATGACCACTTTCAGCGTACCAAAGAATTTGGTGATGAAGTGGCTGAGAACTTTTCCCGGGTTTCGCCTGAATTGCGCCAGGAGTTCATTGAGTTCCTGATCTCATCACTGACCTCTGAATTCTCCGGATGTATTCTTTACAACGAGATTCAGAAGAATGTCCAGAATCCGGATATCAAAGCGCTGATGCGTTTTATGGCACGTGATGAATCCCGCCATGCCGGTTTCATCAATCAATCCCTCAAAGACTTCGGCTTGGGCCTGGATCTGGGTGATCTTAAGCGCACCAAGGCCTACACCTATTTCAAGCCAAAGTACATTTTTTATGCAACCTACCTGTCGGAAAAAATCGGCTACGCGCGTTACATCACAATCTACCGTCAGCTTGAACGCCACCCTGACAAGCGTTTTCATCCTATCTTCCGGTGGTTTGAGCGCTGGTGCAATGACGAGTTTCGTCATGGGGAGTCCTTTGCCCTGATCATGCGTGCCAATCCCGGTTTGTTGCGCGGTGGCAATGTGCTTTGGATTCGTTTTTTCCTGCTTGCGGTCTACGCCACTATGTACGTACGGGATCACACCCGGCCTCAGCTCAAGGCGGCAATGGGCCTTGAGCCTACCGCATACGACTACGAAGTTTTCAGAATTACCAACGAAATCACCAAGCAGGTTTTCCCGATATCCCTGGACATTGACAACCCTGCCTTCCGTGCCGGTATGGACAAGCTCTTTGGCATCCAGATGGCCTTGACTGCTGCCAAAGCTCAAGGCGGCATAGGCGGACTCTTCAAGCAGGCCATGTTGTCGGTTTCCGGTGCTGTTACTTTTGCGCGCTTGTATTTCATACCGGTCAAACGGCATGAATTGCCCGAGCAAATCCGCATGGTTCCAGCCTGGTAAAGCATGGTCGAGTTCGTACTGCCGGTTGTATTTGGGATTTTTATCTGGTGGTTTGCCACGGGTATCGTGCTTTTGCTGGATGGTCTTCCACGGAGAACCTTTCGCTGGAGCATCTTGATCTCCAGCGCTTTAGCGATGACTTCTTTTGTGGGCTTGGCTCACACAGCCAACCAAAGCACCATGGTGGGCGCTTACTGTGCCTTCACCTGTGCTTTGTTGGTCTGGGGTTGGCATGAGCTGACCTTTCTGACCGGCTGGCTGACCGGGACGCGCAAACTGGCTTGCACACCCGCCTGCTCGGAGTGGCAACGTTTCACGCAGGCCATCGGTGCCATTATTTGGCATGAGCTGGCCATCATTGCATCTTTACTTCTCATCGTTGCCATTACCTGGAAGCAGTCCAATCAGGTTGGAACCTGGACTTTCATGGTCTTGTGGATCATGCGGACCAGCGCCAAACTGAATCTGTTTTTTGGTGTTCGCAACTTGAGCGAGGAGTTTTTGCCGCAGCATCTCTTCTACATGGGCAGCTACTTCCGTAAGCGTTCCATGAACCCATTGCTGCCAGTCTCAGTGATCGCCTCTTCTTTGGTTCTTTTTTCCCTGTTACAAGACGCGTTTGAGCCAACCGCGAGTGACGGCGTGACCGTCGGTCTTTTGCTGGTCTCGACCATGTTGGCCATGGCTATTCTTGAGCATTTATTGCTGGTATTGCCACTCCCATCGACCGCGCTTTGGCGCTGGGCACTTCGCAAGAATTCCGCTTTGCCCCAAACCCCCGCTTCCCAATCTGACTCCCAACTTGCCCTCTTGAATGACGACTTGCTCCCAGCCCGACCTACGTGCGATTACCGCCCATGAGCCCGCCACAGATGGCGGTACTGATTTGACCAATCCGAACCATGCGCCTGTTGCATTGATCATCGGCTCCGGTTTTGGCGGTCTGGCTGCTGCCATCCGTTTGAGTGTCATGGGTTACAGGGTACAGGTTCTGGAAAAGCTGGACGGTCCTGGTGGGCGAGCCTATGTGCGCCGTCAGGACGGATTTACTTTCGATGGTGGCCCGACCATCATTACAGTTCCATTTTTGTTTGAAGAATTATGGGACTTGTGTGGCCGCAAATTCTCTGATGATGTGGATTTACGCCTGATGGACCCCTTTTACCGGGTCCGTTTTGATGATGGTTCACATTTCAACTACAGCGGAGACCCGCAACGCATGCGTGAAGAGGTTGCGCGCTTCGACCCGACGGAGGTGGCAGGCTTTGACCGCTTTGTTGAAGAGGCAGATCTTTGCTACAGGTTGGGTTTCGAGGCACTTGGATGCAAGGCATTTGACAGTATTGGCGACCTGTTTGCAGCCATGCCTTCGATGGTCAGAATGCGGGCTTGGCGCTCCATGTTCAGCTTGGTTGCCAGTCACTTCAAGCACCCCAAGTTACGCATGGCCATGAGCCTGCAGACCTTGTTGATCGGTGGAAATCCATTTTCGGTGACCGGTGTTTACAGCCTGATCAACGCACTTGAGCGTCGCTTTGGTGTTTACTCGGCTATCGGCGGCACTGGCGCCCTGGTGCGGGGCATGGTGAATTTACTCGAAGCGCGCGGCGTGCCCGTTCGTCTGAACTCCGAGGTGCGCAAAATTGTCGTTGAAGATGGCCGGGCAACAGGTGTAGAACTTGCCAATGGCGAACACTTGCGCGCAGACATTGTGGTTAGCAATGGTGATACGGCCTGGACGTACAAGAATTTAATAGCACCTGAACACCGCCGGCATTGGACGGACGCCAAAATTGACAGAGGCCGTTACTCCATGAGCCTGTTTGTCTGGTACTTTGGCACTGACCGTCAGTACCCTGATGTGCCCCACCACACCATGGTTCTGGGCCCGCGCTATGAAGGTTTGCTGAGTGATATTTTCGAAGATCACAAATTGACAGACGACTTCAGTCTTTACCTGCACAGGCCTACGGCCACCGACCCCTCTGTGGCGCCTGCCGGTTGTGATAATTTTTACGTGCTGGCCCCGGTTCCTCATCTGGACAGCGGTACCAACTGGGAAACTCATGCCGAACCCTACAAAGAGGCGGTTGCCAAGCGGCTGGAAGAAACCCTTTTGCCAGGTTTGCGCGCGCATATTATCAGTTCGCATGTGATGACCCCCCAGCACTTTCATGACAATCTGCTTTCCGTCAAAGGTGCAGCATTTGGTCTTGAGCCTGTGTTGTTGCAAAGTGCTTGGTTCCGGCCACATAACCGCAGTGAAGACATAAAAAACCTGTTCATGGTGGGTGCCAGCACACATCCGGGTGCAGGAATGCCTGGCGTGCTGATGTCCGCCAAAGCGCTACAGACCGTTATTCCAGCGGTTAACCACCATGTCGCAGCCTAAATCCTCGGATGACTCTGCCAACAAGGGCTTTGATTTTGAAGCCTGCGAAGCACTCATGGAAGGTGGTTCCAAGACCTTCTTTGCCGCTTCCCGCCTGTTGCCCAAACGGGTGCGCGGACCTGCCATAGCCCTCTATGCCTTTTGCCGGGTGGCTGATGACGCCATTGATTACGCCACTGACCGTGTGACCGCCCTTCAAGGACTCAACGAGCGTCTGCGATGCATCTATGCCGGGCAACCGATGCCTTTTGAGTCTGACAAGGCTTTGGCCGCAGTAGTGCGGGAATTCAATTTGCCCTTGGAGCTGGTCAGCGCCCTGCTGGAGGGTTTTGAATGGGACGCCGAGGGTCGCCGTTACGAAACCCTGGAAGACCTCCAGGCCTACGGAGCGCGTGTAGCGGGTAGTGTGGGTGCCATGATGGCCGTGATCATGCGGGTTCGAAGTGACCAGGCGCTGGCGCGCGCCTGTGACCTGGGTGTAGCCATGCAGCTCACCAATATTGCCCGCGACGTTGGTGAAGATGCCCGCTGCGGTCGGCTGTATTTGCCCTTGCAGTGGATGCGTGAAGCGCAAATTGACCCCGATACATGGCTGCTCAACCCGGTTTTTGACGAACGCATTGCCTTGGTCGTCTCGCGTTTACTGGCCGCTGCCGATGACCTTTACCAGCGCTCCGAGCACGGCATTGCGCAGCTGCCCAGAGATTGCCGTCCTGCCATTCGTGCCGCCCGTCTGGTGTACGCTGAAATCGGTCGCGAACTCGAACGCCTGGGTCTGAACTCCATCAACCACCGCGCCTACGTCACAGGCCGGCGCAAGCTGGCATTGATTGCCCGTGCCAGCGGCGCAGCACTTATCGCGCCCGCTGATCCAACGCTGAAGATGGACGCCTTGCCGGCAAATCAATTTCTGGTGGAGGCTGCATCAGAAACTGCGGTGACTGATCAAACCGCGAAGTCAGGCCGTCGCTCATTTGATGAACGGGCCCGTTGGGCTAGCGATCTTTTCGAACGGCTGGCCCAGCAAGATCGGGAGCGCGCGGCCATGGCTGCCACCCAGCATGCAGCCCGACACTCCTCACCCAACCATTGAGCTCGCCCCAGGCGGATCGTGAACATCTTGTGAGTTTCCCGTGATGGAGGGATCATCTTTACTCTGGGTCAAGGTCATCCTTCTGGTAGTTGCCGGGGGGGCATTTTGCTGGTGGCAGTTCCATGATCTGGCCAAAGCCCGCAAGGCAAACCGTTCAGCAAAAAAGCCACCTGAAGACCCGACTGCTTTTTAGTCCTGGGCGTTGTCTGTCTGTTTTCTCATTCTTTCAAACTCCCTTGGCGGCATGGAGGAGGCGCTGACACCACTGGCTTGAATACCCTCAAGAAAGAGGCGTTCAATATCGGGTGCCGCCTTGAGCAGTTCGCGCTCGGCGGGTGCCGTGTGCAGCAAGACTCTGGCCCAGTGCAGGAAGCGAACCCAGCCCGGCACCCAAATCTGGCGCTGTCGCCGGGCTATTCCGTCGGCAATCATGCGCGCTGCCTCCAGCACGCTGGTTTCACCATTGAGGAAGGCTGGCGTTGCAGCACGCAGCCTTACAAAGGCCGGATGCAACTGCCCTTCGGTCATCAAAGGGGTTTTGACCCAAGAAGCATGGATGATCCCAACGCCAACTCCGTGGTGCGTCAACTCAATCCGCCAGGCATTGCACATGGCTTCAACAGCCGCCTTGGACGCTGCATAGGCAGACACAGCGGGTGGGTGTGCAAAGGACGAGACCGACGCTGTAACCAGCACATAACCCTGATTGCGAATCACCTCTGCCAGCGCGGCGCGCACCATGTTGAACACGCCAAACACATTGACTTCAAGACAACGCTTCCACGCTAACGGATCGGTATGGGCCAAAGGTCCGAAAGCAGCAATACCGGCATTGGCCCAGACCATGTCTATCTGTCCCTGGACGGCCAGAGTCCGGGCAACGGCGAATTCACAATCTTCCATGCGCGTGACATCCATCACGTGGATTGAAACGTTGCTGCCCAGCTCAGACTGAACGCGTTCAAGACCTTGCCGGTCACAGTCAAGCAGCACCACAATTGCGCCGCGCCGGTGCAACTCACCGGCCGTGGCCGCACCGATGCCGGAGCCTGCACCGGTCACCATAATGACTTTACCCTTGAGCGGGAGGTGCATCGTGTCCACGAAAGTGGCGGCCTAGCTGCCCTTGGTGATCATTAAATAAATGATCGGCAAAGGGAAAACCGTCGCAATAGCACCGCTGATCTGCCAGATGCGTGACAAGCGCAGGTACTCGGCTGTGACCGCTTTGTCCCGGATCAATAAAACGCGTTGTCGCAGTTGAATTGGCACCAGAATCAGCAGCCAGATCAGGCCCGAGATGCCAAACAGGGCATATGACCATGAGATCCAGGGCTGAGAAGATGTGCCGCCGTAACGCTCGGCCATTTGTAAACCGGTATACACCAGCAGCAAGGCGCCTGTAAAAGTAAAAAGCATGTCTGTGATCAGAACCAGCCGGTTACTAAATCGGATGACTTCATAGTTGCGGGTGCGCTCGGCCAGTGCCGCCCAGGTGCCACTGACCACCACATTGCCAAGGAACAGGCATGCAGACAAAACGTGAAGAACTTTAACGGTGTCATTGGCGACCATGTTTGAATCCTTTAATCCCAGCGCGGCATACGCCAGGGAAGCATGAGCTGAACTGGTAACCATGACAAGCGCTGGGGTTGTAGGGTTTCATGAATAGCGTTGACCTTCTCGCCCAGCAGCCTCGTTTGCAGCAGACTGCGCGCATAAAACGGCGCGTCTTCCAGGGTTTCGAGAACGCGGTTGTCAGCGTCTGCATCGCTGCGGATGGCACGGTTGATTTGCCACAGGGTGCGAGGCAGTGTCGAACGCCTGGGCGCAGCAGCAAAGGATTCTGATTTTCCTTGCGGTGTAAAGCGCTCGGCAATGACACGCTCGCTGCCATCGGTTTGGCGTACGTCATAGATCACCGCGGTACTTCCATCAGACATGGTGGCGCGTGACCAATCCCAGGCTGTAAATGGCTTGGTGATGGGTTCATCCCCTTCGTTGCTGTCAAAGTAGGCCTCCCCCTTCCAGCTGACAGCGGGGTACGTCAGGTTTACTTCGACCCTGGAACAAGGTGCGATCGGGCCCCAGCGGTGTCGTCCGTCATTGTCAAGCCGTGTGACATAGTTGCAAAGTGCTTTGGGAAACAGCTTGACCGTCCCGCGTATTTTGTAGGGAAGGGGAGCGCACACTTCGTCCAGATCGATGGTCAGGTGGTCCTGATGCCATTGAAGCGTGCTGGGTCCGACCCTTAATTCGTGGCGATCACGATGCATACGTACTTTGCTGCGCTCGGTCATCGACCAGCGTTTTCCAGCGGCACCGTAAAGCGCCACATTAATGGCGCAATGGTTCTCGGGATCGACAGATTGTCCTTTGCGTGAAAAAGCCCAGGCGTAATAAGGTGAGAAAACGCTGCCGACAAAGGCAATGATGCTCAGCGCATGACGGCCGTCATCGCTGATGGCGTCGACATACCACCAGAGATACGCACCCGGCCTAACGGCTTGGTCGAATCGAGGTGTGCCATCAGGGTCTCGGCCGCCAGTTGGCCCGAAAGCGCCGCCATCGGAACGCCCGGCCCCGGGTGCACGCTGCCCCCCGCCAGATAAAGACCCGGGAGCTTGCTCAGTGAAGACGGGCGTTGAAAGGGTGTCATCCAGCCGTGTGATGCCGTACCGTACAGCGCCCCACCCGTGCCCGGGAAAAGACGGTTGAAATCGGTCGGCGTTGTGATGCTCATATGAGCGGCCGAAAGATCGATGTCCAGTCCACACTGTCTCATCAGCTTTTGGCTTTGTTCCTGACATGGTTCTATCTCCATGGAATTGAAAGTTTTTTGGTCTCCCAGCGCCGGTGCATTCACCAGGCAAAGAAGCCGCTCGTTACCTGCGGGCTGGCCGCCACTGTCGTCGCGGTCCTGAGCACATACGTACACTGTGGCTCGCTCGGGCAGGCGCTGGTGTTCAAAGATGTCCTGGAATTCCTGGGCATAGTCGTTATCAAAAAAAACATTGTGCCGAACCAGGGGAAAGCCGCTGGTCCTGGAGTTAACAGACCACGTCACGGCAGACAGGGAGCGACGGTTGTGCTTGAAGTCAGGAACGGACGACCGGACTTCCTGGCCCAGCAGCCCTTGTGACAGCGCACCGATATCGCCGTTAAAAATAACGGCATCGGCTTCAATAGGCTCCCCATGCATCAGCTCAACGCCGCAGGCGCGCCCGTCGCGCACGAGTATCCTGCGGCAGGGGCTGGCGTACTTGATGGTTGCACCGCGCTGTTGGGCCTGTTGCGCCAGCGCACATGCCAAGGCGTGCATGCCACCTTGAACCGACCATACGCCATCCAGTTCCACATGGGCCACCAGCATCAAGGTGGCCGGTGCCAACCAGGGCGATGCACCGCAGTAGGTGGCGTAGCGGCCAAACAGTTGCTGCAGGCGCGGATCCTTGAAGTGCTTGCCCAAGGCTTGCCACAGAGAGGCAAAGGGCCCCAGGCTTGCCAATGTGCCCAAGCCCCTGGCACCCAGGTCGCTGCCCATGTTCAGAAGGCTGGGCCGTGACGACCGGATATAGGGCCCTTCCAGACAGTGGTAGACCTCGGCGGCCTTTTTGCAAAAACCCAGAAAGCGCTGAGCCTCGGCGGGAGAGCTGAACTGAGCAATTGCCTGGGCTGAGCGTTCAACATCTGAATAAAGGTCGAGTTGACTGTGATCTGCGCCCCAGGCATGACGCGCCAGAATATCGAGGGGTTGCAGACGTAACACTTCATCGAGTGAGCAGCCAACCTGGTTGAAAATATTCTCAAATACCCACTTCATGGTGAAAACCGTTGGCCCGGAGTCAATTGGCATGCCACCCACCATGACTTGGCGCATCTTTCCACCAGGCGCATTCGCCATTTCCAGCAGGGTCACCCGAATGCCTTTATTGGCCAGCAACAAGGCACTGACCAGCCCGCCGACACCAGCACCTACGATGACAACATGGCGTTCGCCCAAAACTCCGGCCTTAGCTGCCGGCTCAGTCATAGTGCCTGCCTCGCCAGTCACCCCGCAGGCAGAGAGGTACAAAACGCACAAACATCGATTCCGAGAAAAAGTTGCCCGCATAGGCTGCCCGGATGGCTTCCTGATGCGCGCCTGAACGTGCGTAGTCGTCCATGGCCTGAACATTGCGCCACAAGCTAAAGGTGGCTTGTCGCAACAGAGGCGCTTCTCCCACGCCGGTAGCAAAGATACAGCCTTGGGCCTTTGACAGCGAGACTTCGCTGGCGGGTTGCATGCGCCAGAAAGCACGTGCACGCGTAGGCCGGATGGATGCTCGGGTCAGGGTAGCAATGGGCCCGGACTCGGGTGTGCTGGCTGTAATGGCGATCTGACTGCCAGACCAGCTGCCTTTGCTTGAATAGGCGCGCAGCTTGGCAGTACAGAATTCTCTGGAGCGAATTTCATACTGACGGATCAGCTCCGACTCAAGAAATGCCTGGGCTGAATCTTCATCGGTAAAAAGACAAAACAAAGCTTGGCGAGATGAACTGGGCCGAATCCCAAACCCACCGTCATAGCCACTGCCCATGATTTTGGAAAACACCAGACCTTTGACTTTGCGCAAGGGCAAGCTTTGCAGGATAAACCGTGCATAACCCCACAAACGGTGTTCAGAGCGGATATCGGCCAGTACAAAAACAGCAATTTTTCCAGCCTCAGCATCCGTGCCCGTATCACCTGAGTCTGGCGTCTTGGCAAAAGAAAAAACTTTTGAAGTTCCCGCAGAAACTTGCCGGTCAACGGCAGGCTGCTGCGGGGCTTCAAAAGTTTCGATGGGTGGCATCAGGGTTGACCACCCCCTCGGGCAGTGCTACTTACTTGGAAGAAAGTGCCACGACTTTAGCAGGTGCTGCCTCAGCCGCAGGTCCAGCTGCAGCGGTGGCGGGAGCTGCAGCGGGGGCCGCTGGTGCCTTGAGGGCCGGGTAGTCCTTGGCCATGGCAGCACCGTACAAGGGTTTGAAAGCGCCCTGGTGGCAGGTAGAGCAGTTTGCCTTGGCGGGATCACCAGTGGGTCCCATGCGGTGAGGCGGATAGACAGGTCCCAGTGGCTCAAGGTAATTCACATTAAGGTCACGGGCCATTCGAATGCCATACCAGGAAGTCGCGCGTTTCGGTGTGCTTTCGCCCTCCCAGGTGTCGAATGATCTGGTGTTGTGGCAATAGGTGCAATTCACGCCCAATGACGTCGACATATGTGTCATCAGTCCGAACGTGAATTCAGCCTGTTTGGTCGAATGTTGATTCGATTTTGAGCCTGTCATTTTCAGTGCCTCGGAACCATTGACGCGGATGCTTGAATCACCCAGCAAGAAAGGCGTAAAAGGGTCGTAGGGCAGAGAAGAGTAACCCACCGATTTGGCGGCACGATTCTGACCGGATGTGTCAGCCATAGACCCACCTGCAGACTTGCCCTCGGCTGGTTTAAACCAGGTCTCTGTAGGTACGTTGTTGCCGCGGTGGCAGGTGTAGCAGGTCACACCGGTTTCAGCCACGTGGGTTTTCCAGTCGGCGTTGATGTGCTGTGTCATCTGCAGCATGCGACGCGCCACGGTTTTGGTGTATTTGCTGTCATCAGCAAAATTACCCTCAATGTGACAGTAGGTGCAACCCTGTTGGGGGGAGACCCACTCAGTAATCGCATTCATGGTCCGACCGAATTCGGCAACGTTCACATCACCCAGGACTTTGACGTTTTGGTAAACATCCTTGGCCAAAGGCACACCCGTGGTTTCGGCAATAGCCGCTGCAGCCACCGGCGGCGTGTTCTTGACCACTTGTGTGGCAAGAATCCGCTCGTTGTAGTTCTGCTGCATGGCCGTTCCGCGAAATCCGGTCTGGGACACTGTGATTGGCGGCTTTTCACCGCATCCGGCCAGTAAAACACCGATCAGGGCTGTTGGCAGGGCGATGCGTAGGGTCTTGGCAATCAGGTTCATGGTTTTACTCCCATCAAGAGGGCTGGATCAGCAGTAATCGGGTAAACCACGGGGTATGAAGGGACCACATGGTGTTTGACTGACCACAGGTACCAGTTGTCTACGACCGGACCGGTCAGCAAAATACCGATACCGCCTACCAGGGGGCACAGCACCGCAAACCACCAGGCCCAGCGGTGAATGGATTCCATGGTGGCATTGAAGCCCATGGTCCAGCGCCAGAACAGTGCAGCTCGCTCGGAAGCTGTACCCCGGTCGACAATTTGCTCTATCTCGCGTTCACCACCAAAGCGGCTGACTGCAAGAATGGTCGCGCCGTGCATGGCAAACAGCAAGACAGAACCGTACAGGAACACAATGGACAAG
The DNA here is from genome assembly GCA_040382055.1 of Hylemonella sp. Lineage (GTDB taxonomy): Bacteria > Pseudomonadota > Gammaproteobacteria > Burkholderiales > Burkholderiaceae_C > JBEIGE01. The sequence goes on from JBEIGE010000007.1 coordinate 108,370, forward strand.
GCATGGAACGGGTTGTAGAACAGGTTTCCGTGTCGTAGCGAGATGGCCGCAACCCAGTCAAGGTGAGGGAAGATGCCAAAAGGCACCGACTCAGACCAGCTACCCATCATGACTGGGCGGAAGAAACCGCACACCAAGAAGAGCCAGATCGCTGCGGCAAAGGCCCAAGCCACATGCGTTCCCATGCCCAGTTGCCTGGCACGGCGGTACATGCGTGTCCACCAGAGAATCAGAGAAATGGTGAGGAAAAATCCTGTGATCAGCCACCATCCACCTTGTGCCAGGGGAGGAATGCTCAGACCATAAGCCGGTGGTGGTGGTTCAAGTGCAAGCCAGAACAACTGACGGATCATTTGCAATGGGTTCCAGTCCACTGCAGCCAACATATTGAAGCCAATGATGTTGAAAGCCAGCGTTCCGAAGAGAAGCGAGGCAACACCCAGCCACCCCAGATAAATCGGACCGATCTGTGCGTTGCCGATGCGACCTAGCAGGTGTGAGAAAAACGGGGTTCCGACGCGACCGGAATTCCCCTTGGGCAAGGGTATGCCCATGGATACAGGACCGGTCGGTTGGACGGTGGTAAAGAGGTTTTGATATTCGGCCATTTTTATCTCCTTGTCGTTTTAGTGGCCCCAGATGGGCATGCTGAGCCACCAGCCCCACCATTCGGGCCAGCCACGGGTCCAGAAGGGCCCGCTGATCACAATACACAGGGCAGCGAACCAGACGGCTGCCAGGGCCAGGAACAGCCCCAGGCGGTGAATGCCCAATGTGCCCACGGAGTAGCCGATGGCGTCCCGGAAGAAGGTATCTTCATGCTCCGGGGTCTTGACCACTTGGCCCTTTTTGGGGTTGGTTGCTGAGAGCACCAAGCCGCCGTGCATGGAGAGCGCCAGCACCGTTGCAAAGAACAGGCTGGCCGCGATCATGTGCGCGGGGTTGTAATGAAAGTGCAAGTACTGATAGGCAGTGTTGCTAACCCAGTCCAGATGACTGTAAATGCCGTAGGGGAATGCATGGCCCCAACCGCCCATCAGTACTGGGCGAATAACCTGGAGCGTGAAATAGGCAAAGATCGCAAACCCGAAGGCGACCGGCACATGCAGGCCCATGCCAAGTTTGCGGCAGATCTCTATTTCACGCAGCATCCACGATACAAAAGCCCCGAGGGCACAGACGGTGATGATCTGCCACAAGCCGCCTTCCATCATTGGTGCCATGCGCAAACCATAAGAGAGATCGGGCGGCGCAATGTTGATTTGCCACAAATTCCAGGTCGGCCCGGAAGCCGCGCCCCAGAGGATCATCGTGGTTCCCAGCAAGGCGAAAAACAGAGTGGACACCCCGAAGAAACCGACATAAAAGGGTCCGACCCAAAAGTCGAACAGGTCACCCCCTAGAAGGGTCCCGCCGCGAACGCGGTACTTTCTCTCAAAGCTCAGCATGGCCATTTTGGGCTCCTCTGACCGGCTCGCCGTACCAGCGATGCGCGGACTCAAAAAACAAATATTCGTTGGGGGTATGCGAATCAGGTCGCAGTGACCTGGCTCGCATACCAATTGCAGTGGCTAGATGCCACCTTTACTTCGATGGTGGGATCGGTGCGTTTTGGGCTGCTTTTGCAGCTTTGACGGTGTCCGGATGCCACGTGTTGATGTTGTAACGATCGCCACTGACTTGAATCAGGTGAATGCTTGTCGAGATGAAAGCAATCGCCAGGCCAGTTGCAATGATCGCCGTGCGGGGATCAACAATTCTCCAATAGCGCCACATAGTGAGCTCCTTTAGTTAAGTTAGTTGTGAAATCACGGTATAGACAGCAGATTTCACGCTTCCAAACATGGATTGCGATCCTTCTGCGCCCGGCAACCAGGTGCGCCAGTCCAAGAAGAACAGTTGCCCCACCATTGCCAGCAGCAGAAATACACAAAACAACGCAATAAAAAAGTACCTGAACCCCACGAGGGAGTGAGCAGTCATTCCTGATTGGTCTTGAGCGTGTGAATAAGCCATGTTTATCTCCGTGAATGGGTTACTAGAACCAGGGACGCCAGATCCACACCAAACTGTGAGCGACAAATGCGCCCACAGCCCACAACAGGTAACCCTGTATAAAGTAGGAGTGGAATTCTTGGCACTCTTCGTCCGTAAGACCTGTCGGATTTGCGGTTTGAGCCATGTTTAATACCTCACTTCAAAAGCCTTTCGGCTACCACCGTACCGTGCAAGGGTACGGAACGAACTGCCATGTCGCTACTAACGCCATGGCAGACTAAGCGTCCGAAAAACGGGCGCTTGCCCCAGCTACCGGCAACACAAGAGACGCTGTTCATGCGGCCACTCCTGCTTTCGATAACTTGAACAACTCTGAGAACCGGTCGGCCTCTACGCTGGAGCGACCGGCTTCACGTGCATCTCGCTCTGCGCGATCACGTATTTGTTTTGCAGCGGAAATCCTGACCAATACAGGCTCTGCTGCTATCATTTCTTCTAGCAGCGCATGTGCTTCGGGCTCCCAGGGCAGGGGCTTCTCGGAGGCGACTCGGCTAGGTGTGGCGTCAATCTTGTCCAGGTCTGTGCCCAGCGGCAGAATGTGAAACAGCGCGTCAAAAAGCGCGTTGCAAAACTCCTGAATGATGTAGGTGGCGCCTGCATAACCCATAAATGGCGTGCCGGTATGGCGGCGAATAATGGGCAGGGGGAATGACGCAGGAATGAAAGTTGCCTTCATCATCTGGCCACCGCCGCATTCAGCCAGGTAAATGCGTTCGTTGTAACTGCCATACATGACCAGGGGCGTTTTGCTTGCTACCAGTTTGCGCACTTCGTTGTTGTCGGTTTTTGCACCTGGGCAACGGGCCACAGCAAAGTTGCAGGGCAAGCCCATTTCGTCTTCCAGAAAGTGCCGGATGCCGCGGGTGTAAGTCTCATTGGCGACTACCGCAAAACTCGCCGTACCAAAAAAGTCCTGGGTGACTGAACGCCACAAATCCCAGATGGGTTTGATGGTGGTGTGCTTTTCGCGTTCAATAAAGGGCTCGGGGTCCAGACCCAGCAACTCACCCAACTTGCGCAGGAACTTGGTCGTGCTGTGCAGGCCAATTGGAGCCTGAAGGTATGGCCGCTCCAAGGCTTCGCACAACATGCGGCCGAATTCGCGGTACATACAAATGTTGACATCAGCTTCAACCAGACGGGATACATCAGCCAAATGACTTCCCAGCGGGAAAACCATGTTGATTTCAGCGCCTATGCCCTGAACCAGTCTGCGAATTTCGGCTAGATCGCTGGGCGAATTGAAGGTGCCGTAGCAGGGTCCGATGATGTTCACGCGGGGCTTTTCGCCAGCAGGACGCTCAGCAAAAGGTTTGCGCGCTGGCACATGCTTGAGGCCGTACTCCGACCAAAGCCAGAACATGGCCCGGTTGGCGCATTGCCACTGGTCTTCGTCAATCGTACGCGGCAGAAACCGCATGATGTTTGTGCCTGAAGGCGTCACACCGCCACCGATCATCTCGGCAATCGAGCCTGTCACCACCACGGAGGGCAGATCTGGATCAAGTGCGGCATGTGCCCGGCGCATGGAGCCTTCAGTGCCTTCACGACCCAATTGTTCTTCGGCCAGACCGGTTACGACGATAGGCAACTCGTGCGGTGGCAGGGCATCGGTGTAATGCAGGACGGAAGTGACCGGCAGATTTTCGCAACCCACGGGCCCATCAATGACCACTTGCAAACCCTTGATGGCGGTGAAGACATACACCGCACCCCAATAACCACCTGCACGATCGTGATCCAGAACCAGCATTTAGATCATCTCCTCGGCTTTGCGTTTTTTAGCCAGCTTGACTGCCTGGCGACGCTGCTCGGCCTTGAACTCCGGACGATCCTGGGGCACACCGTTTGCGCTTTCCCAGACACCGGAAGAATGACCGGCTCCAACCGAGCCGAAAAATTCTTTCATTTCATCAAATCGATGCTTGTTGCCAATGGCGTTGTTGATGACCGTTGCCAGAGAACCCGCACCACCGGGGCCCATCAGCGGGCGCGCAGAGATGAGGTTGGTGAAATACAGGGAGGGAATGGTGAGTTCTTTGGCTGCCTGAACTATGGGCGTGGTGCCTATAGCCAGATCGGGTTTGAACTCATGCATGGCCGCCAGATCTTGCTCAAGCGAGGCACGGAATTGAACCATCACGCCTTTGCTTTCAAGCCACTGCAGATCGGCCTCGTTCCAGGCAGTGCGGGGGCATGCGCTGCCCACGTATCTCAGATCTGCTCCGCTTTCAATGAGCAATCGACCCACCAGAAGCTCAGAGCCTTCGTAGCCGCTCAGGGTGATACGACCCTTGATCGGCATTTTGCCAAGCGCGCCACGAATGGCCGGCAAAAACTTGTTTTTGGCGGCATCAATGGATGCCTGTCCGACATTGGTGGCAGTTCCAATGGCTTGCAGCCAGGCTTCAGTACCTTCATAACCCACAGGCGCTGAGCCCACCAGGGTGCGACCGGCCGCTTCGAATTCACGAACGCTGGCGGTGTAGAAAGGGTGTATGGCTGCAACTGCAGCGCAGTCGAGGGCGGCATACAACTCACGCCACTCACGTGTGGGAACCACCGGCCCTGCAGCCAAACCCATGGGTTCAAGCATCATGCCGATGATCACGGGGTCGGCTGGGAAGACTTCACCCAGAATGGTGATCGTGGGCTTGTCCGACTTGCCAGCCCGAGGGGCTTGTACCGGGCCGGCTTCGGCTTCGCTACGCGCATATTTCAGCATGGCAGCTGCCAGCACGTCTTTGGCTTCAGCATGGGTGGGCACACCAAAACCGGGCACGTCAATACCGATGATGCGAACGCCGTTGATTTCCTTGGGCAGAATTTGAAGGGGGACACCGCTGGCCGTGGGGACACACAAATTGATGATCACAATCGCGTCGTACAGCGCTGGATCGGCTTGCTGGTACACAGCTTCGCGAATATCTTCAAACAGTTTCCCGGTCACCAGGGATTCAGAATTGAAAGGCACGTAGCCCACACTGCGCCGGGCTCCGTAAAAATGGGAGGTGAAGGTCAAACCGTACACGCAGCAGGCCGAGCCGGACAAAATAGTTGCTGTGCGGCGCATACGCAATCCCACGCGAAGGGAGCCGAACGCAGGGCACATGCTTTGGGGCTGGTCGTGCGGACCGGCCTTGGCATCGACCGGATAATCTTTGGCGTACTGATCCAGAACGTCGGATTTCCCTGCGGACTTGGCCGCTGCCAGCATGGCTTGTCCACCCGAGTGACAGCCCATGCCATCGCCTTCCAGCGCGGTCTGGATTGGCTTGTCTGGCATGGGGATGATGGGAATAGTGGCGCTCATGGAAGATACATTCAGACTTCGTCGTAAACCACTTCAAGAGTTTCCTTGACCAGTTCTTTTTTGCCGCACATGTCAAATTGAGTGGCAGGCTCCAGTACCACATCTCGTCCGACAGAAGCGGCCGAGAAAAGGCCGAGCAACTCGTCTTGTGTCATGGGTTTCGGCCGCATCGGCAAGGAGGTGCCGACGTTTTCAGCAAGCTCGGCAAACATGGGACCCCAAACCGAATCGGGCCGGCCAATGATTTCGTAGCTGGCGCTTTTGCGGCGGATGTCTTCGTTGGCAGGAATGGTTGAGAGTACGGGAATGCCTACGTGTGTGGCGAAGGCAGCTGCTTCTCCGGTTCCGTCGTCACGGTTGATCACCATGCCGGCGACACCAACATTGCCACCGAGTTTGCGGAAGTACTCTACCGCCGAGCAAACGTTATTGGCTACATACAGGGATTGCAGGTCATTGCTGGCCACCACAATCACCTTCTGGCACATGTCACGGGCAATCGGCAGGCCGAAACCACCGCAAACCACGTCGCCCAGGAAGTCGAGCAGCACGTAGTCGAAACCCCAGTCGTGAAAGCCGAGTTTTTCCAGCAACTCAAAACCATGGATGATGCCGCGTCCGCCGCAACCGCGACCGACTTCCGGACCACCCAGTTCCATGGCGTAAACACCATCGCGCTTGAAGCAGACATCACCAATGGCAACCGCCTCGCCCGCCAATTTTTTCTTGGACGACGTTTCAATGATGGTTGGGCAGGCGCGGCCACCGAACAGCAGTGAGGTGGTGTCACTCTTGGGATCACAGCCAATGAGCAGAACCTTTTTGCCTTGTTGAGCCATCATGTAGCTCAGGTTGGCCAGTGTGAAGCTCTTGCCGATCCCGCCTTTGCCGTAGATGGCAATGATTTGGGTTTCTTTGGTGGGCTTGTCTGTGGACACAGGGGATGGTTCGACGGCAGCTTCTGCGCGCAGGTCTTTCATCATGATGGTCATAGGCTTTGCCTTGGCTGCCGTGGCAATGGCTTTTTCAGCCTCAAGTCCGGGGTTCAAATTCATGCGGTGTATCTCCAGTCCAGAATCATCTTCAGGCAAGCGGCATCTCCAAATGCCACGTCGTAAGCGGATGCCGCTTTTTCAGCAACTTGATCATGGGTAATCAGGCCGTCAAGTGACAGTCGCCCTTGATGCACCAATTGGGTTACCGCCAGCAAGTCAGCGCGCTTCCAATCGGAGGCCGCACGAATGTGGGCCTCACGCTTGAGGGCGGGGCCTGATGTAAAGCGCATGGCCTGCTTGTAAAAGCCTGCCAGAACCAGTTCGCCACCATGTGCCAACCGGGCAATGGCAATGTCCAGGATGTCAGAGTCGCCACTGACGTCGTAAATCGCCTTGTAATCATGGCGATCGTCGTCATCGGGGTGAACGACCGTGTAACCTTCAGCACCGCCCTGACGGTGTGCAGCGGTTTCCCATACACAGGGTACAGGCCCACCCGCGGCCACCGTCAGACGCGCCAGCAGTCGTCCCATGGCACCGTGTCCAATGATCAGATCGGGTGCTGGCGAAGGCTCTCGTTGACCGCCACCTGCTACAGCGTGGTAAGCGGTTGCTGCCAAAGCGAGCAAAACGGCTTCTTGTCCAGAGCTTTCCTGCAAGACAATCGCGTGGCTTTGGGGCACGACCAGACGGGAGGCGGACCCACCAAACAAGGAGCGAACACCTTGCAGGCAGTTGGCTCCGGGAACAAACACACGTGTTCCTGCTTCAAGTGTTGTTTTTGCGCCAGCACGTACGACCCGGCCCACGGTTTCGTAACCAGGCACGAGTGGATATCCCATACCCGGAAAAGCGGGCATGCTGCCATCCCAGAGTTGACGCTCGGTATCGGCGCTGATGCCACTGAACTCGACCTTGACTTCAACGTCGGTATCACCCAGATCAGTCAGAGCCAGCGCCGACATCGACAGTTGGCGTGGGCCTTGAAATACAACCGCTTGTGCTCGCATGGTGTCAGTTTATCTTGACGTTCAAAAGTGTCAACTTAAATTTACGTACTTTCTGTAGGCCTAGGGTAAATACTTAGACTTACGACCAACCAGAATTCGGGTTTGCAAGGGCATCGGGTTGGGGACAAGCTCAATATGCGTAAATCCGGCTTCGCCCATCATGTCCATGAGTTCTTGGGGCGTACGAAGCCGTCCGGACCCCATGGCCAGCAGGTAGAAATGAAAGTAGGCATCTCCCAACGGGGTTTCGCCCGCCGGGGTGGCCATGGGCTCAGTGAGCAAAAAGGTCCCGCCAACCGGCAAGGCGTTGAAGATGGAACGCAGGATTGTTCTGACATGATCATCCGGATGGTCATGTGCGACCCTTACCAGGGTGATCAGGTCGGCGCCCATGGGCAAAGCGTCTTTGAGAAAATCGCCACCACAGGCTTCAATACGTTCGTTCAGGCCCTGGGCCTGGAAATTTCTGCGGGCCAGATCAGCCACCTGCGGCAGATCAAAAAGACGTAGTTTGAGCTCCGGGCTGTGCCTGGCGACTTTGCTCACAAAAGTGCCTTGACCACCGCCTACATCCATCATCAAGCGGTGTTGGCCAAAGGGATACATAGCGAGTACCTCATCCACCACAAAAGGCTGGGAGGATGACATCAGGTCAGAGTAGCGCGATACCATTTCGGGCTGCCACTGGCGGCTTGTGTGCGCCGCTGTCGGGTTTTCAGCGTTTTCGCCGGCGGCGTAGGGCCAGTACTCAGCCATCTGGTTTTTTGGCAGCTGGTCTTTGAGCAGTGCAATCGGGTCTTGCATGTCTTGGTACAGCACCGCATGGTGTTCGATCATGGCGCGTATGCCTGCATGGCCAGCAATAGGTGCGCCAAGTGGTCCAAGCCCATACCTGCCTTCACTTCTTTGCTCTAATAAACGTAGCGCTTTGGCAGATTCAAGCAGCCGTTGCAGGGTCGATGCGGGAATCTGGCATTTCTGCGACAACTCATCCAGGGAGCGGGGTGACTGCGCCACCATCTCGAAAATACGCAAACGCACGCAGGCCAGCAGCACCTGTGAGTAAACAAAGCCGGCCATCAGGTCAAAAACCTGATGCGCCCGGCGCTGCACCACCCAGCGTGTCAGTGGGTTTGAGACCGCCCAGCGGTAAACGGTATCGCTGGTCATCAGGCGGTCCAGCCAGGCGTCCAGACGCTCACGCCAGGCAAACCGGCTGGGCGTTTGTATCAAGGGCTTGGCAAGATCGAGTGTTCGCATGGTGTGGGTCTCAGGCAGTCAAGCTGGAATGTGTCTTGGGGGTATGGCGGTACTTGTCACAGGCTTCGCGCGGCACCAGCCGCTCGGATTCCTGCCTCACCAGGGCGCGCATGGCTTCACGGCTGGCGCATTCGGGGACAGCGTTGACCGCTTCCTGAATCAGGCCTTCAAAGTGGGCAATGGCGCCGCCCAGGCCCAGGTCAATGGCTGCACTGGGCCTGCCCAATGCGATGTCCTGTCCGACCGGCTTGCCCAGCAAATGCGGGTCTGCCATCACATCACGGATGTCGTCGGCAACCTGATAGGCTTCGCCCAACCAGTCACCCAAGGCCCGCCATTGCACAGGGTCTGAGCCGGAAGCCTGCGCGCCACTTGCAGTGGCTGCTACAAAAAGTGCACCAGTCTTGGCGCGTTGGTAGTCGGCCAGGCAGACCTTGGATTCACTTTCCCAAGCCTGTCCAGCCACGATGCCCAAAGGCATGCCTACACCTTGTGCAATGGTTCCCAAGAGACTCGGTAGCCGTTCAGGGTGCTTCATGCCGGCTTGGGCCACGGTTTGAAAGGCCAGCACAATCAGCGCGTCACCGGCCAGAACAGCCAGATTTTCGCCAAAGGCTTTGTGAACCGAGGGCTGTCCGCGACGCGTTTCGGCGTTGTCAAAACAGGGTAGGTCGTCATGAACCAGAGATGCGCAATGCAGCATCTCAATTGAAATCGCTGCAGCCATGGCCAGCTTGAGGTCGTCCATGCCACAGGCCTGGGCAACGGCAAGTGCCAACTGGGGGCGTATACGGGCACCACCCGGGAATACCGCGTGCCGGATGGCTGCGGCCAGTCTGGGCGGATAACCCGGGGCTTCACCCGACGCAATTGCCGCCTCAAGGGCCCGTTCGATCTCTTTAATGGCGTTCATCGGCTAGTCTCCTGGCGTTAGCGTCCGGAATTGAATTCCCGTTGTGGTGTCAGTTAATATTGACACATTGAAGTGTAATCTAATATAGACACTTCCAGGGTGGGCGTCAAGCCCGTATCGATCCAGCCGGCAGGTCAGGCGCTTTGGTAGCTGTCCAGGAGCAGCCTGGCGACCAACAGGGGGTCTTCTTCATGGGCCAAGTGGCCCAGATCCGGCAGGCTCACGATGGGCCTTCTGGCTGTTCTGCCCAGCACGTTCTCAACGCGCCGAGCATGCTGCGGCGGCACGGTACGGTCGTTTTCACCCACCACCAGTAGCAGCGGCACGGTCAGGCCAGGCAGGTCATGAGCCAGTGTCTCCAGATCCCAATGGGCCATCATGCCCAGGGCACCTGCCGCGTGTGCCGGGCTGCGCACAAGCCGGCTGTAGAGCGCCATGCCGCGCGCGTCAATTTTGGAACCGGTGCTGCCGATCAGTCTTTTCACCACAGCCGGATCGCTGGCATGCCATGAAAACAGACGGGGTACTGCAGGAATGACAGACATCAACTTGGCTGCGGGTGAAAAGAACTGGCCTGCCAGCCCGCCCAAGGGAAGCAAGGCGCCATTGAGGCTGACCATCAGGCGCGGCGCAACCCAGCCGGACAGACACATGCGAACACCTATGGCCGCTCCGGCCGAATGACCCACCACCAGGTCAGGCTTCAAACCCATGTGGGTGAGCAATGCGCCCAAGGATCTGGCCATGCCGGTCATGGACAAATGTGCGGCGTGGCTGCCGCTCTTGGGCATGCCGGTAAAGCCGTGCCCCGGCAAATCAACCGCAATCACCGAAAAATCAGCGGCCAACAAGGGAATCACGTCGCGCCAGGAGTGGGTGGAGGAACCAGTTCCGTGGATCAGGAGCACCCAGGGTTGGGGCACCGGGTTGCTGGCCGAAGCGGGCTGTTCAAAGGTCTGCACATGCCAGCGTAAGCCGCCGGCCAAGATGAATTGACTGGCCTTGTGGTGTGGCCAGTCCGGTCCGTCGCGCTCCCAGTCCAGGTTTTGGCCCATGGTGCTTGCGCGTTTGGTTCAGCGGGACGCCGCGCCGTTTGCGGTTGCTGCACGGACTGCCTGGGACAGCAGTTGTGAACCCGCGTAGGGCAGGGGCAGGTAGGCGGCGCCCATGGCTGTGGCCAGCGTTTGCGCGCTAGCCTGGGGCTGAGGTGAGGTGTCCAACAACAGGGCGGTCATGCCGGCCAGCCGGATTTGCTGGGCCGCGGCCAGCGCATCCTCATTTGCGCGTTGGCGTCCTGGCGCGCCGTCTCGGGCGCCAGTGGCGCGCCCATCGGGGAGCAAAACAATGATCGGGGTTTCGCCCTTGCGGCTGATCTGTTCGGACAGTTCGCGCGCGCTGTCCAGCCCGCTGGCCAAGGGTGTACCCCCGCCACCGGGAAGTGCTGCCAGACTGCGCTTGGCCCGGGCCAGCGAACGTGTGGCAGGTAGTAGCAGTTCTGCGCCCTTGCCCCGGAATGCCAGTACCGCCACCCGGTCACGCCGGACATAACAATCGGCCAGCAGCAGTTCAACCGCACCCTTGGCTTCAGCCAGCCGGTTGATGGCCGACGAGCCCGATGCGTCTACAACAAAGATGGTGGTGGTTTGCCCGACCTGCTTGAAGCGCGAGACATGAAAATCTTCCCGTCGCACGTGAATACGACGGGTGCTGGCAGACTCTGCCGCACGAAGCTTTTGCCACGGTGCAGCAGCACGCAGGGTTTCAATCACATTGAGCCTCACACCCGCTCGGGGTTCGCCCCGACGCGCGCCTATGGGCCGGCCGCGTGTCTGGCTTTTGATGGTCGCCCCCGCACGTCCGGCAGTCTGTGACCGTGTGCGTGCGGCTTGGCCCACCTTGAGCGCGGCCAACAGTCCGGGCGTAATGGCGGCCTGTGCGGCGGCAAGAATGATGTCTTCGAGTTCCTGGGCACTCAGGGGCCCCGGGTCTTCGGCCTCAAGCGTTTCCTCGGTCTCAGGCGGTTCCTCAGTGGTGGGCAGTTCGTCTTGATTTCCAGAGGGTTCCGGTGGTGGGGCCTGGGTTGACTCTGGCTCGCTCGCAGGTTCCTGCGCTGGTTCCTGGGGCTGCTCCTCGTCCTGGGCAGGCGCGGGCGGCAAACGGGTGGCACGGGGGGCCAGTACGAGCCTGGCTGCGATAGTGGCATGAGACTCATCCACCTCATCAAGCCCCACCAACGCCGCTGCGGCACGGGCTGCACGCAAGGCCAGCAAAGGCGCGCGCAGGGAATCCACACCCAAGGCCAAGGCCGTGCTGCACAGGGCCTGCACGATGTCCTCGCTGGCCTTGACTTTGGGCAGTATCAAACGGGCTTGAATCACTTCATCGACCTCCCAGTCGACAGCTTCATCATCGTCTGCCCGGTGTTCAAGGACGAGTGGAAAGGCCAGTCTGTCGAGCAGCGCGGCAGGGATTCGCTCATCCTCTTCACAGCCTTCATCCAGAGCCACCATCCCGATCCGCACGGCGCATTTGATTGTCAACCCATCGCGCTCGGTGGCCACCTCTTGGTTGTCAAGCACACTGGCCAGGCGCGCTGCAGTGCCGGCAGAAAGCCGTTCGGCCATGGCCAACAGCGCAACGCCGCCATCGGCCTGTGCCAGCAATCCCGGCTGGGCAACCGGCCGGCCGGCTTGCAAGGTGGCCGACAGATCCAGACCACCCAGCAAGGCCCCATCCTGAATAGTGACCGGAATGCGACGCAGCGGTGTCCCTGGGGGCAGCAGTTGACGCAACAGCGTCAGCCACTCATCGCGGTAGGGTCCGGCTCTGCAGCGCAGGGCAACACCGCCCAGTCCGCATGGATCGACAGCCAGCAAGGCTGCCACCAAGGCACCGTCTGCATTCATGCGTCGAAAAGTTCGGCTACCGCACGCTCTACGCGTACCTTGGAGCCGGCATCGTCGAGCGGGTTGCGGCGCAAGCGGTGACTCAAAGCAGGCGAAGCCACCTGCCGCAAGTGCGCGTCAGTGACCGAGGTATTACCCTGCAGGGCCGCCAGAGACCGGGCTGCCCGGATCAGCGTCAGGTCGCCGCGAAGACCGTCGGTACCCAGCACCATGCACAGTTGAGCGGCCCGCTCGCGCGCTGCATCCGGGATGGTGACATCAGCCAGCCGCGCACGACCCTGAACAATGCGCTTGCGGGTTTTCTCGTCTTCCTTTTTCCATTGCGCGGTGAAAGCGGCCGGGTCTTGTTCGAAAGCATCGCGACGGCGCACCACCTCCACGCGTGAAGCCAAGTCTGCCGGCGTTTTGACATCAACCGACAGGCCAAAGCGGTCCAGCAGTTGAGGGCGCAACTCGCCCTCTTCGGGGTTGCCGCTGCCCACAAGAACAAAACGCGCAGGGTGGCGAACGCTCAAGCCCTCGCGCTCCACCACGTTCTCACCCGA
>JBEIGE010000008.1:0-120431 GCA_040382055.1 Hylemonella sp.
AGGGGCCAGCAGGCACGCCATCGCGCAAATTTGCGGCAAACTGTAGGCATGAACCCTCAAATCCTGAACTTGAAGCTGGGCGATGCGAAAGGCGTTGGGCAGGCTTGTGAGAATCAGGTTTTTTTACAGCCTCGTTAGGCCACTTGTAGCGCACGCAGCGTGAACCAAACGGAGGAAACTGCTATTCTTCTGACATGAAAGTCAGCGAAGTCCTTCGAATGCTTCAGGGCGACGGGTGGGCGTTGGTCGCTACCAGAGGCAGTCATCGGCAGTTCAAACACGCAAACAAGCCTGGTCGCGTGACGGTCCCGGGTAAGCCGAGTGACGATCTGGCACCCGGCACATTGAACAGCATTCTTAAACAGGCAGCATTGAAGTGAGGTTGGTATGCGCTACGCAATAGTCATCGAAAAAGCAGAAGGCAACTACTCGGCTTATGTGCCGGATCTGCCTGGCTGCGTCGCCACCGGTGCAACGGTCGAAGAGGTGGAAATGGAAATCCGCGAGGCCATAGCGTTTCATGTTGAAGGGCTACGCGAAGATGGTTTGGCGATTCCACCGGGTGCCAGCCAGGTTGAGTATGTTGAAGTGGCGGCATAACTGGGCATCCCATCGAACTGCCTTCGGTTGCCGTTGAATTCAGACGTTAAAACCGCATTCAAGCAACCGGCATAGACCGCAGCAACGGGCCTTGAGGAACTGCAGCTACCAAGAGGCGTCTCTCATGCCCTTGCAATCCTGCCTCCATGTAGCCTTTGTCATCAATTAGTCATCTTTCGCGATAAAAATGTAAACGATTACATTGATAAATTCGTGAGTATTCAAGACGTCGCCAAACAAGCCAGAGTATCGGTCGCCACGGTGTCGCGGGTTTTTAACCTGCCTGACAAAGTCACGCCGGGTACGCGGGAGCGCGTTGAAAAGATCGCCAAAAGGCTGGGCTATGTTGCCAACGCCAGTGCACGAACCCTGCGCACGCAGCGCAGTCGGGTACTGGGTGTGGTTCTGCCGACCATGCTCAATCCGGTATTTGCCGAATGTCTGAGCGGCATTGCCAGTGCGGCCACTAGGGCCGGTTATGCCATCTTGCCCATCACGACAGATTACGAATTGGCGCAAGAAGACCGTGCGGTCAATTTGCTTTTGGCAGGAAACGTGGATGGCGTGATTCTGGTGGTATCCAACCCAGCTTCCTCAAAAGCACTTGAACGATTGCAAGCCTCGGGTGTTGCCTACGCGCTGGCTTACAACAGCCACCCAGGACACCCCTGCGTGTCTGTCGATAGCGAAGCTGCAGTCAGCGCCTTGGTCAGGCGACTATCCGGGTTGGGTCATACCCGCATCACACTGGTAACAGGCCTGCTCGCTGCATCAGACCGGGCACAACAGCGCTTGCGTGGCTACCAGCAGGCTATGACCGGTTTGAGGCTCAAAAAAACCCAGGTTCTAGAAGTGCCATTTATTGCAAGCGCTGTGGACGAGATACGCAATATGTTGACGCAGGAACAAAGACCCACAGCCCTGGTTTGCTCCAACGATTTGCTGGCCATTCGCAGCATTCGGGCGGCGAGCCTGGCGGGGTTGAAGGTGCCTGTCGATATCAGCGTGGTCGGCTTTGACGGCATTGCCTTAGGGGAAGACCTGACGCCCATGTTGAGCAGTGTGACACAGCCCAATGCAGGCTTGGGCGGCGCGGCGGTTGAGCTGCTGTTGCAGGCGGTTGTCAGCGGTCATGCTTTGTTGCCCAGCGCCAGCGTGGTACTGGCGCACGGCTTCAGACAAGGCGAGTCGTATGCAGCACCGCCACCGGATATCAATAAAAACGAGAAGTTTTCAGCCAAGAAAACCTGAATTGATCCTTTTTTCACTTTCCTTCAATCGTTTATCCCAACCAGGAGTTCACCATGAAAATTGCCTTGAGAAAGATAGCTGCCAGCACCTTGCTGGCGCTGGGCTTGGCCGCCAGCGGCCTGGCTACTGCACAAACTGCCATTTGCTACAACTGCCCACCAGAATGGGCCGACTGGGCCAGTCAGCTCAGAGCCATCAAGGCCAAGACTGGCATCACCGTGCCGCCAGACAATAAGAACTCGGGCCAGTCGCTGGCACAACTGGTGGCTGAAAAAGCTGCCCCCGTGGCTGATGTGACCTACATGGGCGTCACCTTTGCCATTCAGGCACAAAAAGACGGCGTTGTTACTGCCTACAAGCCAGCAGCCTTCAATGACATCCCCGATGGATTGAAAGACCCGCAAGGCAATTGGTTCACCATCCACACCGGTACGCTGGGCTTTATGGTCAATGTCGACGCACTCAAAGGCAAGCCAGTGCCCAGGTCATGGGCAGATTTGCTCAAGCCTGAATACAAAGGTCTGATTGGCTACCTTGACCCCGCATCAGCCTTTGTGGGCTACGTCGGCGCCGTGGCAGTGAATCAGGCACGCGGCGGCACGATGGACAACTTCACCCCGGGTATTGATTACTTCAAGGCCTTGCAAAAAAACGAGCCGATTGTTCCCAAGCAAACCTCTTATGCGCGCGTACTGTCGGGTGAGATTGCAATTCTGCTGGACTACGACTTCAACGCCTACCGCGCCAAACACAAAGACAAAGCCAACGTGGCGTTTGTGATTCCTGCAGAAGGTACGGTCATCGTGCCTTACGTTATGAGCCTGGTAGCCAACAGCCCGCAAGCGGCCAATGGCAAAAAGGTACTTGACTTTGTGTTGTCTGATGAAGGTCAGACCATCTGGGCCAACGCTTACCTCAGACCCATCCGCAACGTGACGATGCCCGCTGAAGTGCAATCGCGCTTTTTACCCGCCGCTGACTATGCACGTGCCAAGCCTGTGGATTACGCCCGCATGGCGGCAGTACAAAAAGCATTCTCTGACCGCTACCTGCAAGAGATAAAGTAAACCGTGACTCGCATTCTCAGCCTTTGTGCTGCACCAGCGGTGGCATTTTTTGCAGCGTTCTGGCTGCTGCCCGTCGTCCAACTGCTGGTGTTGCCATCAAAAAAAGGCTGGGATACCTACTTTGCGGTGCTGACCAACAGCCGCTATTTGCAAAGCCTGCTCAACACGGTCAGCTTGTCACTGGGTGTGACACTGCTGACTTTGTTGCTGGGCGCGATGGCGGGCATTGTGCTGGCAAGGCAAACCTTCAAGGGGCGGCAATTGTTACTGTCGATGCTGACGCTGCCGTTGTCTTTCCCCGGTGTGATCATCGGGTTTTTCATCATTTTGCTTGGTGGCCGGCAGGGTCTGGTGGCAGACCTGACCGACTGGGCGGGCTTTGGTCGCACCACATTTGCCTACGGCCTGACTGGCCTGTTTTTAGGCTACCTGTACTTCTCATTGCCTCGCGCTATTGCCACCTACACCGCGGCAGCCAGCGCAATGGATGCGCAGCTGGAAGAAGCCGCCCGCTCACTTGGTGCTTCACGCTGGCAGGTCGCGCGCGATGTTTGGCTGCCTGAGCTGGCGCCGACCACCATGGCTTGTGGCGCAATCATCTTTGCGACATGCATGGGTGCATTCGGTACAGCGTTTACGCTGGCCAGCAAATTTGAAGTGCTGCCCATCACCATTTACAACGAGTTCACCAATTACGCCAACTTTGCTCTGGCGGCCAGTTTGTCCATCACGCTGGGGCTGATTACCTGGCTGGTTTTATTTGTCACAAGGCAACTCACATCAGGCAAGTCTGGTGTGGCCACGGCTGGGGTTTAAGGATGCGCGCCAACCCCAAGACTCCGGGACTGCTGATTGGCGTGACGCTTATCGTCAGCGTTTTCATGCTCGCACCCATTGGCTTGTCGGTCATGGCCGGAATGGTCAACAACTACAGCACAGGCATCAAAAGCGGGCTGACGCTGCGCTGGCTGCAAGAGGTCCTGGACGTTTACGGCAGCACCATCAGCTGGTCATTGCTGTTGGGCCTGTTGTGCGTCATCGGCAACCTGCTGATTGGCGTGCCCTGCGCCTATGCGCTGGCACGCAGCCAATCACGTGCAGCACGCATGTTTGAAGAGCTGCTTACTTTGCCAGTAGCGGTGCCAGGTCTGGCAACTGCCTTGGCGCTCATATTGACCTATGGCCATATGCGGGACTTTCGGCAAAGCTTTGCTTTCATTCTGGTCGGGCACATGGTGTTTACGCTGCCGTTTATGGTGCGCAATGTCAGCTCGGCCTTTCAGCGCAATGAACTGCTGGCCATGGAAGAAGCGGCGCGCACGCTGGGCGCTAGTTTTACCCAGAGGTTTTTGGGGGTGCTCGTGCCAGCCGTGCTACCGGCCATTGTGGCGGGCAGCCTGATGGTTTTTACCTTGTCGGTGGGTGAATTCAATCTGACCTGGATGCTGCACACGCCACTGACACGGACGCTGCCTGTGGGTCTGGCGGACAGCTATGCATCCATGCGAATTGAAATTGGCTCTGCCTACACGCTAGTTTTTTTACTCGTCATCCTGCCTGTTTTGTGGGGATTGCAAGCAATTGGCAAACTGATTGAAAAGCATCATGGCTCCTGAACCAACACGTATTCGCATCACCGATTGCGCTAAAACCTACCCTGACGGTACGCGCGGCTTGCAGCCCACAACCTTGTCCGTTGAGCCTGGCGAAGTGCTTGCGCTGCTTGGGCCCTCTGGCTGCGGCAAGACCACCTTGCTGCGCATCATTGCCGGTCTGGAGACGCCCGATACGGGTAGCCGTATCGTTTTTGGAGATAAAGTTGTGACGACCTTGCCGGTCGAGCAGCGCGGCATTGGCATGGTATTTCAGCATTACGCATTGTTCCCTCAGATGTCGGTCGCAGCCAATATCGGTTATGGCCTGAAGATTCGTGGCACACCAGACGCGGAACGCGTCAAGCTGGTGGGTGACCTGGTTGACCTGGTGCGTTTGAATGGGCTTGAAAACAAGCGCCCCGCCGAGCTGTCTGGAGGCCAGCGTCAGCGAGTCGCGCTGGCGCGGGCGGTCGCCGTGAGGCCGCAGGTGCTGCTGCTGGACGAGCCGTTAACCGCGCTGGATGCCAAACTCAAAGAATCGCTGCGTGATGAATTGGCCGACATGCTGCGCCGCCTGCACATCACGGCGGTATACGTCACGCATGATCAGCAAGAAGCGCTGGCTATTGCCGACCGGTTGGCTGTCATGCAGTCGGGCCGGATTGTGCAAGTGGGTCACGGCGAGGAGTTGTACCGTTCGCCCAGCCACCCGTTTGTCGCCACGTTTTTAGGCCGTGTCAATCGTATAGAGCGAAGCGAGAAAGAGTGTGCGGTCAATGTCGTCAATGTTGGCGGCTTGATGCTGCCATGCCCAACTGCATGGTCAGGTCAAAAGGCCCTGCTGGTGCGGCCAGAAGATATTGAAGTCGGCGCCTGCATTGAAGGCTGGGGTCAGGCAACTGTCATACACCGCAGCTTTTTGGGCGACCGAGTGCAACTCACGCTTGATCTGGGCGATCAACGACAGCTTCGCGCAGACGTGGCGCGCGACCACGCCGCACAATTGGGTGACACTGTTGGCCTGCGCATTGCAACCGATCGCCTGATGCCCGGTAACGAATCTACAGAAACAACATGACAACGTTCTTGCTTCAACTGTCTGACCTGCACATCCGCGAACCTGGCAGGCTGGCTTATGGGCGAATTGAAACCGCCCCTTATTTAAAACGCGCAATTGAGGGCATTTTGCGACTGCCGCAGCAACCGCACGCGGTTGTCATCACAGGCGATCTGACTGACTTTGGCCGGGCGGCCGAATATGACCATCTGCGCGAACTCTTGAAGCCTTTGCCTATGCCGGTGTATTTGATGCCTGGCAACCATGACGACCGTGACCAGATGCGGCGCAGCTTTGCAGACCATGCGTACTTGGGTGAAAACGGATTTGTACAGTTCAGCGCAACGGTAGGCGATCTGCAATTGATTGCACTTGACACCGTAGATAAAGGCGCAAGTTCTGGATCACTATGCAAGGAACGACTGGCTTGGTTAACCAGGGAGCTGGAGTTGCATGCCAACAAACCTGTGGTTGTCGCCATGCACCACCCGCCGTTTCAGACACTGATTGGCCACATGGACAAAATTGGACTGCTTGAGGGTGCACAAGAACTGGAAGCGTTGATTAAGCAGCATCCGAATGTCGAGCGCGTCATTTGCGGTCACTTGCACCGCGCGATTCAAGTTCGCTTTGGCGGAACGATCGCGGCCACTGTTCCCTCACCCGCTCACCAGGTTTGCCTGGATTTGGCGCCAGACGCTGCCTCGATGTGGACGCTGGAGCCACCCGGTTTTGCAATACATGCCCTGCCTGCAAATGGCCGCCTGGTTAGCCACACCGTCGCCAGCGGTCTCTACGACGGACCGTTTCCGTTTCATGAGGGTGACCAGCTGATTGATTAGTCCCGTGGGCAAGACGCGGAGTAGGGGGGATTTGGTCGTCAGTCAAAAATCTGTAGCTGCGTGAATTTTCGCTACCCGCTCCAGCCCTCGCCAGCCAGCCAGCCTCCATAAAGCCCTTGTCATCAATGCGGCCTGCGAACAGGGCGCCGACTTGGATTTTCAGCAGGTGGCTTAGGTGGGTTGATCAGGCTGATCTGGCGCACCAGCTTTTCATTCTCTAGCTCCGTCCAGGTGCGCGGCGGGTAACTGGGCAGCAACAACGCTTGGTTCTGGAAAGGCTGCACCTGATTTGACTCATAAATTCTTTGGCAGCACAATGTTGTTGAAATTTTCAACAAAGTAAAGAGCTCACTATGTCAACCGTCAATTTCAGCGTTCCTGAAGACATCAAAAACGCGTTCAACGCCACCTTTGAGGGCCAGAACAAAAGCGCCGTCATCGCCGAGTTGATGCGCGATGCCGTAGAGCGCGAACAGCGACGCAAGCAGCATTGCAGCGCCGTAGACCGGATTTTGGCCAATCGCATCAATGCGCCTCGTTTTTCTGAGGCGGAGTTCAGGGCGGCCCGTGAAGAAGGCCGTCCATGATTTGTGTGGTCGATGCCAGTGTGGCCGTCAAATGGTTTGCAGAAGGCGACTGGGCGCGACGAGAAGGCGATATTGAACCCGCATTAGAGATTCTGAAAGCCAGCACCCGCGGAACGTTGGACTTTTATCAGCCGCCCCATTTCTTGGCGGAAGTGGCTGCTGTGGTGTCCCGTCTCAAACCAGACCGGGCACAACACTATATGGATAACCTGGCCCAGCTCAACATCACCTGGGCCGCTCCAACAGTGGCTTACGGCCGGGCTATTGAACTGGCCCGCCAACTGGACCACCACCTGTTCGACACGCTGTACCACGCAGTGGCTCTGTCCATTCCTGGTGCGGTGCTGGTCACAGCCGACCGTCGTTACTTTGCCAAGGCCCAACCACTTGGTCAAATTGCCTGGTTGTCCGACTTTAGTTGTGCATAGTGGCCTGCCATATCGGCACCGACTACTGCTGACTTCACGATTCCCACACACCTCTGCTGTGACCGGCTAGTCCGTTTCCCAGCGCACAGACGCCTGATGGTTTGCATGTTTTGATGGGTTTGGCAAAACTCGACGTCACGCTGCGCAAGCCGAAAGCAAGACGTCAAAACTTTGCGGATTCCATTCAATTCGGAGACGCCATGCGCAAACTTTTATCCCTTTTCCTGATTGCAGCCACGCTGGGCCTGTCGGGCTGTGGCTACAACACATTCCAAAGCTCGGATGAGCAAATCAAGGCCAGTTGGGCCGAGGTGTTAAACCAGTATCAGCGCCGGGCCGACCTGGTTCCCAACCTGGTCAGCACCGTCAAAGGCGAAACCAAATTTGAGCAGGACACCTTGACCCAGGTGGTAGAGGCACGCTCCAGGGCCACTGCGATTCAGGCCACGCCGGAGCTGGTCAATGACCCTGCGGCTTTTTTGAAGTTCCAACAGGCCCAAGGGCAGTTGTCAGGCGCGTTGTCGCGCCTGCTGGTGGTCACTGAGAATTACCCCAGCCTCAAGGCCAATCAGGCATTTCGGGATTTGCAGGCCCAGCTGGAGGGCACCGAAAACCGCATCACCGTGGCGCGTAACCGCTATATCCAGTCGGTGAAAGACTACAACGTGACCGTACGGTCTTTTCCTTCGAACCTGACGGCGATGGTGTTTGGCTACAAAGAGAAGGCCAATTTCACCGTAGACAACGAGAAGGAAATTGCCAGGCCACCAGCGGTCAGCTTTGACGCGCCTGCGGCCACGCCCATGAGTCCCGCGTCCGGGGCAAGCAAGTGACGTTGAACGGGTTAGCGCGACGTTTCTTCATAACCTTTGGGTTGGCGCTTGGGCTGCTGGCCTCAGGGCTTGCCGTGGCCCAGGTGGCGGTGCCGCCATTACGCGGGCACTTCACAGACCAGACCGGAACATTGACCAAAGAACAGCAAGCCGCACTGGAGCAGACCTTGACCGCTTTTGAGGCCAGAAAAGGAAGCCAGTTGGCGGTGCTGATGGTTGCCACCACTGCGCCTGAAGCGATAGAGCAGTTTGCCTTGCGTCTGGCCGAGCAGTGGAAGCTGGGACGCAAAACAGTAGACGATGGCGTGATTCTGTTGGTGGCCAAGGACGACCGCGCATTGCGCATCGAAGTTGGCTATGGCCTGGAAGGCGCGCTATCGGACATCACCAGCAAGCGCATCATCAGCGAAACCATCACACCACACTTCAAACAGGGCGACTATTTCGGCGGCATTGCAGCGGGTGTTGATCAAATCATTCGGGTGGTGGGCGGCGAGCCGCTTCCACAGCCAGTGGGCCAGCCACCAGCGGGCATGCAGAACCTGATGCAATTGGGGCCATTGCTGTTC
The DNA here is from genome assembly GCA_040382055.1 of Hylemonella sp. GTDB lineage: Bacteria > Pseudomonadota > Gammaproteobacteria > Burkholderiales > Burkholderiaceae_C > JBEIGE01. Next base: position 8,830 of record JBEIGE010000008.1, read on the forward strand.
ATTGTGGCCTTGGCCGTTGGCGCGGTGTTGCGCGGTGTTTTTGGGAAAGTAGCCGGTTCCTTGCTAACCGGTGTGGGGGTGTCCTTGCTGGCCTGGTTTGTCATTGGCACCCTGTTGATGTCGGTGTTGGCCGGCTTGGCCGCCCTGTTGATGACCTTGATGGGCGGCACGCGCATGCTTTATGGCATGGCTGGGTTGGCAGGAGGAGGCCGCGGTGGCGGCGGATTCAGGGGCGGCGGCGGCGGGTTTGGCGGTGGTGGTGCATCGGGAAGGTGGTAACCATGGCACTCTCACGCACCATCAAGCATCTGTTCTTTGGGGATTGGCAGGTGCAACGTGCTTTTCCCCGCGCCAGCCTGGATGCCATCGAGAAGGCGATCCAGTCCAGTGAGCAGACGCATGGCGGAGAAATCCGGTTTGTGGTCGAAGCCAGTCTGGAGGGGATACCGCTATGGAGGGGGCAGTCCACACGCGAGCGGGCCATTGACGTGTTTTCGCAGCTGCGGATATGGGACACCGAGGGCAACAGCGGTGTGTTGATTTACCTGCTGCTGGCCGACCGGTCGGTGGAGATCATTGCCGACAGGGGCATCCATAACCATACCCATAGTGCAGGCTGGAACGCCATTTGCCGCGACATGGAGATTGCCTACGCAAAGCCGGAGTTTCACGCTGGCACCCTGGCAGGGATTGCCGCCATAGCCAAGGTCATCAGTCAGCACTTTCCCGCAAACGAAAAGCACATCAACGAGCTGCCCAATGCGCCAGTCGTGCTGACCTGAACGCCACAACACGATGCAGCTGGCTTGGCCTTGCGGGCTTGATGGGGAATAGGGTTGACGAGCCTGACCCCGGCACTGACTCCACAGTTAGGGCTGCTTGGTTCCCCACCTGACCCGGTTGGCTGCTTCACCATGCGGGGAGGCCCGTCAGCCTATATTGTAATTTAAGCCCCTCATTTGCCTTGCCTGCTGAATTCAGGCCTTTTCAAATCGATGTTTAGAATCCCGCCATGTCTTACCTCGTTCTCGCCCGCAAGTACCGTCCTGCCAATTTCACCGAAATGGTCGGTCAGTCACATGTGGTGCGGGCGCTGACCAATGCACTGACTTCCCAGCGGCTGCACCATGCTTACCTGTTCTCCGGAACGCGCGGGGTAGGCAAGACAACCGTATCGCGCATATTGGCCAAGTCGCTCAACTGCCAGGGTGCTGATGGACAAGGCGGAATTACCGCTAGCCCTTGTGGTGTATGTCAAGCCTGCACTGATATTGATAGCGGAAGGTTTGTCGATTACACCGAGCTGGATGCGGCCAGCAACCGTGGCATAGATGATGTGCAAACCCTGCTGGAGCAGGCGGTTTACAAACCGGTTCAAGGGCGTTTCAAGGTCTTCATGATCGACGAGGTGCACATGCTGACCGGTCCTGCGTTCAACGCCATGCTCAAGACGCTGGAAGAACCGCCCGAGTATTTGAAATTTGTGCTGGCCACGACCGATCCGCAAAAAGTCCCGGTAACCGTGCTTTCGCGCTGCCTGCAGTTCAATCTGCGGCCCATGGCACCGGAGACGATTCGCGAGCACCTTGAGAAAGTGCTGCAAACCGAAGGGGTGCATAGCGAAGTTGCCGCGTTGAGGCTGCTTGCGCGCGCCGCCCGGGGTTCGATGCGCGATGCCCTGTCACTCACCGACCAGGCCATTGCCTTTGGTGCCGGAGAACTCAATGAGACAACAGTTCGTCAGATGCTGGGCAGTGTGGACCGGTCACATGTTTTCAGGCTGATTGAAGCGCTGGCCCAGGGAGACGGGAAAACGGTGGTTGAAACCTCCGAAGACTTGCGTCTGAATGGCCTGAGCGCGGCATCCACCCTGGAAGAAATGAGCAGTGTGCTGCAGCGCATGGCGGTGATTCAGGCGGTACCTTCAGCGCCCGAAGACGCCGATGACGAAGCCGCGGAGCAGGTCCGCCTGGCAGCCTTGATGCCTGCCGACGAAGTTCAGTTGCTCTACAGCCTGTGCCTGCATGGCCGCGCCGAGCTGGGGCTGGCCCCGGACGAGTATGCCGCGCTGACGATGGTTTTGCTCCGCTTGCTGGCATTCAAGCCTACTGACGCCAAGGTGGCGCCGCTTCGGGTTGCATCACCACCTCAACCTCAACACCAACCTCCACCCCCAGCAACAGAAAAAAAAACACTGAACCCTGAGGGCAGCCCTCCGCCCGGTCAGCAGTTGCCTGTACTTCATGGGCAAAAACTGGCTCCAGCCCGTTCAAATCATGAAGTCTTAGCTCCTGAAATAGTAGCGGTTCCGGTTCGCCAGCAAACCGAAACGCGTGCCGATGCGGCGGCGGTCCAGGCCGCAAGCGCATTATTGGTTGCGACCGAGGAAGGCGCGTTCTGGCACCTCACGGTGGCGCAACTGGTCGCCAGCGAGGCGGTGGCTGCCATGGTGCGTGAGTTGGCTTTGCAATCTCAACTGGTCGCGCGCGATACCGGGCATTGGCTTTTGCGCGTGGAGCGTGAGTCGCTGAACCAGCCGCAAAATCGCGAACGCCTGCAAACCGCCTTGCAAACAGCCGGTCATGAAGTGACCCTGACGGTTGAAATTGGCCGGGTGACAGACAGTCCGACGAGGCGCAATGCAGCGGCTGCCGCAGAAAAGCAGATGGCTGCCGAGAAAATCATTTTCGATGACCCTTTTGTGCAAACCATGATGCGCGACTTTGGTGGGAAAATCGTCCCCGGTAGTATCAAGCCCATTTAAGGAAACATATGTTCAACAAAGGACAACTGGCTGGCCTCATGAAGCAGGCAACGGCCATGCAGGACAACATGAAGAAGGCCCAGGAAGAACTGGGCCATATCGAAGTGACCGGTGAGTCCGGCGCGGGTCTGGTCAAGGTCACCATGACCTGCAAGCACGAGGTCAAGCGCATCACCATCGACCCCACGCTGCTGGCTGAGGACAAGGACATGCTCGAAGACCTGGTGGCAGCGGCTTTTAATGCGGCTGTTCGTAAGGCTGAGGACACATCGACCGAGAAGATGGCAAAGATCACCGCTGGAATGCCCGGCCTGCCAGGGGGCATGAAATTCCCGTTCTGAACGCCATGGGCCCGGTGTGAGCAATTCGCTTGAGGCCCTGATACAGGCGCTAAAACGTTTGCCTGGCGTGGGTGTGAAGTCGGCCTCGCGCATGGCGTATCACTTGATGCAACACGACCGGGAGGGCGCACACCTGTTGGCCCGTTCGCTGGATCAGGCCGCCAGCAGCGTGCGGCACTGTGAACGGTGTTACACCTTCACCCAAACTGAAGTTTGCAGCACCTGCATGGACAGCCGACGCGATGCCAGCCAACTGTGCGTGGTTGAAACACCTGCAGACCAGTCTGCGTTGGAGCGCACGGGAGCCTACAAAGGCCTTTACTTTGTGCTGATGGGCAAGATCAGCCCGCTCGATGGCATAGGCCCCAAGGAAATCGGGCTAAAAAAACTGCTGGATAGGGCGACTGACGGCGTGGTGCGGGAAGTCATACTGGCGACCAATTTCACGGCCGAGGGCGAGGCCACAGCCCATGTCATTACCGAAGCCCTGAAGGTGCGAGGTTTGCAGCCCACGCGTCTGGCGCGCGGTGTGCCGGTGGGCAGTGAGTTGGAGTATGTGGATCTGGGCACGATTGCCCATGCTTTGCTGGACCGGCGCTGAGTCAAACAACCTTTTTGGAGAAACCAACCCATGAATACAACAACATTTACGCTGGCTTACTGGTGCGTGCTGGTCGTTGCCATCATGCCCATTGTGTGTGCAGGCATAGCCAAGTCTGGCATGTTCAGCAAGCCGCCGAGCCAGGGTGGCTATGACAATGACAATCCGCGTGCCTGGCTGGCGCAGCAAAGCGCCTGGCGGGCCCGTGCCAATGCGGCACAGGGCAATAGTTTCGAGGCCATGCCGTTCTTTTTCGCGGCAGTGATCATTGCCCACCAGCTTGGCGCTGTGCAGTCGTACATTGATATCCTGGCCTTGTCTTTTGTTGTGCTTAGGATGGTGTACATCGCGCTATACATTGCCGGCAAGTCCAATCTTCGCTCAATCGTCTGGAGTTTGGGCTTGTTCGTCAATATTGGCATTCTGCTCATTGGCTACAAATAAGCCCAGACTGATTGCGCCAGAAACCTCCGGGTTTTAGCTCATGATGCCAATTTGCCACGGCACAAATTCATGGTCTCCCAAGCCCAACAGCTCACTTTTACTCGCCTCGCCAGAAGCTGTGCGCAAGAATAGTTCGAAGATGCGCTGACCCATCTCCTGAAGGGTCACGGTGCCATCGAGAATCTCGCCACAGTTGATATCCATGTCTTCTTCCAGTCGCTTGAACATGGGGGTGTTGGTGGCCAATTTGATGCAGGGGGCCGGTTTGGAGCCAAACATCGAGCCACGCCCGGTGGTAAAGGCAATCAGGTTGGCACCACCTGCAATCTGACCGGTGGCTGATACCGGGTCAAAGCCGGGGGTGTCCATGAATACAAAGCCTTTGCTGTTGACGGGCTCTGCATACTTATAGACCTCCATCAGCGGCCCGGTGCCGCCTTTCATGGATGAGCCGAGTGACTTTTCGAAAATATTGGCCAACCCCCCCACCTGGTTGCCCGGACTGACCTGGCCGTTGATCTGTACATCCCGACCGACCGAGTATTCGTCTTTCCACCAGCGTATGCGTTCAATCAGTTTTTCACCGACAGCCCGGCTGGCAGCGCGTCGGGTGAGGGTGTGTTCAACGCCATAAATCTCCGGGGTTTCCGACAGGATGCCGGTGCCACCGTGGCGAACCAGAATGTCCACAGCAGCGCCCAGGGCCGGGTTGGCGGTAATCGAGGAAAAGCCGTCCGAGCCGCCACATTGCAAACCCACACTCAGGTGGCTGGCAGATACCGTACTGCGCCGGGACTCATTGGCCTTTGGCAGTAGAGCCTTTACTGCCTCTATGCCTTCTGCTATGGTTTTGCGAGTGCCGCCGTTTTCCTGCATGATGAAGGTGTGAAGATGCGGGCTGTTGACCAGCTCTTCCTGTTCCATCAGGCCTTTGAGCTGGTTGCGCTCGCAACCCAGGCCGATCACCATGGCTGCAGCAATATTGGGATGGCGGATATAGCCTGCCATGGTGCGGCGCAACAGCTGCATGGGCTCACCCGTCATTTCCATGCCGCAACCGATGGAATGGCTGAATGCCACCACGCCGTCCACATGGGGGTACTCAGCCAGGCGTTCAGGTGTGAACCATTCGGCAATTTTATGAACCACGGTGGCTGAGCAATTCACGGTAGACAGTATGCCGATGAAGTTGCGTGTACCGACCTTGCCGTTGGCTCGAACATACCCTTGAAATGTGGCCCGCTCGGCCTGAGGCACCATGAGTACAGGCTTGAACTCACTGGCATGCGCGTAATCCCGGTCAAATTCCCGGAACTCGGTGTTGTGGCTGTGCACCATGGTTCCAGGCTCAATGTCTGTGTTGGCAAAACCCACGGTCACGCTGTACTTGAGGATGGGATCGCCTTTGAGGATCTTGCGTGCTGCAATTTTGTAGCCGGCTGGAACCTGGCTGCGGCTGGTGAAGTTTTCACTTGGGACTGCGGTGCCGATGGGCACATCAATGCGTGCAACCACCACGTTGTCGTTTGGATGCAGCCGGATGATCGGGCCGGCCATGCGTTTTTCGGAGATTTCAATCATGGTGTGTCTCTTTCAGTTGTTCAGAATGTCAAAAGCAGCTTTCAGACGCTGTTCATAGCTTGCCCGCTCTTGAGCAATTGTCTCGGGAGTCCAGGTCATGAAGCCCGAACCGGCCTTCATGCCTGTTTTTCCCGCATCGATGTTGTCGGCCACGCACTTGGCGAGCTTGGGCGTGTTGGTCAGGGATGGGTAAATTTCTTCCGCTGCGCGTGCCATGCTGTCCCAGCCCGAGATTTCTTTTTGCAGGACCGGCCCTGCTGCGGCATAGCGAAACCCGAAGCTGTACCGCACGGCGGTGTCTACATCCTGTGGGGTGGCTATGCCACGGTCAATCAGGTCCATGGCCTCGCGCATCAGGGCGTGCTGGATGCGGTTGGCCAGAAAGCCCGGAATGTCTTTGCGCACAAGCACCGGTTTTTTCCCAGCCCTGCGGTAGAGCTCACAGACGGTTTCTCCAAGGGCCGCGTCAGAGTCATCGCCTAGAGCAATCTCGACCAGCGGCACTAGGTGAGCCGGCATGAAGTAGTGCGCATTGAACATGCGGCTGCGTGTGCTCAGGCCCGCGGCAAGCCTGGTAATCGGAAAACCGGAAGTGTTGCTGCCAATGGGAATATGGGCCGGAACACGCTTGTCAAGTGAGGTAAAGAGTGCCCGTTTGATGTCAAAGTCTTCTGTGATGGTCTCAATGACCCATGCCACGTTGAACCAGTCATTCCAGCTTTCGATCAAGCCGGCAGATCCTGAGAGCTTGACCAATGCGCTGGACTCAGAGCGTCCAGAATCGAGTACCAGCGACAGTGCGCGGGCATCCGAGAGGGATTTCTCTGATTTTTCAAGGCTTCGCCCTAAAAAAACTACTTCAAAGCCAGCCTGTACGAAACCAGCGCCAATGCCCGCAGCCATGGTGCCAGTTCCAATGATGACAATTTTTTCCAATGTGTTCACCCACAATAAATCAATGAGACCGCATTTTAGTGATCCAGCTTCCTCAAACTGTTCAGGACTGACCGTTCATCTCATCAGCGTCCAGTTTGGTTTCTTTGTCAACGCCAGCCATGCATCAGCCGCAACGGCAACAGGAGAAAAGACACCGGCACTAGAGAGCGCCGACCGCATCAAACAAGGCCCGTATCCTGATCGCTTCGATATTGCGGGTAATGAATACCAGGCGGGTATCGGTATCCGTGCTAGGCCAGTGATCCAGTGGCAGCGGCGGATGAAACACATGGCCGACACCCTGAACCACAATGGGTTTGCCCTCAACATTCACAATGCCCTTGACTCGCAACAAGTCTTTGCCGCGCAGCGAGATGACCATTTCCATGGCTGCAGAAAATGCTTCCCATGTAAATGGCTGATCAAATCTCAATGACACAGTCTTGACTGAAGGGTCATGACGGCCTGGCAGGCGCTCACCCAGATAACTTTCTTTGCTTGTCATGCCGCTGGTTTGTTGGGATGAAGTTACCGGGTCATTGAGTTCACCCAGAAATCGCAATGTGTGAGTACCTGCGCGGGCACTTTGCAACCCAATGCCAATCAGCTCATTCGGATGCAAGTCGCCCATCGCGCATGTGCGAATCTCGCCGCGCGGGTTGATGGCCGCAATCGCTTCGCGCAGGTCGGCGATAGCTTGCCCGGTGGCCAGGTCAGTCTTGGTGATGAAAATACGGTCGGCCAACGCGATTTGTCGCTCGGCTTCGGCAAATTGCTCAAGCTGGGAGCGCGCATTGACCGCATCGACCAGCGTGATCACGCCGTCGAGTCGGTAGTTGGCACCCAGCATCGTGTCGCTGGCCAAGGTCTGGATGACCGGGGCAGGGTCAGCCAAACCGGTGGTTTCGACCATGACCCGGTCAAAGTCGGCAATTTTTCCCGCACGCCGGTCACCAAACAGTTCACGCAGGGTTTCCTGAAGATCGGTTCGTACCGTGCAGCACAGGCATCCGTTTGCCAGCAGACTGACATTCTCGGAAGACATCAGCACCAGATCATTGTCGATACCGATCTCACCAATTTCGTTGATGACTACCGCCACCCGGTCCATGTCGGGATGCTTGAGCAGACGGCTGATCAAGGTGGTTTTGCCGCTGCCCAGAAAGCCGGTGATCAGTGTGACCGGAATTTTTCCGGCCAGAGGGTCACGAGTTGTAAGCGTCATTGATGAGCGTCATGCGCCGTTATCAGATGTTCATCTCAAGAATGTAGAGCCCACCACCAAAACGGTCCATGGTGTAAACCAGACGGTTCTCGTCCACAAACACGTCATTGAGTTGAATCGCGCCTGCGGGTGCCAGTCGGGGCGTACCGGGGACAAAGTAGGCCACCTCTTGGACCTGGTAAGGGTTGCTGGTGTCGTAGACGCGCACGCCCGCATTGAAGAAGGTGCCAATCGTGAGTGTTTCAGACTGGAAAGAGCACTTCAAAGGCAAGTTCTCATGCAGATTGTGTGCGCCAAACCGTCCGCCCCGGCTTGCAAATGCATCATAGGGTGGCGCAGGAAAAGTTGAAATCGGCACCGGGTTGGCGTCCGAACGTGCGTCAACCACCCAAACCAGTTTGGGCCAGTCATTGCCATCGTCCTGCACGCATTCATCGCTCACGATCCACAAGCCGCGCTCAAACAGCGGCAGCACTGTGTGGGTAAAACCATTGAATGGCGGCGAATGGTTCCACTGCGAGGCCACTTTGATGTTGCCAGGGTCGGAAATGTCGAGCACCACTGCACCGCCATCGATATAACCCACATAAGCCCGGTCAGGCCGCTGCGGGAAGACGTTGGTGTTATGAGCCCGAAAGCCGGTGTCGAATTTGGCGGGCAAGCGCTTGGGCTGGGGCACTGTATCCCCGACCCGGGTACCCGGATACCACCAGCGCCCGGTCTCCACCGGCTTGCTGGGGTTGGAGATATCAATGATTCGGTAGATCTGGTCGTCCTTGGGATCATGCGGTTGAAAGTCAGGCGCGCCGGAGGCCATGTGCACGGTTTTGCCATCCACGAACCAAACGGCATGCACGCCCCTGGAGTAGGGACCCGAGCAATCAAAATGTGAAAGTAAAGTTGGTTCTTCGGGCTTGGAGATGTCGTAAATATTGATGCCGGCGGGCTGCATATTGACATCTTTGGTCTGATTGGCCACGACCATCAGGTTGCCCACCACATCCAGGGAATTTGATCGAACCTGCATGTGCGGCAGTTCGGTCTGCACAATCACACGCGGGTGTTTGGGGTCGGTCACATCCACGCCGGTAAAGTTTTTTGGCGCTGACTCATGTGCCATCCACAAAATGCGACGGCCATCATCAGCCAATTGCATCGCTATACCTTCTCCCATGCCGCCAAACCCTTCAAGCTCATGGTGTGAGATGAGAGTCATGTTGTGCGCCATTGGTTGCAGGGCGCGGGCCTTGGGGGTTAACAGGGGGAGCTTGGTCATGGTTACTTTCGATAGTTCTAGTTCTGTTTTAAATCAGCGACGCGCCACCTGGGTGGCTTTCACTTTTGTCGTGGCTTGTCCGGGTTGTTTAGTCTGTGTTGCCTGCTTTTGAGACCGGACTGGCGGTAAAAAAAGCACGATCTGCTGCCCCTGTTTGAATGAGGAAGAGACGGGCACTTTGTTCCAATCCGCCACATTGGCAGGTGTGACCCGGTAGTGCTTGGAAACGCTGGCGACAGAATCATTTTTCCCGGCCTTGATGACTGTTCTGCGTAAAACAATTTCCGGTGCCAGGCTGACTTGGCCATTGTCGGCTACCCTGACGGCCACGTCTTGTTCAATGTGGCTGCCGCGAGGGATCAGCAAACTGGAGCCGGCCCGGATCATCATCCGGGGAGGGATGTTGTTGGTGTTCCGAAAATCCGCTTCGCTCATGCCAACCCGCTTGGCCACGTCAATGGCCTTCATGGTGGTCGGGGCAATCCAGACCGTCCAACTGGCCAGTCTGGCACCTGTAAAGGCCAAAAGGTTGTTTTGAAAAATGGTGGCGTTATCCCAAGGTAACAATATTTGTGGCGTACCTGCTGCCAGGATCACAGGCTTGTTGACTGAGGGGTTGAGGGCTTTGAAGTCGTCCAGAGGTACTTCAGCCAGTTTGGCAGCCAAAGCCACGTCTATGTCGCGAGTGATTGCAACGGTTTCAAAATAGGGGTGGTTCGGTATCAGAGGCAGGCGGGAATTGAAACGATCCGGCCTATCCACAATGTTTTTAACCGCCTGCAGTTTGGGCACATAAAAGCGGGTTTCCATGGGCATGTTCAACTCCAGATAACTCACCCCCAAACCTGCGCGCTGGTTCCTCTCAATGGCGCGACCAACGCTTCCTTCGCCCCAGTTATAGGCCGCCAGTGCCAAATGCCAGTTTCCAAACATGCCGTAGAGCTTCTGCAGATAATCCAGCGCTGCCCGGGTTGAGGCCAACACATCACGCCGGTCATCACGAAAGGCGTTTTGTTTGAGCTCAAAATACTTTCCTGTTGCAGGCATAAACTGCCACATACCAGCAGCCTTGGCACTCGAAACTGCTTGGGGGTTGAAGGCACTTTCAATGAAGGGCAGCAATGCCAACTCGGTCGGCATGTTGCGCCGCTCCAGTTCTTCAACGATGTGAAAAAGGTATTTGCGTGAACGCTCGGTCATGCGAAAAATGTAATCCGGGCGTGAGCTGTACCACTGCTCCCGATCTCTGACCAAGTCGGAATCGAGATCCGGCATGGCAAAGCCCCTGCGGATTCTTTCCCACAGGTCATCCGGCGCCGACAACGCTTTGACAGAACCACGCGTCAACGTGTTGGCTTGGGTAATCGGTGCCAGTTCTGGAGCCGGGAAAAGCACGCCAGATGAAGGCTTTGCCGCAAGCACTGGTCTTGTCGTTGTAACTGACTGAGTTTTTTCTTCACTCTCAAAGGCCACCGGGGATGTCGATTCCCGGTTTTGAGCAGCCCCTTGATCTTGACTTGCAGGCACCAGCAAGGTGTTGGCGCAGCCCGCAAGCACCAGCAGGCAACCAGTCAACGCCAGTCGGATGAATCTCATCTGAAGTCGTTTTTCCACTGCCGCAGTGCAGCAAAAACACCGGTTTCAGTTGTGGCTGAGCTGTCGATATTTTTTATCGCGGCAATGACCTGGGGCTGGCGAGAGCGGAGGAATGGATTGATCTGAAGCTCGACGTCTATCGATGAGGGCAGGGTAGGCAGGCCGTGTGCACGCTTGTCTTTGCAAAGAACCGAGTATTTCTGCAACGCTGAATTTTCTGGCTCGACAGCAAGGGCGAACTTCAGATTGCTCAATGTGTATTCGTGGGTGCAACATACACGGGTGTTTCCGGGCAATGCAGCAAACTGGTCCAGAGAAGCCAGCATTTGTGCCGGAGTGCCTTCAAACAGCCGCCCGCAACCCCCAGAAAAAAGCGTATCCCCACAAAAAAGGAGGGGCGTGCCGTCCATGTCGGCGCTGTAGAACGCAATATGACCCGCCGTGTGACCGGGTACGTCCATGACCTTGAACGTAAGCCCCAGACTGTGGACTTCATCGCCAGCACTCAGACGCACCAAGGGTTCAGGAATGTTTTCACCGGCCGGACCATAGACCACCGCTGCGGTGGCATTTCGAAGTTCGTCCAGTCCACCGATATGGTCCGCATGATGGTGGGTGACTAGAATTGCGGCGAGCTTGAGATTTAAGCGCCCGATGACCTCAAAGACGGGTTGGGCATCTCCCGGGTCAACGACAATGGCGCTGTGTCCATCGTGCACGATCCAGATGTAGTTATCTGTAAACGCCGGAAGTGGTTCTAATTTCATGAGTGAGGAGATTATAGATTTGCATGCCTGGTTCAAAACCCCGCCAGGGCGATATCTGCTGGATTGGGAGCAGGACCGCCTGGACGAGGTGGTGGCAGATATTTTTGGCTACCATGCCTTGCAACTGGGTATGCCTGATCTCAACGCCTTACAAGCCAACCGCATGCCGCATCGCTGGCGCGCCAATTGCGATTCTTCTGCCCAGGGCTCTGATTTTTTGGCAGAAGTGACTGGGTTGCCGCTGGCGTCTAATAGCCTGGACTTGATTGTTTTACCGCATACGCTGGAGCTTAGCCCTGATCCTCATGCCACTCTGAGGGAAGTAGAGCGGGTGTTGGTGCCGGAGGGGCGTGTGGTGATCTGTGGTCTGAACCCGACCAGCTTGTGGGGCATGCGTCAGCGCCGGGCCCATGTGTACCGCCGGTTTGGTTTTGGCAATTTGTATTTGCCTGACGCAGGCGAGTTCATCGGGCACTGGCGATTGCGTGATTGGCTGCGCTTGCTCAGCTTTGACGTCAATCAACTTCATTTTGTATGTTACCTGCCGGCCGTGCGTAGCCAGAAGTTGCTCAAAATATTGACATGGATGGACCGTATAGGTGAGCAATTTTGTCCCATTTTTGGCGCCGCTTATTGTCTGGTGGCTGTCAAAAAAGTTCAGGGGTTGCGTTTGATGGGGCCTGCCTGGACTCCGGTCACCAACCGTTCGGTTGCTCCAGTTCCTTTGGCTAACCGACTGGATCACCATGACTGTTGAAATTTACACCGACGGCGCCTGCAAGGGTAACCCCGGGCCGGGGGGGTGGGGCGTTCTGTTGAAGTCCTCCGGCACCGAAAAAACTCTTTTCGGGGGTGAACTTGGCACCACAAATAACCGCATGGAGCTCACAGCCGTCATTGAGGCCCTGCTGGCTCTCAAACGTCCTTGCCATGTCAGGCTGCATGCAGACAGCCAGTATGTTCTCAAAGGTATCGCCGAGTGGCTACCGGGCTGGAAAGCCCGAGGCTGGAAAACCGCATCCAAGCAGCCTGTGAAGAACGTTGATTTATGGCAAAAACTCGATGCCATTGTGTCGAGCGCTGGCCACACGATCGAGTGGTGCTGGGTGCGGGGTCACGATGGTAACCCCGGCAACGAACGTGCTGACGAGCTTGCCAACTGGGGCGTTGAGCAAGCCTTGGGCCAGAGGCACGAACAGTAAAAGGGCTTTATGATGTGCGGCAGATGGTCTCGTGCAGGCCGCTGCCGCTGCTGGTACATTTTGACGGTGTGTTGAGGTGTTAGGTAAAGCGGGTCAGTCAATGAGCCCAGGCAAAGATCAATAAATCCAAAAATGGCAAAAAAATCAATCTATACCTTGCTGGCTGTCGTCGGCATTGCTGCTGCATCGGGCGCTGCCTGGTGGTACCAAAACCAACCCAAGAGCCCGATTCAGGCGGCAGCCACTGGTTCGGGCCCGGCCACTGCTGCATCGCCGGGTGCCTCAGCACCCGCAGCGCCTGCATCAGGTGCGCCAGTCACACCACCAAGACCTGCCGCTGTCGAAGTGGCCAAGGTTGAGATCATGAAGTTATCCGACGAGGCGCAGGCTGTTGGCAACTTGCGATCCCGTCAAAGTGTGGTTCTCCGGCCCGAAGTGAGTGGCCGTGTGACCCAGCTCAATTTCCGTGACGGCGAACGTGTACGCAAAGGTCAGTTGCTGGTTCAGTTCGATGACCAGTTGCAGTTGGCTCAGGTCAAGCAAAGCAAGGCGGAGTTGTCCATAGCAATGGCCAACCATAAACGAAACCAGGAGCTGGTCGAGCAAAATTTCATCAGCAAACGCTCTGTCGATGAAAGCGCTGCCAATCTGGAAGTGGCTCAGGCCAAGCTGGCTTTATCTGAAGCCACGGCTTCCCGCTTGAAAGTGCTGGCTCCGTTTGACGGCATTGCCGGAATCCGCCTGGTGAGTCAAGGCGATTACCTCAAGGACGGCTCTGACATTGTCAATATTGAAGACATTGAAGCGGTCTACGTCGACTTCCGCTTGCCTGAGCGTTTTCAGACCAAGGTGAAAAAAGGGCAACGAGCTACAGTGGATATTGATGCCTTGCCTGGCAGGAAATTTACAGCCCTGATCCAGGCCATTGACCCCTTGCTCGATGCGAATGGACGCTCGGTTGCAGTCCGTGGCTGCATTGACAACCGTCAATTACAGCTGCGACCCGGCATGTTTGCACGGGTGAGTGCTGTCTTTGGCGTGCGAGAGCAGGCCAAGGTGGTGCCCGAAGAGGCCATTGTTCCTCAGGGGCCCCGTTTGTTTGTCATCAAGGCTGTTGCTGGCCCCGAGCCTGATACAAAAATTTCCCAACGCGTGGAAGTGAAAGTCGGTATCCGCCGTCCGGGTAAAGTTGAAATTCTCGAGGGGCTGTCTGAAGATGACATCGTCGTGACTGCCGGTCAGCAGCGATTGCAAAAAGATGGCTCTGCGCTTCGTGTTCTTGATATTCCCAAGCCTGCAGGCACAGGAGGTCCCGCTGCGACGCCTGGCACAGGTGGCCCGGCTGGTCCCGGCGGTCCAGCTTCGGCCCAGGCTTTGGCAGGATCGTCTGGAAATGCTGCGCTCGCAGCAGCTGCTTCTGGCAAGCCGGGCGGACCGTCCGGCAAACCGGCTGCCAATGTGAAACCGCCCGAAGGACCGGATCCTTGTCTTTTCCTCTCTGCTCCGGCCAGATCTTGATCCTGATCTCTGACCTGTTTTAGGACAACTCATGCAACTCGCTGAACTCTCAGTACGTCGCCCTGTCTTTGCCACCGTGCTGTCGTTGCTGGTGGTTCTAATTGGAGCGGTCAGCTTTACCAAACTCTCAGTACGGGAGTACCCCAAGATCGATGAGCCGGTGGTGACCGTCACTTTGCGTTATGCGGGAGCTTCGGCTGAAGTGATGGAGTCCCAGGTGACCAAGCCGCTGGAAGACTCGATTGCAGGTATTGATGCTGTTGATGTCGTCACATCCATCAGTCGCGCCGAGCAGACCCAGATTACCGTTCGATTCCGTCTGGAGAAAGATGCCGATACGGCTGCAGCCGAAGTTCGCGACCGTACCTCGCGCGTGCGCAACAAATTGCCGCTGGCGGTTGAAGAACCGGTGATTGCCAAGGTGGAAGCAGACGCTTTTCCTGTGATCTGGTTGTCATTCAGCAGCGAAACCCTGACCGGATTGCAGCTCAATGACCTGGTTAACCGCATTGCCAAACCGCGGCTGCAAACGGTGACCGGTGCTGCTGATGTACGCATTTTCGGTGAGCGAAAATACGCCATGCGGGTGTGGCTTGATCCCGATAAACTTGCCGCCTACAAGCTGACCACCCAGGATGCCGAAGACGCCATCCGACGCAGCAATCTGGAAGTTCCCGCCGGCCGTATCGAGTCGACCCAGCGTGAATTCAGCGTGACATCTCAGACCGACTTGTCCCGGCCTCCCCAATTCTCCGACATCATCATCAAGAATGCAGCAGGCTTTCCGGTGCGTATCCGGGATGTTGGTCGAGTAGAAGAAGGTGCTGCGGATGAGCGCAGCGGGACCCGTCTTAACGGGCGCTCCGCCATTACTGCGGGGGTTATCCGTCAGGCTACAGCCAATCCTCTGGATTTGAGCAACGACGTGCGCGCCATGATTCCAAAATTGCAGGCGGATCTGCCGCCCGGCATCATGATTGATGTTGCCAACGACAACTCGGTTTTCATTGATCGCTCCATTCGTAGTGTGTTTAGCACCATCCTGGAAGCCGTGGTGCTTGTGGCCCTGGTGATTTTTGTCTTTCTTCGCACTTTGCGTGCCTCCATCATTCCCATCATCACCATTCCGGTATGTCTGGTAGGTACCTTTGCCTTGATGGCTTTGGCAGGCTTTACGATCAACACGCTCACCTTGCTTGCTCTGGTTCTGGCGATTGGTCTGGTCGTCGATGACGCGATTGTGGTGTTGGAGAATATCTATCGCCACATCGAGGAGGGCATGGACCCCTTTTCAGCCTCCATCAAGGGCGTCAGGGAGGTCAGCTTTGCCGTCATAGCAATGACGGTGACGCTGGTAGCCGTGTACGCCCCTTTGGCTTTCACGCCTGGCCGGACCGGCCGGCTTTTCATCGAATTTGCGTTGGCGCTGGCCGGTGCAGTGGCTGTTTCAGGTTTCATTGCGCTCACGTTGTCGCCCATGATGTGCTCGCTTTTGCTCAAGCACAATCCCAAGCCTTCCTGGTTCGACCGGGGTATGGAAAGGGTACTCAACGGCATGACCTGGGCCTATGAGCGTGCACTGTCTTGGCTGGTCACGACCCGTTTTGACCGTGCCCGCAGGCAATCCGGCCTTGCCAGTTCCATTCAACGCTTTTTTCTTGACACGCGCTGGATCGTGGTGGGGGTAATGGTGGTCTGCGGTATCAGCATTGCCATTGTCTGGCCCGGCATGCGCCGTGAACTGGCCCCGTTGGAAGATCGGGGGGTGATCCTCAGCGTAATTACTGCGCCCGATGGCGCAACCCTGGATTACACCAACCGCTATGTGGGGGCTGTCGAACGCATTGGGCAGCCTTACAAAGAATTTGACCGCGTTTTCGTGTCTTTGGGCAATCCTACCGTGGCACAGGCTAACGTCTTCTTTCGGGCCATAGACTGGGATTTACGTACAAAATCAACGCTGGATATCGCCCGTGAAATGCAACCCAAAATGGCTGGTCTGGCAGGCGTGACCGCTTTTCCGATTACCCCGCCTTCTTTGGGACAAGGTTTTCGCGAGCGGCCGGTCAACTTTGTCATTTTGACCACCGACAACTACCCTAATCTGGCGGCGATGACGCGTCAGTTCATGGATGAAATCGCCAAGAACCCGGGTATTCTGAGTGCTGATATTGACCTGCGATTGAATAAACCCGAGCTCAAAATAGACGTGGACCGTGACAAGGCGGCCGATTTGGGTGTCAGCGTGGATGTTGTGGCGCGCGCCGTTGAAACCATGCTGGGAGGCCGTCAAGTCACCCGCTACAAGCGCGAGGGAGAGCAATTTGATGTCATCGTCCAGACCCAAGCCACAGGCCGTGACACGCCGGACGATGTTGAGAAAATCTTTGTCCGTGGCCGTAACGACACCATGATTCCGCTGGCTTCCCTGGTCAAGGTGCGGGAGTCTGTGGCGCCGCGCGAGCTCAACCACTTCAGCCAGCGCCGCTCGGTGTCCATCACGGCCAATTTGGCTCCCAACTACTCGTTGGGTGAAGCGCTGGATTTTCTGGATGCAACCTCCGCCAAGTTGCTCAAGCCTGGATACAGCACCGATTTGAACGGCACCTCCCGCGAGTACAAAAACTCGCAAGGCTCATTGGGTATTGTTTTTGTACTGGCTTTGCTGTTTATCTTCCTGGTGCTGGCGGCTCAGTTTGAAAGCTTCATTGACCCGCTGGTCATCATGGTCTCGGTGCCCCTGTCGATGATTGGTGCCTTGCTGGCCCTGAAATGGTCAGGCGGCTCACTGAACGTGTACTCCCAGATTGGCCTGATCACGCTGGTCGGTCTGATTACCAAGCATGGCATTTTGATTGTCGAGTTCACCAACCAGTTGCGCGAGCAGGGCTTGGAGATGACTGACGCGCTGGTCAAGGCATCCTCCCAACGCTTACGCCCAATTCTCATGACCACAGGCGCCATGGTGTTAGGGGCAATTCCCTTGGCTTTGGCTCATGGTGCTGGCGCTGAAAGTCGTCAACAAATTGGCTGGGTGATTGTGGGTGGCATGTCCTTGGGAACGCTGCTGACTATATTTGTCGTACCAACCATGTACACGCTCTTTGCCCGTCAAAAAGTACCCGGTGCCAACCACCAGGAAGTGATTGAGCTTGGGCAATCCACTGCATTAGATCCGGTTCAACGGCCGCCACATCCTGAATTGATTGGTAAATAGAGTGGCCGGCTGAACTTGTCTGCCCAAACCTCGCCTTTTCGCCGGCAAACCCGGAAACTGTTTTCGTTAGGCCTGGGGCTTATCCGCGTGGGGTGCTGTGAGGCGCTTAAATCGCGCCGGCAAACATCATGACATCGACCTCGTCCCCGGCTGCCACATTGCCCTGATCATGGTGCAGCACGATCAGCCCGTTGGATTGCACCATGGAACTGAGCACGCCAGAACCCTGGTTCCCTGTGGTCCTGACATACAGTCCGCCGTCTGCCGAAACGCTTACCGTGCCACGCTGGTATTCGGTGCGTCCGGGCTTCTTGCGGATGGCCTCGAGACTGCGGGCCTTGAGCAGGGGCTGGGGTTCAGAATTGCAACCCATCATTTGCAGCAGGGCCGGGCGCACAAAAGCCAGAAACGTCACCATCACAGCCACCGGATTACCGGGCAGGCCAAAAAGCACAGATGAACCGATTCGACCCACGGCCATAGGCCTGCCCGGGCGCATGGCGATGCGCCAGAAGGCCACATCACCCAGCTTTTTCATCATGGTCTTGGTGTGGTCGGCCTCACCCACGCTGACACCGCCACTGGTAATGATGGCGTCTGCCTGTGATGTAGCTTGGCTGAAGGCGGCTTCCAGCAAGGCCGGGTCATCGCGCACCACCCCCATGTCAATCACCTCACAGCCCAGGCGGGTTAAGAGGCCAAAGACGGTATAGCGGTTGCTATCAAACACCGCCCCCTCTCGCGGTGGCTCGCCCAGGCTCAGAATTTCGTCGCCGGTTGAGAAATAAGCCACCTTGAGCTTGCGCACCACATTCACCGAATCTATGCCTAAACTGGCCATAAGCCCAAGAGAGGCGGGGGTTATCAGCTCTCCTTTTTGTAGCGCAGCTTGGCCTTGCATCAGGTCTTCACCCATCAGGCGACGGTTGTCACCGGCTTTGAGCAATCCTGCGGCCAGTGTGATTTGCTCACCTTGTTGAGTCTGCAACACCTGTACCAGTTCTTGTGGCACCACGGTATCCAGCCCCGCAGGCATGATGGCTCCGGTCATGATCTTGATACATTCGCCGGGTTTGACGACACCTTGCCATGCCTTGCCCGCAAAGGCAACGCCGACCTGCTTGAGTGTCAGCGCTTGATCGGGCTTGAGCTGACTGCCCGCAAAGGCATAGCCATCCATGGCGGAGTTGTCGTGCGGGGGCACACTGATAGGCGAGGTGATGTTCTGCGCCAGTACCCGACCAAGCGCCTGAAAAATGCCGATGGTTTCTGTACCGGTCACGGGTGCAACCAGCTGGCTTAAAAACCTGTTCACCTCACTTGCGCGGAGGGCTTGGGGGTCATACCCTTGCAGGGTTTGGGCAATCTCTGCGAGCGATTTCATCGGGAAAGAAGAGGTCTGTCGGTTGAGAGTAGGGGCGATTCAGGTGCGGTGGGCAGTTGCTGTCAAGCGACTTCAAGGGGCTTCAAGTTGCTGAAGCTCAGTCAATGTGTTGGCATTGGCAAACGCTCTGGCTGAGTCGTCGGGCCCATCGAAGGGCACGATCACGGTGCGGTGCGTGGCCGTCCAGGCGTCGATTTTTCGGCCACCGGCCTGTGTAAAGGCGACCAGGCTTTCCAGCAGCGCGACCTTGAGCAGGCAGAACACGGGTTGGGTGCGTGTTTGCAAGATGCCATCGCGGTTTGTCTCCGGTGCTGCAGCCATGGCAATGTCGGCGTCCTCGCGCAACAGGGCTTCGGATAGCCGTTTCACCAGATCGAGTGGAAAGAGGGGCGTGTCACAGGGGACGGTAACCAGGTAGGGTGATTCACAGCGTTCCAGCCCGGTCAAGAAACCTGCCAGTGGCCCGGCGTAATCGGCCAGAACATCAGGCCACACGTCAGCGCCGAAAGATTCGTAGGCTGCCAGGTTGCGGTTGGCATTGATCATGACCTGACCCACCTGCATCTGCAGCCGGATCAGGGTATGCAGTGCCATCGGCATGCCGTTGAAGTTTTGTAGTCCCTTGTCGACGCCACCCATGCGCGAGCCTTTTCCACCAGCCAGAACCAGGCCGGTGATGTCTTGGGGATCAATGCTTGTCATGCTCATGGTGTTCATGCTCAGAAAAGGGTCAAGTCCTCAGCCACCGATGTAGCTCATCTCCACCCGTTTGGCGCCAGCCGGGGCTAGGCCCGGATCTGCTGCCAGGGTGCTTCTCAATTCAGAGTAGCGATCATCCCGCGCCTGCCAGATGTGAGCCATTGCAGAGGCAATCTCTTGGTCGGTATTTCCCCCTCGAATCAGGCTACGCAAATCATGGCCCTGGGTAGCGAACAAACACAGGTATAACTTGCCTTCTGTGGACAGGCGGGCGCGGTTGCAATCACGGCAAAAGGCCTGGGTCACGCTGCTGATGACGCCGATCTCACCTGCGGCGGCATCATGTTTACCTTGTACATCGGCAAAACCCCAGCGCTGGGCAGTTTCGCCGGGCGCAGCGGGTTCGAGCTGAACAAGCGCAATTTCCGACTGTATACGTGCAATCACCTCTGCCGAGGGCAGTACCTCATTCATACGCCATCCATTCGTGGCGCCTACATCCATGTACTCGATAAAGCGCAGGGTAATTCCACTGCCCTTGAAATGACGAACCATGGGCAGGATTTCCTGGTCGTTGGTGCCTCGCTTGACCACCATATTCACCTTGATCGGTCCCAGACCCGCTTCCTGTGCCGCCAGAATGCCTTCCAGCACATCGGCTACGGGAAAGTCCATATCGTTCATTTGGCGAAATACGGTGTCGTCAAGCCCGTCCAGGCTGACGGTGACGCGTTGCAGTCCCGCAGCTTTGAGCGCTTTGGCCTTGCGGGTAAGAAGCGAACCGTTGGTGGTCAGCGTGAGGTCAAGCGGTCGGCCCTCTACAGTGCGCAGCGCTGCCAGTTGTTCAATCAGGATCTCGATGTTCTTGCGCAGCAGCGGTTCGCCGCCAGTGAGCCGGATTTTTTGCACGCCGTGGGCAGCAAACAGCCTGGCCACCCGGGTGATTTCCTCAAAAGTGAGCAAAGCGCTATGCGGCAAATAGGGGTAATCCTTGTCAAAGATTTCCTTGGGCATGCAGTAGCTGCAACGGAAATTGCAGCGGTCTGTCACGCTGATACGCAGGTCGCGCAGGGGTCGTCCCAGCCGGTCTGCCAACAAGCCAGTCGCTGGGATGCGGGGCAAGGACAGCCACTCCTGTCCAGCAGGGGTTGAGAGTGAACCACGCTGGTCAATCAAGGGGATGACCTGGGCAAGGTTTTTGGGGCTAGCGCGTTCGGACATGGGCTGTATTGTCGCTCGGTGCACACACTTTGGTATCTAGAGGTTTTACGGGATGGGTAGATGACTCAAATAGCTTGATTACAGGGCAGAATCTTGACTCGATTGATGACTTTAAACGAGAGAGTCCGAAATGATCAGGAGCTGGGCTTGAATGAGCTGTTTTTTGGTTACAGGTCAGTGGGTAGGCGCAGCCCAGTCTTTCGTGAACTTGTGTAACTGGCAATGAGGTTTGAGGGAATCCGAACCCGAGTGCTGTTGGCGGCGGTATTGCCTGTCACGCTGGTCGGTATCCTTTTGTCTGGAATTTTTGTACATACGAGAACGGGTGATATTGAAGAGTCACATGCAAAAACTACCCGGTCCCTGGCTAGGCAAGCGGCCAAAGCGGCTGAGTACAGCTTCGTTTCCGGAAATCTTGAAAATCTGACTTTGCTTGCCGCGGGTGCTCAGAAAGAGCCAAATATAGTTTCTGTGAGTATTGTTACCCCCGGAGGTCAGTTATTGGCTGAGGCGGCAAAGGCTTCTTTCAGCAAGATGCCAGATCTGGGTTTTTACTCCGAGAGCAGAGTGCTGGATCCGCTAACCGGGCTGGAAATTTTGGTGCAACCTGTGCTTGCCAGCCAGGTCGACTCGGCAACCCTGGAAGGCCAGGTGATATCCAGGCAGGCTTACATACCGAGAATACTTGGTTATGTCGTGCTTGAAATCTCACGCAGTGCGTTGGAGCTGCAGGTTCGAAACACCTGGGCTATTGGTTTTTTTACCACGGTAGCAGGTCTGATCTTCGGGGTGGTTCTTGCTGGCTTGATGGGTCAGGGGGTGATTACGCCTATAGAGCGGGTCAGCGACTTTGTGATGAGGATAGCCCAAGGGGATTTGTCGGGCCGGTTAAAAATCAGCGATAACGATCCTCTCAAAGGCTTGCAGGTCGGACTGAACCAGATGGCGGTAAGGATAGAGGAAGGGCGTGACCAACTGGAAATGCGCATAGCCTTGGCGACCCAGGCTTTGCGTGAAAAAAAGGAAGAAGCTGAAAGCGCAAACCGGGCTAAATCCCATTTTTTGGCTGCTGCGAGCCATGATCTGCGCCAGCCCATCCATGCGCTGGGCATGTTTGTGACCCGCCTAGGTCAGTTGCAGCACGACCCGCAATCCCGGCAGCTTGTGGACTATCTGGGACAGTCTGTAGATGCGATACAAAACCAGCTCAACGGGCTGCTTGATATTTCCAGGCTGGAGGCCAAGGCTGTTGCAGTCAATAAGGAGCCTTTTGCCTTGGCCGTTCTTTTTGAACAATTACGCCCTTTCGTCGCCCTGCAGGCGCGTGGGAAAAAAATTGACATTCGTATCCGCGCAACGGATATCTGGGTGTTGGCCGATCCATTTTTGTTGGGTCGGGTATTGCAAAACCTCCTGAGCAATGCGGTACGCTACACGCCGACTGGTGGCATTTTGCTGGCTTGCCGCCCAATGCATGGTAACCATCAGGCGCGAATCGAGGTCTGGGACACTGGGATCGGCATTGCGCCTGAACACCAGACTGCCATCTTTTCAGAGTTCTACCAGATTGACAACCAGGAGCGGGATCGCACCAAGGGTCTTGGCCTGGGCTTGAACATTGTGAAGCGAACGGCTGATTTGATGGGTTGCGTTGTGGATTTGCAATCGCGTCTCGGCCATGGAACGCGCTTCAGTATTGTTGTACCCATGACGGCTCCGGTAGATCAAGATGCCCCCCCCACACAGCAGGATGACTTTGACCCCAATGACCTGGCGGGCTTGAAGGTGCTGGTGGTTGAAGACGATCCGCTGGTGGCGCATGCGCTTGAAGCCCTGCTGGAGTCCTGGGGCTGTAAGACCACTTTGGTCGATAGCTTTCGCAATTCACAGGCTGCTTTGATTTCTGGTCAGGTGCCAGATTTGATTTTGAGTGATTACCGATTGCGTGGCCAGCAGAATGGCATTGACACGGTCATAGAGTTGCGCAGCATCATTTTTCAACAGACGGGGGGAACTGTCGCGGCCTGCCTGATGAGTGGTGATACAGGTCCTGACCTGATTATTGCCGCTCGGTCGGCAGGGCTGCCACTGTTGCACAAACCGGTGCGACCAGCAAAACTACGCAGCCTGATGCGCCATCTGGTTCAGACCCGGGAGGAGGGGCGGTAGCCTAATCCTTTTGCAGCCAATACGGCTTGGGTGCGTGAGTTGACGCCGAATACCCGCAGGATGCCTGAAACATGATTTTTCACGGTTTCTTCTGACAGGTTCAGGACTTGGCCGATGACCTTGTTGGCGCAACCGTCCAAAAGCAATTGCAAAACTTCTTCCTGCCGGGAGGTCAGTTGGAGTTTTTCGGAAGCTTTTAAAACAGCAAGCTCGTTCGCAGAGAATGCTGACGCCATGCCTTTGATCGAATCGTAAACACCGCCGGACAAGATAATGCTGACCACCTCCAGCAGTTCCTCAGAATTACCTGATTTGGTCAGAAAGGCCGCGGCGCCCCGCTTGATGACCTGTTGCATCATCAGCGGGCTAGCCGAACCTGACAGCATGATGACGGGAAGCTCCGGGTAACTTTTGGAGAAAACATCCAACGCGTCCAGGCCGTTCATATCTGGCAGGTGAAAATCAAGCAGCACCAGATCCAGATCCGAATGCTGCTCAGCGAACTCAAAGGCCTGAGCGCAGGTCCCTGCATCCAGAACCACCACGTGACTCTCGATTGAGCCCAGAATCTGGCGCAAACCTTCCCGCACCAGTGCATGATCATCAACCACGAGTATTTTCATGGTTTGAGCCGGTTAAGCCAACGGATGAGGACTACGGTGTTGCGGTGGGTGCAGGAGCATGCGTTAAGGCTTTGCCAGGCAGGGTGGATTAGCCGCCGTGAATTTGCATCATCAACGGCACAATCAGCAGCGCCACTATATTGATGATTTTGATCAACGGGTTGATCGCCGGGCCGGCAGTGTCCTTGTAGGGGTCGCCAACGGTGTCTCCGGTAACGGCCGCTTTGTGGGTTTCAGAGCCTTTGCCGCCGTGGTGACCATCTTCAATGTACTTTTTGGCGTTGTCCCAGGCGCCACCGCCGGTACACATGGAGATGGCGACAAACAGTCCGGTGACGATGGTGCCCATCAGCAGTCCACCCAGAGCCGCTGGGCCCAAAGCCAGGCCGACCACCACCGGAACCACCACAGGCAGCAGCGAGGGGATCATCATTTCCTTGATGGCCGCAGTGGTCAGCATGTCCACAGCAGTGTCGTACTCCGGCTTGCCGGTACCGTCCATGATGCCCTTGATGTCGCGGAACTGGCGACGCACCTCTACGACCACCGAACCCGCAGCGCGGCCGACCGCTTCCATGGCCATGGCACCGAAGAGATAGGGGATGAGGCCGCCGATGAATAAACCAATGATCACCATGGGGTTGCTCAAGTCGAAACTGATGACCTTGCCGTAAGCTTCGAGTTTGTGGGTGTAGTCTGCAAAAAGCACCAACGCAGCAAGACCCGCCGAGCCAATGGCATAGCCTTTGGTAACTGCCTTGGTGGTGTTACCCACGGCGTCCAGCGGATCAGTAATGTCCCGCACACTGGAGGGCAATTCAGCCATTTCAGCAATACCGCCTGCGTTGTCTGTAATCGGGCCATAAGCGTCAAGTGCGACAACAATGCCGGCCATACTGAGCATGGACGTAGCAGCAATGGCGATGCCATACAGACCCGCCAGGGTGAAAGAAACCCAGATCGCGATACAGACAAAAATAACCGGCCAGGCTGTAGAGCGCATGGATACGCCCAGGCCTGCAATGATGTTGGTGCCGTGGCCCGTGGTGGAGGCCTGAGCTATGTGCCGGACTGGGGCGTATTGCGTACCGGTGTAATACTCAGTGATCCAGACGAGTGCTGCGGTCAACACCAGTCCCACGGCACAGGCACCGAACAGTTTCATTTGGCTGCCAGTGGCAGTAATCGCGTTGTCCGGGATCAGCCACATCGTGACAAAGAAAAATGCAATGAGTGAGAGGCCACCTGCAACTGCAAGGCCTTTGTAAAGGGCGGGCATTACATTTTTCATGCCGGGCGAAGCCTTGACAAAAAAGCAGCCGATGATCGAGGCCACGATCGACACAGCGCCCAGTGCCAACGGGTATACCACCGCAGCTGTGCCTGCGCCAGTGATCAGGAGTGCTCCTAAAACCATAGTAGCAATCAGAGTAACAGCATAGGTTTCAAACAAATCGGCTGCCATGCCGGCACAATCTCCCACGTTGTCACCGACGTTGTCTGCAATCACAGCGGGGTTGCGCGGGTCATCTTCCGGAATGCCGGCTTCCACTTTTCCCACAAGGTCTGCTCCCACGTCTGCGCCCTTGGTGAAAATTCCGCCCCCCAAGCGCGCAAAAATGGAAATAAGTGAAGAGCCAAAGGCAAAACCGATCAGAGGATTAAGCAACTTGGCCAGATTTTTGTCGGGGGTCATGTTGCCGTTTCCGACCAGAAACCAGTAAAACGCGGTGACACCCAAGAGACCGAGTCCGACTACCAACATTCCAGTGATGGCGCCGCCACGAAATGCCACATCAAGCGCTGGCCCGATGCCGCGGGTGGCAGCCTGCGCAGTTCGCACGTTGGCTCGAACAGAGACATTCATGCCGATAAAACCGCAGGCACCGGAGAGCACAGCGCCCACAACGAAGCCGATGGCAGACAAGCTATCGAGGAAAAAGCCAATCAGTATCGTCAACACAACGCCAACGACGGCAATGGTTTTGTACTGCCTGGACAAATAAGCAGCAGCACCAGTTTGAATGGCGGCTGCAATTTCCTGCATTCGCGCATTGCCCGCATCCTGGGAAAGAATCCAATTGCGTGCCCATACGCCGTAAATTACGGCTATCAGTCCGCATGCAAGCGCAAGAATAAGTGCCGAGTTGCCTGTCATTGTTCTAACTCCTGTTATGTGTCACGTAAGGGGGTTGCGTCCGAGCGGACATCCGCCGGACTGTAACTTGAAAATTGCGGTTTTTCGGCCTGGCGTCAACCTCAGGTCAGTAAAATCAGGGTTAATACCGAGCCAAGTGTCAGTTCTTTTCGACTTACCCTTGCCCTTCCTTCAACAAAACACTAAACGATACAAACCATGTCTCTTGACAACGTCACACCCGGAAAAAATGTTCCTGATTCATTTAACGTGATCATCGAAATCCCGATGAATGCGGACCCGGTCAAATACGAGGTGGATAAGGATACCGGTGCTATTTTTGTTGACCGTTTCATGAGCACGTCCATGCACTACCCCACCAATTACGGCTATGTGCCCAAGACCATCAGCGGCGATGGTGACCCTGTGGATGTTCTGGTGATCACGCCTGTACCACTGATCCCCGGTGTGGTGGTGACTTGTCGCCCTATTGGCATCTTGAAAATGGAAGACGAGGCCGGTCAAGACGGCAAAGTGTTGGCTGTGCCGACCGATAAAATTCTTTCAATCTACACCCAGTGGCAGAAGCCTGAAGACTTGAACCCAATGCGGCTGAAAACCATTGCCCATTTTTTCGAGCATTACAAGGATTTGGAGCCAGGTAAATGGGTCAAAGTCATAGGCTGGGAAGGTCCAGAATCAGCCCAAAAAGAGATCATGGATGGCATAGTCAACTATCAAAAAGAACATCCCTGATTGCCTACAAAAGGATCACTTGTTAAGAAAACAGGTGTAAAAACACCACCGGATCGCTGTTTGAACTAGCCGGTCTGGTGAACGTCATGGGCTCTGCCTGAAGGGTGATCTTTCATTCAGCTCACTGAGGTAGCTGTCAATACCTTGACCTTCGCGTTGTAGAAAGTTTTCGACAGCGTTGGCGAATGCGGGGTGTGACAGCCAGTGGGCGCTGGTGGTTTTGACAGGCAACAGGGCGCGCGCCATTTTGTGTTCTCCTTGGGCACCACCTTCAAAGCGTTTGTAGCCATGATCTATGCACCACTGCAGGGGTTGGTAGTAGCAGGCTTCAAAATGCAGGCAATCTACCCGCTCCAGAGCCCCCCAATAACGACCGTAAGCAATACCTGTGTCATCTGCTATTTCACCGAGGTAATTTGAGTCTTTGACCTTTTTGTTACTTGGTTTTATAGCTATCAAACTCGTAGCAATGGGCTTTCCTTGCCGTTGTGCCACAAAGAGTAGCCAATTCTCGGGCATTGTGTCTGCCATACGTTTAAAAAAATCCCTGCTCAGATAAGGCGCATTACCGTGCTCAAGGTAGGTGCGTTCGTAGCATAGGTAAAAAAAATCCCAATCTGCGGCGCTGATGTCTTGGCCCATAGCCCATCGAAAACTCACGCCTGCGTCAGCCACCTTGCGGCGTTCATGGCGGATTTTCTTGCGTTTTTCCTGACTCAGAGAGGACAGAAATTCATTGAAGCTGCGAAAGCGGTGGTCTATTGATGTTGGCGCTTGAGTGACCATTTCAGGTGTTTGTGGTCTCGGGTTGTTCCAGTGGAACTGGACGGTGTGGCGCAGCATCATGCCTGCTTCCACGCACGCCACCATGTCTTCTGCGTCGCCAAACAGCAGATGCAGTGAAGACAATTGTGCTGATTGCGTCCAGCCAATCAGCGACTTGACCAGAGCCAGTCGGGCAGCAGCATCACGCGCCAGCAGCCGACTACCTGGAACTGGTGTGAAAGGCACCGCCACCAACGCTTTGGGGTAATAGTTCAGCCCGTGCTGGGCATAAGCATTGGCCCATGCCCAGTCAAATACATACTCACCATAAGAGTGTTCTTTCAGATAAACCGGACAAGCAGCAACCAAGGTATCGGCGGTGTCTGGCGCGCCGGTTTCCCAAAGTGTCAGAAAGCGCAGCGTCCAACCGGTTGAAGGGGAGGCGCTAGCGCTGTCGTGCAATGCTGCAAGGTACTCATGACGCATGAATGGACTGCTGTGGCTTTGATGTTCAAGCAAGCTGTTCCACAGCACTGCATCAAGCTGCTTCGGTGTATCAAGTACCCGGGTGACATAATCACTTTCCTTCATTTAGCACCTATTTTTCTTGTTTCATGACTCTTAAGATCTGCGTTGCACAACTCAATTTCGTGGTGGGCGACCTTGCGGGCAATGCAACAAAAATTGTGGATGCCGCGCATTGCGCCTATCAATCTGGCGCGCTTCTCCTGCTCACGCCTGAATTGTCAATTTGTGGCTATGCTGCCGAGGACCTTTTTCTGCGCCCCCTTTTCATCAAGGCCTGTGATGATGCCCTGAAATCGGTCGCCCGTGACTTGGCCGGGTTAAAAGACATGACCGTGGTGGTCGGTCATCCGGCCAGATTGGCTACGCAGGACATACGAACCCGATCTGTAAGTGTTCCGGGTTGCGTCAATGCCGCTAGCGTCCTGCGCGAAGGTGAGGTGATTGCCACATACGCCAAGCGGGAGCTACCCAACTATCAGGTCTTTGACGAGCGCCGTTATTTCTCCCCGGGACACGGTGTTTGTGTGTTTGAAGCGGGACAGAGTGGGCAGCGAATCAAGTTTGGACTGCTGATTTGTGAGGACGCCTGGTTTGACGAACCAGCCCGGCTGACCCGGGATGCAGGTGCGCAGGTACTGGCAGTGATTAATGCCTCACCGTTTCATGTTGGGAAAGGGCTTGAGCGGGAGCAGATGATGCGTGAAAGGGTGAACGACAGTGGTTTGCCCATGGTCTATGCCCATTTGGTGGGTGGGCAGGATGAGGTCGTTTTTGAAGGCCACTCTTTTGCCTTGAACGCCGACGGTTCGGTTGCTGGCCGTGCGGTAAGCTTCGAAGAAAAACTATGGGAAGTCCATGCCAGCATTGAACAGTCTGCTATCAAATTAATTTCAGACACGGCTCCTGTGCGCTCTGCAGATGCTGACCTTTGGGATGCACTGGTGCTGGGGGTGCGCGACTACATAGGCAAAAATGGCTTCCCAGGTGTGATCATCGGCTTATCGGGGGGCATTGATTCGGCTTTGGTGCTGGCAATTGCGGTCGATGCGCTGGGTGCGGATCGGGTTCGTGCGGTCATGATGCCTTCACCTTATACCGCAGACATCAGTTGGCTCGATGCGCGGGACATGGCGCAGCGCCTGGGCGTGAAGTACGACGAGATTTCTATTGTTCCGGAATTTGAGGCCTTCAAGTCATCGCTAGCATCAGAGTTCCGGGACTTGCCCGAGGACGCCACGGAAGAAAATATCCAGGCCCGGATCCGTGGAACGCTGTTGATGGCTCTGTCCAACAAGACCGGGTGGCTTGTGCTGACTACCGGCAACAAGTCCGAGATGGCCACCGGATATTGCACGCTTTATGGCGATATGGCAGGTGGCTTTGCGGTCATCAAGGACGTCGCCAAGACGGCGGTTTTTCGCCTTGCTCGCTGGCGCAACCTCAATGACCCCCGCGGCACCGGCCATAGTCCGATCCCGGAGCGCATCATTACGCGTGCGCCTAGCGCCGAGTTACGCGCCGACCAGAAAGACCAGGATAGCCTGCCCGATTACGCGGTGCTAGACGCCATTGTTGAACTTTATATGGAGAATGATGAGGGGATTGAGGAGATCGTGGCGCGCGGTTTTGAACGTGCCGATGTTGAAAAAGTTACCCGACTGATCAAGATCAACGAGTACAAACGTCGCCAGTCCCCTGTGGGTATTCGGGTTACCCATCGCAGTTTTGGCAAGGATTGGCGTTATCCTATAACCAACAGATTCCGGGCTTGAATTTGCAGTTCCAGCGACACAACAACTTATTCGGAGACAACATGAAACAAATTACTGCCGTTATCAAGCCATTCAAGGTGGAAGAGGTAAGAGAGGCTTTGGCCGCCTGCGGTGTGACGGGTCTGACCGTGACGGAAGTCAAGGGTTTCGGCCGTCAGAAGGGACACACCGAGTTGTATCGTGGTGCAGAGTACGTGGTTGATTTTCTTCCAAAGGTCAAAGTCGAAGTGGTGGTTAAAACCGAAGAGGTTGAGCGCTGTATTGAGGCTATTGTGAAGGCCTCTCGGACCGGGAAAATCGGCGACGGTAAAATTTTTGTCACCAGTGTGGAACGCGTGGTGCGCATTCGTACTGGCGAACTTGACGAATCTGCTATCTAAATTGCGTCGAGTCTTGGCTCCGGGGAGAAGCCGGCGTCCTGGACCATATCCTGGAGCAGCTGAACGGGCTCGGTACCAATGCGGATCAAGCTCATTTGCGACGCTCCCAAAAACTGCGCATCAATGCTCGAGTTTAGAAAATCAAGCAATTTTTCATAATAGTTGCTGGCATTGAGTAAGCCAATGGGTTTGTCGTGGTAACCCAGCTGACGCCAGGTCCAGACTTCGAACAACTCTTCAAAAGTGCCGATGCCACCAGGTAAAGCCAGAAATGCATCTGAACGCTCAGCCATCATACGTTTGCGCTCATGCATGTTCTCGACTACGATGAGTTCGGTGCAATCGTAATAAGCCCATTCTTTTTCTACCAGAGCTTTTGGGATGATGCCAACGACGCGGGCACCAGCTGTCAAAGCCGCCTCGGCCACAATGCCCATCAAGCCAGCTTTTCCGCCCCCGTACACTAACTGGCCCTGATGTTGTCCTATCCAGGCGCCGACAGTCTTGGCTATTTCGGTAAACGCCGGATTGACGCCAAGCCTGGAGCCGCAATACACACACAACGAGAATGCTGGCTTCATGGGAACCTTTGAAGCAAAGCCCCAGCCCAGATGCCAATGCAAAGCAACAGAGTCAACAATACCGCGGCACTGCCCATGTCTTTGGCGCGTTTGGACAGGTCGTGCCATTCCGGCCCGATCCTGTCTATGGCGGTTTCTATGCCGGTGTTGAGTAGTTCGACAACCATCACCATGATGACAGAGCCCGCGAGCAGGGCGATTTCGACCCACGTTTGACCAAGCAAGAATGCAGCTGGTATCAGCACGATTGCAGCCAAGGATTCCTGACGGAAAGCGGTCTCGCCCCATCCTGCGCGTAGCCCCTCGAGGGAGTATCTGAAGGCGTGCCACATGCGGTTAAGTCCCACGCGGCTTTTTTGCGGGTTGACAACGGGTTTTTCCGGGTGAGAGGTCATTCGTGGATTGTCGCTGAGCTATTTCAAAATTCCAACCAGCCGGATGACAAAGGCTTTATCTTACGGGTGAATTAGCGGCTCAAGGGTTTTGATGTGATCAAGCGCGTTCCCGCCAGTGCATCGTGAAGAAATTGACCTTGGGGGTGAAAACGGCTCAATAGCGCCCAAATGACTACCCAACCAGTGACAATCAAAAAAGTCTCTGCGCCGGACAGTTTGTAAGGATAAACACCAGCGAGTGGCGGGAGCAGCCAAAGCCAGCTCAAAGCATAGCGACCCAACGCGCGCGACTGGGACACTGGTTTGGCGTGGATATCTACCAACCGGATGTTCCAGGTCTTCATGGCAAGGGTTTGCCCCTTGGACCAGAACCAAGTGAAATATATTCCTAAGACAATCAGGAGAAAAGCCTGTTGCCAGTGACGGTTATCCAGTGCATGGCGGGTTTGTGAGAGCGAACTGAAGAGGTAGCTTGCAAGAAAGAGCACTGCAAACAGCAACATGCCCTCATAAACCCAACAGGCCATCCGGCGCGCCAAACCCGGCGCGAGCAAGGGGTCAGCTGTCGCAGATTCCGGGTTTTGTGGTGTATCTTGCCGAGTCGAAATGGACAAGTTTTAATTCTTTCCGACCGGTTCGGTTGAGCTTGATGTTGCAGATGTGGAAGTCCCGGAGTCAGCTGAAGGTGTCAGTGGAGCTGAAGCCACAGCTGCAGCTGCAGCTGTGGCTGTGGCTGTGGCTGTGGCTGTGGCTGTGGCTGTGGCTGTGGCTGTGGCTGTGGCTGTGGCTGTGGCTGTGGCTGGCGGCACCGCAAGTGCCGTTGGTTGTGGGAGCAATGTATTGTTTTGTACGGAGCCAGAGCTAACAGCAATTTTCGGTGTCAGACGTGTGGACGACTGAGCGACAGGTACAACGGTCAGCTTTTGCGGGGGGACAGGCTTGATTGGTGTTGATGCGCCCGGTATCTTTGAGTTTCCTTGTGTAACCAGCTTCTGCTTGTCTTCAGGGCTGAGAGATTGGTAGGCCTCCCAGGTCGATGTTTTTTCGGCCAAGGAAAGCTTGTTGGTTTCAGCGAAATTAAGCCGCGCCTGAGCCCTCTCCTGAGGACTCAGCGCGACCCAACTGAGCATGCGGGTGTGCATCTTGGCTTGTTCGGTACTTGTCAAAGTGCCGAAATTTTCTGAAATCTTGATCCACTTTCGTTTTTGAGCTTCACTTATCGAGCTCCACTGAGTTGCTAATGGTTTGAGCGCTACTTTTTGAGTCTCACTGAGTTCCGACCAGCCCGGCTTGGAATGCTGATTGACTGAAACAGGTGATGCAGGGTTTGAAGGAGATTTCGCAATTTTGGGTGCTGGAGTTGAAGCAGCCGCAGGGACAGCCGGCGATTGAGCCCAGGTCTGCATGCAGTTAACTGACAATGAGATCATCAGCAAAACACTTGCAGAATTCAGCCGATCCGAAATAACGGAAGCTCGCAACGCAAGTGGATGACGTTTATTGATCAGGCCAAGCATGGGATAAGTTACTAGTGGGGTTCCTTGTTAATCTTCAGAAACTGGGCAAATCCAGGATCAGTGAATGCAGCTGTGGGCAAATCATCAGTGAGAAGGGCAGCATCGACTTCAGCAAGGTCGTTGGCGCGGTTGTCATTTTGAATCAGGTTGATTGAGATAAGGCCTGCGATCAAGGCCGCAAGCGGAAGAAAAGAAGCAAACTTGTTCCAAAGGCCTGTTTTATCGTTGTCAAAAGAAAGGGAGGCTGCCCCAACTGAGCCCATAACAACTGCGGCGGAGCGTATCTTGATACTCTTTCGAAGCTCGAGAGCGCGCATTCTGGCAACCCGCAGGCGCTCTGAAACGTCATGCGGGACGTCATCCATGGAGCCAGATAGTCGGGCTGCCAATTTGAGGCCAAACCGATCCTGCTCAGACGCAATGTCGAACGGATTCATTTGTTTCATAGTGTTATTCCCTTTGCTTTCAATGCTTTACTTAGTGCGTGCACCGCTCTTGAACAGTGCGTTTTAACACTTCCCTCCGAACAACCCATAACAGCTGCAGTTTCAGATACATCAAGCTCCTCCCAATAACGCATGAGGAAGGCTTCTCGTTGACGGACCGGCAGCTCCTGAATTTCATTTTCTATTTCGCGCAAAATCTGTGCCCGCTCAACGTTGGTTTCCGCGCTTTCAGACTGTTGAGAGCTGAATGTCGTATCTAAAGTTTCCAGAATATCGAAATCTCCGTCATCTGATGCAGA
The DNA here is from genome assembly GCA_040382055.1 of Hylemonella sp. Classification (GTDB taxonomy): domain Bacteria; phylum Pseudomonadota; class Gammaproteobacteria; order Burkholderiales; family Burkholderiaceae_C; genus JBEIGE01. Next base: position 41,970 of record JBEIGE010000008.1, read on the forward strand.
TTCGAAGTCACCCATATTGGAAAAAAGGGCATTTCTGGTTTTTTGCCGCCTGAACCAGTCCAGTGTGCAATTTGTCAATATGCGCTGAAAAAGTTTCGGCAGTTCGCTGGCGGGTTTGTGGCCGTAATGTTCGGACAGCTTAATCATGCTGTCCTGAACAATGTCCAAAGCAGACTCTTCGTTGCGAACATGATAGAACGAACGCTTGAAAGCCCGCTTCTCAACGTTTTGCAGAAAATCTGACAGCTCGTCTTCGGTGGCCAATGGAATGAGCCCCTAAGAGGCAATTGCTTTGGAATGTCTCATTTGTGCGGCTTTCTGGACTTTTTCCATACGGCTCATCTGAATTATGTCAGGCGATTATGTATTCAAAAGGGTTCGAGTTATTTTTGGATCAATGTAGTGCCATAATGATGGCTGCTTTCTAAAGGCAAACGGGTCACGGCTCGGCACATCAAGCATTGTGCCCATGGCTTTGGTCCTAAGTTCCAACACGTCATCAAAAGTGTGCGTGAAGGAGCACCCAAGGTTTTTCGTTAGAGAAATTCACAAAGGTTCATCATGGAAATTTCAAAAGCTGAAATCTCTTCAGCTTCAGCAGCTATAACTTCTGCAAACTCTGAATCAATCGAGCTTCGCGGTGCCGAAATCCTCGTCAAATCGCTTCAGGCTGAGAACGTGCAGTTCATTTGGGGTTACCCCGGCGGGGCTGTGCTACACATTTACGACGCTTTTTACAAGCAGGACACGATTAAACATATCCTGGTGCGTCATGAGCAAGCGGCTGTTCACGCTGCAGATGGCTATGCACGTGCCACCGGCGAGGTGGGTGTTGCCCTGGTGACTTCCGGGCCCGGCGTGACCAACGCTGTAACAGGTATCGCCACTGCCTACATGGACAGTATTCCCATGGTGATATTGACGGGACAAGTACCTACTGCGGCCATTGGTCTGGATGCCTTCCAGGAGTGTGACACCGTAGGCATTACACGCCCTATCGTGAAGCATAATTTTCTGGTTAAGGATGTTCGCGATTTGGCCATGACGATGAAAAAGGCCTTTCACATTGCCCGAAGCGGTCGGCCAGGACCTGTGGTTGTTGATATTCCCAAAGATGTTTCATTCAAGAAAATACCCTACACAGGGTACCCTGAGTCTGTGGAAATGCGTTCCTACAATCCGGTTCGCAAAGGCCACGGTGGTCAAATCAGAAAGGCCTTGCAGCTTCTATTGACTGCAAAGCGTCCTTACATTTACACCGGTGGCGGTGTTTTGTTGGGTAATGCGTCTGCTGAGTTGCGAACGCTTGTCGACATGTTGGGTTATCCCTGCACAAATACCTTAATGGGTTTGGGGGCCTATCCGGCCAGCGATCGCAAGTTCTTGGGCATGCTGGGCATGCACGGAACTGTTGAAGCCAATAACGCCATGCAGAATTGTGATGTTTTGTTGGCCGTTGGTGCCCGGTTTGATGATCGTGTTATCGGTAATCCCAAGCATTTTGCCCAGAATGAGCGCAAGATAATTCACGTCGACATTGATCCTTCAAGCATCTCCAAACGCGTCAAGGTTGATATACCGATTGTTGGTGATGTCAAGGATGTACTGACTGAAATGATCGCGATGATCCGTGAAAGTTCGCTCAGGCCGGATACGGCTGCATTGGGGGCGTGGTGGGACACCATTGAGGCTTGGCGTAAACGGGATTGCCTGAAATATGACCCCGGATCCAATGGTGTAATTAAACCCCAGTATGTCGTTGAAACCCTCTGGAACATGACAAAGGATGTTGATACCTACATCACCTCGGATGTGGGGCAACATCAAATGTGGGCTGCTCAATACTACCGTTTTGATGAGCCCCGACGCTGGATTAATTCGGGTGGTCTGGGAACCATGGGTGTGGGTATTCCCTATGCCATGGGTATCAAGCTGGCCAAACCCGACAGCGAGGTTTTTTGTATCACTGGTGAGGGTTCGGTACAGATGTGTATCCAGGAGCTCTCAACCTGCTTACAGTACAAGACGCCGATCAAGATCGTCTCCTTGAACAACCGATACCTAGGGATGGTTCGTCAGTGGCAGGAAATCGACTACGAAAAACGATACAGCCATAGCTACATGGACGCTTTGCCCAATTTCGTCAAGTTGGCAGAAGCTTACGGCCATGTTGGCATGCTGATTGAGCATGCCAAGGATGTAGAGCCTGCATTGCGCGAAGCCCGAAAATTGAAAGACAGAACTGTATTCATGGATTTTCGAACTGACCCAACAGAAAATGTGTTCCCAATGGTCATGGCCGGCAAAGGCATTACCGAGATGCTTTTGGGCTCTGAAGACTTGTAAACCCTACTTTGGACGAATCTATTGTTTGTCGAGCCCGGGTGTTACCACTCCCGGGGGAGGGCAACGAAAAGAGGAATCTACACATGAAACATATCATCGCAGTATTACTTGAAAACGAGCCCGGCGCATTGTCCCGGGTTGTCGGTCTCTTCTCCGCCCGAGGATATAACATTGAGTCCCTCACTGTTGCCCCTACGGAAGACCCTAGCCTATCCCGGATGACAATCCAAACCACTGGCTCGGACGACGTGATTGAACAGATTACCAAGCACCTCAATCGCCTGATTGAAGTAGTTAAAGTGGTTGACCTGACCGAAGGCGCCTATACAGAGCGTGAGTTGATGATGGTCAAAGTCCGAGCGGTAGGCAAAGAGCGCGAAGAGATGAAGCGAATGGCTGATATTTTTCGCGGTCGGATTATTGATGTGACGGATAAAAGCTACACCATCGAGCTGACCGGGGACCAATCCAAAAATGACGCTTTTCTTGAAGCAATTGATCGAAGCGCAATTCTTGAGACCGTTAGAACCGGTTCCAGTGGCATTGGTCGTGGTGAGCGCGTTCTGAGAATTTGATTTTTACCTAGGAGAAAAGAAGTGAAAGTTTTTTACGACAAAGATTGCGATTTGAGTCTTATCAAGGGCAAAACAGTTGCGATCATCGGTTATGGTAGCCAGGGTCACGCCCACGCACAAAACTTGAATGACAGTGGTGTCAAGGTTGTTGTTGGTTTGCGCAAGGGTGGCGCATCTTGGTCCAAAGTTGAGAAAGCTGGGTTGAACGTTGCCGAAGTTGCTGAGGCCGTGAAATCGGCGGACGTAGTCATGATCCTGCTCCCCGACGAGCAGATTGGAACTGTTTACAGCAACGATGTTGAGCCTAATATCAAGAGCGGAGCGTCTTTGGCGTTTGCGCACGGCTTTAATGTTCATTACGGGCAAGTACAACCACGTGCGGACTTGGATGTCTGGATGGTTGCTCCTAAAGCACCCGGACATACCGTGCGCAATACTTACACTCAAGGTGGTGGCGTGCCTCACTTGGTCGCTGTGCATCAAGACAAGTCCGGGAAAGCTCGTGAACTGGCTTTGAGCTACGCGATGGCCAACGGAGGTGGCAAGGCTGGAATTATTGAAACTAATTTCCGCGAAGAGACAGAGACGGATTTGTTTGGTGAGCAGGTCGTCTTGTGTGGCGGCGCAGTTGAATTGATCAAAGCCGGATTTGAGACCCTCGTGGAAGCAGGTTATGCCCCTGAAATGGCTTATTTTGAGTGTTTACATGAGCTCAAATTGATTGTGGACTTGATCTATGAAGGCGGCATAGCCAACATGAATTACTCCATTTCAAACAACGCCGAGTATGGTGAATATGTCACTGGATCACGTATCGTGACTGAACAAACAAAGGTCGTCATGAAGCAGGTTCTAAAAGACATTCAGACAGGTGAGTATGCCAAGAGCTTCATTCTTGAAAATAAAGCAGGCGCACCAACGCTGATCAGTCGTCGTCGCCTGAATGCCGAGCATCAGATCGAAGTGGTGGGAGCCAAGCTGCGGGCCATGATGCCCTGGATTGCAAAAAATAAGCTGGTTGACCAAACCCGCAACTAACCGAAGAAATTTCGTTATCAAAGGCCACGTTTGTGGCCTTTGTTGTTTTTGCAAGCGCAGGCCTTACACTCCGATTTATGAATATGTTTTATAGTTTTGGAGATTTCGTTCATGCATGATGGAATCGAACCTGGTTTGCCCAATGACGAAGCGGTGGTTGTGCGAAAGCGTAGGAAAGGCATTTATATCTTGCCCAACCTGTTTACTTTGGCCGCCTTGTTTGGTGGTTTCTTCGCCATCGTGATGGCCATGAACAATCGGTTTGAACATGCCGCCATCGGTGTTTTCTGTGCCATGGTGCTCGACAGTCTGGATGGCCGCGTAGCCCGAATGACAAACACACAGAGCGCATTTGGAGAGCAGATGGATTCGCTCTCCGATATGGTGTCTTTCGGAGCGGCTCCGGCGCTGATTGCCTATGAATGGTCTCTCAAAGGTTTGGGTCGGTGGGGCTGGATCGCCGCCTTTGTTTACTGTGCCTGTGCTGCTCTTAGACTTGCTCGATTTAACGTGAACACATCTGTAGTAGACAAGCGGTTTTTTCAGGGATTGCCCTCTCCTGCCGCCGCCGCATTGGTAACTGGCTTTATTTGGCTGATGACCGAGCTTGAAGTGGAGCCTGCAGCTGTTGCATGGCCAATGTTTGCCTATGCGCTTTTTGCAGGTTTAACCATGGTTAGCAACGTGCCTTTCTACAGTTTTAAGGACTTGCAAATGAAGAAGAGCGTTCCTTTTGCTGTGATTGTCCTGATCGCACTTTGTATTGCTGTCATCAACATTCATCCGCCTGTAGTCTTGTTTTCGGTTTTCGTGGTGTACGGCTTCAGCGGTTACGCTGTTTTCTTCTGGCGTCGTATTCAAGGCAAGCCTACCAGTGTGATCAGCACGTCAACAGACGAGCCCGACGAACGCGGATTACACAAGTAGATCATCTGGACTTGTGATACATTGAGTCCATGAATTTGTTGCTGCTACCCCTACTTCTACGCTCTATCGGGCGGAATAAGTAGCTCCCGCTTACTATTTCCACACAAGCCCGTATGCTCCCGCTACGGGCTTTTTTGTTTTTAAGGAGAAATGAGATGACAGACAAGCTGATTATTTTTGATACCACCTTGCGCGATGGTGAGCAGTCTCCGGGAGCTTCCATGACCAAAGATGAGAAGCTGAGAATTGCTCGTCAACTCGAACGGCTTAAGGTCGACGTGATCGAAGCTGGCTTTGCTGCAAGTTCGAACGGCGATTTCGAAGCGGTTGAATTGATTGCAAACAATATCAAGGATTCAACCATTTGCTCCCTTTCCAGAGCCAATGACCGTGACATTTCGCGAGCCGCAGAAGCCCTCAGAGGTGCCAACAGTGCACGTATTCACACATTTATTGCTACCTCTGCATTGCACATGGAGAAAAAACTACGCATGTCACCAGAGCAGGTTCTTGAGCAAGCCAAGCTCTCTGTACGATTTGCCCGTAACCTGGTTGGTGATGTTGAGTTCAGCCCTGAGGACGGGTACCGAAGCGATCCAGATTTTTTGTGCCGGGTTCTTGAGGCCGTGATCAGTGAAGGGGCTACCACCCTGAATATTCCTGATACGGTTGGATATGCTGTTCCTGAGCTCTATGGGAACTTCATCAAAGACTTGCGTGAGCGCATACCCAATTCTGACAAAGCCATCTGGTCTGTACATTGCCATAACGACTTGGGCATGGCCGTAGCGAATTCCCTTGCCGGAGTCAAAATAGGTGGTGCCCGTCAGGTTGAGTGCACGATCAACGGCCTTGGAGAGCGCGCCGGTAACTGCAGTCTCGAAGAGGTTGTCATGGCTGTTAAAACCCGAAGAGACTATTTCGGATTGGACTTGAGAGTCGATACGAGCCATATTCTTGCAGCCAGCAGGATGGTCAGTCAGACCACAGGATTTGTGGTTCAGCCAAACAAGGCTGTGGTTGGCGCAAATGCATTTGCGCATGCATCCGGTATTCACCAGGATGGCGTTCTGAAAGCGCGTGACACCTATGAAATTATGCGAGCCGAAGATGTAGGCTGGAGCGCTAACAAGATTGTTCTAGGTAAGCTCAGTGGTCGAAACGCTTTCAAACAGAGGCTGCAGGATCTTGGGGTGACGCTTGACAGTGAGACAGAGGTCAACAACGCATTTGCCAGGTTCAAGGAGCTTGCTGACCGTAAAAGTGAAATCTTTGACGAAGATATCCTCGCTTTAGTGAGTGAAGAAAGTGTTACCAGTGACAAAGAGCAATACGGCTTTGTTTCCTTATCACAACATAGCGAAACTGGCGAGCGTCCTCAGGCTAGTATTGTTTTTACTTTGAGTGGCAAGGAGGTCATGGGATCCTCGGAGGGGAATGGCCCTGTCGATGCATCCTTGAAAGCCATTGAGTCTCTTGTAAAAAGCGGGGCAGAAATGGTGCTCTATTCTGTCAATGCCATCAGCGGCTCAACCGAAAGTCAGGGCGAGGTGACGGTCAGACTGCAAAACAGTGGCCGTGTCGTCAATGGCGTGGGCTCAGACCCAGATATTGTGGTCGCATCTGCCAAGGCCTACTTGAGTGCCCTTAATAAATTGCAGAGTAAAGCCGACAGGGTTGCCGCCCAAGGTTAGACCTGCTGCTTGATCCGCATGTTTTTGATGAAATAATCTACGCAACTGATTGATCTTATTGAACTTTTCTGTTTAAATTTGGCCGTTGGAATTAGTCTGGAGTTAATTAGATGGCCTTTCAAAGCAAAACTTTTATTCGGCAAAGTTCGAGCCAATTGATGGCAGGGCTGTGCTGCATTGCTTTGTTGTCGGCCTTCTTGATTCCTGAAGTACATGCGCAGTCCAAGCCTGTGAGCAATGCAAAGACAACGAGTAAATCTACAGTTGTCAAGCGCAAGACCAACAAGGATCCTCCGCATCACGTTGGCAAAACTAATGTTGCGCCGCAAGCCACAAAGCCCTCATTTGGCAGGTTGGCCGGCTTGCATGGTGCAGCGGATAACCTCGATCTCAAATCCAGCGTAGCTCTGGTTGTGGATCAGGATACCCGGGAGGTACTTTTCAGCAAAAATGAGCTGGCGGTATTGCCAATTGCATCATTGACCAAATTAATGACTGGTCTGATCGTTAGCGAGGCACGTCTACCAATGGATGAGCCCGTCAAGATCACTCAGGCAGATGTAGACACCGAGAAAGGCAGCTCATCTCGTTTGCATGTGGGAGCTGAACTCAGTCGCAGAGAGTTGTTGCATCTTGCCTTGATGTCCAGTGAGAACAGAGCTGCCAATGCGTTAGGCCGGAGTTTCCCGGGTGGCTTGTCTCATTTTGTGGAACTTATGAACTTAAAGGCGCAGGAGCTGGGAATGGCCGACACACGTTATGTTGAGCCAACGGGACTTTCAAGTAAGAACCAGTCTAGCGCCAGGGATCTGGCAGTACTGGTGAATGTGGCCTCGGCAGACCCTATCCTTCGTGAGTTTTCTACATCCCCCAACTCCCAAGTGACAGTTGGAAAGCGTATGCTGCAATATACCAACACCAACCGCTTGGTTAAAAACCCATCCTGGGATATTGGCTTGCAAAAGACCGGCTATATTTCTGAGGCAGGACAATGTTTGGTGATGCAAACAAAGGTGGCTGGTCGGAAAATCATCATGATCTTTCTCGACTCAGCGGGCAAGTTAAGCCGACTTGGAGACGCTGAGCGTGTTAGAAGGTGGGTTGAGTCAATTCCGGTTAGACCGCTTTAGCGGGTTTTTACCTTATAGGTTTTGATGGTGCTCAGGTTGTTCCCAATCTAGACTTAAATTCGGTGAGGAATGTTTCCGAGGATTTGCGATATTTCATTCGCAACATCCTTCAACTTCGGTAACCATGACTCATCGAGCCGACCTGCCGGCGCTGAAATGGAGAGGCCGGCAATCAGGTTATTCTGATCATCGTAAATGCCGGCAGCCATACATCTGACACCAAGCTCAAGTTCTTCATCATCTCTTGCGATTCGGTACTGACGAACTTTTGAGAGGTCACGTTCGAGTGCTGCCAGTTGAGTAATACTGTTCTTGGTATGTCCACTTAACCCAGTTCGAGTCGCATAAGACCTTACTTTTTGTGGTTCATCAAAAGCGAGAAACAGTTTTCCGACCGAAGTCAGGTGTAGGGGTGCGCGACCACCAATTGCGCGTACTACTTGCATTCCAGATCTTTCGCTGTAGGCGCGCTCAATATATACAATTTCATCACCTTGGCGCATGCTCAAATTAACAGGTTGCTGGATGAGCTTATGCAGTTCGCGCATTGGCGCAAGGGCGGCGTCACGCACATTCAGGCGTCCTTTAACCAAATTTCCCAGCTCAAGGAGCCTCATCCCAAGTCGATAGGTTCCTGGATGTGGGCGGTCTACAAACCGGCCAGTTGCCAGGTCGTTAAGAATCCGGTGGGTCGTCGATGGATGAAGCCCCGTTTTCTCGCTGATTTCTTTTAGAGACATTGCATCTTCCCGAGAGGCAAGTACATCCATCAAGGAGAACATTCGCTCAATTACTTGTACGGTTGGGACGACCGCCGCATCAGGGTCTATTTTTTTCATGAAAAGTCCCTGAATGTAGTTGCTTTAATTAGCAGAATAAATTTTTTATTGGTATCAATCATCATGCGATACCCACGTGTTTTGTTGAAGGACTTGATGGGGTTTGAATTTTGATTTGTAATTCATTTTTGAGCTTGATGAGATCCAGTAACCCAGGTAAACGTAGTCAAGGCCTAATTGTCTAGCCTGTTCAATTTGCCAGAGAACACTATAGGTTCCGTAACTTGTGTTCTCTTGAGGCTCGTAAAAGGTGTACACAGCTGACAAACCATCTTCCAAAACATCTAGGATTGAGAGCATCTTCAGCGCTCCAGCAGTGCCGTCTGGAAGAGGCTCCCTGAATTCAACCAGACGTGAATTGACACGACTTTGCAATAAAAACTGAGTGTATTGGTCTACGCTGTCCTGATCCATGCCGCCCCCGGCATGACGGCCGTTCTGATAGCGCAGGTAAAGGTCGTAATGCTCCTGAACAAAACACAAGCTCATCACCCTGACCTGAAGGCTCTGATGCCGCCTCCAGGCCCGTCGTTGGCTGCGATCAGGCGTGAATTTGTGGCTTAGCACCCGAAGTGCTGTGCAGGCCTGACAACCATCACAGTGCGGTCTATAGGTGAACATTCCACTTCTTCGAAAGCCCGAACTGACTAGCTCGGTATAGACAGCGTTGTTTATCAGATGGCTTGGCGTGGCGACTTGGGATCTGGCCTCTCTACCTGCCAGATAGCTGCAGGGGTAGGGTGCAGTAGCGTAAAACTGCAAAGTTTGAAGTGGTAATTCCTTAAGGTTTGTCACTGCGGAAAAAATTCAGGGTGGCAAAATGTGATTCCAGTATAGAGGGTCAAAATTCCAGGTGATGGGGGGGCTATCAATTCCCGCTTTAACAATTTTCAAGAATTCCTCGCGAGCAATCTCCTTCGCGCCCAAGGAAGCCAAATGCCTGGTATTTTGCTGACAATCAATAAACCTGATGTTGTGTTGCCGGCAGAAACAGACTAAGGCCGCACGCGCGATTTTGGATGCATCAGGACAATGGGAAAACATGGACTCGCCAAAGACTGCTTTGCCAATGGCCACGCAGTAAAGCCCGCCGACAAGTTTTCCACCAAGCCAGGTTTCGACGCAGTGGGCGTAGCCAGCCTGATTCAAGTTGCAGTAGGCCTCGACCATATCGGGAAGAATCCATGTGCCAGGCTGTCCGTTTCGAGTTGTTTTTGCACATGAAGTGATAACTTGATCAAAGTTGCAATCAAAGCGTATTTCTACGCCCCCGCTCACTCTGTATCTGGTAATTGTCTTTTTCAGCGAGCGATGCATGCGAAACTCAGAAACAAGGAGCGTCATGCGAGGATCAGGACTCCACCAGAGTGGTGGTTGCCCCTCACTGAACCATGGATAGATTCCGCTGCTGTAAGCGTTAATCAGTGTGTCTGTATCCAGCGTTCCCCCCGCGCATAACAGACCAGGTGCATTTGACTCTGCCCCCCAACTTTCAGATAAATCAGGGAACGGTTGATTCGGATCTAACCAAGACAGATTGGCCTTCATTTCCGTGGAATCATAATGACTTAATGGTTAGTGTTGTGCTAATTCTTGAGGCCTGGTCTTGAAGCGTTAGAATAGCGACCAGTCGGGGCGTAGCGCAGCCTGGTAGCGCATCTGGTTTGGGACCAGAGGGTCGAAGGTTCGAATCCTTTCGCCCCGACCAATCAATAGTTCGAAGGCCTTTAGGACATCATCCTTAGAGGCTTTTTTCTTATCTGAGCTTAGTGTTGCTGGATGGGTAGTTTCCAATCTCTCGAGCTCCACTTTCACCTGCATCACGATTTAAAGCGATGCACACCAGAACCTGTCGTTAGAATCACTTGCCACAGCCAGTAGCTCATCCGGATAGAGCACGAACCTTCTAAGTTCGGGGTAGGGGGTTCGAGTCCCTCCTGGCTGGCCAATTAACAGGTTTGATCAGCCCGGAACTCAGCCCGCCACCAAAGCGATCGACTTGAATTCGCCACTTGCAATCCTTTTCTTCCACTCGGCTGGACCCGTTTGGTGTGCATTGATACCGTTTGAGTCCACGGCCACGGTGACGGGCATATCCAACACATCAAATTCGTAGATGGCTTCCATGCCCAAGTCCGGGAAACCCACGACTTTCGCCGTTTTGATGGCTTTGGACACAAGGTATGCAGCACCACCTACGGCCATCAGATAAGCACTTTTATGGTTTTTGATGGATTCAACCGCTTCTGGACCTCTTTCAGCCTTGCCAATCATTGAAATCAGTCCAGTCTGAGAAAGCATCATGTCCGTGAACTTGTCCATGCGCGTGGCTGTAGTCGGACCTGCCGGACCGACAGCTTCATCGCGGACCGGGTCGACCGGGCCCACGTAGTAAATGACCCGATCAGTGAAGTCAACTGGCAGCTTCTCGCCCTTGACCAGCATGTCCTGAATACGCTTGTGCGCAGCGTCCCGCCCTGTAAGCATTTTTCCTGACAGCAGCAGGGTCTCTCCGGCCTTCCATTGCGCAACAATATCTTTTGTCAGCGTGTTGAGATCAACTTTGCGGCTTTTGTTGTAGTCGGGCGCCCAGTTGACGTTGGGCCAAAGATCAAGGCTGGGCGGATCCAGATACACAGGCCCAGATCCATCCATAACAAAATGCGCATGGCGGGTGGCAGCGCAATTGGGGATCATGGCCACCGGCTTGCCAGCGGCGTGGGTGGGGTACATATTGATTTTCACGTCCAGCACGGTGGTTAGCCCACCAAGCCCCTGAGCACCAATACCCAGGGCGTTGACTTTTTCAAACAGTTCAATGCGAAGTTCTTCTGTTTTGTTTTCGGGTCCACGCTTGAGAAGCTCGTACATATTGATGTCTTCCATGAGGCTCTCCTTGGCGAGCAACATGGCTTTCTCAGCGGTCCCGCCGATGCCGATACCCAGCATTCCAGGGGGGCACCAGCCCGCGCCCATGGTTGGTACTGTTTTGAGCACCCAGTCTACGATCGAATCAGACGGGTTGAGCATGGCTAATTTGCTCTTGTTCTCGCTACCGCCACCCTTGGCCGCTACCGTGATGTCAACCGTATTTCCAGGCACGATCTGCGTGAATATCACGGCTGGTGTGTTGTCATTGGTGTTTTTACGCAAGAACTGAGGGTCTGCCACCACAGATGCGCGCAACATATTGTCGGGGTTGTTATAGCCTTGGCGCACACCCTCGTTGATGGCATCTTCAAGGCCTCCGGTAAAACCTTCAAACCTCACGTTCATCCCGACTTTGATAAATACATTGACAATGCCGGTGTCCTGACAGATGGGGCGGTGTCCTTCAGCACTCATGCGTGAATTGGTCAGAATTTGTGCAATCGCATCCTTTGCTGCCGGGCTTTGCTCCAGTTCGTAGGCGCGTGCGAGATGGGCAATGAAATCACTGGGATGGTAGAAGCTGATGAACTGCAGGGCTGCAGCAACGGATTCAATCAGGTCGCTTTGTCGGATCGTAGTCATAAAAATCTGAGGTTAGTGTTTGTCGTTTGGTGTGGTTTGAGACATCAGGCGATCAGTGTAGGCAATGGCCATAGCCGAGAAGAGGAATGTGACGTGTATTGCAGTCTGCGCGATCAAGACTTTTTCGTCATAGTTTGCCGCGTTTATAAAGGTTTTGAGCAGGTGTATTGAGCTAATCCCAATAATGGCAGTTGCAAGCTTCACCTTCAGTACTGATGCGTTCACATGGCTGAGCCATTCGGGCTGATCAGGATGACCGTCCAGGTCCATGCGGCTGACAAAGGTTTCATAGCCGCCCACAATGACCATAATGAGCAGGTTGGAGATCATGACCACATCAATCAATGCCAGCACCACGAGCATGATGATGGTTTCGTTCAGGGCTGTCGTGGTGGCAGATTCTTTGTAACCGATGCTTGAAATCAAGGCTTGTAGGGCTGTTTGGCTGCCAAATGCAGCCTCAAGAAGGTGAACAAGTTCAACCCAGAAGTGAAAAACATAGACGCCTTGCGCGGCAATCAAACCGATATACAAGGGCAATTGCAACCATCGACTTGCAAAAATAAATCTTGGTAAGGGTCGCATGCGTTTTGATTTAGGCGTGTTGTTGTCGGTCATATTCAAAATATAGGGTTTTCACTGGGTCAATCCATTGTAGATGTCGTTTAAACGCCCCTTCAACTGGCTATATTCAGGACTCGCATTTTTGTAAGTTTCAAGCCAGTCAGTGACTTGTAAGAGCAAACAATGACAGTGCTGTGCAATTAGATTCAAACGAGGAGTTAACGCCATGAATTCAGCAACCCCAGCCGCTTCATCAGCCATCGAATCCGTATTGGTGGAGAACCGGGTGTTTATGCCCAGTGACGCCATGGTTAAAGCTGCACGTGTTTGCGGCATGGCAGGTTACCAAGCCCTTTGCGATGAAGCTGAGAAAGATTATGAAGCTTTTTGGGCCAGGCTGGCTCGTGAGAATGTACGCTGGAGCAGACCGTTCAGCCGTGTGCTGGATGAATCCAACGCACCTTTCTACAAATGGTTCGATGACGGTGAGCTCAATGCTTCGGCCAACTGCCTGGACAAGCACATTGGAACACCTGTTGAGAACAAGACAGCTGTCATTTTTGAGGCAGATGATGGCACGGTGACCAAAACCACCTACAAGGAACTTTTGGCCCGAGTGAGTCAGTTTGCTAATGCGCTCAAGGCAGACGGTATTCAAAAAGGAGACCGGGTATTGATTTATATGCCCATGACTCTTGAAGGCGTGATTGCCATGCAAGCCTGTGCACGCATAGGAGCTACACACAGCGTTGTTTTTGGGGGCTTTTCTGCAAAAGCACTACAAGAACGGATCATTGATGCCGGGGCTGTTGCCGTAATCACTTCCAACTTCCAGATGCGTGGCGGAAAAGAACTCCCGCTCAAGGCCATCGTGGACGAAGGTCTGGCCCTGGGCGGCTGCGAATCCATCAAAAACGTTTATGTTTACCAGCGAACGTCCACAGCCTGCAATATGGAGGCCGGACGCGATAAGACCTTTACACAAGCTCTAGACGGTAAAAGCACTGAATGTGAACCGGTCGCAGTAGGTGCTGAACACCCGCTTTTCATCCTTTACACATCCGGGTCTACCGGCAAGCCCAAAGGTGTTCAGCATTCAACTGGTGGCTATTTGCTTTGGGCCAAGCTGACCATGGATTGGACCTTTGACTTGAAACCCAGCGACGTATTCTGGTGTACCGCTGATATTGGCTGGATTACCGGCCACACCTATGTTGCTTACGGGCCGCTGGCAGCAGGTGCGACCCAAATTATTTTCGAGGGCGTGCCGACTTTCCCCAATGCCGGCCGATTCTGGCAAATGATTGAGCGACACAAGTGCTCCATTTTTTATACAGCTCCTACTGCGATTCGCTCCTTGATCAAAGCCGCAGAAAGTGACGCGGCTGTTCATCCCGACCGCTCCGATTTGTCAAGTCTGCGCATTCTTGGTTCCGTGGGCGAGCCCATCAATCCCGAGGCCTGGATGTGGTACTACAAGCACATCGGTCATGAAAAATGCCCGATCGTCGACACCTTCTGGCAGACCGAGACGGGTGGTCACATGATGACCCCGCTACCTGGAGCCACGCCACTTGTGCCTGGCAGCTGTACGCTGCCTCTGCCTGGCATCATGGCCGCTATTGTCGACGAGGTCGGTAACGACATTCCGAACGGAACCGGCGGCATCCTGGTGATCAAACGACCCTGGCCGTCAATGATCCGCACCATCTGGAACGACCCCGAACGTTTTAAAAAGAGCTATTTTCCCGAGGAAATGGGAGGCAGGATGTATCTCGCTGGCGATGGCGCAGTTCGCAGCGCTGACCGGGGTTACTTCCGCATTACAGGGCGTATAGACGATGTGCTCAACGTATCCGGTCACCGAATGGGAACCATGGAGATCGAATCTGCACTGGTATCCAAGACGGACCTGGTGGCTGAGGCTGCCGTCGTGGGGCGTCCTGATGACCTGACGGGTGAGGCGATTTGTGCTTTTGTTGTTCTCAAACGTCCCCGACCCACTGGCGATGAGGCCAAAGCTATAGCCAAGCAATTACGCGATTGGGTCGCCAAAGAGATCGGACCTATTGCAAAACCCAAAGACATTCGCTTTGGTGAGAACCTGCCAAAAACCAGATCGGGCAAGATCATGCGCCGGCTTTTGAGGTCACTGGCCAAGGGTGAGACTATTACCCAAGACACCAGTACGCTTGAGAACCCGGCCATTCTGGATCAATTAGGTCAGGCCTATTGATTGTTTGCTCCATAAAGAGGAGCAAACAATAGCTTATCCATAAGGGATTTACTTGATTGTGAGTATCCAGGCAGCCAGCTTTTTGGCTTCTGCCTCACTCACCTGGGGGTTGGCCGGCATAGGAACAGGTCCCCAAGCTCCAGCGCCGCCTTTCACGATTTTTGAGGCAAGCATATCAACAGCCGTTCTGTCGCCTGCGTACTTGTCAGCCACTGCTTTGTAGGATGGCCCGACCAGCTTTTTATCAGCCGCATGACAGGCCATGCAATTCCTGGATGCCGCCAAGGCTTGATCTGCCAATGCAGGGGTGACCAAGCTTGCTGTAATTGTCATGCTCAGCAAAATTCTTTTCATGGATAACTTTCGAGTTCAAGTTAATGTAAATCTGCCAGGCGCATCGCCATGGCGGTGGAAATGGCCCGACACAAAGTGCACATTGGCGACATTCGTCAGGCTAATGGCACTTCGTGCGAACTCAGGTGTTAAAAATTTTATTCTCTTAGAAGTCGTCCAGCACAGCTCCCTTGCTGGCTGAGGATGCATTGAAAGCAAACTTGGCCTGCACCCCCCGGGTGTAGCGCGGAGCAGGCGCTTTCCAGGCCATCCGGCGGTTCTCAATTTCTGTCTCAGCGACGTTCAATTCAAGTTTGAGTTGCAAGGCATCAATGGTGATGCTGTCATTTTCATGTATGAAGGCAATCGTGCCACCGGCTGCTGCTTCTGGTGCCACATGCCCGACCACCATGCCCCAGGTACCCCCTGAAAATCGGCCATCAGTAATCAGTCCGACGCTTTCGCCAAGTCCGGCACCAACCAGTGCGCCCGTCGGGGCCAGCATTTCCGGCATACCTGGCCCCCCTTTGGGCCCCAGATAACGAAGAACCATCACGTCTCCGGCCTTGATTTTTCCTGCCAGGATGGCTTCGAGCGCAGATTGCTCGTCGTCAAATACCCGGGCCGGGCCGGTCATGACCGGATTCTTGAGACCCGTGATCTTGGCCACTGCACCTTCTGGCGATAAATTCCCCTTCAGGATGGCCAGATGTCCCTGCTCGTACATCGGGTTGGTAATCGGTCGTATCACCGTTTGATCAGCACGTGGGGAATCGGGAATGTCTTTCAAGACCTCAGCAATGGTTTGCCCTGTGATCGTGATGCAGTCCCCATGCAACAGGCCAGCCTTAAGCAAAATTTTCATGACCTGGGGTATTCCGCCGGCTGTGTGCAATTCGACGGCCAGAGACTTGCCGGAGGGCTTGAGGTCGCACAGGACAGGTGTTTTTTTCCGTACGCGCTCAAAATCATCAATGGTCCATTCCACACCTGCACAGTGAGCAATCGCAAGAAAGTGCAGAACCGCATTGGTAGAGCCACCGGTAGCCATGATCACGGCCACTGCATTTTCAATGGATTTACGCGTCACGATATCGCGTGGCTTGATGTCTTTTTTGATGGCTTCAATCAGCACCCTGGCAGATTCGCGTGCAGAAGCGACTTTCTCGTCGTGTTCGTTGGCCATGGTTGAAGAGTAGGGCAGTGAAATGCCGAGCGCCTCAAAAGCTGAACTCATGGTGTTGGCGGTATACATGCCACCACAGGAGCCGGTTCCTGGACTGGCCCGTTTCTCGATTTCCAGCAAGTCTCCATCGCTTAGCTTGCCGGCGGCGTTCTCCCCGACCGCTTCAAATACGCTGACGATATTGAGCTCTTTGCCCTGGTAGTGGCCCGGCAGAATGGTGCCGCCATAAACGTAGATGGCGGGTACATTGGCGCGCAGCATACCCATCAGACCACCTGGCATGTTCTTGTCGCAGCCACCGATCACCAGGACACCATCCATCCACTGACCCTGGACGCAGGTTTCCACGCAATCGGAGATAACCTCTCGGCTCACCAGGCTGTACTTCATGCCCTCGGTACCCATGGCCATGCCATCACTGATGGTGGGGGTGCCAAAAATTTGAGCGTTTCCGCCAGCGTCCACAATGCCGGAGACCGCTGCATCAGCCAATTTTTGCAGTCCTGAGTTGCAAGGGGTGATGGTGCTGTGCCCATTGGCAATACCTACCATGGGTTTTTTAAAGTCACTCTCTTCATAGCCCATGCCGTAATACATGGAGCGGTTGGGAGCCCGCGATTTGCCTTCGGTGATATTGGCTGAGCGGCGGTTGATTTTGATGACTTTAGTTTCCATGGCGTTGAATAAAAAAAGAGAAGTTGTGAGTGTAAGCCGACCGCTACGGCACAATGAGGACATGTTGATTCACCCTCAAATTGATCCGGTTGCCATGCAGTTGGGCCCTTTGGCCATTCATTGGTACGGGTTGACCTATCTCCTGGCTTTTGCACTCTTCATGGGCTTGGGTTTGTTGCGTCTTAAACATCCGCCCTACGGATTGATGGCCGGCTCAGTTGCTTGGAAGAAGCAGGACGTCGAGGATATTCTCTTCATGGGCGTTTTGGGCGTTGTCCTTGGTGGACGAATCGGTTATTGCCTCTTCTACAAGCCCGCTTACTATTTGAGTAATCCGCTCGAGATTTTCGCAGTATGGCAAGGCGGAATGAGTTTCCATGGCGGCATGCTAGGCGTGATCCTGTCCTTGATCTGGTTTGCACATTCACGGCAAAGGCCCTGGCTTCAAGTGACGGATTTTGTGGCACCGTGCGTTCCTACCGGATTGGCCGCAGGACGTCTGGGCAACTTTATCAATGGGGAGTTACCCGGTCGCCTGGCTGACCCGGCCCTGCCTTGGGGCATGGTTTTTCGAGGCACCGGTGATTTGCCGCGTCATCCTTCCCAGATTTATCAAATCCTGCTGGAAGGATTGTTGCTGTTTGTGATTCTTTGGCTTTACGCCAGAAAGCCTAGAAAAACCGGTCAGGTTTCGGCTCTTTTTCTGGTGGGTTACGGCTTGTTGCGATTTGCAGCTGAGTTTTTCAGGGAACCAGATGCACATCTCGGCCTATTGTCCCTGGGCATGAGCATGGGGCAGTGGTTGTGCGTACCGATGGTCCTGGGTGGCGCCGGGCTTTGGTGGTGGAGCATTCAAGTCGCTGAAAAGAAGCCTGCCCTTTGAATGCAAGCAGCATGAGAGAGTTTTCTGGGAGAAGTCAATAATGAACACGCCCGAATGGATCAGCCGCAGTGTTTCCCGCTTGCTGAATGTAGCCAAAAAACCAGCCAAGGAATCGTTTGGATCAGTCAACCGGATGTCACCAGAAGGCATGCCGGTCCGCTCGACACGGGAGAGACTGAGTTCGTCCACGCACAATCCGGATGAAGCCTTGTCACCGCGTATGCTGCATCGTGCGCTTGACGAACTGCGCGCCATCATCGACCCGGGTGTCAGCGAGGTCGAAGGCGGGCGTCGTGCGAAGGTTTTGGCACTCTGGTACGCCGGTGCTACACCGGCCCGTCGTCGTGACATGTGGCTGTTAATGAGCGAGCAGTTTGTGGCTGACCCTCAGACCGTCAAAACAGCCCAGGCCAAATTTGCCGCAGCCGTAGGAACCCCTGATGAGGCCGCCGCTGAAGTCCATTACCGGCGTGCCACCGTCTCCCCCCGCAGGCGATTGTTGCAGCGCTTTAGCGTACTGCCCGAAGGCATCCGTTTCCTTGTGGACATGCGCGCTGAGATGTTGCCCTACATCAAGGGCGACAAACGTCTGCTGGCCCTTGATGTCGAGATGGAGTACATGTTTTCAACCTGGTTCGACGTGGGCTTTCTGGAGTTGCGGCGAATCAGCTGGGATTCGCCTGCGTCCCTGGTGGAAAAGCTCATCAAGTACGAGGCAGTGCATGACATTCGCAGTTGGGCTGATGTCAAGAACCGGCTGGATTCCGATCGGCGCTGTTATGGCTTCTTTCACCCGCGCCTGCCTGATGAACCTTTGATTTTTGTGGAGGTGGCGTTGGTTGACAAAATGGCGCATAGCATCACGCCCCTCCTGGACGAATTGGCCGATGCCTCTGATCTGAACAAGGCCACGACAGCCATCTTTTATTCGATCAGCAACACCCAAACAGGACTGCGAGGTGTCAGTTTCGGTGACTCCCTTATCAAACGGGTCGTCGAAACCTTGCACGCCGAATTTCCGAAACTCAAGGTTTTTGCAACCCTTTCACCCATTCCCGGTTTGCGCGCCTGGCTCGTGAAAAATGGGTCTCGCATGCTCGACATGACCTCCGAAAAAGAGCGCAAGGAATTAGGTCGGTCCGTTGGCTTTGAGCCACCAGCGGCTCAGCATCTGCTTGATGCAATCGACAAAGGGCAAAAGCTCGACATCAGGTCCCCTTTGGGGCAATGGCTCTTAAGGTGCGCTGCGCACTACCTGGGTCGCGAAATGATTGACGGAAAGCCGGTTGACCCGGTAGCCCGCTTTCACTTGGGAAATGGTGCCCGGGTAGAGCATTTGAACTGGAATGGTGATCCCTCACCCAAAGGCCTTAAACAGTCATATGGCTTGATGGTGAATTATTTATACGATCCCAAGCGCATTGACAAACATAGGGCAATGCTTTCCCAAGGCAAAATACCCATATCAGGGGATATAGAAAGTTTAAAGTTCTAAAAGAGTGACGATAGAACTCAATTGATAAGCAGGAGACACATATGAGATTCGAAAAATTTCCAAACTACATCACTTCTTCTGCGTCCGGCAGCCGACGTGATGTGCTTCGCCTGGCCGCCGCAGGCTTTGCTGCAGGCGCATGCAATCTGCAAGCCCAACCAGCCTGGCCGGCCAAACCGGTAACGGTTGTTGTTCCTTTCCCTGCCGGAGGCGGTACAGATGCATTTGCGCGCCCGCTTTCTGCTCAGTTTGCCAAGCTAACCGGCAAGCAACTGATCATTGACAACCGGGGCGGGGCAGGGGGTACGCTCGGTGCAGGCATTGCAGCAAAAGCCCAGCCGGATGGCTATACCCTTTTCATGGGCGCAGTACACCACACCATCGCTCCGTCCATGTACGCCAAGCTCGATTACGACATCGAGAAGGATTTCGTGCCTCTGGTGCTCGTTGCCAATGTGCCCCAGGTTCTGGTGGTCAATCCCAAAAACATTGGTGGTGACTTCAAAGCATTTCTGGCCGAGGTGAAGTCCAAGCCCGGGAAGATGAACTATGGATCAGCCGGTGGTGGTACCTCACACCATCTGGCAGGTGAGTTGTTCAAGCAGCAAACCGGAACTTTCATTACCCACATCCCCTACAGAGGCGCCGGCCCTGCCTTGCAAGACCTGATCGCGGGCAATGTTGACATGATGTTTGATGGCCTTGGCTCCTCTGCCTCTCACATCAAGGGCGGGCGGATCAAGGCGTTGATGGTTTCTGGCCCCAAACGCAATCCAGCATTTCCAGATGTGCCTTGCGCTGCTGAGCTGGGACTGCCCAACTACACGGTAACGACCTGGTATGGCGTTTGGGCTCCCAAGGGAACCCCGACTGACATCCAAGCCCGTGCCGTAGAAGAGATTCGCAAAGCCGCGCTGACAGATGAAGCCAAGGCAGTCTGGGCCAATCAGGGTGCTGAGTTCAGTAATTTCACCCCGCCACAGTTTGCAAGCTTTATCAACAGTGAGATCAAGCGTTGGGCTGAGGTTGTCAAGCTTTCCGGTGCCAAGCTGGATTAAATCCGGCATTTTTTCCTTCTCCAATTTTCAGCATGACTTCATCCAACGCCAACCTCTATTCGGCCTTGCGCAAGGCTTTTCCCCGCAAACTGAAAGAAGTTGCCATCGAGACGGATGAAGGCTTGAACTACAGCTGGCAGGATCTGGAGCGTGCTTCTGCAATGATGGCTAATCTGCTGGCATCCCTTGGACTGCCTGCAGGTTCAAGAATTGCGGTGCAGGTTGAAAAATCGGTGGAGGCGGTCATGCTTTATCTGGCCACCTTGAGGGCGGAATATGTGTTCCTCCCGCTCAACACCGCTTACCAAAGTACTGAAATCGAGTACTTTATTTCCAACGCCGAACCCGCTGTGGTGGTCTGCAGCAGCAAGAACTTTGGTTGGGTCAGCAAACTGGCTTTCAAGGCCGGTACGCGGCATGTTTTTACCCTCGATGACAACCGGACTGGTTCCTTGCTGCAACGCGCGGCCCATTGTTCCGATGTCCATCAGACGGTTCTTTCAAAGGCGGATGATCTGGCCGCCATTTTGTACACCAGCGGAACTACAGGTCGCAGCAAAGGCGCCATGCTGACCCACGGCAACTTGCTGAGCAATGCACGGGTATTGAAAGATTATTGGGGCTGGAAGCCCGGCGATGTGTTGATACATGCGCTGCCGATTTTCCATGTTCATGGCTTGTTTGTGGCTTTGCATGGTGCATTGATCAATGGCAGCAAAATGATCTGGATGGCCCGTTTCGATCCCAAGCGCACGGTCGAAAAAATGCCGCAAGCAAGTGTTTTCATGGGCGTTCCTACCTTGTACGTACGAATGCTGGCAGAGCCTGGTCTGGCTCAAGCCAGCCGCAATATGCGCCTATTTGTGGCCGGTTCCGCGCCGCTGCTGATCGAGACTTTCAAGGAGTGGAAGTCAAAAACCGGCCATACCATTTTGGAGCGTTATGGGATGTCTGAGACTGTGATGCTGACCTCTAACCCTTATCTGCCTGAACAGGGTGAGCGACGAGGGGGAACAGTTGGTTTCCCCTTGCCGGGCGTGCAACTCCGTGTTCAAAATGATGAGGGACAAAGCTTGCCCGTTGGCGAAGTTGGTGGCATCCAGGTCAAAGGCCCCAATGTCTTCAAAGGCTACTGGCGCATGCCCGAAAAAACCCTCGAAGAATTCACATCTGACGGATTTTTCAAGACGGGCGATGTGGGCATGATTGACCAGAGAGCCTATGTTCATATCGTTGGTCGAAGCAAGGACTTGATCATCAGCGGTGGTTACAACGTCTATCCTGCTGAAATTGAAGGCCACATCAACGATTTGCCCGGTGTAGCAGAAAGCGCGCTTGTGGGAGTCGCCCATGCAGACTTTGGCGAGGTAGGTGTTGCTGTGGTGGTTCCGAAACCTGGTGTGGCGCTCGACCCGAATCAAATTATTAGCATCCTCAAGGCCAAGCTGGCAAACTTCAAGATTCCCAAACGCTGTTTTGTAGTCAAGGAACTACCCAGGAATACCATGGGAAAAGTTCAAAAAAACGTGCTGCGGGATCAGTACAGCACCACCTTTAGCGATTCAGCCCCAAGCCGCAAAGTCTGAGCGCTGCTCAGAGAAGAAGCTTAGTCGCACACTCACACGTCTACGATAAGCTAACGCAGAACCAGAACCGGTACGTGCGAGTGAGTCAGAACCTGTTGTGTCTCGCTGCCCAGCAACAAGCGCTTGATGCCACGTCGGCCGTGTGATGACATCACGATCAAATCACATTTTTGTTTTTTGGCGACAGAAATAATCGCGTCGCTGACCAGGTCCGACTTGACGGTGATGGCTTTGACCTTTACGCCCTTGGCAGCAGCAGCTTTGCTGACCGCGTCCACTACGGCTTGAGCGTGCTCCGCCCACTGCTTTTCGACGCGCAAAATCTCGCTGGCTTGCAAGGCAAGCCCACCTTCGAAATAGCTTTGTGGGTAGCGCGGAACCACTTTCAGCGCCACTAACTCGGCACCCATGAGTTGAGCCATTGTTATGGCGCTACCAACCGCTTTCTTAGACAGGGTTGAGCCATCGGTGGCGACAAGAATTCGTTGGTACATATTGAGCTCCTTTTGAAGTGTGTCAGTGATCAAGCTTACTATGATTGCACAAACACTGCATTTGATCCAAATCAAACAACAGACATTTCAGGCACTGTACGCTACTCAACATGTTGTCAGCCAGTCTTGTCAGCGATCTGTCCAGTCTCCAGTTGCCCCAAGCTGTTGCTGAGGGACCGATTTCTGCTCGTCAAGATCCGCATCCCCCGTCTGGTGCAGAGTCCCCGTTAAGCCTGCTTGACGAACAGCCAGAGTGGTCCGCCTTCAGTCGACCGCTGGACAAGCAGCGCCAGGACGCAGGGCAGACCTTATGGGAATCACATGTTGTGATTGAAGGCATGCACTGCGCGGCGTGCTCCCTGACCATTGAGGCCGCCCTCAGCGAGGTTCCTGGCGTGCTGCGAGCCTCGGTCAGTGCTGGTAGCCACCGCGCGTGCATAGCCTGGTCATCGCTGACATGCAAGCCCTCAGTGTGGATGCAGGCTATTTTGCGAGCCGGTTATCGCGCGGTTCCGGCCAATGATGCGTTTACCAGTGAGCGTCGCAGGCTGGAGACGCGCCAGGCGCTTTGGAGATGGCTTGTAGCTGGCCTGTGCATGATGCAGGTGATGATGTACGCATGGCCCGCCTACATCGCTGCGCCGGGCGATCTGACGACTGAGATGGAGCAATTGCTGCGCTGGGCTTCATGGGTGCTGACGTTGCCGGTCATGATGTTCTCTTGCGGCCCTTTTTTCTCGGCCGCTTGGCGCGATGTCAGGCATCGCCGCATCAGCATGGACCTGCCGGTCGCGCTGGGAATTCTGATCACCTTTGCTGTCAGTACCGCAGGTACCTTTGATCCCAAAGGCTTGTTTGGGCAGGAAGTCTTTTTTGACTCGCTCACCATGTTTGTTTTTTTCCTCTTGACCGGGCGCTGGCTTGAGTTTCGTTTGCGTGACCGAACAGCCGGTTCGCTCGACGCCATCATGAACCGCTTACCGGATGGCGTTGAGCGCAAAACCAGTGGTACTGATTTTGTGCGTGTAGCTGTCAGACGACTTGTGATTGGCGATGTGATCCGTTTGTCGCCGGGTGAAGTTTTTCCTGCCGATGGCGTCATTCTGGAAGGGGTGACCCAGGCCGACGAATCCATGCTGACCGGAGAGTCGCGCCCGGTTTCGCGCATTTCAGGTGATCATGTGCTGGCCGGGAGCAGCAACCTGGGCGGCGTTGTGCTGGTTCAAGTCCTGGCAACGGGTAATCACACCCGGTTTTCACAGATCGTGTCTTTGATGGAGGATGCAGCAACGGTCAAGCCGACATTTGCCTTGATGGTCGATCGACTGGCCAAACCGTTTCTCATCGCTGTTCTGCTGGCTGCTGGTGGTGCGTGCGCGTACTGGTGGAATGATAATCCTGGTCATGCGCTGATGGTGGCGGTGGCTGTTTTGGTGGTGACCTGCCCATGTGCGCTTTCACTGGCTACGCCTGCTGCCATGCTCTCAACGGCTGGCACTCTGGCGCGCCGGGGAACACTGGTGAGGCGATTGCAAGCATTTGAAACATTGAGTCGGGTCGACTGGTTTATTTTTGACAAAACCGGAACCTTGACGCGGGACGCCATGGTGATCTCGTCCATCACCACTCGACCAGGGATTGACCCATCTCAGGCGCTTGCGAGGGCGGCCGCACTTGCACAACACTCACGGCACCCTGCTTCACGTGCAGTGATGACAAAATTCTCCAGCGAAGTAAAACCAGAATCATTTCAGTGGTCTGCCAGGCAGGTTGAAGAATTGTCTGGGCAAGGGATGCGGGGAATGGTTAGCACTGCGGCAGAGCCCCAGATCAGTCATGAACTTAAATTTGGCTCGGCAGCTTTCTGCGGTGTTGAGTTGTCCCAGATGCAAGGCCCGGCGATGCAAGGCTCTGCTGTTTTCCTCAGTGATCAGGACGGCTGGATGGCTACGATTGCGTTGGTAGAAGATATCCGACCGGATGCCGCGCAAAGCCTCGCGGCCCTTAACGCGCTTGGCATGCAGGTTCATATTCTGTCTGGCGATACCCAGATTGCAGCTAACCGTCTAGCCGCTGATTTGGGTAAGGGCGTAGGTATCGGGCAGGTGCACGGGGACTGCACACCAGAGTACAAACTCGCCTTCCTTCGTGCGGCGCAAAAGGCCGGCCATCAGGTAGCTGTTGTGGGAGATGGCTTGAACGACGGCCCGGTTCTGGCCGCAGCGCACGTGTCATTTGCCTTTGGTCGTGCGATTCCCTTGGCTCAAGCCCAAGCCGATCTGGTGGTGTTGGGTGAACGACTGTTGTCCGTGGTTGATGCGCTTGTTCTCGCTCGAAAAACCATGCGTATCGTGCGCCAGAATTTGGCCTGGGCCGTCGCCTACAACGCGGTATGTGTGCCCTTGGCAGTGTTCGGCTATCTGCCAGCATGGCTGGCCGGTTTGGGCATGGCCTGCAGTTCCTTGGGTGTCGTGTTGAACGCTTTGCGGCTCACCAGCAGCAAACAATTGATCCGGGTGGGCTGATGGATATTCTTTACCTGTTGATTCCGTTGTCGGTCATTCTGGTTTTTTTTATTCTGGGCGGCCTTTGGTGGGCCATTCATCGTGGCCAATTTGAAGATATCGAGGCCGAAGGTGAGCGAATTCTTAAAGAGCCTTGAGCTCGATTGATCCAAATCAAACCGGAGCTGCCGAATTAAGCGCAAACTCCGCTTAATTGTTTAACTGGGGTGCGCACATGACTACTGGAATTTCGAAGGCTTCGGTTTATAACGACGGCGTTGTCAGGCAGTTTGCCCTGATGACGGTGGTTTGGGGTGTAGTCGGCATGCTGGTGGGGGTGATCATTGCCGCACAGCTGGCGTGGCCAGAGCTTAATTTTGGAATTCCCTGGTTAAGTTATGGCCGATTAAGACCCCTGCACACCAATGCCGTGATCTTTGCGTTTGGTGGTTGCGGCTTGTTTGCATCTGCCTACTACGTTGTCCAGCGGACCTGTCAGGTTCGCTTGTTTGCCGGTCCTTTAGCCAGCTTTACCTTCTGGGGGTGGCAACTGGTCATTCTGGCGGCAGCCATTTCACTTCCCCTGGGCTACACCCAAGGAAAAGAGTACGCAGAACTCGAATGGCCCATTGATATCCTGATCACACTGGTCTGGGTTTCATTTGCTGTGGTTTTCTTTGGCACCGTAGGCACCCGCAAGGTCAGGCATATTTATGTCGCCAACTGGTTTTTTGGTGCCTTCATCATCGCCGTTGCCCTTTTGCATCTCGTCAACAGCGCGGCCATCCCCGCCGGGGTCATGAAGTCATATTCTGCTTATGCAGGCGTGCAGGACGCCATGATTCAGTGGTGGTACGGTCACAATGCAGTCGGTTTTTTCCTGACGGCCGGGTTCCTGGGCATGATGTATTACTTCATCCCCAAACAGGCTGAGCGGCCCATTTACAGCTACCGTTTGTCCATCGTCCATTTCTGGGCCTTGATCTTTACCTACATGTGGGCGGGCCCACACCATTTGCACTACACCGCATTGCCTGACTGGACGCAGTCTGTAGGGATGGTTTTCTCCCTCATTTTGCTGGCGCCTAGCTGGGGCGGCATGATCAACGGCATCATGACCTTGTCAGGTGCCTGGCACAAACTGCGTGACGATCCCATACTGCGCTTTTTGATTGTGTCCTTGTCCTTTTATGGTATGTCGACCTTTGAAGGTCCGATGATGTCGATCAAAACCGTCAACGCCCTGAGCCATTACACCGACTGGACTGTCGGGCACGTGCACTCCGGTGCCTTGGGCTGGGTCGGGCTGATCACCATGGGCAGCATGTATTACCTGATTCCGAGGTTGTTTGGTCAAAAGCAGATGTACAGCACCAAGGCCATTGAGATTCATTTCTGGGCCGCCACCATCGGTATCGTGATCTACATCGCAGCCATGTGGATTGCCGGGGTCATGCAAGGTCTGATGTGGCGCGCGATCAACCCCGATGGCACCCTGACCTACACCTTTGTCGAATCGGTCAAGGCCTCGTTCCCCTTCTATGTACTTCGCCTGGTGGGTGGCCTGCTCTACTTTGGCGGCATGCTGCTCATGCTGTGGAATGTTCTCAAAACGGCCACAGCCGGCCGATCAGTAGACGTATCCATCCCTGCTGTTACTGCTCACGCTTAAAGGATCAACTTCCATGTCAAGCAATCAACAACCTGGCGGTCTCTCGCACGAGAAGATCGAAACCAACAACTTTCTCATGATCGTCCTTATCCTGCTGGTACTTCTGGTGGGCGGGATGGTGGAGATCGTCCCCTTGTTTTTCCAGAAATCCACTACCGAGCCCATCAAGGGCATCGAGCCCTACACGGCTGTCCAACTGGCCGGTCGCGATATTTACATCCGGGAAGGTTGCTACAACTGCCACTCACAGATGATCCGGCCTTTCCGTGCAGAAACCCTGCGTTATGGCCATTATTCGGTGGCCGGTGAGTCTGTGTACGACCACCCCTTCCAGTGGGGCAGCAAGCGTACCGGCCCTGATTTGGCGCGGGTGGGGGGCAAGTACAGCGACGAGTGGCACCGTGTCCACCTCAACAATCCGCGTGACCTGGTTCCCGAATCGAATATGCCTGCCTATCCCTGGCTGCTCCAGGATAAGGTAGACCATGCGTCCCTGCCAGCTCACCTCAAGGCCTTGCGCGCGGTTGGCGTTCCTTATACCGATGAGCAAATCGCCAAGGCCTCAGAAGAAGCCAAGGGCGTTACCGAAATCGATGCCCTGATCTCGTATTTGCAGGTTTTGGGCCTTGCCCTTAAATAACTCACCGGAGTATCAACATGGATGTCAACACACTTCGCTCCATTGCGACCGTCGCCGGACTGATGACCTTTATAGGGATTGTGGTTTGGGCATGGTCCAAGCGCAATGCCGCTGATTTTGAAGAAGCAGCCAGGCTGCCATTCAATCAGGACTAACAGCCTCTAGGAGTAAGAACAATGAGCGATTTCACAAGCAACTTCTGGTCTTTTTTTGTCGCTGGCGTCACTCTGCTCAGCATTCTGGCCTGCGTGTTACTGCTTTGGTTCAGTGGCAAAGCCAAGGCCATGACTGCCAACGACAACACCACCGGGCATGTCTGGGACGGCGACCTGCGCGAGATGAATAACCCTTTACCACGTTGGTGGGTATGGTTGTTTGTTATCACCATCCTGTTTGCCCTGGTCTATTTGGCCATGTATCCCGGCTTGGGGACTAGCCCTGGCCAATTGGCCTGGACATCGGCGGGGCAGCACAAGCTTGAAATTGACAAAGGTCAGGCCGAAGTGGCCCCCATCTACGCCAGATTTGTGGCGATGTCACCTCAAGATGTTGCCAAAGACCCCCAAGCCATGGCGATCGGTGAGCGCCTCTATATGAACAATTGCTCCCAGTGCCACGGGTCAGACGCACGCGGCAGCAAGGGCTTCCCCAACTTGTCTGATCGGGACTGGTTGTATGGGGGAGCACCAGAAAACATTAAAGAAACGCTGACCAAGGGACGCATCGGCAATATGCCGCCAATGGGAGCAGCGGTGGGTACGGCGGATGACGTCAAGAATGTTGCCCACTATGTGCTCAGTCTCTCCGGCAGTCCGCATGACGCATTGCGGGCTTCACTGGGCAAGTCCAAGTTCGGTGTCTGTGCTGCTTGCCACGGGCTTGACGGCAAGGGCAACCCGGCAGTTGGTGCCCCCAATCTGACCGACGACATCTGGTTGCATGGTTTTGGCGAAAAGGCCATTGTGGCCATGGTCAACAACGGCAAAGTCAACCAGATGCCGATGCAGGCTGACAAACTCAGCCCCGAGCAAATTCATGTGCTGGCATCGTATGTCTGGGGCATGTCCAACATCTCCAAATCAGCCTCCAACTAGCCAGACTGCCTCATTGACTGCTGCCAAATCCACCCCCAAGACCGTCATTCCCATCGTGCCAGAGCCCGTAGGGGAAGCAGCTGATGAGGATGGGAAGATGTTTTCGCTGTTTGAGGCGCAAACAAAAATCTATCCCAGAAGCGTCTCGGGGCTGTTTGTCAAATGGCGATGGGGCCTTGTATTCCTGACGCAACTGGTTTTTTATGGACTCCCCTGGTTGGAGTGGGGCCAGCGTCAAGCCGTGTTGTTTGATTTGGAGGCACGGCGTTTTTATATTTTCGGCCTGGTCCTTTACCCGCAGGACTTCATTTATCTCACGGGCCTGCTGGTCATTTCCGCCTTGTCCTTATTCCTGTTCACGGCGGTTGCGGGTCGCCTGTGGTGTGGCTACGCCTGCCCACAAACCGTTTACACCGAAATTTTTCTCTGGATCGAGCACAAGGTAGAAGGGGACCGTTCCGCCCGAATGCGGCTCGATGCCGGCGGCATGACCCTGGAAAAATTGGTTAAAAAATCGATCAAGCATTTGCTCTGGGGTCTGGTCGCCGCATGGACGGGCTTTACCTTCGTCGGCTACTTCACGCCCATCCAGGATCTGGGCATGGAGTTTTTGCAGACCCGCATGGGCTCCTGGGAGGTTTTCTGGGTTATTTTTTACGCCATTGCAACCTACGGCAATGCCGGTTTCATGCGCGAACAGGTGTGCAAGTACATGTGTCCTTATGCGCGCTTTCAAAGTGCCATGTTTGACCACGACACATTGATCGTCACCTATGACGAGAAACGCGGTGAGCCCCGCGGCGGTCGTTCCCGCAATGCCGATGCGCAAACACTTCAACTCGGGGCCTGCGTGGACTGTTCCTTGTGCGTGCAAGTCTGCCCAACCGGCATTGATATCCGCAACGGTCTGCAGTACGAATGCATAGGCTGTGGTGCTTGCGCCGATGTGTGTGACACGGTGATGGACAAAATGGGCTATGCACGCGGCTTGGTCAAGTACTCTACCCAGAACGCTTTGGCAAAAGGCTGGACCCAGGCTCAGACGGTGCGGCGCATCTTTCGGCCCCGTGTGTTGATATACAGCGGAATTCTGATTCTCGTTTGCCTGGCCATGATTGCCAGTCTGGCCTCGCGCGTGCCCTTGCGGGTGAATGTCGAACGCGACCGCACGGTGATGGCCCGCATTGTGTCGGGTGGCAACATTGAGAATGTGTACAGCCTGCAGTTGATGAATGCAACGGAATCGAGCCAGACCTACCGAATTACCGTTAACGGTTTGCCTGCCATCCGCGTGGCATCCGAGCCGGAGATCCGTGTCGAATCAACCCAGTCGCGTCGGGTTGCGGTCAGGGTACAGGTTCCCTTTGATGCAGCGCCGAGCGGAACGCATGAAGTTCATTTTGAGGTTTCAGCCCGGGACATACCTGCCAGCGTCAGCGAAAAATCCATCTTCATGATCCCAAGATAAGGAGCCACCATGCGCCAACCATCCGCTTCATCCCCACCCTGGTGGAAATTCGGCCATGTCTGGCTGGTGATATCCGGTCCGGTGATCGTGATCATTGCCGGTTTTATCACGCTGTACATCGCCATCAAAATCCCTGATCCGGTGGTGTCTGAGGATTATTACCAGCAGGGCATCAACATCAACAGGGCCCTGGAGGCCAATCCGGGTCTAGCACCGGCCGTACAGGCGCGCAACCATGCAGCTACCGGAACGGTTCCGCCTGCAAAATGAAGCTTCGCAGCATCATGCGGGTGACTTGGCCCGCCTTTATGGTGGCTGGCATTTTGGAGATGCTGTTGTTTGCCATGGTGGAGCCGAAAGATCTGAGATGGATGGGCCAGCCCCTGGCCTTATCAAGTCAAGGCATCTACACCGTGTCGTTTTTTGCGCTTTGGATCGTGACCATGGCCGCCAGCAGCATGACCCTCTTGTTGTCCAGGTCGTCAGAAGAGATCAATCAGGCCAGTGAAAAACCCGGGCTTTAAGACCTGCCCGGCGCCTAATGCGCGTTGGCGTGATTGACGATCTGCGACAAACCTTCGGTGTTGAGGATACGAACATGGCGCTGTTTGACCTCGACGATACCGTCATCCACAAATTTAGAAAAAGTCCGGCTGACGGTTTCAAGCTTCAGGCCCAGATAGCTGCCGATTTCTTCACGGGACATGCGCAAAACAAGCTCGGTGCTGGAGAATCCTCTGGTGTGAAGGCGTTGAACCAGGTTCAATAAAAACGCCGCTACCCGTTCCTCGGCCCGCATGCTGCCCAGCAGCAGCATGACACCGTGTTCACGAACAATTTCCCGGCTCATGATTTTGTGGACATGGCGCTGAAAACCCTTGATTTCCCGGGATAACTCCTCAATCTGCTTGAACGGGATAACGCAGACCTCGGCATCTTCAAGCGCTACCGCATCGCAGGTGTGCTGCTCGTTAACGATGCCGTCAAGGCCAATGATTTCCCCGGCCATCTGAAATCCCGTGACCTGATCCCGACCATCTTCCGAGGCAACGCAGGTTTTAAAAAATCCGGTTCGTATGGCAAACAAGGAGTTGAACTTTTCGCCATTTCGAAACAACGTGGCACCGCGCTTGACTTTCCTGCGGTTGGAAACCGCCTCATCAATGCGAGCCAAATCCTCAGGACTCAGACCTATGGGCATGCACAACTCGCGCAAGTTGCAGTTGGAGCAGGCAATTTTGATGGCTTCTGGGTTCATGGGTCTGCATTCTTGCATTTTTCTGTGCTACTAACCTTAGCTTGTTTGCGGGCTTGCATGACGCAAGAGATGCATTTCGTGGTTGATACTCATCAGTGTCATGCCATGCCGCTTGGCCAGGAGTCCCAGGCTTGCTGAGCTGTGCAGGCTGATGTGTCCGTTTCGCGGCGCAATGTACCAATTGTCAATGTCGGGGTTGCTGTCGATAACTTCCGTGCTCACAAGCAGGGTTCCCCCGGGGCTGAGCAGACAAGACAGGCGGGAAAACCAGTCATTCAAATCACGGTGGGGCACATGCTCAATCACCTCAAAACAGGTCACGATGTCAAAGGTTTTTCCTGGTTCGGGTTCCTGCCCCCCATGAAAGGCGTCGTAACTCTGGCACTTCAGACCTTTGTCGTGCAGGTGACGGGCAAACGTGCCGTCACCACCGCCGTAGTCCAGCATGACCGTGGTCAACAATGCCCGGTTCCACAGTGCAGCCACCATTTGCGCATTGCGCCAGGGTCGCTCATTGGAAAACTGCGGGTCGGCCAGGATGTAACTGTCGTTGTAAATAAAGGCTTTGAAATCGTCTGCTAGCCAGTCGTCAAACGCGGCGGTCAAAGTGAAAGCGCAGGCCTCACACCGGTAGTAGGGTACGGGGCGATGGCTAGTCTCAAACTGGCTCTGCCCCTGAAAGTAGTCGTTGCAGCTGTAAGAAAAGTCCTTGTCGCCCAGGTATTTCAAGGCGTTTCCCAGGCAAACGCTGCACTGCAAGGGAGCAAGACGGCTCAGGACTGGAAGTTCTGGGTTGGCAATAGGTTTCAAAGTATCTTTCAAGCAGCCACTTCAGGGGCTAAACCACCCTATTTTGCAGTTTTCGAATCCACACCGAATTTACCTGCAATGTATTTGACTCACATCAAATGCCAGCGGGTCGCTTGCAGGCATATTGAAGCCACCCTGATCCAGACATCCTTTGGTGAAATTTATGAACGACCTTCTTGATGCATCCAGTACCGCAGTCAACTTGTCCACAGACTTGTTAAGGCGTTTTGACGTGGCTGGACCTCGCTACACCTCTTACCCCACAGCTGATCGCTTTGTTGAGGCATTCACCGCAGCCGATTACGGTTTGGCACTGCAGCAAAGACGCACCGTCGCCTCAGCCATGGTGTTTCCCCTGTCGCTGTATGTGCATATTCCCTTTTGCGAATCGGTGTGCTACTACTGCGCTTGCAACAAGATCATCACCAAGCACCATGAGCGCGGTGCCGAATACTTGCGTTATTTGAGTCGCGAGGTTGATTTGCACACCGCCCGTTTGGGTTTGGGCCAGACCGTGACCCAACTCCACCTGGGCGGCGGTAGCCCCACATTTTTAAGCGATGCAGAGTTGCGACAGCTCATGGACATGCTCAGGCGCAACTTTACCCTGCTGTCGGGTGGCGAGTATTCGATTGAGGTTGACCCAAGAACGGTCGACGCCAAGCGTCTGGACACGCTGGCCGAATTGGGCTTTAACCGATTGAGTTTCGGCGTACAGGATTTTGACCCTGACGTCCAAAAGGCGGTGCATCGCATTCAACCGGCTGATCAGGTGTTCAGTCTGGTGTCTCAAGCGCGCGCGCGCGGCTTTGACTCCGTCAATGTGGATTTGATTTACGGCCTGCCCAAGCAAACGCCTGAATCGTTTGACCGAACCCTGGCGCAAATTGCCGAGTTGCGGCCTGACCGCATTGCCTTGTATGCCTATGCCCATTTGCCCGAGCGTTTCAAGCCGCAACGGCGCATTGCCATCAACGAGCTGCCAGGAGCCACAGATAAAGTGGCCATGCTGTCCCGTTCACTTAACAGCCTGATGGGTGCCGGTTATGTGTACGTGGGCATGGACCATTTTGCGCTGCCCAATGACCCGCTGGCTGTGGCCAAAAGGCAAGGGCGGCTGCATCGTAACTTTCAGGGCTACAGCACCCAGCCGGATTGCGACCTGATCGGTCTTGGTGTGTCGGCCATCGGACGCATTGGCGCTACCTACAGCCAGAATGCCAAGACCATCGAGGAGTATTACGACAGCATTGACCATGCGCGGTTTCCGGTGGTGCGTGGTCTGGCGCTCACGCGGGATGACCTGATTTGCCGCTCGGTGATCATGGCCTTGATGTGCCAGGGTCAGTTGGAGTTTGAATCCATTAACCTGGCCTATTTGATTGACTTCAAGCGCTACTTCGCCAAAGAGCTCGACATCTTGAGCGAGCTGGAAACCCAAGGACTGGTCAAACTCGACAGCAACGGCATTCAGGTCACACCGACTGGCTGGTACTTTGTGCGCGCCGTGGGCATGGTGTTTGACCGTTACCTCCAAGCCGATAAAAACCGGGCCAAGTTCTCCAAAATCATCTAGTTCCGTCTAGACTGCAGTGCATGCAGACAACACTGGCCGTCACGGCCTTGCTCATGGGTCTTGTGGGTGGACCGCATTGCGTGGTGATGTGTGGAGCGGCGTGCGCCGGTATCGGGCGCGCTGCAGGCGCATCGGCTCAATCAGGCGCATCCTCAGGGGCGGTTGCCATCGGCACCTTCCAATTGGGTCGCATCATCGGGTACAGCGTTCTGGGTGGTGTGGCGGCTGCATCCATCCAGGGCGTGGGCTGGCTCAGCATCCAGACGGCGGCCTTGCGCCCGGTTTGGACGCTTTTCCATGTGGCGGCCTTTTTCCTTGGGCTTATGTTGCTATGGAAAGCGCAGCAACCGGCATGGATTGAAGTGGCGGGCCATCGCTTGTGGTCCATTGCCCGCAGCCTGGCTGCGGGGCACAGCAAGGGAGCACCCCTGGTCATTGGCATGTTCTGGACATTTTTGCCCTGCGGCTTGCTGTACTCGGCCTTGCTGGTAGCCGCCATGACCGGCCAGGTTCTGGAAGGTGCAGCGGTCATGGCGCTATTTGCCCTGGGTACCAGTATCTCCATGATGGCTGGCCCCTGGTTATGGCTGCGCTTGCGCGGCTCAGGCCCGCAATCGAAGGCAAGTTCTGGCCAATGGGGTGTGCGCATGGCTGGCCTTGCTCTGGCCGTCAGTTCATTCTGGGCAATCTGGATGGGGCTGGTCCACAACACAGCGCCCTGGTGTGTAAGCCCCTAGCTTTAGCGGAAAAATTGCGCGTGATCGCCAACTGCATCACAATGCACCCCCAATGACGAGCCCCCACAGCGACCCCTTACCCTTGCCAGCCTACGGCCCTGAACGTTTGTCTGTCGCCCCCATGATGGATTGGACGGACCGGCACTGTCGTTTTTTTAACCGCCTGCTGACCAAAAAAGCCCTGCTCTATACCGAAATGGTGACCACGGGGGCCTTGCTGCATGGTGACGTGCCACGGCATTTGCGCTTTAACGCGCAAGAGCATCCGCTGGCTTTGCAGTTGGGCGGCAGCGAGCCCGATGATCTGGCGCAATGCGCCCGACTGGGGGAGCAGTGGGGGTATGACGAAATCAATATCAACTGTGGATGCCCCAGCGAGCGGGTACAGCGCGGAGCATTTGGTGCTTGCCTGATGGCCGAGCCCAAGCTGGTTGCCGATTGCGTGAAAGCCATGGTGGATGCCGTGTCCATCCCCGTGACGGTTAAGCACCGCATAGGCATTGACCGGGTTGAGAGTTATGACTTTGTGCGCGATTTTGTGGGTACGGTCAGCGCTGGCGGTTGCGCCACCTTCATCGTGCATGCGCGTTCGGCCTGGCTCAAGGGCCTTTCGCCCAAAGAGAACCGCGAAGTGCCGCCCCTGCACTACGACTGGGTGTATCGCCTCAAGAAAGACTTTCCGCAGCTCACCATCGCCATCAATGGCGGCATCACCACGTCGGCCCAAGTTGCTGAGCAGCTGGAGCAGCTAGACGGTGTGATGGTCGGGCGTGAGGCTTACCACAACCCCTGGTGGCTGGCATCCTGGGATGCTACGTTTTTCGGAGCGGAGTATTCAAGCCTGACCAGGGAAAGCGTCGAAAAAAGCATGGTTGACTACATGGTCCACGAAGCCCAAACCCATGGCACGCCCTGGCAGGCCATTGCCCGGCACATGCTGGGCCTGCGCCACGGCCTGCCCGGCGCGCGTCATTGGCGTCAGGTCTGGAGTGACCACCGCCTCAAAACGCTAAGCCCCGAAGCGGTCATGGCCTTAGCGCATACTCAGAGGCCCGGTACGTGCCATCCCCATGAACTCATCGCCTCAGCCTGAATCACCCCCCCTGCCGCCTGGCCTGTCAGGCGAGCGCCAGTTGCTCCACACCTCTGCGGGGCAATTGATGCTGTACAGCGCCGGCCCCGTGTCTGGCACATTGCCGCCGGTGTTATTGGTGCACAGCATCAATGCCGCGGGTTCGGTCGCCGAGATGGCGCCCTTGTACACCCACTTTCAGAAAAGTCGCCCGGTTTATGCCCTGGACCTGCCGGGTTTTGGTCTGTCCGAACGCAGCGACAGGGTGTATTCCCCGCGCCTGATGACCGACGCCGTGCTCGCGGCCCTGGCTGAAATTCAGGGCCGCCATGCGGGTGCGGCGGTTGACGTGGTGGCGCTGTCATTGTCGGGCGAATATGTGGTGCGTGCCCAGCGCGAAGCCCCACAGGCGGTGCGCCGCATTGCACTGGTGAGCCCGACCGGTTTTAATGGCAAGCCGCGTCGATATGGCCAACCCGGCGCCACCTTGGGCATGCCCTGGCTTTACCAGCTGCTGGCCAATCCCCGCTGGAGCGGTGCGCTCTTCAGGGGCCTGACCCGCCCAGGCGTGATCAGGTATTTTCTCAAGCGCAGCTTTGGCACCAGCCTGATCGACGAGCCCCTGTGGCGCTACGCGGTGATCACAACGCAGCAGCCCGGTGCCAAGTTTGCCCCCTTGTACTTTTTGTCGGCCCATCTGTTCAGCAAGGACATTAACCACCTCTATGAAGCCGTGGACTGCCCGGTGTGGGTGTCCATGGCCACGCGGGGGGACTTCACCAATTACTCGGGTCGTTTCACGGTGGAACACAAGGCCAACTGGCAGTTTCACGCCATTGAAGGCGGGGCTTTGCCTTACTTTGAAGACCTGCCAGCTTTTACCCGGGTGCTTGATCCGTTCTTGGCTTAGATTGCG
The DNA here is from genome assembly GCA_040382055.1 of Hylemonella sp. Taxonomy (GTDB): domain Bacteria; phylum Pseudomonadota; class Gammaproteobacteria; order Burkholderiales; family Burkholderiaceae_C; genus JBEIGE01. The sequence continues at coordinate 78,289 of JBEIGE010000008.1, forward strand.
CAATTGTGTCGGGCATGGTGTTTGAGCCGCATGTGCAAGTTTTACTCCGCCGCCTCCAACCCATTAGCAAAATGCTCCCGCATGCACTGCTGAGTGCGCTGCGCATCCCGCGCCAGCAGCGCATCCATGATGGCCTGGTGTTCGGCCAGTGACTCGGCAATCCGCCCGGTTTTGAGCAGGGAGTTATGGCGGTTGAGTTTCATGACCTTGCGCAGGTCGGCCACCATCTGGTCGCGCCAGCGGTTGTTGGCAATGGCCAGCAGGCGCATGTGAAATTGTTCGTTCAGCGCAAAAAACTGGTCGGTGTTGGGCACAGCGGCTTTAAGGGCCTTGCCGCCCTTTGCAGGTTGTGCAGCAGCTTCCAGTTCTTTGTGCAGCTTTTGCAGCTCGGCCAGTTCGGCGTCTGTGGCTTGGGTGGCCACCACGCCTGCCGCGTCGCTCTCCAGCAGGCTGAGCAGGTGGTACACATCACTCAGGTCGCTTTTGGACACCTCGGTCACATAGGCGCCGCGGCGCACCTTCATGGTGACCAGGCCTTCGGCGGCCAAGACTTTGAGCGCCTCGCGCAGCGGGGTGCGGCTGATGCCGTATTCCTCGGCGATTTTTAATTCGTCTATCCAGTTGCCAGGTTCCAGCTCGCGCTTGAAAATGCGCTGGCGCAGCAATTCGGCCACTTCCTCATACAGAGGGCGTGGGGCTAATGATTTATTTGCTAATGGGGCAGGGGATATGGCCACGATGACGCGCAGTGTAAGCTAAAACACAGATTCTGAATTCATTATTATAAATAATGTAAACTGAAACACCCCGATTGAATGGCCCGCACATGACTGATCAAAATCCCGAATTCAAAGCCGCCACACTGCAGGACTGGGCCAAGGCAGCCGCCAAGTCCGCGCCGGGCGGCAATGTGGACGCGCTGAACTGGATCACGCCCGATGGCATCACCGTCAAGCCGCTTTACACCGCCGCTGACACGGCCAGTCTGCCATATGCCAACACGCTGCCCGGCTTTGAGCCCTACCTGCGCGGCCCACAGGCCACCATGTATGCCGTGCGCCCCTGGACCATCCGCCAATACGCGGGTTTTTCTACGGCCGAAGAATCCAACGCCTTCTACCGCAAGGCGCTGGCAGCCGGCGGGCAGGGGGTGAGCGTGGCTTTTGATTTGGCCACCCACCGTGGCTACGACTCCGACCACCCGCGCGTGACGGGCGACGTGGGCAAGGCCGGTGTGGCGATTGATTCGGTGGAAGACATGAAGATTCTGTTTGACCAGATTCCGCTGGACAAAGTGAGCGTCTCCATGACGATGAACGGTGCGGTGCTGCCCGTGCTGGCCGGTTATGTGGTGGCCGCAGAAGAGCAGGGCGTGGCACAAAACCAATTGAGCGGGACCATCCAGAACGACATACTCAAAGAGTTCATGGTGCGCAACACTTATATCTACCCGCCTGAACCGAGCATGCGCATCATTGGCGACATCATTGGCTATACGGCGCAGAACATGCCCAAGTTCAACTCGATTTCCATTTCGGGTTACCACATGCAGGAAGCCGGAGCCAACCAGGCCCTCGAATTGGCATTTACCCTGGCCGACGGCATGGCCTATGTGGAGACAGCCATAGCCACAGGCATGGACGTGGATGAGTTTGCCGGGCGTCTGTCTTTCTTCTGGGCCATCGGCATGAACTTCTATCTGGAAGTTGCCAAAATGCGTGCGGCGCGCTTGCTCTGGTGCCGCATCATGAAAGGCTTTAACGCCAAAAACCCCAAGAGCCTGATGCTGCGCACCCACAGCCAGACCAGTGGCTGGAGCCTGACCGAGCAAGACCCCTATAACAACGTGGTGCGAACTACCATCGAGGCCATGGCCGCTGTGTTTGGCGGCACGCAAAGCCTGCACACCAACAGCTTTGACGAAGCCATTGCCCTGCCCACCGAGTTTGCAGCGCGCATTGCCCGCAACACGCAACTCATCATTCAGGAAGAAACCCACATCACCAACGTGATCGACCCCTGGGCGGGCAGCTACATGATGGAGAAGCTCACCCAGGACATGGCCGATGCCGCCTGGAAGATCATTGAAGAGGTGCAAGCCATGGGGGGCATGGTCAAAGCGGTTGATTCGGGCTGGGCCAAGCTGAAGATTGAGGCCGCGGCAGCCGATAAGCAGGCCCGCATCGACTCGGGGCAGGACGTGATCGTTGGGGTCAACAAGTACAAGCTGCAAACCGAAGACGTCATTGAAGCCCGCGATATTGACAACGTGGCCGTGCGCGATGGCCAGATCAAGCGGCTTCAAACCATCAGGGACAAACGCGATGCAGCTGGTGTCAAGGCAGCCTTGGATGCGCTCACGTTTGCGGCTGGGCATCCGGATGCCAAAGATGCCCAGGGCAAGCCCCACAACCTGCTGGACCTGAGCATTCAGGCCGTGCGCCTGCGCGCCACGGTGGGTGAGGTGAGCGATGCGCTGGAACAAGCCTTTGGCCGGCACCGCGCCGATACGCACAAGGTTAGCGGTGTTTATGCAGCCGCCTATGATGCAGATTCCACCCACGGGGACACCATGGAATACTGGAACACACTCAAAGCAGACATTGCCGCTTTCGCCGACAAACAAGGCCGACGCCCGCGCGTGATGATCTCCAAATTAGGCCAGGACGGCCATGACCGCGGTGCCAAAGTGGTGGCCACCGCCTTTGCCGACCTGGGCTTTGACGTGGACATGGGCCCGCTGTTCCAGACGCCCGAAGAATGTGCCCGCCAAGCCATCGAAAACGATGTGCACGCCGTGGGTGTTTCTACCTTGGCAGCAGGCCACAAAACCCTCGTGCCAGCCATCATTGCCGAACTTAAAAAACAGGGCGCCGACGACATCATCGTGTTCGTGGGCGGAGTAGTTCCACGGCAGGACTACGACTTTTTGTACGCCGCAGGCGTCAAAGGCATCTACGGTCCCGGTACGCCGATACCGGTGAGCGCGCGTGATGTGTTGAGCCAGATTGAAAAGGCGCTGGCGGTTTGACGCTCGTATTTCTGTATGTTGTAATACTGAAATACAAAATACGCCACTCCAAAGGAGCTCACCATGTCTGCTTTGTCTATCCGACTCAGTCCTGAAATTGAAAAACGTCTTGAGATGGAAGTGAGCCGCCTCAAGGTGACCAAGTCCCGCTATGTGCAGGATTTATTGGAAAGCGCGCTGGCCCCTAAAGATGCTGTCGCGTTGCTGATGCAGGCCAGGGAGCAATACGGCCTGGACGAACTGGCCAAAACCGCCGCGCCTACCCACAAAGCAGCTCATGTGAAGGCCCTGGTGCGAGAAGCGGTCCAGAAAAAGCATGCGGCGCAAAAGCTGGATGCGCAAGAAATGGATGCCGCCAAGGGGTTGATTGCGGCTGAACCTTCTGCAAAGTACGGCGGATGAAATACGCCTTGCTTGATACCAGCGTGATGGTGGCATTTTTTGACATCAAGGAAGAACGCCACACGTTCTACAAAACCAAACTGCAGGCCGCGCAAGCGCAAAGCAGGCACTTGGTGACCACTTGGCCCTGCATCTCCGAGGCAAGTTACATCTTGTCTCCGGCGGGCCACTTTGCGCTTCTGGACTGGATAGCAGCGGGTGGCGCTTTGGTCAACGACATTGACATCGTGGACCTGCCCCACATGGTGAAGTACATGCAAACCTACTCCGAGCCCGGAAAGTCTTTGGCTGACCTTGCGGATGCATCACTCGTCTGGTTAGGGCAAAAGCTGGATTGCACCCACATCCTGACCGAAGACAGGCGAGATTTCCTGCGTTACCGCCTGCCGGATGGCCGGGCATTTGAAATTCTGTGATGCGCAGTGAACCTAACGCCTATGCCATTCAAAGCTGCGGGGAGCGGTGGTGTGATTGACGCGGACGCCATTTTGCAAGGCACTGGCGCGGAACAGCGCCGTGCCATCGCCAAGGCCATCACGCTGCTCGAATCCACCCGCGTGGACCACCGTGCACAGGGTGATGCGCTGTTGACGGCGCTGTTGCCGCACACCGGCAAGTCGCTCCGGCTAGGCATCAGCGGCGTGCCGGGCGTGGGCAAGAGCACTTTCATTGAAGTGCTGGGTTTGTACCTGATCGAGCAGGGGCATCGGGTGGCTGTGCTGACCATCGACCCTTCCAGCAGCGTCTCTGGCGGCTCAATATTGGGCGACAAGACCCGCATGGAGAAGCTCTCGGTGCATGAAAAAGCCTATATCCGACCCAGCCCCAGCAGCGGCACGCTGGGCGGGGTGGCCGAAAAAACCCGTGAGGCCATGCTGGTCTGCGAGGCTGCCGGCTATGACGTGGTGATGGTGGAAACAGTGGGGGTGGGCCAGAGCGAGACGGCCGTGCACAGCATGACCGATATGTTTGTACTGCTGCAACTGCCCAATGCGGGCGACGAGTTGCAGGCCATAAAAAAGGGCGTAATGGAACTGGCCGACCTGGTGGTCATCAACAAGGCCGATCTCGATGCCGATGCCGCCATGCGCGCGCAAGCCCAGATTACTTCCAGTCTGCGTCTACTGGGCATGCACGGTAAGCCCGAGCAAGCGAGCACCCCCTTGGGGGGCAGCGAACAGGGTGAGCGCGGGGGTCATGATCTTGACCCGCACAGTGACAAGCACTGGGCACCCAAAGTCATTTCCTTGAGTGCGTTGTTGGGGCAGGGCGTAGACACGTTCTGGAATGCCGTTTGCGAATTCCAAACCCTGCAGACCGCCAACGGGCAGTTGAACCTGCGCCGCCAGAACCAGGCTCTGTCGTGGATGTGGGAGCGTATTGACGCGGGCCTCAAACAGGCATTCAAACAAGACCCTGCGGTGCGCGCACTGCTGCCTATCCTGACCGCCGCCGTGCAGTCCGGACAGATTGCCGCCAGTACTGCCGCGAGAAATTTGCTTGCAGCCCCCATGAATGCTTCGTAGGAAGCTACGAATTCAATAGCGAGTTAGCAACAGGTATCAGTGACACGAAAGTAGGAAAAACCATGCAAGACATTCTTGAACAGCTAGAGGCCAAACGCGAACTCGCCCGCATGGGCGGGGGCCAAAAGCGCATAGACGCCCAGCACAAAAAAGGCAAGCTCACGGCCCGTGAGCGGCTGGAGATTTTGCTGGACGAGGGCACTTTTGAAGAGTGGGACATGTTTGTCGAGCACCGCTGTGTGGATTTCGGCATGGCCGACCAAAAGATTCCCGGTGATGGCGTCGTGACCGGCTACGGCATGATCAACGGGCGGCTGGTGTTTGTGTTCAGCCAGGACTTCACGGTGTTTGGCGGCGCCTTGAGCGAAGCCCATGCAGAAAAGATCTGCAAGGTGATGGACCAGGCCATGAAGGTGGGCGCACCCGTGATTGGCTTGAATGATTCGGGCGGTGCGCGCATTCAAGAAGGCGTGGCCTCGCTAGGCGGCTATGCCGATGTGTTCCAGCGCAATGTGATGGCCAGCGGCGTGATTCCGCAAATCAGCCTGATCATGGGCCCCAGCGCGGGCGGCGCCGTGTACAGCCCTGCCATGACCGATTTCATCTTTATGGTCAAAGACAGTTCCTATATGTTTGTGACCGGCCCCGAAGTGGTCAAGACCGTCACGCACGAAGAAGTGACTGCCGAAGAACTGGGCGGTGCCATCACCCACACCACCAAAAGCGGTGTGGCCGACCTGGCGTTTGAGAATGATGTAGAAGCGCTGCTGATGTTGCGCCGTCTGTACAACTACCTGCCCCTGAGCAACCGGGAAAAAGCGCCGGTACGCAAAAGTGGCGACCCGGCTGACCGCCGCGAGCCCAGCCTGGACACGCTGGTGCCCGACAACCCCAACAAGGCCTATGACATGAACCAACTCATCGTCAAGACCGTGGACGATGGCGACTTTTTTGAGATTCAGCCCGAGTACGCCAAAAACATCCTGATCGGCTTTGCCCGCATGGACGGCCAGACGGTCGGTATTGTGGCCAACCAGCCGCTGGTGTTGGCGGGCTGCCTGGACATCAAAAGCAGCGTCAAGGCCGCGCGGTTCATTCGCTTTTGCGATGCTTTCAATATTCCGGTGATCACCTTTGTTGATGTGCCCGGCTTTATGCCCGGCACTTCGCAAGAGTACGGCGGCATCATCAAGCATGGCGCAAAGCTGCTCTATGCCTATGCCGAATGCACCGTGCCCAAAGTGACCATCATTACCCGCAAGGCCTACGGTGGTGCCTATGACGTGATGGCCTCCAAGCACCTGCGCGGCGACGTCAACTTTGCCTGGCCCAACGCCGAGATTGCGGTCATGGGTGCCAAGGGCGCGGTGGAGATCATCTTTCGCGAAGACAAGGGCGACCCCGCCAAGCTGGCCGCCAAAGAAGCCGAATACAAGGCCCGTTTTGCCAATCCGTTTGTGGCCGGAGCACGCGGCTTTATTGACGACGTGATTTTGCCCAGTGAGACGCGCAAGCGCATTTGCCGCTCGCTGGTGATGCTCAAAGACAAGAAGCTGGAGAACCCGTGGCGCAAGCACGGGAATATTCCGCTGTGAGCGCTTTGCTTCGTTTGCCTCTGCGAGTGGGCAGGGCACACGCTTTGCTCCGTGTCCCCCGGCCTTCGGCCTCCTCCTTGACCTGCGCAAAGCGAATGCCCTGCCCACTAGCGAAAACGGCTGTTGTTCCGGTGCATGCAAACTTCCTTTTGCAGCAGCGGGGTGGGGGTGCCCGTCAAAGTGAGGTCAAGGAGGAGGCCGCAGGCCGGGGGACACGAACGGCGACGGGTACACCCGCCATGTTGCGGGTTCAGAAGTAAACGACCAAGTGCTGTCAATTCCGCTGACTTTGATACCGCAACCAAATACATGACTTGCCAAGCTAACCATTAAAGAGAACACCATGTTCACCAAAATCCTGATCGCCAACCGCGGAGAAATTGCCTGCCGCGTGATTGCTACTGCCAAGAAAATGGGTATTCAAACCGTGGCGGTGTATTCCGATGCCGACAAAGAGGCGCGGCATGTGCAACTGGCGGATGAAGCCGTTCACATTGGCGCTGCGCCAAGCCGGGAGAGTTATCTGCTGGCTGACAAGATCATTGCCGCAGCCAAACAGACCGGTGCGCAAGCGGTGCATCCGGGCTACGGTTTTCTGAGTGAAAACGCCGAGTTTTCCAGGCGATGCGAAGAAGAAGGGATTGTTTTTATTGGCCCCAAGCACTACAGCATTGCCGCCATGGGCGACAAGATCGAGTCCAAAAAACTGGCTGGCGCTGCCGGGGTGAACTGTATTCCTGGTGTCAACGATGCGATTGAAACCGCTGAGAAAGCGGTGGAAATTGCCAAGGGCATAGGCTACCCCGTGATGATCAAGGCCAGTGCGGGCGGCGGCGGCAAGGGCTTGCGGGTGGCTTTCAACGACAAAGAGGCCTTTGAGGGCTTTACCAGTTGTCGCAATGAGGCCCGCAATTCTTTTGGTGATGACCGGGTGTTCATTGAGAAGTTTGTTGAAGAGCCGCGCCACATCGAGATCCAGCTGATCGGTGACAGCTTTGGCAATGTGCTTTACCTCAATGAGCGGGAATGCTCCATCCAGCGCCGCCATCAGAAGGTGATTGAGGAAGCGCCCAGCCCTTTTATCAGCGATGCCACGCGCAAGGCCATGGGCGAGCAGGCCGTGGCGTTGGCCAAGGCGGTGAACTACCAGAGTGCGGGTACGGTTGAGTTTGTAGTTGGCAAGGACCAGCGCTTTTACTTTCTGGAAATGAACACCCGCCTGCAGGTGGAGCATCCGGTGACTGAGTGCATTACCGGGCTGGACCTGGTGGAGCTGATGATTCGGGTGGCGGCGGGCGAGAAGCTGCCGCTAGAACAAAAGGACGTTCAGCGCAACGGTTGGGCCATCGAGTGCCGTATCAATGCCGAAGACCCGTTTCGAAACTTTTTACCCTCCACGGGCAGGCTGGTGCGCTTTGCGCCGCCCGAGCAAACCCTGTTTGCGGCATCTGTTCGGGCTGAGCCCGAAGAAGCCCTTCGACAAGCTCAGGGTGAACGGGAGGCGGGTGGTGGTCTGGCCCAGGGCGAACGGGAGGCGTTTGGTGGTGTGCGGGTCGATACTGGCGTGCAAGACGGCGGTGAGATTCCGATGTTTTATGACTCGATGATCGCCAAGCTGATTGTGCACGGCAAAGACAGGCTGGATGCAATTGCAAAGATGCGAGCAGCGCTGAACGCCTTTGTCATTCGGGGGGTATCCAGCAATATTCCGTTTCAGTCGGCGTTGTTGGCGCATCCCCTATTTGTCAAAGGTGACTTCAATACCGGCTTTATTGCCGAGCACTACTCCAAAGGCTTTGCCGCAGAAGATGTGTCCCACGACGACCCCAATTTTCTGGTGGCATTGGCCGCTTTTGTACGTCGCAAATCGCGTGAACGTGCAGCGGGTATTTCCGGGCAGTTGCCCGGCTATGCCGTCAATGCGGGTAATGACTATGTGGTGATCACCCTTGATGCCGGCGGCAAGCACAGCTACACGCCGGTGCATGTGGATGAGTTTGTCGCCACTTCTGCTGCTGCGCTAGGGGCTGCAGGTGGCTCTGCCCTTGTCAGGGTGGGCTCATCGTGCTATGAAATCAGTAGTCACTCCCGGCTCAATGACATTGCCGTGACCGGCACCGTCAACGGTCAGCCGTTTACCGCCCAAGTCGAGCGCGGCACGCCGCGCAATCCGCTCGCGCTGCGAGTACAGCACAACGGGACGCGCATAGACGCGCTGGTGGTTTCCCGGCGCATGGCGCAGCTGCATGCCCTGATGCCGCACAAGGCGGAGCCGGACATGAGCAGTTTTGTCCTCTCGCCCATGCCCGGCTTGCTGGTGGATGTGGCCGTGGTTGTGGGTCAGAAAGTTCAGGCGGGCGAGCGGGTGGCGGTGATTGAGGCCATGAAGATGGAAAACGTGCTCTTTGCGGCGGCAGATGGCGTGGTGGGCAAGGTTTTGGCCGCCAAGGGCGACAGCCTGACGGTCGATCAGCCCATCATCGAGTTTTGCTGAATGGGCGCAAATCTGTCTTTATTCAGTTTTCCAGCGCGTGCATCCATGCCGCATGCTTGGGCGCGCGTTTGGTGCGGCTCCATTCTTCCAGCATCTCCCATTTCACTTGCGAGGCCCGCGCGGTCAGCGCCGGTGTGCTGGTGTCTACCGTCAGTTCCAGCCGGTGGCCATTAGGGTCGAAAAAGTAGATGGACTTGAACAGCGTGTGGTCGGTGATGCCCACCACCTCAATTCCATCGCCCAGCAGGCGGTCCTTGGTGTCTTGCAGGTCCTGCAGGCTATCGACCTCGAACGCTATGTGTTGCACCCAGTCCGGCGTGTTGGTGTCGCGGCCCATGGCCGGTGCGTTGGGAAGCTCGAAAAAGGCCAGTACATTGCCGCCGCCGGCATCCAGAAAGATATGCATGTACGGGTCAGGCGCTTTGGTGGAGGGCACATGGTCTTCGGCAAACGCCAGCTGAAAATCCATATTCAGGTACTTGGCGTACCAGTCCACCGTCTGCTTGGCATCTTTGCAGCGGTAGGCCACATGGTGGAATTTTTTGATTTTCATGAAGGCTCCTGTCGTTTCAGTGGGCCCGGTCATTCTATGAAAATACACGCACCCCGACTCAAAACGTCGGGGTCAGACTTTCTTTTGCATTAAGGAACTTACGCATGAGACCCTTCAAGGTGCTGGGCATTCAGCAAATCGCCATCGGCGGGCCGGATAAAAAACGCCTGCAAAAACTCTGGGTGGACATGCTGGGCCTGGAAGTCGTCGGAACCTTCAGGAGCGAGAGGGAAAACGTGGATGAAGACATTTGCGCCATCGGCACCGGTCCGTTCAAGGTTGAAGTGGACCTGATGCAGCCCCTGGACCCTGACAAAAAGCCCGCTGTGCACACCACCCCGCTCAACCACGTGGGCTTGTGGATTGATGACCTCCCCTTGGCGGTGCAGTGGCTCAGCGCGCAAGGCGTTCGTTTTGCACCCGGTGGTATTCGCAAGGGCGCGGCTGGTTTTGACATCTGCTTTTTACACCCCAAAAGCAACGACGAGTTTCCGATTGCCGGGGAGGGGGTGTTGATTGAATTGGTGCAGGCACCTCCCGAAGTGGTGACTGCGTTTACCCGCATGCAGGGCACAGCCAGCTAAGCGAAGTCTGGAACCCGGTTAAAGCTTTTGTGGGTTTGCGTTTGCGCGTGCACGTGCCATGGCCGCTTCAATCACCTGACGTTTTTGCGCCAGCACGGCGGGGTCCGTGATTTGCGAGTGGGCGGCCAGGTCGAGCAGCTTGACCCTGGCTTTGTCTTCAAGCCTTTGCTGGTTCTCTTCCTTGTCACGATTGATGCGTGAGCTATGAAATTTGTAGCGTTCCCGGGCGGTTTCTGCTTGGGCGGCTGACCAGGCATCCCAGCCGGTTGCGCCGGCACTGACGGGCTCCATGACGATGCAATCCACCGGGCAAACCGGCAGGCATAGGTCGCAACCGGTGCAATAGGCCTCAATAACGGTGTGCATCAGTTTGTTGCTGCCCACAATCGCATCCGTGGGACAGGCTTTGATACACAGGGTGCAGCCTATGCACCAAGCCTCGTCAATCACTGCCACGGTGCGCTCAGTTTCAGCGCCAAACGCGGGATTGAGCGCAACCCGGGCTTGCCCAGTCACATTGGCAAGCCGCTCAATTCCTTGCGCGCCGCCCGGCGGACACTGGTTGATGGGGACGCCGTCCGATGCAATGGCCAGGGCGTAGGCGGCACAGTCCGGATATCCGCACCGCGTGCACTGGGTCTGGGGCAATACCTCAAGAATACGTTCGAACAACGTAGCCATAGGCCGGGATGCGAGTGGCAGATCCGCGCTGGGCAAACGTACTCTGGAACTTGCGTTTATTTGGCTGCAGCCTTTTTAGCAACCGCCTTCTTGGCTGGCATAGGCTTTTTGACGGCGGCTGTGACGATTGTTTTAGCCAGGGCATTTAAAGCTGCCTTGGGCACCGGCTTGACCGCAGACTTCGCTGCAGGCTTGGCTGTTGCTTGAGGCGCAACTTTGGCTGCGACGGCAGGTGCTACGCCTGTTTTTGACCCTGCTTTGGCGTTGTGCGACAGAATGAATGACTTGACCTCGGGGTACACAATCTCGCGCCAACGGCGGCCTGAAAAAATGCCGTAGTGGCCGGCACCCTTGGCCTCCAGATGCTTTTTCAGGTTCTTGGCCACACCCGTGCAGATGTCGTGCACGGCTTCGGTCTGGCCGGAGCCGGAAATGTCGTCGAGCTCACCTTCAATGGAGAACAGCGCAGTATGTTGAATGTCTTGCGGCATGACGCGCTCGACCTTGCCGTCAACGCCCACCACATCCCAGGTGCCGTTGACCAGGGCAAAGTCCTGAAACACGATTTTGATGGTTTCCAGGTAGTAATGCGCGTCCATGTCCAGCACCGCGTTGTACTCGTCATAGAACTTGATGTGTTGCTCGGTGCTGGCGTCGTCGCCCTTGATCAGGTCGTTGAAGAACTCAAAATGGCTTTTGGCGTGATTACTGGGGTTCATGGCCACAAAACCGGCGTGCTGCAAGAAACCCGGGTAAACGCGGCGACCTGCGCCCGGGAAATTGCTGGGCACGCGAAAGATGACGTTGTTTTCAAACCAGTCATTGCTCTTGTTCATGGCCAGGTTATTGACCGCAGTGGGTGATTTGCGGGCATCAATCGGGCCACCCATCATGACCATGCTCAGAGGCGTTTTTTCACCCCGGCTGGCCATCAATGAGACGGACGCGAGCACAGGCACGGTGGGCTGGCAGACGCTCATGACATGGCAGTTGCCGTAGGTTTTTTGCAGGTGGCGGATAAATTCCTGCACGTAATTGACGTAGTCATCGAGGTGGAATTCGCCTTCCGAAGTGGGAACCAGGCGGGCGTTTTTCCAGTCGGTAATGTAGACCTTGTGGTCTATGAGCATGGTTTTGACCGTGTCGCGTAAAAGCGTGGCGTAATGCCCCGACAAGGGCGCAACAATTAAAACGGCGGGCTGGCTTTTGAGCTTTGCAAGGGTTTGCGTGTCGTCAGTGAAGCGCTTGAAGCGGCGCAACTCGCAAAAAGGCTTGTCAATCTCAATTCGCTCATGAATGGCGATCTCAACACCGTCCACATCGATGGTACGGATGCCGAATTCCGGCTTGACGTAGTCTTTGCCCAAGCGATGCATCAGCGAATAGCCGGCTGAAACGCGATCTGCGAAGGGGAAGTTGCCCATCAAGGACAGGGGGTTGTCAAAAACCTTGGCGGCCACCTGAGCTAAATCAGAAAAAGGCTCCATCATGGAACGTTGGGCTTCGTAGATTTGATACATCATGGCTGAGTCACCTTTAAAAATTGCTGCAGTGCAATATAACAGCAGTTAGCGGCCAGGATTCGAGTGAAGACCCTAATTTTTCGGGTTTTGCTGAGTCTGTTCATCACAAGCAGGGGCATCAGCGTCTTCGGCAGTACCAGCAGCCTCATGTTCAATTGAAGTCATTGAAGCAATTGAACCAGACGCTGTCATTGTGTCTGCATGAACTCGGCGCAGCTTGTCCTTTTTGCTTGGCCGTTTGCCCTTGATATCAAACGGTTTGCGCCAGAGCGACAGGCACTTGCGGGATGGAGTTTAAGCCGCGCCGTATGATCAGCGCATCAGCATTCAAGGCAAGACGTGAAAAAGACATTCAAGCTCAATATCGAAGGCAAGAACCGCGACCGCGTTCTTGAGGCCACCAAACATGAGATCCGTAAATACGTCAAGCGCCAGCGGCGAGTACCGCTTCCTGCAGGCGTTGACTTCTGGGATTTTGATTGCCGCTTTGGTGCCACCGAAGAAGCTGCCCAAGGGGTGCATTTCGCCAGCCTGACGGCCCTGATCGATGCCACCGCTCAGGCCGGCGCAGACTCTTTTTACATTGAGATGCTGGCTAAAAACGGTGTTCGCAGCCATAAGCCGCGAAGCGACGCTGCCTAGCTGGTGCCCCAACAAGCCCCAACACGCCCCAACACGCCCAAACACGACCCAGGGCGCTTCAAGTCCGGCGACTCAAACCATGCGCTGATTGGGTTTTTAGCCGCTCAGGGTCAGACAACTTTTGCCACAGCCTGGCAGACGTAGTCAATATTCTTGCTGTTGAGTGCCGCGACGCACATGCGACCGGTGTCGGTGCCGTACACCGCAAACTCCTGGCGCAAGCGCACCATCTGGTCTTTGCTCAGGCCTGAATAGCTGAACATGCCGATTTGCTCGGTAATAAAGCTCATGTCCTGCTTGACGCCGGCCGCCTTGAGGCCACTGACCAGTTTCTGGCGCATGGCCTTGATGCGAACCCGCATCTCACCAAGCTCCTGCTCCCACAGGGCGCGCAGCTCGGGGTTGTTCAGCACTGCCGCCACCACAGCGCCACCGTGCGTGGGAGGGTTGGAGTAGTTGGTACGAATCACGATCTTGAGCTGGCTCAAAACCCGGTCTGCTTCTTCTTTTGTAGCACACAATACAGACAGAGCGCCGACACGCTCGCCATAGAGGCTAAAGCTTTTGCTGAAACTGGTGGACACAAAGAAGGTCAGGCCAGCAGCGACAAACTTGCCGATCACGGCACCGTCCTCGGCAATCCCGTAGCCAAAGCCCTGGTAAGCCATGTCCAGAAAAGGGGTGAGCTTTTTGGCTTTCACTGCGGCAATCACCTGGTCCCACTGCTCGGGGGTGATGTCGTAGCCGGTGGGGTTGTGGCAGCAGGCGTGCAGCACGATGATGGTGCCTTCGGCCGCTGCGGAGATGTCGGCCAGCATGCCGGCAAAGTTAATGCCGCCTTTTCCGCCGTTGGCGGTCTGGTCGAAGTAGCGGTAACTCTCCACTTTGAACCCGGCGCTGCCAAACAGGGCGCGGTGGTTTTCCCAGCTGGGGTCGGAAATCATCAGCTTGGCGTCGGGGTTGAGCTTTTTGAGGAAGTCAGCGCCAATCTTCAGGCCACCCGTGCCGCCTATGCCTTGCACCGTGGCCACTCGGCCGCTTTTGACGGGTTCGGATTCAGCACCGAACACCAGGGTTTTGACGGCGGCGTCGTAAGCCGCAATACCGTCTATGGGCAGGTAGCCGCGCGCGGTGGGCTTTTCCATCATGGTTTTCTCGGCGGCTTGCACACACTGCAGCAGCGGCAGCTTGCCGTTGTCATCGAAATACACGCCCACGCCCAGATTGACCTTGTTGGGGTTGGTGTCGGCATTGAACTGCTCGATCAGACCCAGTATCGGGTCGCGGGGGGCCATTTCGACGGCGGAGAAGAGAGACATGAAGGGTTCCTTGTAATGCTTGATTTTCCCGGTGGGAGAAGCTTGACCTGAAAGCCTTGGATTTTAGCGGCCTTTATTTTGAAATCGGTGCCATGCTGGCCCTTGGTGGCAAGTGGCAAAAAAGCGTTTATGGCGCTGTTCCGAGCTAGACACCCTGGCTAAAAGACCAGTCTGCAGTAACAACCCGTGAGCCTGCCCCAGTGCAAACTAGCAATTGATTCGTGCAGTGTGACGGTGTGTACCCGAGGCAGCCTCGGCTCAGCGGTCCATTGGGGGCAAAAAATACTGACTCAAGGGGCAGCCCATTTCACGAAATGCTGGTGTACGCTCTACCCCAATAAAGTACGCAAGGGATACCAATGGCTAGTGTGAACCGAGAAGCTTTGCAAACGCTTCAAGCGATTATTTTGAAATTGTTGCCCGAGGACCACGCCTTCGTCGGCAACAGGAAACTACTGCAGGCCGTTCAAGAAGCGGCTGGCTACCCAGTCACAGAACAAGACTTTCAATTGGCACGAGAGGCCCTGTTGGCTGAGGGCCGCATCGCCAAAGGCAAAGGCCCTGGCGGCTCCACAGCCCATGCGGCAAGTGCAAACCGTCCCGACTTTACCCTCCAGTCCCAAGAAATCACACCCGACATGCTGCTGGCAGCCGCTGCAAGCAAGGCCGCCAAAACTACCAAAACCGCCAAAGCCAAAGCCACCCCCCAAGCCGCAAGCACTGGGGCCGCACAAGTGCTGGCCTACCGCCACGCCGACCGCCGCAAAAACAACCCCGAAGTGGGCTTGGTCAATGAGGCCAGTGACCCCGAGCAGCCCAAAACCACTTACAGCTACGACCCGCATTTAGACCCGGTCTTGCAGTGGACCGGCAAGGCCGAGCGCACCAGCTTTGA
This sequence comes from Hylemonella sp., assembly GCA_040382055.1. Lineage (GTDB taxonomy): Bacteria > Pseudomonadota > Gammaproteobacteria > Burkholderiales > Burkholderiaceae_C > JBEIGE01. The sequence continues at coordinate 93,534 of JBEIGE010000008.1, forward strand.
GGTGGACACCGTCAGTCTGCATGTACACGAACGCATTGACGCCATGAGCATCTTGAGCGCTGTGAGCAAGCGCCAGGGCAAGAAGAATGACAAGGCTGCAGCGCAAGGCATGCAACCAGGCCTGTTTGAAGCCCCGTTCGAGAGCTTGCCCTTGCGTGCTGCGGTGGACTTTTACAAGCACGACCGGGGCTGGGCCAACCGCCTGGTGGCGGGTGACAGCTTGCTGGTGATGAACAGCCTGCTGCAAAAAGAGGGCATGGCCGGGCAAGTGCAGATGATCTACATCGATCCGCCTTACGGCATCAAGTACGGTAGCAACTTTCAGCCCTTCACCAACAAGCGCGATGTAAAAGACCGCAGCGATGCAGACCTGACCCAAGAGCCCGAAATGATCAAGGCATTTCGCGACACCTGGGAGCTGGGCATTCACTCCTACTTGACGTATCTGCGGGATCGGCTGCTGCTGGCGAAAGATTTATTGAGTGAGACAGGCAGCGTGTTTGTGCAGATTTCAGATGAGAACTTGCACTTGGTGCGAAATCTGATGGACGAGGTCTTTGGACCGAACAACTTTGTCGCTCAAATTCATTTTAAGAAAACTGGCGCTCTAGAACAAAAGACTCTTTCTGTTAACTATGACCACATAGTTTGGTATGCATCCGATTTAGAGAAGGTCAAATACCGCCAGCTTTATAGCGACCGAGAGTCAAGTGATTCTGTCGCGTTCCGCTACGTTTATTCTGGCTCAGGACGTGTGTCGACGATGGCATCAGCGTCTCTAAACGAAAAAAAGGAAGGTAGCCTTTGCCAATCGGTGTCACTGACTTCACAAGGCCATTCAACAAATACTTCGGGGGTTTTTTCAATCAATGGAGTTACATGTACCCCGCCGACAGATCGGCATTGGAGCGTTGAGCGGCAAGGCTTATTGCGCGTGGTAAACGCTGGGCGGGTGTTTCTTGCAGGATCGAATCCAAGGTTTGCATATTTAATGGACGATTACCCAGTAGAGCCAATAACCCACGTATGGTCGGATTCGGGGACCGGCAGTTTCACTGAGCAAAAACGCTATGTCGTGGAAACACAGGCAAAAGTCATCGAGCGCTGCATCCTCATGACCACCGACCCCGGCGACCTCGTGCTCGACCCGACCTGCGGCAGCGGCACCACCGCCTACGTCGCCGAAAAATGGGGCCGCCGCTGGATCACCTGCGACACCTCGCGCGTGGCCGTTACGCTGGCCAAGCAGCGGCTGATGACGTCCAGCTACGACTACTACGCGCTGCGCTACCCGCACGAGGGGCTCAAGGGCGGTTTCATTTACAAAACCGTGCCACACGTCACCCTCAAAAGCATTGCCAATAACCCTGAGATTGACGTCATCTACGAGCGCCTGCATCCGGGGATTGAGGCGACGCTGGCGGCGTTGAATGCGGCGCTGGTCGCAGAGGCTTCGACAGGCTCAGCCCGAACGGGTGTTGTGTTTGTCGTGGCCGAGGGCGCGCGCAAGGGGCAGAAGCTGGCCTTAGGCAAAAAAGGCGTGGCGCTGTTGGAGTGGGAGGTGCCGTTTGACTTTCCCGCTGATTGGCCTTCCGGGGTGCAACCGCTATTTACCGCCTTTCACACCGCCCGCCAGAAAATGCAGGCCGAGATGGATCGCTCCATCGCCGCGCAGGCGGACAACGAAACCCTGTACGACCAGCCCGAGAAGACCAAAAACAAGTTGCGCGTGTCTGGGCCGTTTACCGTGGAGGCGGTGCCTTTCCCAACGGTACTCTCAATACAGGAGCATACTTCTCAATCTCCACAAGGGCTGGAGGGCAATTTGTCTGGTAACTCTACGTTGGCGGATATGTCGGTCGCCCGCAGCGGCAACACCAGCCGCCAGCACACCTGGCGCGACGAATTGCTGAAGGCAGGCATTCGCGGCAAGGGTGGCCAGATGCTGAAGTTTGCCGAGCTCGAAGTGCTGCCCGGCACCACCTGCTTGCACGCCAGCGGCCACCTGGATACGGGAGAGCGGGTGGTGATTAGTTTTGGCCCAGAGCACGGTGCACTGGAGCAGCGCCAAGTGGAGCATGCGTTGGGCGAGGCGGCTGACCTGTTCCCCCGTCCGAAGATGATTGTGTTTTGCGCCTTCGCCTTTGACCCCGAAGCGGCCAAAGACATTGATGCCCTCAAAGGCATTACTGCACTCAAGGCGCAAATGAACACCGACCTGCTGACAGAAGACTTGAAGAAAGCCAGCTCCAAAGCCACTACCAACCAAAGCTTCTGGCTCATGGGCCAGCCTGATGTGCATTTGATTGCGCTGCCCGATGGACTGTGGCAGGTGGAGGTGAATGGCTTTGACTACTTTGACACCACCAAAGGCGAGTTGGTGTCCGGCGGTAAAGCCAAAATTGCCGCCTGGAGCCTAGACACGGACTACGACGGGCGCAGCCTGTTCCCGCACCAGTTCTTCTTCCCCATGGCGGGCAAGGACGAGGGCTGGATGAAGCTCAAAAAAGACATTCGCGCCGAGCTGGACGAAGACTTGCTCAAACACTTTGTCGGCACTGTGTCGCTGCCGTTTGAGGCGGGGGCCAATGCCACCGTGGCGGTGAAAATTGTGGATGACCGCGGGATTGAGTCGCTCAAGGTGATGAAATTGACCACCTCCACCATGCCAAACTAGGGCCAAACTGGGACCAAATCAAGGAACGCAATATGCTGATTTCCAAACTCAAGCTGCAAAATTGGCGCAACTTCCGCAAGATGGAGGTGGCGCTGCGTGAACGGGTGTTCGTGATAGGCCCCAATGCGTCAGGCAAATCAAACTTACTCGATGTGTTCCGTTTCTTACGCGATGTGGCGCAGCCCAAGGGCGGCGGCTTGCAACGGGCCGTTGTTGCGCGTGGTGGTATGACCAAACTGCGCTGCCTGCTGGCGCGGCGCGACCCTGAGGTGTTGATCGAGGTAGAGCTGGCAGAGCGGGTCGATACCCCGCCAATCTGGCGCTATACGCTGGCTTTTCGCAGTGAAGGCAAAGGCAAGCAGAGGGTGGTTGTAGCCAGTGAAAATGTCGTGGATTTGCGCACCGGTACCGTGTTGCTTGACCGGCCCGATAGCAAGGACAAAGCCGACCCGGAACGCTTGACCGAGACCAGTCTGGAGCAGGTGAATGCTAACAAGGAGTTCCGGGAGATTGCCCAGTTTTTTGGTGCACTCACCTATTTGCATCTGGTACCACAATTGCTCAAGCATGCCGAACTGGGCGCGTCGGCACTCTTGGAGGGCGACCCTTTCGGCCAATCGTTTTTGGAGCGTATTGCAAAGACAACCGAACGGACCCGAGATGCCCGCCTGAAGAAAATCGAGTCCGCATTGCAAGCTTGCGTGCCCAATATGCGCCAGCTCAAGTTCACCCGGGATGACTCCAAGGGTACGCCCCATCTGGAAGCGCTGTACGAACATTGGCGTCCGGATGCAGGTTGGCAACGCGAAGACCAGTTCTCAGATGGCACGCTGCGGCTGCTGGGCATTATGTGGAGCCTACTGGACGGGGATTCCCTGTTGTTGCTGGAAGAACCCGAGCTTTCGCTGAACGAAACCATCGTGCGTCAGATTCCTGCCCTGCTGTGGCAAATGCAACGCAAAGCTAAATACCGGCGTCAGGTCTTTGTGACCACACATAGCGAGGCACTCTTGGAACACACCAGCGTGGACCCTCGCGATGTGGTGCGGTTGGAGCAGTCTAGTGACGGTACGCGTGCAGTGACGGCTACCGCGCAAGAAATAGCCTTGGTTGCAGCGGGTTACAACGTGGCTGAAGCCATGGTCAAGAGAACTCCTGTAGGGCATATTGACCAACTGTCCATTTTTTGAAAATGACACACAGTCTGGAAGTTGCGCTGGTGGTGGAAGACCTGCTGAGTTTGTATGTCATGGAAAAGGTCATGGCACATACGAAAAGAGGCTACAAAGTGCTTCGCCCCTTGGTTGAGGGTGGTAGCGACAAAATTCGCAGTGCCATCAACAAATACCGCACTGCCAGCCATGCACTGGCGCATGTGGTGCTCGCCGATCTGGATAAAGTGCCTTGTGCCTCCACGTTGCGCCAACAATGGGGTGTTGCCACGTTGCCCGACGCGATGCTGTTTCGCGTTGCGGTGCGCGAAGTGGAAGCATGGGTTTTGGCCGACCGGGCGGGTTTTGCCAGTTTTGCCGGGATACCCCAAAGCAAAGTGTCACAAGCCCCCGAGACGCTGGCAGACCCCAAACAAGCACTAATCAATTTAGTGCGGCAAAGTCGAAATCGGCGTTTGGTGGCGCAGCTTGTGCCTGAACAAGGCACCAGTATGTCCAAAGGCCCGATGTATAACGAACGCTTGGGCCAGTTCGTTCGTGAAAAGTGGGATGTAACAGCTGCAATGCAGGCGGCACCCAGCTTGCAGCGCACGGTGAATAGACTGCAACATTTTTTGAATTGAAGCAGAGTGCCCGCGCCCACCTCCCTGATCATCAACTCGGCCTTCATTGAGCCCCGGCAGCATTGGGCCGAGAACACCGATCGCACCCTGCGCGTGGAGCCGAAGCGCCGCGCAGCGGGCTACGAGATCATCGATACCCGAGAGAACACGCGCCGCCAGGTATCTATTCCCCTTGTGGACGACATTCGCCAGCGCGTGGGCCAGTGGCGCGAGGCCGGTTGGCCGGGCGTAACTGCGGTAACGCTGGAACTGCTGACCCACTGGTGGGATCTGGACAAAATCTCCCGCCGCCAGTACCCGTTTTACTTCTGCCAATTGGAAGCCATTGAAACCCTGATCTGGATGCTGGAGGCACAGCCCGAATACCGCCAAGGCATTCATGTGCAAGGTGACGGCGGTGCGTTTGAGCGTCTGTGCAACAAGATGGCCACGGGCAGCGGCAAGACCACGGTGATGGCAATGATCATCACCTGGCAGGTGCTCAATGCGCTGACCTACCCCAAGTCGCCGCGCAAGTATTCGAGCGCCATCTTTCTGGTGGCACCGGGTTTGACGGTTAAATCGCGATTGCAGGTACTGATGCCTGGCAGTACAGACAACTACTACGACAGTTTTGAGCTTTGCCCCTCAGAAGCCATGCGCCAGAAGTTGAACCGCGCTGAGGTGCTGATCGAGAACTGGCATGCGTTGATGCCGTTGAAGCAGCAAGAACGTTCGGTCGTGAAGAAGGGCAAAGAAAGCGACGAAGCTTTTACCAAGCGCGTGCTGGGCAAGCTGGCCACCTATAAAGACCTGGTGGTAATCAACGATGAAGCGCACCACGCTTACCGTACGCCTGCCGATGTGAAGATCAGCAAGGCCGAGGCTGAGGCCCTGGGCATTGACCTGGACGAAGCCACTCGCTGGGTAGAGGGGCTGGACCGTCTGCACAAGACCCGGCGCATTACCCGCTGCTACGATTTGTCGGCCACACCCTTTGCTCCCACGGGGCGGACTAACACAGAAGCCGGTTTGTTCCGTTGGGTGGTGTCGGACTTTGGCTTGAACGATGCGATTGAAGCCGGATTGGTCAAAACCCCGCGTGTGGTGGTGCGCGATGACGCGATGCCCAATGCGCGAACGCTGCGCCCCAAGCTGTACCACCTGTACCGCGAGAGCGAAGTGGCCGACGACCTGAACCGCAAGGCTGAAGCCCATGAAACCCTGCCCGCACTGGTGCAGCAAGCCTACACCTTGCTGGGTGCCGACTGGCGCGCAACGGCGGCTGAATGGGCGGCGCTGGGACACCTGTCACCACCAGTGATGCTGACCGTATGCAACCGCACCGAAACCGCAGCACGGGTGGAGCATTACTTTGCCAGAGGCCACGCACAATGGCCGGAGTTGCACAATGCTGCCCGCACCTTGCGAGTCGATTCCAAGGTTCTGGAGAAGGCCGAGTTGGGCGAAACCGCCAGCTCAGACAAAGACTACGAGCTGCGTCTGAAAGAGATCATGGAGGCAGCGCGCGTTCCTGAGAGTCGCAAGGAAACCCTCCGCGTCATGAAGAAGGAAGACCTGCTGCGCGAACTTGTGGACACGGTTGGCAAAAGCGGCCAGGCCGGGCAAGACCTGCAAAACGTGGTGTCGGTGGCCATGCTTTCCGAAGGCTGGGATGCCAAAAACGTCACCCACATCATGGGGCTTCGAGCGTTCACCAGCCAACTGTTGTGTGAGCAGGTCATTGGTCGCGGCCTGCGCCGCGTAGCCTATGACAAGGACGAAAACGGTCTGTACCTGCCCGAGTTTGTCAACGTGTTTGGTGTGCCTCTGTCAATTGCCATGCAGCCAGGAGACGGGGGTACCAGCCCGCCACCACCCAAGCCCAGCACGCAGATTGAATCGCTGAACACACGTAATGTGTTTGAGATCAAATGGCCCAACATATTGCGCGTAGACCAGGTGGTGCGTCCGCAGCTGGTTGTTGAATGGACCAAGATAGGTGTGCTCAAGATAGACCCTTCCACGGTGGCTCTGCACGCTGATATTGCACCCGCACTGGGAGGGGCTTCCGACTGGAGCCAGGTGGTGACGATTGACCTGGAAAAATTACCCGAAGAATTCCGCCTGCAACGATTGGTATTCAAGGCGGCACAACGGGCGTTTGAGTTGCTGCAAGAGCAGTTCAAAGGGCAGCGCGAATACCTGCTGTTCCAACTGGTGCGGCTGGTGGAAGAGTTTTTGGCGTCGAACAAGATCGACATTCCGTCGTTGTTCCACCAAGACCCATTGCGAAAGCGGATTCTGTACTCGCTCCACATTGACTTGATCACCCAGCACCTGATGAAGTTCGTGATTGAGCAAAACACGCTCAAGCTGGAGCCAGTGTTTGACGGTGAGCGCCCAATTGGCAGCACCCGTGACATGCGCACTTGGTACACCACCCGCATTGCCGAGCCGACGCAGCGCTGCCAAGTCAGCCACATCGTCGTGGACAGTGGCTGGGAGAAGTACGCGACCAACGTGGTTGAGGCACACCCAAAGGTGGCTGCCTGGGTGAAAAACGACCATCTGGGATTCCACATCCTGTACCTGTGGAATGGCTCCAAGCGCAAATTCATCCCTGACTTTTTGGTGCGCTACGAATCCGGAAAAACACTGGTGCTGGAGATCAAGGGCGTGGATTCACCGCAAGACCAAGCCAAGCGCGCCGCTTTGGCGCTGTGGGTGGATGCGGTCAACGCCCATGGCGGGTTTGGCACTTGGGCTGCCGATGCGGTGGTGGGGGATGCGGCGGGGATGAGGGATGTGGTGGATAAGCATTGCAATAACTAAACCTGGCTTGGCCACCCGTGCCGACATTAATCCCGCGCCAAGCGCATGCAGTCCGCAGACGCCATTACGCAAACCCAAGCCCTCTTGGTCCAAGACCAGGTCACCATTTTTGAGGCAAGTCATCCCATGGATGGCGTTGATTTGAAAACTCGCTGGTAAATCGCACAGTTTCTATCGAAGTTACATAAAGTTATCATTGTTACCTTACTAATGGGTAAACTCAAGTAACTTCAATTGATATGAATCCTCTTACCAATCCGTTTTCGCCCGGTGCGGGCAACCAGCCTCCAGAGCTGGCTGGGCGCGGTGAACTCTTGCACAAAGTTGAGGTGCTCTTGGCCCGCGTCAGGGCCGGGCGCACGGAGCAAAGCATGTTCATGGTGGGCCTGCGCGGTGTGGGTAAAACGGTATTGCTCAACCGGGTGCGCGAAATGGCTGAAGCACAAGGCTATCAGGCACTGCTGATTGAGGCGCACGAAAGCAAGCCTTTGCCCCTGCTGTTGCTGCCGCCCTTGCGGCGAACTTTGTTTGCACTGGATCGTATGCAAGACGTCAGCCAAAAAGTCAAACGTGGCTTGCGTGTACTTCGCAGCTTCATTGGCGGGGTCAAAGTCAAGGTGGGTGATGCCGAGTTTGGTTTGGACATTGACCCCGAAACCGGCTCCGCCGACAGCGGTGATCTGGAAGCTGATTTGGCCGAATTGTTTGTGGCGGTGGGAGAGGCCGCCGCCGACCGTGGCACAGCGGTGGCCATCATTGTTGACGAGTTGCAGTACATGAGCGAAGTCGAGATGAGCGCGCTCATCATGGCCATTCACAGGGTGTCCCAACGCGGCTTGCCTTTGGTTTTGATTGGCGCAGGGCTGCCCCAGTTGGTGGGTTTGGCGGGCAAATCAAAGTCCTACGCCGAACGCTTGTTTACCTACCCGGAGGTAGGCGCACTATCCCTGGAAGATGCCTCGCTGGCGTTACAAGGCCCGGTTGAAACACAGGGTGTGGCATTCACGCCTGAGGCATTGGCCGAAGTATTTCGTGTGACCCAAGGCTATCCCTATTTTTTACAGGAATGGGGCTACCAGTCCTGGAACATGGCGCAGCAGTCGCCGATTGATCTGCCGCTGATCCAGCAAACCACCGTTGCTTCCACGGCCCGCTTGGACCACAGCTTCTTCCGCGTTCGATTTGATCGACTCACACCGCGCGAAAAAGATTACCTCAGTGCCTTGGCCGAACTGGGTACGGGTAACCAGCGTTCGGGTGGGGTTGCTGAGCGTTTAGGCGTAAAAGTGCAGACTATCGCGCCACTGCGTTCGAGTTTGATTAAAAAGGGAATGATCTACAGCCCAGCTCACGGAGATACGGCATTCACCGTGCCGCTGTTTGACCAGTTCATGCTGCGCACCATGCCGGACGGACCGCGCAAAGCAGGGCAATAGACCCGCAGCTCAGCTGATGAGGTATCTGGAAAGTCGAGCGGGTGTCGGGAAGATGGATCTAAAGATATAGGATGAACCGAATCACCTCACGGCTTGAAGCCGATTTTTGTCTCCAGAACCAATAATTTCAACTTAAGACCCCAAACATGACTGAGCTCATCATTGCTGATCCCCCCGCCGCCGCCGTGCCAGAAGGCACCTTCGTGACTTTTCCCGGCTCGCCGTTTGAGCTGTTTCAGCCATACCCGCCCGCCGGCGATCAGCCCGCAGCGATCGAGAAACTGGTCGAAGGAATCCGGGACGGTGAGGTGTTTCAGACCCTGCTGGGCGTCACCGGTTCGGGTAAAACCTTCACCATGGCCAATGTCATTGCCAGGCTTGGGCGGCCTGCTATCGTTTTTGCACCCAACAAGACTTTGGCCGCTCAGTTGTACAGCGAGTTCCGCGAGTTTTTCCCCAGGAATGCCGTGGAGTATTTCGTCAGCTACTACGACTACTACCAGCCCGAGGCCTATGTGCCCCAGCGCGATCTGTTCATCGAGAAAGACAGCGCCATCAACGAGCACATTGAGCAGATGCGTCTGTCTTGCACCAAAAGCGTGCTGGAGCGCCGTGACGTGGTTATTGTGGCCACTGTCTCGGCCATTTACGGTATTGGCCAGCCCGAGGCTTACCACAAGATGGTGATGACGCTGCGTGCAGGTGACAAGGTTAACCAGCGCGACATCATTGCCCAGCTGGTGCGCATGCAGTACCAGCGCAATGACATGGAATTTTCCCGCGGCAAGTTCCGTGTGCGGGGCAACACCATCGATGTATTCCCGGCAGAGCACAGCGAGATGGCAATCCGTCTTGAACTGTTTGACGATGAAGTGGAGTCGCTGCAGCTGTTTGACCCGCTGACTGGCAAGATCCGCCAGAAAATTCCGCGCTTCACGATCTACCCCAGCAGCCACTACGTCACCCCGCGTGAGCAGGTGCTGATGGCCGTGGAAACCATCAAGACCGAGCTGTCTGACCGACTCAAGGAATTGGTGGGCATGGGCAAGCTGGTCGAGGCGCAGCGACTTGAGCAGCGCACCCGTTTTGATCTGGAAATGCTCAGTGAAGTGGGGCACTGCAAGGGCATCGAGAATTACTCGCGCCATTTAAGCGGTTCAGCGCCCGGAGACCCGCCAGCCACCCTGACCGATTACCTGCCCAAGGATGCGCTGATGTTTCTGGACGAGAGCCATGTGCTGATTGGCCAGTTTGGCGGCATGTACAACGGCGACCGTTCACGCAAGACCACGCTGGTGGAGTACGGTTTTCGGCTGCCCAGTGCGCTGGACAACCGGCCGCTGAAGTTTGAGGAGTTTGAGACCCAGATGCGCCAGGCCGTGTTTGTCTCTGCCACGCCTGCCCAGTGGGAGAACGAGCACGCCGGTCAGGTGGTGGAGCAGTTGGTTCGTCCGACCGGGCTGGTTGACCCCGAGGTCGAAGTGCGGCCAGCCACCCACCAGGTGGACGACGTGCTGCAGGAAATTCGTATCCGGGTTGAGAAGCACGAGCGGGTACTCATTACCACCCTGACCAAGCGCATGGCCGAGCAGCTTACCGATTACCTGAGCGACAACGGTGTGAAAGTACGGTACCTGCACAGCGACGTCGACACGGTTGAACGGGTGGAAATACTGCGAGATCTGCGCCTGGGGGCTTTTGATGTGCTGGTCGGCATCAACCTGCTGCGCGAGGGGCTGGACATACCCGAGGTGTCCCTGGTGGCGATTCTGGATGCAGACAAAGAGGGCTTTTTGCGCTCCGAGCGCTCACTCATCCAGACCATAGGCCGGGCAGCGCGCAATCTCAACGGCCGCGCCATTCTGTATGCCGACAAGATGACCGAATCCATGAAGCGCGCTATCGGCGAAACCGAGCGCCGCCGCAAAAAACAGGTGCAGCACAACCTGGACCATGGCATCACACCGCGCAGCATCGTCAAGAAAGTTCGCGACATGATTGACGGGGTCTACAGCGAAAAAGCTGGCAAAGAGGCCGAGCGGCTGGAGCAGGACGCCATGCAGCGTGCCCAGATTGAAGACATGAGTGAGAAAGACATTGCTCGCGAAATCAAGCGCCTGGAAAAACTCATGCTCGAACACGCCCGCAATCTGGAGTTTGAGAAAGCCGCCCGGGTGCGTGACCAGCTGTCGGTATTCAAAACAAGGACATTTGGTGCCGCGGGCAAAGACAGCGTGGTTCTCTAAAGTCTGCGGTGCGCTCTTTCCCTGCTTGGGATGGTTTTTGGGTTAATCCCGAGCAATTTAGTGGGCTTCTTGCTATACTTGACTCAAATACTCAGGTTAAGGATTCACCATGCGTCTTACTACCAAAGGTCGGTTTGCGGTTACCGCGATGATTGATCTGGCTTTACGCCAGACCAGTGGCCCCGTGACGCTGGCCGGAATCAGCCAGCGCCAACAAATCTCCCTGTCTTATCTGGAGCAGCTGTTTGGCAAGTTGCGTCGCCATCAATTGGTGGACTCCACCCGCGGCCCCGGTGGCGGCTACAGCTTGAACCGCGAAGCCGCCGCCATCACGGTGGCCGACATCATCCGTTCTGTTGATGAGCCGCTCGACGCCACCCAGTGTGGCGGCAAAGAGAATTGCCTGGGCGAAGCCGGGCGATGTATGACCCATGAGCTGTGGTCCTCACTCAACACCCGCATGGTGGAGTTTCTGGACTCAGTCACGCTGCAAAAGCTGGTGGACGAGCAACTGGCCAAGGGCATGACAGTCGATGTCAAGCCGCTGGTCAAACGTGCCATTTTGCCCATGCCTGTCGTCAAGCCGCTGTCCAAAAATACCCCTAATTCTGTGTTTGCGCTGGGCTCGGTGCTTTCCAAAACCTGATCTGACCGCCTTTGCCGGATCTGCACTTTTCTTTCAGAGACTTCAAGATGGACTCCACTCCCCATTTCCCCATTTATATGGACTACAGCGCGACCAACCCCTGCGATGAGCGGGTGGTTGATGCCATGGTCCCTTGGCTGCGCCAGCACTTTGGCAACCCGGCTTCACGCAGCCACGCCTGGGGCTGGGAAGCCGAAGCCGCGGTTGAAAAGGCCCGGGGTCATGTCGCCGACCTGATTGGCGCTGACCCGCGTGAAATTGTCTGGACCTCCGGTGCCACGGAATCCAACAACCTGGCCATCAAGGGTGCTGCGGGTTTCTACAAAACCAAGGGAAAGCACATCATTACCGTCAAAACCGAGCACAAAGCCGTGCTCGACACCTGCCGCGAACTTGAGCGTCAGGGTTTTGAAGTCACGTACCTGGACGTACAGCCCGATGGCCTCTTGGACCTTGACGTGTTCAAGGCTGCAATCCGGCCCGACACCATTCTGGCCAGCGTGATGTTTGTGAACAATGAAATCGGTGTGATTCAGGACATTGCCGCCATTGGGGCCATCTGCCGCGAAAAGGGCGTGATTTTTCACGTCGACGCCGCCCAGGCCACCGGTCGCGTGGCCTTCGACATCAGCAAGATGCCGGTAGACCTGATGAGCCTGACAGCCCACAAAACCTATGGTCCCAAAGGTATTGGTGCCTTGTTTGTGCGCCGCAAACCACGTGTACGGATTGAGGCGCAAATGCATGGTGGCGGTCATGAGCGCGGCATGCGCTCGGGCACATTGCCCACCCATCAAATTGTCGGCATGGGCGAGGCTTACCGCATTGCCAAGGCCGAGATGGCCCAGGAAAACGTGCGCATCCGCGCCCTGCATGATCGCATGCTGGCGGGCCTCAAGGATGTCGAACAGGTTTTCATCAATGGCCACGTCAGCCAACGCGTGCCTCACAACCTGAACATGAGCTTTAACTATGTGGAAGGCGAGTCGCTGATCATGGGCATCAAGGGCTTGGCGGTTTCTAGCGGTTCGGCCTGCACATCAGCCAGCCTGGAGCCCAGCTATGTGCTGCGTGCCCTGGGTCGCAGTGACGAGCTGGCCCACAGCAGCCTGCGCATGACCATCGGGCGTTGGACCACCGAGAAAGAAATTGATTACGCCGTTGAGACCATCAAGCTCAATGTGGCCAAGCTGCGCGACCTGAGCCCCCTGTGGGAGATGTACCAGGACGGCATCGACATCAGCACCATTCAGTGGGCCGCCCACTGATCGCGTCGCCACAAGAAATTATTTGAATTTAACGAGGTATCACCATGGCATATTCTGAAAAAGTCGTTGAGCATTATGAAAACCCCCGCAACGTCGGCTCTTTTGACAAGGGCGATGAGTCTGTGGGTACCGGCATGGTGGGCGCACCTGCCTGTGGCGACGTGATGAAGTTGCAAATCAAGGTCAATCCGCAAACCGGCATCATCGAGGATGCGCGCTTTAAAACATACGGCTGTGGATCGGCCATTGCGTCAAGCTCGCTGGTCACGGAATGGGTCAAGGGCAAGACCCTGGACCAGGCAGCGGCACTTAAAAACAGCCAGATTGCTGAAGAGCTGGCTCTGCCTCCGGTAAAAATTCACTGCTCGATTCTTGCCGAAGACGCCATCAAAGCGGCTGTGGACGACTACAAGAAAAAGCATTTGAACTGAGTTCCTCCCGAAAGATAGCAATGTCAGTAACGCTTACCGAAGCCGCAGCCCGGCATGTGAACCGCTACCTCAGCAAGCGAGGCAAGGGCGTGGGCGTGCGCCTGGGCGTCAAGACCACCGGTTGTTCGGGCCTGGCTTACAAGCTGGAGTATGTGGACGACCTCGCGCCCGAAGACATCGTCTTTGAGGACCATGGGGTCAAAGTGCTGGTCGACCCCAAAAGCCTGGCCTACATTGATGGCACCGAGTTGGATTTTGTTCGCGAAGGTCTGAACGAAGGCTTCAAATTCAACAACCCGAAAGAGCGTGACCGCTGCGGCTGCGGCGAGTCGTTCCGGGTGTGAATCTCCAGTCCACTGATTTCGAACTGTTTGGTCTTGACACCCGGTTTGCGCAAGACCGGCTTGCGCTGGATGCGCGGTGGAAAGATCTGCAGCGCGAAGCCCATCCCGACAAATTTACCGCCCAGGGCGCTGCCGCCCAACGGGTTGCCATGCAGTGGTCGGTGCGCATCAACGAGGCCTACCAGCGACTCAAAGACCCGCTCAAGCGGGCCGCTTATCTGTGTGAACTCCATGCGGCCCCGGTGAACGCCGAGAACAACACCGCCATGCCGGCTGAGTTTCTGGTTCAACAAATGAGCTGGCGTGAAGACCTGGAGGAGGCAGACGGTGCTGATGACCTCCATAAAATTCATGCTGAAGTCTTGTCTATCAAGAACAGCACGCTGCAAAAATGCGAGTTGTTGCTAGATCAGGCTCATGACTATCCCGCTGCAGTGGCCCAGGTTCGGGCCCTCATGTTCATTGAACGATTCCTCAAAGACATCCAGTCCCGCTTGGACCAACTTGAAAACTAAACATGGCCTTGCTACAAATTTTTGAACCGGGCCAGACGCCTGACCCCCACCAGCGACGTGTGGCCGTGGGCATAGACCTGGGCACCACCCATTCCCTGGTTGCAGGCGTTCGCAATGGTGTGGCTGAATGCCTGCCGGATGCCCAAGGCCGGGTGATTTTGCCCTCGGTGGTGCGCTATCTGGCCGATGGCGGACGGCAGATTGGCTTTGATGCCCAGCCGTCCCTGGCCAGCGACCCTGAGAACACGCTGGCCTCGGTCAAGCGGTTTATGGGGCGTTCAGTGCACGACATCGTCGGCCGTGAAAAGCTGCCCTACCGGTTGATTGAACACAGCGGCATGCTGGGTATTGCCACGGTTGCAGGCGAAAAGTCTCCGGTAGAGGTCAGCGCCGATATTCTGGCCACGCTGCGTTACCGCGCTGAAGACACTTTTAATGATGATCTCTATGGCGCTGTGATTACGGTGCCTGCCTATTTTGATGATGCCCAGCGCCAGGCCACCAAAGACGCTGCGCAGTTGGCCGGTCTGAATGTGTTGCGCCTGATCAATGAGCCAACCGCTGCGGCCATTGCCTATGGGCTGGACAATGCCAGCGAAGGCACTTTTGCAATTTACGACCTGGGTGGCGGCACCTTCGATATCTCCATCTTGCGCCTGACCCAAGGCGTTTTTGAGGTAATCGCCACCGGCGGTGACTCGGCCCTGGGGGGTGACGACTTTGATGCGGCTCTGGTGGACTGGGTGCTCACCCAAACCGGACATCACAGCGTGACCGCCGGTGACAAGGCCAGCCTGAAGGTGGCCGCACGGCAATGCAAGGAAAAACTCTCCACTACAGATTTAGTAGCATTTAGAGCAACGCTGGCGGGGGCTGAGCTGGTTTTTGATGTCAAACGATCAGACTTTGAAGCGGCCACAGCCGCCTTGACTGCCCGCACTTTGAGCGCGGTGCGCAAGGCTTTGCGGGATGCCCAACTCTCTGCCGCCGACATTACCGGTGTTGTGATGGTGGGCGGCTCCACCCGCATGCCGCAGATCCAGCAGGCGGTTGCGCAGTTGTTTGGTCGCCAGCCGCTGAACAACCTCAACCCGGATGAGGTGGTGGCACTTGGCGCAGCGATTCAGGCCAACCAGCTGGCTGGCAACAACACGGCCGGTGATCTGCTGCTGCTCGACGTGATTCCCCTGTCTTTGGGCGTAGAAACCATGGGGGGCTTGGTGGAGCGCATTGTTCCGCGCAACCAGACCATACCCACGGCCATGGCCCAGGACTTCACCACCTACAAAGATGGTCAAACAGCTTTGGCATTGCATGTGGTGCAGGGCGACCGCGACCTGGTGGCCGACTGCCGTAGCCTGGCCCGCTTTGAGCTGCGTGGCATCCCGCCCATGGCCGCTGGCGCAGCGCGCATCCGGGTCACCTTTACCGTGGATGCAGACGGTTTGCTCAGCGTGGTGGCCAAGGAGCAGATCAGTGGCGTTGAGGCCAAAATTGATGTCAAACCCAGCTATGGTTTGGGCGACGAACAGATTGCCCGTATGCTCAAAGACAGCTTTGAGACCGCACAACAGGACCTGCAGGCCCGCGCCGTTGTGGAAGCCCAGGTGGACGCAGACCGCATGGTGCTTGCCACCCAAAGCGCCCTGGACGCCGACGACGATTTGCTCAGCGCCCAGGAGCGAGCCGACATTGATGCCCTGATGGCCGCTGCCGTTGCAGCAAGATCACTGACCGAAGCGCCGCTGATTGAAGCGGCCACCGAAGCGCTGGCCAAAGGCACCGAAGCCTTTGCCGCCATGCGCATGAACCGGGGCATACGCAAAGCCCTGTCCGGCAAAAACATTGCCACCGTCTAACCGATTGATCTACATGCCCATCATCAAAATACTGCCGCACGCCGAATACTGCCCCACGGGCGCTGAGATCTTTGCCCCTGCGGGGACATCCATTTGCGAGGCCATGCTGGACAACCACATCAATATCGAACATGCCTGCGACATGAGTTGCGCCTGCACCACTTGCCATGTGATTGTTCGCGAAGGCCTGGAGTCACTCAATGAGCAGGACGAGAGCGAAGAAGATCTGCTCGACCGCGCCTGGGGTCTTGAGCCCAACTCGCGCCTGAGCTGCCAGGCTTTTCTGGCACAGAAAGACCTGGTGGTGGAGATCCCCAAATACTCCATCAACCACGCCAAAGAGAACCACTAAGACCGCTCTTGAGCCAGAGGTAAACAAACCCATGCGTCAAATTTTTCTCGACACCGAAACCACGGGCCTGTCCGCTGAAAACGGCGACCGCATCATAGAAATTGCGTGCGTGGAGCTGGTCAACCGCAAGCTCACCGGCAATAACCTGCACTATTACCTCAACCCTGGGCGTGACAGCCACGAAGAAGCCTTGAAGGTGCACGGCATCAGCAATGAGTTTCTGAAAGACAAGCCGGTTTTTGGGGTGATTGCTGATGATCTGATGGCGTACCTGCAAGGCTGCGAGGTCATCATCCACAACGCCCAGTTTGATGTGGGTTTTCTGAATAAAGAACTGGAACTGGCTGGCAAGCCGCTGTTCAGGCAGTTTGTGTCCAGCGTGACCGATACCCTGGTGATGGCCAAGGACATCTACCCCGGCAAAAGAAACTCACTCGATGCCCTGTGTGAGCGCCTGGGGGTCGACAACTCGGGCCGTACCCTGCATGGTGCCTTGCTGGATGCCGAGTTGCTTGCCGAGGTGTATATCAACCTCACCCGCGGGCAAGACGCGTTGTTGATGGACGTGTCCAGCCATCCATCTGCAAGTGGCACCGTCAACCGCACTGATCTGTCTGGTTTTGACCTGCCGGTGCTGATGGCCAACACCCAGGAAATAGCCGCCCACGAAGAGTTACTGGTACAACTGGACAAAGCCAGCGGCCAAAAGACGGTATGGCGTGAAGTTGCGCTTACAGACGCTGAATGAGCTGACAGGCCCGCCGGCTGGGGTGCGTGCTCTGGCATAATCACGGGCTTCTCGGGTCGTTAACTCAGCGGTAGAGTGCCACCTTCACACGGTGGAAGCCAGTGGTTCGATCCCACTACGACCCACCAAATCAAAAAGCACTGATGAACTCAGTGCTTTTTTTGTTTCCAGTACAGCAAAGCGGATGAAAAACCGCGCCCAATAGAGGCAGGCTTTTTCGGTTTGAAGGCTATAGTGCATGTAGTGAATGCACTCGCAAAGTTGGTTATGCAGCCGCGATCGGCGTTGTTTGGTATTGAGCGGTACGAAAGGAACTCAGATGTCTTGGAAGTTACACGTAATCCTCAAAGAAGGGGAAACACTGAAGCATGCGAGCTCGTCAACGCAAGGATTCATGCAAGAGACCGACGTAGACGTCTATTCGGTCGTTGGAGCTGACGGCGCTGTTGTGGGGTCGGTGACGGTTACCGATCACACCGCTGTGCGTGGCTTCAAGAGAACAGTCAAAGTGGTGCAGAAGGACGACGTCGGCAAAGTAGTCGTCGACAAGACCGTGTGAACGAGATGAATGGTTTTCTGTCGCCTAAAAAGTTGTTCGACATGGACGAAAACGCGTTACGGCACGCTTTACGCACTCAGTTCCTTTACGCCGGGCAACGCCGACGTTAGGTCTAAAGGAGTTCGCTTTGTACAAGTATGATTTTGGACTTTCTTTTGCCGGAGAGGATCGTAGGCACGCTGAAAAGCTTGCGCAACTCCTCAAGGATGAGCATGTCCGAGTTTTCTATGACCGCGACGAGGAGGCAGATCTTTGGGGGCAAGATCTCTATCAGAGGTTTCAGAAGGTCTACGGCCAAGAATGCCGTTTCTTCATTCCATTCATATCGGCCAATTACATCTTCAAGAGATGGCCAAAACACGAACTGAAACAAGCCCAAGCCAGAGACTTTAAATCTGACGTCGAGTACATCCTCCCGCTTCGACTTGATGACGCTGAACTACCAGGCATCAATGACACCACCGCTTATATTGACCTTCGGAGTCGAACTATTGAGGATGTCGCTCAACTTTGCCTAACAAAACTGGTTCGTGACTCGGCTATTCGACAGTTATTCATATTCCTCAGGCAGAACAATCCCTCTGCGATGAAGCTGTTTGATAGTAGGCCAGCGACACTGCTAGTTCGCGTCGCAACATCTAAAGCCTCTTCGCTTGAGGGTATTTTTGCCCAGATTCCCCAGCAGGTTTGTAGTTGTAAGGATCACAACAATATGTTTATGAATGGTGGGGCTGGACCCGCTGGCTGTATCCCTAGTGTTGATGCAGAACCACACACAACTTTCACATTGAGTCTCTCCGAGAACTTCTATGCCGAAATCAATGCATAACCTAGCAGTCAATCGGATCTGCGCAAAAAGCTACGCAGGCCGATTACTTCTATGTTCTGCCGAATGAACAGAATTCCGTATGAAGCCACCGCCCCGAGGAACAGCCGGGCCGCGTCCTTGCTCCCTGGAGCGTACTTTCACGACGCTTGGGCTATCGCTCCAGCAGCGCCAGACCTAGACGCGCTTGAGCAGTTCCTCCGAGTTGCCGCGAGAACGCCTCGATGGATAGACACCTTGATGCGTATTAGAAACCGTATCGTCGGCCACTTTGGGCTGAAGAACCTCGGTGGCCTGTCTCAGATCCCGCCGAACAAAAGATCCTCCGAGTACGTCGTGGGAGAAAGGGTTGGCATCTTCACGCTTATATCCAAGACTGACGACGAAGTACTTCTGGGCGATGATGACAAGCATCTGAATGTAGTCGTCTCCGTACACAAAGGTTCAGGCGGAGCTGATTCAGCGCCTGTAGTCACGGTGACTACCGTGGTGCATGTGAAAAACTGGCTCGGCAAGCTTTACATGGTGCCTGTTGCTCCGGCGCATCGAGTTATCGCACGCGCAATGGTCAAGACTGTCGGCAATGCGGCCTGACCCCTCGTTCAAGCCGCCCAGCTAAGGCAGGCAGCGAAACTACAAACGGTCACCAGAGCACGCTCCCATGCCGATCAGTCAGGATGGAACATTGACGATTAGTTCCATCAGTTTGCTGCGTGGCACCTCTGGGCGAACCAACACCGCCTCGCCTGTTTCATCCACGCCATGCACTGTAAAGACGTTTTTCGCAAGGTCGATCCCACCGGTTAGGATTGCCATGAAATCCCCTTTCCACTAAACATGTGAGTTGATGACAATGAAATTGCGGCGTGCCAAAAGATTTGTCTCCCCATCGTGGCACTTTGATGCCGTAAACCGCAACCCTGACGGTACGTGGCTCGCTTGGGACGGGGAAGTCCCTTTCATTCGTTAGACCTCAGAAGATGCAACTCCGTCCTCTAGCACGCCGCCTCTTGACGCTCGCATTGGGGGGCACCAAGGGATTCTTTTTGACGGGTGCAATTACTTTTTATGTCATTTTTATCCTTCTGCAGATGGATGATCTCAATCTCATATGGCTGGTGCTCATAGTCGTCGCATTGATAGCCGCCGTGATGTACGGTAAACCCCGAATGAGTCGGTTCGATATAGCTCAGAAGCAATTTCTGGAGACGACACTTCACTCAGAAAACAAGAAGTTTTCGTTCAATCCAAAGACCGCGACCATAGTCCGCCAAGACATCGACCAAAACTGTGAATTCACTACATATCCAATCACCATCTACGCGCGGAACGAAAGCGGGGAGTACTTTGTCTATCGGTCAGATGGAGTGAAGCCCTCGATAAAACATCTGGAACATGACATCGCAAAGATCGTATTGAAAAATGCATATATCTCTCAACAAGAGTCTGTTTAGCTGGGCGGACTACACGGACACGCGTCATCAGGTTGCCGCTTCGCGGCAGTTGCTGCGAGCCTGTGGCCTCCAACATTAGTCTCAGCCAGTGACAAGAGCTCCTACCGGTTTGAAAACAATAATTCTCAATGGCGTAGCCGTTGGAGAGTTCGTTAGTACCGGGGATTTCGAAAAAGATGCTTCAGTGATTCGGAAATACCTAAAGGGAAAAGGCTTACACAAAGAAGATAATTTAGTTCAAGCGATGTTCCGTCAAGCCCGCTCGTTTGCCACAACCGCCTCTTATCTTTATAAGAACGGACTGACCACCTCTCCAAGTAACGTAACTGACATCGCTCCGTTTGTCGTGAATAGCGCCTTTAGTATCGAGCTGTACTTGAAAACGCTTGCACAAGGCCACGGCAAAACCTTGAAGGGGCATGAGCTTTTGAAACTTTACGACGCACTGCCTGGGGCGGCGCTGGTCGCAATTCACGCCGAAATTCCAGCATGTGCAGCTAATCGCCGCCTCAACGAAGCCCCGGATTTGCGTCGCTATGTTCACGATCTGAATGACACATTCGTTGAGTGGCGCTACAGCTACGAGAAAGAGCGCACCAAGGCAGTTCATATTGAACCAACTATTTTCGTCATGGAGTGCCTTAATAATGCCTGCAAGCCTTTGCTTGAAGTCGCCTAACCATCCTATATGGACTCCCCCATTTGGGGGATGTTCAGCTAGCTTGTTCGAGGTCACAATGTAGCAAAAGGAGCGCTTGATCTTTTCTATCTGGTTTAGTTTTTCTTCGAAAAAGTCATCCCAAATTACCTCCCACTTTGTAGTTTCCAACATGCCCGTACACGTGTTCAACACACTGTCCTGTTTTTTTGATTTCTTTCACGGTGTCATCCCGGAAAACTGCGGGATATGTCAATAGTCCGCCATCTTGAACCTAACGCTGTGGGGAATACCCTGAGCATTTTTTTCTTACTGTTGCTGTCACTTGTGTCAAACGCCAGTTACGCACAGACACAGAACAAACCTATCACGAGTGCAGAGGAGATTTTTGGCTGTTGGGAGAGGATCGACTTCTCCGATGAAGTCAAAAAGATGATGAACGAAATTGAACCCTGGCCCGTTCGGTATCAATGGTTTTGTTTTGAGCCAGACGGAACGCTATCAACCTACATGTCTTCTTCCCCAAATGTCGTGACAGCTGAACAGTTACGCGAATCATTTAAGCTGCTACGGAAGTCATTCACCTACTCCGTTCTTCCACGAAGCATTATCAAAACTGAAGCCGTGTCCGGACTAGAAACTTTACATTGGTTTGCAGCGTTTCTTGGTACAACCAGAGCCTTCGATCAAAAAGTTATCGAGAAAGGAACATTAATAATGTCGCTCTTTGACGTGGAGAAAAACAAACCCGTGTACTGGCGCTATTTGAAGCGTATTCCGTAAATGAGTGCGCGCCATCTAGGGCGAACCTTTCATTTCACCGGTGGCTGCGCGATCAAGCCGCTGGTCGCTGGGTATTCAAACGTTGGACATCTTTATCGCGCTACGACATCCGCAAATCAAGGACGGAGGAGAACATATGAAACTGGTTTGGATTGCTTTGTTTACTACCGCAGTTGGTATTTTCGGTTGTTCGACTGCGCCACAGGAGACTGTTCAACCAGAAGTCGCCTTACCAATGAAGACTGTTCAATCAGAAGTTGCCTTACCGATTGCCCAGAAGAACAACTGTTTGGCATGTCACGGAATAGACCAGAGGTCTATCGGTCCTTCGTTCAAAGATGTTGCTAAGAGATATCGTGGGCAAGACGTTCAGCAGCAGTTGTTTAGGAAGGTGAGGAATGGCAGCTCTGGTGTCTGGGGCGTGATACCCGCGCCACCTAGTGTTCAAATTTCGGAGGAGAACCTGAAGTTGCTTATCCGTTGGATTACTGAGATGGAACCCAGCGCGGACAGCAAATCCAAGACTGTGGTTGAAACATCAGTAAATCCTGGTCAATGTGCGGTGACCGTAACTCAAGCAGGTCAAGAGATAGCTAGCAAATCGAATGGGCGCGCTCGCATATTTGAAATCCAAAGCGCACCCTTTCGTATCGAGGTGTCTTCGGCTCGATGTAAGCCAAGTATTGGAACATTCCGAAACGTTGGCGATTTCAGGTACGTTGCAGCTAGTCCTGTCGTGATATCTGATCCAATGTTTAGCATGGCGGGGAGCGAGGAGACAAGAGACATACTGCACTTTCGGTCAGAAAACCCTAGGCTAATTGAAGGCTATGAAGGCATCTACGACTCTTACAAGAAAGAGTACGAGTCAATATGCAAGGCGAACGTAACATGTCCACTGAAGATCCGTGCTTACAGAAACTATTGGAGTTTTGTTGGCGATACCGGTGGTGTTGCAAGCGTATATGCTGAATTCAAACGGCTTACTTTTCAGAAGCCTTTGCAAGGCGTTCGTGGTGATATGCCCCTCATCGTCTATACAAAAAATAGAGATTTCTTAGATGCTCAAGGCCATTTATATCTCCAGGCCATGGAGACACATCCATTAATTCTTAGGTTTAAGTAGAAACCGTGCTTCTTCATCAATCGCTCATGTCACGAGAGTTTGACCTAGGTCCAACCCATGATTCCACTGGAACTGCGCGAAAAGCCGCGCTGTTCCAGTGAATTCCAACGTTAAACCGCATGCACAAATGTCCTTGGTGTAGCGCTAAAGCAGTTTCCAATCCGGCCGTACGCTGGTCTAGTCGCTCTTCGCCCGCGACGTGTTCCAGTTGCAAAAAGCTGTCGCATGTTCTCGCCAGCACATCTAGCGGCATTTTCGTGGTGGGTCTGGTGCTCGGCTGCTGCGCAGTCATTGCAGCGCTCATCGCTGAGTCCTACATGGTAGGCGCAGCAGGGGTCGCAGTAGTGGTCGGCTACAACATTTGGGCTTGGCGACAAGCTGAGCTCTTTCCCATTTCCTCTGAATCCGCTAGCACTGCGGCTCAAGTCAGCTGGTTGTTGCTTGCCTTGGCAGCACTGGTCAAAATCTTTTCATCATGAAAACGCATCTGTCCAACCCCGGCGCTCGCCGTCTGCGGTTTAACTGGTCGACCCAGAGGCGACGGCCTACGGCCTCGCCTGGCCTCCAACTTTAGGCATCAGAACAACCCTCCTCTCAGCGTGCCCGGGTAAACTCGGGGCTGGAGGTGTTCATGGACGCAACCCTTGTCAGCCGAGACCCTGAGATCATGAGCGGAGCTCTGTGCTTCACTGGCACCCGTGTGCCCGTGAAGAACCTCTTCGATTACCTCGAAGGATCATCCTCGCTCGAAGAGTTCCTCGAGGACTTCCTCGAGGACTTCCCTTCAATCTCTCGCGAAAGAGCTGTGGCCGTCCTTGAGGCTGCCCGCCAACGCCTTGTTGCCGATGCGCCTGCTGCTTGACGAATGTGTACCGACACGCCTTCGTAGGTCGTTGCCCACGCACCAAGTCTCAACGGTCATTTACGAAGGTTGGTCGGGCATAAAGAACGGCAAACTGCTTGCCCTCGCAGCCGAGAGATTCGACGCGTTTATCACCGCTGATGCCTAACCCCTCTAGTGGGACTTCCCGTTTCGTCAAGTAGGCAGTTCTACAGCCAACGTATTGGCACCTTGGAGCCAGTGTTTGCCAACATCCGGCACAACTTGATAAGTTGGCAAAAAGCGGCCAGCAGGCACGCTATCGCGCAAATTTGCGGCAAACTGTAGGCATGAACCCTCAAATCCTGATCTTCAAGCTGGGTGATGCGAAAGGCGTTGAGCAGGCTTGCGAATATCAGGTTTTTTTACAGCCTCGTTAGGCCGCACAAACGCAACACCACTTATGACTCCCACTGTTCAACTCGCTGCGGCCTGTCTCGCACTCGTGCTCCTCACATTCGCTGTCGGCGTCAGATTGCTTTACGTTCGTACTGCGGAAATGCGAGCAAAACGTCTTCATCCTCAAGCCGCATCCACATCAATCCAGGTGGCTGCAAGGCTTCAGAACGTTCAGGCCGCCGACAATTTTAGGAATCTTTTTGAGACCCCTGTCCTCTTCTATGCGCTTGTAGCTGTTGCCATTGCCTCAGGTTACACCCCTACCTGGCTTGCTCTTGGTGCATGGTTCTACGTAGCTCTTCGCACAGCGCACAGCTTGATCCACTGCACCTACAACCGCGTAATGCACCGATTTGCAGCTTTCGGTTCAGGGTTCCTGCTGCTGGTTTGCCTCTGGCTGGCCTTCATCTTTGGCCTCATCAGCAAGAGTGCCGCCTAAGGTTATCTGCTTGCTTCTTTTTCTCTAGGGTTAACCCTAATTCAAAAGAGAACTGATCGCCATAAACTCTGTATACAGAATCCAGAATCAGATATCCAAGCCCCTCAACATACGGAAAGTCCAGTCATGAACACACGGGAAAAGTCAAACCTGTCTGCACCACCCATCGAAAAAAAGCTGGTGCCTTTTGGGGGGTACTACACCAATAAAACGGCAGGGCATGACCCGGAACTCACCGAAACTGGCGGGGGTACGCCCCTGGGTGAATACATGCGTCGTTTCTGGCACCCGGTGTGCATGTCCATGGAGCTCACCGACACGCCGCGATTCCTGAAAATCCTGGGTGAGGAGTTGGTGGCTTTTCGGGACGGCTCCGGGCGTATCGGCTTGTTGCATGCGCACTGTGTCCATCGCGGTGCCTCCCTGGAATACGGAAAGATTCAGGAGCATGGCATTTCCTGTTGCTACCACGGCATGGTGTTTGACGTGGACGGCACCTGTTTACGCGTGCCTTTCCCGCAAGGCGAAGAAGAAGAGGGGGAGCGTTATCGGTGCTCCATCCGGCAAGGCGCTTACAAGGCATTTGAGTTGCATGGCCTGGTTTTCGCCTATATGGGTCCGCCCGAGCAAGAACCGCCATTTCCTGAATGGGAGGGCAATTTCACGGTTGCACAGGGCGATGAGTTGGTGCCTTACAGCAATTTCCAGCATTGCAACTGGTTGCAGGTTCAGGACAACTCGGCCGACAACTATCACACCATGGCGCTACACGCCAAGCGACAGGTCACCGGTGAACATTACCAGGGCACAACCTTTGATGAGGTGGGCGCTGCATCCATGGAAGTGCCGCCAGACATGCATTTTGTACCTGTGCAAGGCGGGCGTGGCTTGGCCGGTGCGGGTGCACGTCGCGCGGACGATGAGCACATGTTTATCCGGGTACAGCACCAAGTGCTGCCCAATTTGAGTTTGCATGCGTACACCTCCGAGGATGGCAAGAAAAAGAAACACTTCAGCCGTTTCCACATGATTCGCTGGACCGTTCCGGTGGACGATACCAACAGCAAAATGCTGGGTTGGCGTGTGATGGGCCCAGGCATTGACACCCGGGGTGTAGGTGACAAAAGCATGGTTGGTTATGAGGCGATAGATTTCCTGGAGGGGCAAGTGGCGATGCGCCGCCCGGAACGTTTTGGCAAATACAGCATAGACGACATGCCGCCCATCCCAACAGATCACCGTGCACGCGCCAACTACAAGGATTGTCAGTATGCGCCTGGCGATTACGAGGCCATCATCAGCCAGCGCCCCATCGCAATCCATGCGATGGAAAACCCCACCAAATTTGATGCGGGCCTTTACATGTTCCGCAAGCTGTTGCGTGACGCCGTTCGTGGATCAAACCCGCAAGCGGGTCCCGAGCAATTTGCGCAGTGGTTGCGCGACTGCAATGCCCAGCCAAACAGCTATTGCTCAGGCAATGTGTTTGACTTGCCCAAAGGACGAACCACCGAAGAAGAAGTGACCTTAAGACGATTTTTGGCCAAACAGGTTGTCGCCATCATCAGTCAAGCAGAGGCGCTGCAGGGCCCTGCCCGAACAGATTTTGTGAAGGCAAAAATGGAAGAGCTGCAACAAGACGTATTGGCAAAGAGACACGCATGAATGCGCCTGTCCCATTAGCGGCGTTAACACCGGTGGATGGCAGGCTAAAGCTCCAGGTCAGGGCGATCCGTTTAGAGGCGCAGGGAATTTTTTCTTTTGAGTTGGTAGACCCCGATGGGCGCGAATTACCCGCGTTTGAGGCTGGCGCGCATGTTGATGTGCATCTGACAGGCGGACTGGTTCGGTCATATTCATTGGCGGGCGATCCAAACGACCGCTCTCAATGGATTTTGGGGGTGTTGCGCGAAGCAAAGAGCAAGGGCGGCTCAGTAGCCATGCATGAGCAGGTCAGGGTGGGCCAGGTGTTGACGGTTGGCCCGGTCAAGCACGCGTTTGCCTTGGCAAGCCAGGCGAAGCATTCCATCCTGATTGCCGGCGGAATTGGCATTACGCCCCTGTTGTCAATGGCCTATCAACTCAAAAGCCTGGGTGCCTCTTTTGAATTGCACTACTGCGCAAGAAGTGCCCGCCACGCTGCATTCACCAAGAGATTGCAAGCGCTGGTTCCGCCTGACCAATTGCATTTTCACTATGACAACGCAGACCCCAGCCAAGGCCTGAATATCAAGGCGTTGTTAACAACGCATGCAGCGCAGTCGCATCTTTACTTTTGCGGCCCTGCGGGTTTCATGAAGGCGTGTTTTGAAGCCAGTCAACATTGGCCAGAAGGCAGCGTGCACAGCGAATATTTCAAGGCCCCCGATCGGGAAGTGTCAGAAATTCCTGAGGGCGGGTTCGAGATTGTATTGAGCAGGAGTGGCGAGCGCATCCAGGTCGGGCCTGATCAAACCATGGTTCGCGCGATTGAACTCACAGGCAGAAGAGTCCCTACGTCCTGCCTTTCCGGCTTGTGCGGGACTTGCAAGGTGAACTATCTAGATGGCGAGGTTGATCACCGTGACTACATTTTGAGTGACGAAGAAAAAAAGACATGCCTGACTGTCTGCGTCTCTCGTGCCACCAGCCGAACCTTAACCC